>JAFNXM010000002.1 GCA_017383485.1 Bacteroidaceae bacterium
CTATTGAGGATATGTTTATAAAATTAATGGAACAATGAATGACGTCATCATATCTGTAAAGGATTTGACCAAATGTTTTGGTAATTTCACTGCGGTCGACCATATTTCGTTCGAAGTAAAGCTTGGTGAGATATTTGGTTTTCTTGGCGCCAATGGAGCCGGCAAGAGTACTGCCATGCGTATGCTCTGCGGATTGAGTTATCCAACCTCTGGCAGTGGAAATGTAGCTGGTTTTGATGTGATGACTCAGGGAGAAGATATTAAACGGCACATCGGTTATATGAGTCAAAAGTTTTCTCTTTACAACGACTTGACTGTATGGGAAAATATCCGATTCTTTGCTGGCATCTATGGGTTATCTCGACAGGACACAATCATTCGTGCCAACGATATATTGGATAGACTTCATTTCGCCTCCGAACGCAATGTTTTGGTAGAGTCTCTACCTCTTGGTTGGAAGCAGAAGTTGGCATTTGCCGTTGCCACAATCCATCATCCCGAAGTCGTTTTTCTGGACGAACCAACAGGCGGTGTAGACCCTATTACTCGTCGCCAATTTTGGGAAATGATATACGAGGCAGCTGATGCTGGCACCACAGTATTTGTGACCACGCACTATATGGACGAGGCAGAATATTGCACGCGAGTATCTATTATGGTAGATGGTCAAGTTCGAGCCCTGGACACCCCAAGCAATTTGAAAAAGCAATATAGTGCCCAATCAATGGACGAAGTGTTTAGGTATTTAGCTCGTGGAGCACAGCGTGGAGAATAAGGAGAATTGATATGAAAAATAATTTTTTATCCTTCGTCAAAAAGGAATTTCTGCATATCTTGCGAGATGTACGCACGATGTTGATAGTCCTAATCATCCCGGTAGTGCTGATGGTGCTCTTTGGGTTCGCTATATCTACGGAGATAAACAATTTAAACGTAGCAGTAGTGATGCCAGTGAAGACCTCTGCGCTATGCCAAAGTGTTGAGCGTTTAGACCACAATCCCTATTTTACAATGATTGGAGAAATCAGCGAAAGCGATGTAGACCAAGTATTGCGTAGCGGAAAAGCAGACGTCGTTGTAGTGTTTCACAAAGATTACGACCGCCTGTTGCTCGAGCGTGCTCAAGGGGTAGATACGCCGCCTGTCATGCAGTTTGTGTTTGATGCCAGCAATACGAATACAGCGCAATCAGGTGTAATGTATTTACAAAATGTATTGACCTCAGACCTCACCCCCCAAGGGATGCTCAATCTGCATATGTTGTACAATCCACAAATGAAGTCTGCATACAATTTTGTGCCGGGCATTATGGGTTTTATCTTCATCTTGATTTGCGCGATGATGACATCTGTTTCCATCGTTCGCGAGAAGGAAGTTGGTACAATGGAAGTCTTGCTTGTATCCCCAGCTCGACCTTTCAAAATCATATTAGCGAAGATGATACCCTACTTCGTCATTTCCTGCATCAATCTATTCACTATTTTAATGATAGCACACTTCCTGCTTGATGTGCCTATGTCTGGTGGTTGGTGGGGAATAATTGTAGTGTCTGCCATTTACTTGATACTGGCCCTTTCGCTTGGGTTGTTGATATCAGCTCTGGCATCATCTCAGGTGATAGCTTTACTTATATCAGCAATGTTGCTATTATTACCCATGATGATGCTGTCTGGTATGGTATTCCCACTCGAAAATCTGCCATCCGTACTAAGTCCTTTGCCCAATTTTGTGCCTGCAAGATGGTATATCGAAGCAGTGCGCAAACTGATGATCATGGGCTTGCCTCTATCCTCGGTATGGCAGGAAGTACTTATCATGACACTTATGATTGTAGTGTTGATGACCATCAGTTTAAAGAGATTTAAAGATAGGTTGGAGTGAAAAAAAACTTTGGCTCGACGTATTGATATTAACTTAAATCCCTGCCACTCGTCAACTCGTCCACTCGTCAACTCGTCCACTTGTCAACTCGTCCACTCGTCAACTCGTCCACTCGTCAACTCGTCCACTTGTCAACTTGTCAACTCGTCAACTTGTCAACTCGTCAACTTTAACAACCTCCATGCGCAAACTATTCATACTTTTACAAAAGGAATTTATTCAGATATTTCGCAATCCCATCATACCCCGTCTCATTTTCATCTTCCCTGTTATGGTGATGTTGGTGATGCCATGGGTCACAACGATGGATGTACGCGGCGTCAAACTATCCATTGTCGACCAGGACCACTCCACCCTGTCACGCCGTATATGTTCGGATATCAGTCATTCAGACTATTTCGTATCTGGCGATTCTGTCACAGGTATAGCTGGGGCATTCGATTTGGTCGAAGATTGCCAGGTAGATATCATCATGCAGATACCTCAGGGGTTCGAGCGTCAACTCATGTCTCCCTCCCCCCTCTCTATTGATATATCTGCCAATGCAGTCAATGCTACCAAGGGGGCCCTGGGTGGACAATATTTGGTGCAAAGTATTCAGAAATCTTTATTGGGATATAATAGCAATTATGGCGGTGCTACGATGTCAGATTTAGTTTCTGTGCAGTATCGATACAATCCCACCCTTGACTATCGCTATCTGATGATACCGGCACTGATGATTATGCTCCTCATTATGATATGCGGTTTCCTGTCAGCCATCAATATTGTGCAGGAAAAGGAAAGCGGCACTATCGAGCAAATCAACGTCACCCCCTTGGGTCGATTCACCTTTGTTTTGGGCAAGCTCATCCCCTTCTGGATCATCGGACTGGTCGTGATAAGTATTGCTATGACTGTGGCATGGCTGGTCTATGGATTGTCGCCAGCAGGTTCGCTATGGTGCATATATTTAGCGACGTTACTATTCATCCTTGGTTTTTCAGGATTTGGTGTAGCCATTGCCAATATCTCTGACAACATTCAGCAGACCATGTTTTTGATGTTCTTCTTTATCATCATCTTTCTGCTCCTGTCGGGTTTACTCACCCCCATCAGTTCCATGCCAGAATGGGCACAAGATTTCACCCTGCTGCTCTCACCGCGCTATTACATCGAAATCATGCGCTCCGTATATCTGAAGGGTACACACTTCACAGAGTTGTGGCAGAACTATGCCCTACTCGCCCTCTTTGTCGTAGTATTCAACGTCCTGGCAGCACTGACCTACAGGCGACAGGTTTAGGTGTGATGCTTGGAACAGATTTTTTTCTTCCTATGAAATCACTGTTTCATCCCGTCAGGCAAAAATCTCATGGGCGAGAAAACGGTCTCATAGGGTAAGTTTTTTTTGCGACACATTATTTTCTGGCAAGGCAAAGCTAAGCAGTAAGCCTATAAAAACGTGAGTTCGGTATAAGCGCTATGTTATTTCATCCACGACGGCGAATCTCTCAAAGGATGATGATAAAAAAGTCTTACCTTTTTTAAATTTTGAGACGTCTCGTTGAAATTATCTAAGACTTTTTTACAACAAAACGTCGCATTTTTTAGTACCCACTCGACACATTTGCAGATGTCGTATAGTCTACAGAAAAATCCCTGCTATAATGGCATGGCTTGCAGGCCTGTGGATGCAGATACAATGACTGGATGTTTTTATATCATAGAGACACCAATGAATTTTTTGCCTTATGCCCCCTTTTCATCACCCCCTTTATACCCACCTCACGTCCATAAAAGCATATGGCGCCACATGCCGAGGGTGTGACGCCATAATTGTAGGGTTGGATTGAAAATTATATTCCGAGGATTATTTCACGACCTTCTGGCCGTCCTTGATATAAACGCCTCGCTGAGTCTGTGTGACCCTGCGTCCGCTGATGTCATAGATATCTGCATCGCTATTGGTACCCAGATTTACGCCATCCACACTGACATCTTCGAACTGGATGAGGTAGTAGGACTGGATGCCCGATGTGCGAGAGATGGGCAGATATGCACGATGTGAAGCAAAGGATGAACCAGAGGGAACAAATGCGGGTTCGCCGAGCGATGTGGGGTCCAGTGAATAATAGATATTGGTGGACACAGGGTGACCCGATGTGTGTTCGCTGACCAGCAGGTTGTCGCCAGTGCTGGTCGGACATTGGTCGGCGGTCTTTTCAAAAGTATATTTACCTGCTTCGCCACAGATGATGACTGGGCAGCGTGCTGGCAAGACATCAGAGAGCAATGCTGTAGCCACGGCTACGTTGTCGCGCACATCGGTGATCATGATAGATAGGAGTCCCTCGGGGAGGCGTGCGTCGTAGGGCAGGCTGACTGTGGTATAACCTGCAGCAGGCACAGTCAGGACGTAGTCGTCTGTGGTATTGCCCTCGAGTACGGTGAAGTCGCTCTTGACCAAATCAAACTGTTGGATAGTGAAGCAGGACTTGCCCTTCATATTCACAACGAGACCGAGTGATACCTGCGATTCGTGGCTGAGTATGAAGCTGACTTCGTTCTTGGTCGTAGTGCCAGACTTTTCGGCCATCTTGCTAAATGCAAGCGCTTTTTGTCCCAGCGCGCTGGTGCTGGGCAGTGTGCTGCCTTCGGCTACGACGAGATAGGAGTCCTCGCATTGACCTTCGTAGGTCTCGTCGTAGTGAGCGGTGAAGGTGTAGTAGCCTGCAGGCAGGGTGATGGTCTGATAAACCTTGTGGTCAGCGAGTGTAGAGAAACCGTCCCATGTGGTGGTGAATGTCATACACTGGCTCTTCTGCATATCGACGTGTGCACCTGTGGTGATGTTGCCACTCTTCACATTGCCCTCTTGCTTCCAACCCTTGAGTTCGTAGAAACGATTTGAGGGGCTTGGGTTGACCAAAGTATTGTTGTGCTCGAATGCCTTGCGATAGTTGGTCAGATAGGTAGAAGTGACCGTCTCGGGTGCAGCAGTTTCGCCAAAATTCAGGACGAATACACCGCGAGACAATCCCCAAGCATCGCCATCGGGGCCGAATCCACTGCGTGTGGCATGATACCCCTTGGAAGTGCGGTCTTGTACCGAACCACCGCTTTGGTTGAAGTCGTAGTAGAGTACGAGTCCATCAGCCGATACGGCATTATTCACATTGGCGATAGGAGCATTGGCATAGGTGCGCAGTTTGGATACGGACAAGACTTTGTTCCACACACGCAGTTCGTCGATAGAGCCATAGAAAGGTGTGTCGCTGCCACCGACCTGGAACTTGCCAGGCTTGTAGGTCAATGATGTGATGCCAGGGTTGCCCTTGGTGATGAGTTGGCCATCGCGATAGTATTGTACGACGCCGCTCTTGAAGGTAACGGCATAGTGGTGCCATTCGCCAGTGACGATGTAGCCCTCTTGGCTATAGCACTTTTTGCCAGCAATGCTCAGTTGCAAGACACCCTTGTTGTTGGCCTTCAGCAACAGCGTGTTGTCGGTATCACCCATGCCGTGGGTGTAGGTGCCGAGCTGTGTAGGATTCATCCACCAATCGATGGTAAAGTCTGTCTGAGACACAGTGAATGGAGAGTTGGCAGAGATAGAAGCCGAACTACCGCCGAAGTTGAGTCCGTTCTTGCTGTCGGCATTGGCAACGTATAGCGCTTTGTTGAGTGTCTTGGAAGACATACCCGCATCGTTCTTGGCTGTGAGGGTGATGTTGTAGACACCTGGTTGGTCGAGTGTGAGTGTAGGATTTTGTCCCATAGCTACGAATGAGTTGCCCGAGCTGACCAACTTCCATGTCCAGTCGGTAGGACCACCGGTAGACTTGTCAGTCAAAGTAAAACTTTCACCCTTCAGAATCAACGAAGGCGATACGGCAAAGTCCACCTTAGGCGCTGCAGCTTCGACGCGGATAGTCTGCGATGTGCTGCGGGTATTGCCCGAAGGTGTGCTGACGCTCAATGTGACGGTGTATGTGCCACCCTTGGCGTATGTAGTAGCGGCTTGAGTGGTCGATGCTTTCTCAACCTCTGCACCAGGCATGCTCCATTCGTAGGTATAGCCCAATTGGGGAGCATTAGGAATAAATGTGACACGTTCGCCACTCTTCACTGTAGATTGAGACATGGTGAAAGATGCATCTGCTGCAGGAGCTTCGGTGACGTAGATTGTACGTTCAGCAGTAGATGAAGCACCCGAACCCGTCTTGGCTGTCACCTTCACTGTCTTTGAACCTGTAGACTTGAATGTGACACTTGGGGCTGCTGACGAGAGGTTGTTGATGCCTGCATCACTGATGGTCCAAAGCAATTCTGACACAGACTCAGAGCAAGAAGCGGTAAGTTTCACAGGAATACCAGCATAGACATTGCCCGAAGGTGAGTTGATTGAAACCGAAGGCGAAGTGGTTGAAGGTTTCACGCTGGGCTGTGTGGCATCATTCTTGGCAAAATTATTATTAAGCAATGTAGCATGATTGCCTCCGATATAGTCGCGTAGCATGTTCACCCCATTTTCGTCAGTGAAGGTGTCGCCACGATAGTAAGCTACAAGTCCGCTAGGCATCACGGTGCCTGTAAATTCGAGATTCTTAGCAGAAGAAATTTGAGAAGCAGAGCGTGCATAGTTCCATACACGAACTTCGTCAACCTTAGCATTCCAAGCATCACCACCAGTAGCACGGAAGTTCAAATTGCCAAAACCTCCCAAACCGCTATATGTGCTTGAAGTGATGCTACCCTTGTTCTGACCATTGATATAAGCCGTCATGACATTGCCATTGACAGTAAATGCAACGTGAGTCCAGGTGCCTGTACGCAAAGAATTTGCTGAAGTATTGATACGGTTGCTGGTGTCCCAACCTACTGTGAAGGTACCATTGGCATTGGCATGGAACATGAATGAGCCCCAACCTGGGCCTGCAGCTTGATTCCAGTCAGACAAAGAATTAGGACAAATCCAGAATTCTACAGTCGCTTGATTGTAGCTGCTGGTGAAGACATTAGGAATAGAGAAACCTGAGTTCTTCAGATTGACAGAAGTATTATATAAGCCATTTGGCTGGATAGGCGTACTGGTCTTCACCTGTGCAGATTCAACCTTATCATCGTCATAAAGTGCTGAAACAGCAAAGGTGGTTTGCTTAGCAGAACTATTGTATGAGGGTTGGTATGACAAGGTGTTGGCAGACACAGTGGTTTGCTTGACACCATCTACATATATATTATAACCTACGACATTGTGGCCAGACTTGACTGGAGCTTGCCAAGATAATGTGCTGCCAGTGAAGGTCGGATTCTGAGGAGCATAGTAAGACTCGCCATATACGACTACAGATATTATGGTCTTGTTGCCACGATTCTGGATTTGCACCTTACCACCTGGCAGATTAAATGGTGTTTCGATACCCTTTGTGTCATGTTCATAGTCCATGATACTAGCATTATGGATATATCCGCTACCTGCTGCCCAAGACTTGGTTTCAATGATAAAGAAATACTTCAAAGGCATATTTCTGTCGAACGATGCAGAAAGGTCTGTCAAGTCGTATCCGAATTCCATGGGTTCGTTGTGTACACCATCTGCCCACTTACCGAGCATTGGCACTTGGGGTGCAGGGTTAGTGTTACCATAGTTACCATCTCCGGCATACTTGAAGTGGTCGAACACTACGGTCTTTTCAGGCGAAGTAGCATTGAGGTCTGAAGAAACACCTGCGCTGAGGCAAATTTCACTACGGCGAGAATATTCCATCTTCAACTTAATGGTGCGAAGTGGGCGATAATCTTTTCTTACCTTATAGATTTCTGGATACCACCAGTCGCCTGAGAAAGAGTCGTCTTGTCTGAAGTACGAACCACCATAAGCATAGGGACAGTAAATAAAACCCTTTGATGCCCAGGTATTACCCCAAGAATTGACAATAATCCATGCACCAACTTCGTCGGCACTCTTTTCACCATAAATACCATTGTCGTTGAGGTCGAACTCTACACGATCATCATAACCGACGATAGTCAAAGCGTGGTCTACCTGTGGACCCCAAGTATTGAGGTATTGCAGACCTACAACTCCAGCATTGCTATTTGCAGTCGTATTGGGAATAGGACGATAGGTCAGTCCGGCACTTGCTACACCGATACCGCAAATACCACCTCCGTGGAAAGAATTGTCACCACTGTGATTCCACAACCAATGTTTCACAGCTTCACGACCTTCCTCGGTACCGACGTGCATTGGGAAGTTGGCTGGGCGATACATTCTGTTGTGCATGGCTTCAAACCATTTGTCATAACCAGTCATCCAGCCGAAGTTGTTGTCACGTTCTTCCTGATAACCAAAAAGCGAAGAATAAGTGCGACCACCATACGTTGCACTAGAAGGCACACCGACATTTTGCACAAATTCATCCTTACCCGAGTTACCATTAGTCAGCAACCACACAAAGTGTGAAGGGTAGTTGTTTTCATTCTTAGAACCATCAAGATTGCGGTACGCATTCAGCTCATGGGTGAACATGTAGCAGATACGAGATGCCGAACCACACGAACCTCCATCTTGATTGAAGACAGGAGGGAAGAACTTCAATTCAGCATTATTCACATGACTTGGACGACTTGTAGCCGCTCTCTTTTTACCATCCTCAGAGGGAAGGGATTTCTTGTAATTCATCAGACTTGGGTCGGGATTTAACGTCCCATTGTAGTCTGGATACATCTTACGATTAACCTCCTGAGCCAATACTGTACTTGGTACGAGCAAGGCAATGAGCAAAAGGCTTGCAAGGTGTTTGCTAAATGATTTCATAATATTATTTTTTAACGCGTTAATATTTTTTGATTTTTTAGAGTGAATTTCAATGTTATCAATTATTTATCCAGGATATAAGTTTCAAGAGATTTCCGAGAAATTACTTTCCTTCTTCATTTCCTTCAAATGTTTCCACATCACGGCATTAGCAGGCAAAGTGTGGTTGGAATCAAGCTGTAATATTTTCTTGGCACATTCTCTCGCTTTCTCCATAACTCCAACGTCTCGGACCAGGTGTGCTATTTTCAGATTGATAGGCAATCCGCTTTGCTGCGTACCATCAATATCGCCAGGACCACGAAGTTTCATATCTTCCTCGGCTATTACAAACCCGTCTTGAGTCTCGGTCATCACAGCAATACGCTTTTGGGTATTTTCAGCCAGCTTGTTTTTAGTCATCAAGATGCAGTAACTTTTATTCTCACCTCGCCCTACTCTACCTCTAAGTTGGTGCAACTGAGACAAACCAAATCGTTCAGCATTCTCAACCACCATCACAGCAGCATTGGGCACATTCACCCCAACTTCGATGACCGTCGTAGAGACTAAAATGTGATACTTCCCTTGTTTGAAATCCTGCATCACAGCATCTTTCTCGGCAGGCAACATCTTACCATGCACTTTGCCTATTTGATATTCGGGAAATGCTGCTTCAAGATTTACAAAACCTTCCTCAAGGTTCTTCAAGTCAATTTTCTCACTTTCTGCTATCAGGGGGTAAACGAAGTAGACCTGAACACCCATTTGTAATTGATAGCGTATACCATCGTAGAGTTTGGGTCTATCCAATTCGTGATAGTGCAGAGTTGTAATAGGTTTTCTGCCTGGAGGCAATTCGTCTATAATAGAGACGTCCAAGTCGCCGTATACTGTCATCGCTAAAGTACGAGGTATTGGCGTAGCAGTCATTACCAAGATATGGGGTGGATGTACATTTTTGCTCCATAGCATTGCACGTTGTTTCACACCAAAACGATGCTGTTCGTCGATTATTGCAATACCAAGATTTTTAAATACCACCGTAGGTTCAATCAGTGCATGTGTGCCGATTAATATATCTAAGCTTCCGCCTTTCAAGTCATCCAATATTTGCTTCCTTTGCTTTCCTTTGACATTACCCGTGAGTAATTCTACACGCAGTCCTAATCCTTCGACCAAAGGCAATATCGAGGCGTAATGTTGTTCGGCAAGTATTTCAGTTGGAGCCATTATAGTGGCCTGATAACCATTATCAATAGCTATAAGGCATGTGAGAAGTGCTACAATCGTTTTGCCCGAACCAACATCGCCTTGCAGCAAACGATTCATCTGATAGGGACCACGCATGTCCGAACGGATTTCGCGAACCACGCGCTTTTGTGCTTCGGTCAGGGGAAATGGCAAATAAGTGTGGAAGAAGTCGTTGAAATATTTACCGATTCTTTCACATTTCAAACCAGCATTCTTTTCCGCTTGAGACTTGGCGCTTTGCAATAAAGAGAGTTGCAGAAAAAATAGTTCCTCGAACTTCATTCGATTGGTCGCTTGTGCCAACAAATTTGCTGACGTAGGGCGATGCAGTACTCTTATGGCTTGGTCTAATGGCATCAAGTCGTGCTCCATCAGGATTTGTTGTGGCAAAACTTCTTGCAATGGCGTCTTGTCCATCTCTAATGCAGCACTGATAATATCTTGCATCTGCTTGCTACCCAAAGCACTTTTTTTCATTCTATCCGTAGTATGATAAAGTGCCTGCAATGTGCCATCCATAGCATTAACCTTCTCTGCATCATCCATTTCTGGATGAGCAATAGAGAAACGGCCATTCCACATTGCGGGTTTTCCAAGCAGCAAATAGGTTTTGTTGCATTTCAGGTTCTTCTCAACAAATTTGATTTGATTAAACCATATCAAATCTACCCAACCGCTGCCATCCGAAAAAGTAGCACGCAGTCGCTTCTTTCTGCCTTCGCCTTCGGAAGTAATATCGAATATTTGCCCCTTCAGTTGGACATACGGCATATCCTCGACGAGTTCTGAAATACGATGTACTTCTGTGCGGTCAATATATCTATATGGAAAGTGATACAACAGGTCGCCCACGGTCTTGATGCCAAGTTCTTTGTCAAGCAACTCGGCTCTTACAGGACCTACGCCCTTGATATATTTCACATCCATATTCAGATTCATACCGTACAGATATTTATGCTATTATATAAATTGGATGATTTTTTTATTAAAGTAAAATTAAGTACTGAGAAATTACTTTTTTATGATTGGTATTAGTCGCTGTTTTGGCGCAAAAGAATCTGTGAAAACGAGGTAAGGCTTTTTTTTAACGAGGCGTCGCAAAATTTCAACAAGGTCTAATCTTTTTTCAACGAGGCGTCGCGAAATTTTTCTACATATTTTCTTTAATCAAAAGGTACTAATATCCCATGGCCTTTTTGACCTCTTTGACGACATATTCGTCACACAAATAATTTGCGATTTCAAAGGCAAAATCTGCTGCTGAACCAGGACCATTTGCTGTGATAAGGTTGCCATCCGTCACCACACGCTTCTTCACGTATTTTCCGCCGTTTAATCCGGATTGGCAGCCTGGATAACAAGTTACTTCCTTACCTTCAAGCAAATCCCATGCACCAAGAGCCATTGGGGCAGCACAAATTGCCGCTACCAACTTACCCTTTTCAAAATGAGAAATAGTGCATTTGCGCAGACAGTCCGATGCTTGCAGGTTGGTCACACCTGGCATTCCACCAGGCAGGATAATACATTCGGATTCGGCGATTGTACTCTTGCGGAGCAGACCATCTGCATTGACTGCTATGCCATGTGCACCCGTAATCATACGTGCACCTGTGACGCTGAGTATTTTGACCTCAAGACCGCATCGGCGAAGTATATCTATCGTGGTAATTGCTTCGATTTCCTCGAAACCTGTAGCCAAAAGTAAGTGTATCATTTTCTTTTCAGAAATTTGTGTTTATAATCATGAGTTTTTTTAGTGCTCATATTATTTGATTTATATCAAATACAAATCTTTAATTAAAAGCACTTTACTTTGTTCTTATGAAAGTATTAATCTATATTTATTTTAGGCAGTCCAGATATTTTTCAACTGTAGTTTTCATGCCCAAATATAATGCATCGCTGATGACTGCATGACCGATGCTCACCTCGTCCAACCATGGAATTTGTTGATGGAAATAGGTCAGGTTTTCGAGGCTTAAATCATGTCCGGCATTGAGTCCTATACCAATTGCTTTAGCATGTTGTGCGGCTTCAAGATAGGGTGCAATCGCTTCTTCTCTACCTTTCGCATAGTCTTCTGCATACATTGCAGTGTAAAGCTCTACCCTGTCAGCACCGACAGCCTTAGCACCATCAATCATTTCTGCTTTAGGGTCTACAAAGATAGATACACGGATGCCAGCAGACTTAAATCGACAGACTACGTCTTGTAAAAAGTCATGATGAGTGATTGTGTCCCAACCATGGTCTGAGGTCAATTGGTCAGGAGCGTCGGGAACAAGTGTCACCTGAGCGGGACGTATCTCTAACACCAAATCACAAAAATCAGGTGAAGGATAGCCTTCGATATTAAATTCGGTGGAAATAGTGTCTTTCAAATCATACACATCTTGGCGAGTAATGTGGCGTTCATCAGGTCTGGGATGGACGGTGATACCCTCTGCTCCAAAAGCCTCGATATCACATGCCATTTTTATCAAATCGGGAACATTGCCGCCACGAGCATTGCGCAGTGTAGCGATTTTATTGATATTTACACTTAACCTTGTCATTGTTTTGATGTCAAAAAATATGTTTTCAAAAAGCTTTAGTGATGTCAAAAATAGACGATTATCGTATGAAATACGATATTTGTTTTGTATTTGTTTGGTCTATCGCCACCACAATGTTAATTTTGCACCTATAAAAAGGGTATATCAAGGCAAAAATACAAAAAAATGCCGAAATACCTAACAAAGAAGAAAAAATATAAATCACTTTAATCTTGGATATTCTAAGCAAATATGCCTCAAAATAGTGTCACTCGAATTGCCATATTTGGCGGAATAAAGCAACATGTCAACGGTTCGTCCATCTGTCCTTTGATTCAAATGCTAAATGGGATGGGTATCGACGTCGTAGCTCCCAGCAATATGGCAGACAGTTGGATTGAAACTTGCCGACTGGGCGATGATTGTCACCTTGAAGTATTGCCTGTCGAAGAAATCGTTGCTGATTTGGCAATATCAATGGGGGGCGACGGCACATTCCTACATACCGCTGCTTGCGTCGGCGAACGTGGAATACCAATCCTTGGCATCAATGCAGGACGCCTGGGGTTCTTGGCTGACATACCCCTGTCGCAGGTTGTACCCGCTATCGAAGCAATAGTCAATGGGGAGTATGAAATCGAACATCGTTCGGTCATCCAGGCAAGTGTTAGCAACAACGAACTAAACGGCGCACCCTATGCCCTAAACGAAGTGGCGGTGCTGAAACATGACAATTCGTCGATGATTGAGATTGAGACGTATGTCGGTGGATGCTTGCTCAACAATTATCAAGCAGACGGATTGATTGTAGCCACACCTACAGGTTCAACGGGATATTCCCTGAGCGTCGGCGGACCTATCATAGAACCCAAATCCAATACTTTTGTCATCTCTCCAGTAGCTTCACATAGCCTTACTACACGTCCAGTGATTATTTGCGATGACACCGAAATAGAAATGAAAGTCATTAGTCGCAGTCATAATTACCTGATTTCAATTGATGGTAGGAGCCAGAGTATGAGCGATGAGGTGACGATCAATCTGCGACGTGCTGAACACTCGATAAAAGTTGTCAAGTTGCTGAACACACATTTCTATGATACCCTCAGAAACAAAATGATGTGGGGAGCAGACAAGAGATAATGCAGAATACAGATGGGAAAGATGATATGAAATTTCGAAAGTTTTAATACACACCACCTATCCCACCCGATAGACTTAAAACACAAAAACAATGAGTAAACGTGATAAGATAAAGACCTTGCCATCAATTCTAAAATGGTTGTGGCAGACATCATCAGGTTATCGTCATCAGAGCCTACTGAATATCCTTGTGGGAGTAGTGCTCGTGGTGAGCGACCTTGCCCTGGTGTGGTGTACCAAACTGACCATCGATGTAGCAACAGGCGATAATACTCGCTTTACTTTGACCGAGACGCTTGTCATGATTGCTTGTATCATTTTCCTACAATTGGTCATGGGAATTGTATCAAGGTGGATTAGGGCTTTGCTTGGGGCGAAAGCACAAAATCGTTTGCAACAAGGCATTTTCTCCCATCTTCTTCAAACCAACTGGAGTGATTTGAAGCGCTTTCATACGGCTGATTTAGTCAATCGTTTGGAACGTGATGTCAGGGATGTAATGATTTTCATAACAGAGAACATCCCGAGCTTTATCACCATATCGTTGCAATTTGTAGGGGCTTTTGCTTTGCTGTTTTGGATGGACCGAACACTGGCTTGCATTGTTGTCGTTCTGTTGCCATTATTCCTGGTGACGAGCAAACTTTATGTCCGAAAAATGCGTAAAATCTCGCACGACATTCGCAGTAGTGAAAGCTGCATTCAGTCCGTTATTCAAGAAAGTTTGCAACACTCACTCATCATCAAGTCACTTGGTCGCGTCAATAGAATGAACGAAAAACTTGCGACTACTCAGCGAGAATTTAGAAGCCATATTCTGCACAAGACGAAGTATTCCACTGTATCCTCGGGTATACTCAATCTTGGGTTTGCCACAGGTTATATCGTCACATTTAGTTGGGGAGTAATCAGTCTGTACCATGGCAATATCACTTATGGTTCGCTCATCGCATTTGTACAACTGGTTGGTCAAATTCAGTCTCCTGTGCGTTCTCTTACCCGTTTCATTCCATTATTCATCAATACATTTACTGCATCCGAACGTTTGATGGAATTGCAAATACTCGGCACCGAAAACGACAAAAAGCAAGTCTCGGCATCTGGTAAGTACGGCATAAGGGTAGAGTCGCTTAGCTATACTTACGACGGGGGTAAACGTAAAATTCTGGACAACTTTACCTGCGATTTCCCTCCAGGTAGTACCACTGGCATTATCGGAGAAACGGGTGTCGGCAAGACTACATTGATACGTCATCTACTGGCCTTGTTGCCGCATGTTGAGGGAAAAGTGGAAATCTACAACGACAGCGAACAAATCCCCGTATCCCCAGCTACACGCGAACTTTTCTCCTACGTTCCGCAAGGCAATACTTTGCTCAGTGGTAGCATTCGCGATAATCTCTATTTGGGCAATCCTGACGCTACAGACGCCCAGATTGAAGAAGTGCTATATGTCGCTGCAGCAGATTTCGTGGAGCAATTGCCACAGGGCGTAGACACCATTTGTGGTGAGATGGGTTTCGGACTTTCCGAGGGGCAAGCCCAACGCATTGCTATTGCTCGAGCGCTTTTGAAAGATAGTCCTATCTTGTTGCTGGATGAAGTTACTTCTTCATTAGATGATGCGACCGAACAATTAGTGCTCAATCGTGTGATGCAACGTTATCCCGACAAGACACTACTCTTTATTACGCATCGCACAGAGGTATTGCAACATTGCGACCAGGTGATTAAAATGGTCAGAAACAAATAAAACTCAGAAAATGACAAAAGATAAAAATATACAACTCTACTGCTTCGGCAGTGGTAGCAGCGGCAATTGCTATTACTTGAAAATAGGCAGCACAGGCATCATCATAGACGTAGGTATCAGTCACCGTAAACTGAAGAAGTATTTCGGCGACTATGGCTTATCTATGGCAGAAATCAAGGCCATACTTGTGAGCCATTCGCATACCGACCATGTGCGAGCAGTAGGCGCGTTCTCCACCACCCTAGGCATACCTGTCTACACCAGTCAGCAAGTGCATGAAGGTATGGAGAGAAATTTCCTGATGGCAAAGAAAGTGCTTCGTCAATATAAACAAACGGTGCTGCATGATACACCTTTTAATATCGATGATGTGCAAATCACTGCCTTCCCCGTACCTCACGACAGCAATGGCAATAATGGTTATTTGATACAATGGGCTGAAGGCACACTATGCTTTCTGACTGATGTTGGTGCCGTTACCCCAGAGATTATCAATTACGTCTCGCAGGCTGAACATCTGATTGTAGAAGCCAACTACGACGACACGATGCTCGAAAATGGACCTTACTCCGAATTTCTGAAAAGAAGAATACGCAGTGGTAGCGGACACTTGTGCAATACATTGACCGCACAACTCATCACTCTATATGCTTCGCCAAATATCAAGAACATTTGGCTCTGTCATCTCAGTCAGGAAAACAATACCCCCCAGGTGGCAGTAGAAACCATTACTGCCAAGTGCCAACAGTCAGACAGATGCGAACTGCACAATGTGCCCATCGTGGCATTAAAGCGCACAACACCACAATCATTTGACTTGAAATAACCTGGATTTGGAATGTGTAAAAAAAGCTACGACTTGTGAAAATTTGAAGTAATCTCGTTGAAATTACATTAGACCTAATTTTTACAAGGTTAGGCTTTGTTCACTGCAAACACTGCTTTTCACAAAACTATCCATCACCATCACCTTCTAAAAATAAACAATGAAAGCAATCGAACTTCTCGCTCCTGCAAAAGATAAGCACATCGGCATGCAAGCTATATTGCATGGCGCTGATGCCGTATATATCGGCGGACCACAGTATGGCGCGCGCTCAGCAGTGGGCAATTCGGTTGAGGATATTGCTGAGTTGTGTCGTTTTGCCCACCTCTACCGTGCAAAAGTATATGTGACGCTCAACACGATTCTATACAACGATGAATTAGCCGAAGCTGAAAAGTTGATTCATCGCTTGTATGAAGCAGGAGTAGATGCCTTGATTACACAAGATCTGGGTTTGCTCGAAATGAACCTACCCCCTATTGCTTTGCATGCTTCCACACAGATGGACAATCGCAGTGTAGAGGATGTAGAGCACCGTATGAGCGAAGGATTTACTCGTGTAGTGCTGGCCAGGGAATTGCCCCTGACCACAATCAAAGACATTGCCAACAGATGCCAGGTGGATATAGAGGCTTTCGTCCATGGTGCATTGTGCGTCAGTTATAGTGGTCGCTGCTATGCGTCGCAATATTGCTTTGGACGTTCAGCCAACAGAGGTCAATGTGCCCAGTTCTGCCGACTGAGTTTTGACTTGATAAATCAAAGAGGCGAGACGTTAGAGGCAGATAAGCATTTGCTCTCGTTGCGAGACATGAAGCGAATAGAGTATTTGGAAGAAATGATGGATGCTGGTGTCATGTCATTCAAGATAGAAGGCAGGTTGAAAGACGAAAAATATGTGAAGAACGTCGTCACTGCTTATCGTCAGGCTATAGACGAGATTTTAGCTCGTCGTCCAAATGAATTTAAGCGCGCATCAGAGGGTGTGCATACCTACGACTTTGTTCCTCATCTGCATCGCACATTCAATCGCGAATATACTTCGTATTTTTTGATGGATGACAAGGAGGTAATCTACAACCCCAACTCTCCAAAATCATTTGGCGAATATCTGGGCACAGTGAAGTACGTTCACCGCAACAAGGTCAAGATCGACTATGCCAGGAACCTTTCTGCACGCCCTATGGCAGGTGATGGTATTTGCTATATATCACCCTTGACGGAAAAGCAAGAAGGAATTCGTGTGAATAGTGTAGAGGGAGACGAATTGTTCTTAAATACGCCAAATAATCCCCTACGTGTAGGCATGGATCTGTGGCGAAATTTTGATATCGACTTTGACCGAGTACTGAGCAAAGATACGGCTAAGCGATTGTTGCCAATACAACTTTTGTTTACTGCAACGCCCCAAGGTTTTCTCATCACTGCTACGGCTTATGAAAATACAGAAGTGAGCCATGAAATCATTGCTGAAAAAGTCTTGGCAAAGACTTCGGGCACGGATAATATTCGCAAGCAATTGGCAAAGTTGGGCAATACGCCCTTTGTGGCTACTGATATTAAGGTGGATTTAGATGCAGATTATTTCATCCCCACCTCTGTACTGAACGAAGGCAGAAGAATGTTGATGGATAAGCTCGAGCGCCATTTGATTAAGCAACACCAGCGCGAGGTGCCGGGTATTCCTTCGCACGACAAGCATAGAATGGGGTACCATACGACCAGCGAGGACAATATCAGCAACAGACTTTCGCAACAGTACTACAAAAATCACGGTGCTACTGTTGATGCCCTGGCATTCGAACTTGATGCAAGCCATTCTCAGGTCTTGATGACATGCAAACACTGCATTTTGCGACACACTGAGCGTTGCCGTAAAGTTGCAAAGAGGGCTGACGAACAATTATTCCTTAGATTGCCAGATGGTAATACCTTCCCGCTAAAGTTCAACTGCGGAAAATGCGAAATGAAGGTGCTCAAGCCAATGAGAGAAACGAACAATAAATAAGGTGAATCCTAAATTTTGCAAATACTAACCAATATCTATTTCCAACCCATCCAATTCTCACGATATTACTTGTGATTATGCGTAAATCAACCAATATATATCGCCTTTTAAGCCAAAAAGTAAATAGAGCGACTCTGCTTCTATCAATGATAATCATGGTGCTTACATGTGCTTCTTGCGATTATCGTGTAGATACTTCCAGCGACACTTGGCATTTGGACAACACCTACAGGATAGACTCTGTCGCCTTTATGCGTAGCCATCACTACTGGAAGAGCGATATATTCTATGTACATACGCCCTTTACAACGGTCGATAGAAGGTACATTCATCAGCCAGATTCGATACCTCATGACTCGGTGCTGATAAGTAGTGCGCAAGAGTTGGCTATCGTGGATATATATATTGATGCGAACGGCGAGCATCCCATCGTGTGGAACAAAGTGATAACCTTCAACGGTGCAAATGGTTGGATAAAAGAAGAGGTGTTGATGCAAAAAATAATACCCGACAACTTTGTCTCCAAATTCATATACCATTTTAGTGAGAAAAGTACTTGGGTGTATATTGGCATAGGCATAGTGGCTGCGCTGTTAATATTTATTCATCGCAAGAAGCATCGTCCGCTTCGCTTTCCACACTATAATGACGTAGAGACGTTCTACCCCACCCTGTTGTGCTTGTTGATTTCCATCGAGGCTACAATTTATGGCACAATTCAGCGCTTTGCGCCTGATACATGGGTCGAGTTTTACTTTCATCCCACACTCAATCCTTTTTCAGACGAACTGCCCATTGTGTTGATAGCTTTCATCTGTGGAATTTGGTTACTTATAATCAGTTTTATAGCGGTTGTGGAAGATTTGACACACCAGTTTAATCACATCACAGACTACCTAGCCTACCTGGCCACTTTGGTTCTGCTTTGCGCAATACTTTATATTATCTTCTCGCTTTCGGTACATATATATATAGGTTATGCCTTGCTGCTGGCCTACGTCATATTTGCATTCTACCGCCACTTTCATCATGCTACACCTCAATATACGTGTGGCAAGTGTGGGGCATTTATTGCGAAGAATGGTGTGTGTCACGAGTGTGGTGCTGTCAATGAGTTAAAGTAAACGATAATAAATCAGCTATCATTACTTCGACATACAAAAAGAACTCTATTTGGTTTCATCCTTATGATTATGAATAAATACTATAATATTGGCATTTTAATACTAAATATTTTTCTCATTTCGACATTGCCTGTCACAGCGCAACGTATCAATGATGAAATGGAGTCGCACGACCATTGGGGACAATTCAATGATAGTGTGCAGACCACGGATGTTCCTGTCGGTTTGAAGGTATGGACGATAGATAAACGCTTTGCTCGTGTCACCCCAGCCGTACCTGATACAGTGCATCATTTGTTTCAAAACGACAATCTGACTGATGGTCTTTCGGGTGAGTACAACTATCTGGGCAACCTGGGTTCTCCTCGCATCAATCGCTTGGCTATTGAGCGCAACTTCTCGCAAACAGATGCACCATTCCTTTTTGCTACCCCCTACGACTTCTTCCTGCTCGACACTGACGAATTGCAGTTCACCAACACCAAGTCTCCGATAGCGAATATCACCTATCACACCTGTGGCAACAAGCAAAATGGTGAAGACCGCATACGTGCCAGATTTGCAACCAATGCTGGTAAGAAATTTGGTATGGGGTTTGTGCTCGACTATTCACTGGGTAGAGGTTACTATACGACTCAGACCACATCGCAGTTTGATGGTACCATTTTTGCCTCGTATCGTGGCGACAGATATAATCTGCATACACATTATACAGGCGAACATTTGAAAACAACTGAGAATGGAGGTATCGAAGATGATTCCTACGTCACACAACCAGAACTCTTCACGCAAAAATATGGTACGGCAGATATACCCACAGTGCTCAGCAAGGCGTGGAATAAGCTCTACATCAACACACTCTACCTATCGCATCATTATAATCTTGGTAAGTTGAAAAGACAACGTAAGGGCGAGATGGCAGACTCGGTAGTAGTAGATATGGATAGTATCAGTGTGTCGAGCGAAGGGGCTGTTGTAGCCCAGGAAAAGGGTAATTTCATCCCTGTAGCACGTTTTATTCATACCTTGCAGTTTGATTACAACAAGCGCCAGTTCCTTTCCAATGCCCACCACAATGCCAATAGCACAGACTACTTTGCTGATTTCTACTTGCCCGGTGATTCAGCATCCGACCGCACACATTATATCGATGTGGCCAATACTTTGGGCTTCGAACTGTGCGAAGGTTTTAATCCATGGATGAAGGCGGGGCTCACATTCTTTGCCAAGCATCATTTTCAGAAGTATAAATTCATCAATCTTCACCATCCCACGCAATCGTATGTGGAGAATTATCTGAACCTCGGCGCTGAAATTTCAAAACGTCAAGGCGATTTATTTCATTTCAATGCCCTGGGAGAATATCGCTTGTCTGGCAAGAAATGGAGTGAATTTAATGCAGAAGGCAATGTGGCTGTGCATATCCCTACAAAGCGCGACACGATACATCTGTTGGCTTCGGCACGAGTGCAAAACGAGATACCCAATTTCTACCTGCGTCACTTTCATGCACGCAATGCCTGGTGGGACAATACTGAACTGAAAAATCAATTTTCGGCTCATGCTAATTTCAAATTTCAATACAAAGGGACCTCGGTGGGAGCTACATATCATACGTTGCAAAACTATACCTACCTGGCAGAACGTGCTGTTAAAATAGGGAATAGCAACCCCACGACGACCCTGCATGGAGCCGGTGTGATGCAAGCCGACAAGAATATCAGCCTGCTGGGTGTACAGTTGAAACAACACCTGCGTTTTGGTATATTCAATTGGGATATTGAGGGTACGGCGCAGTATTCCACAGACGCCGAAGCTCTGCCTGTGCCCATCTTTTCGGGTTATACCAATATGTATCTGAAGTTTAAGATAGCAAAGGTATTGAGTACCGAATTTGGTGCTGATATGCGCTATTTCACGGCTTATTATGCACCAACCTACTCGCCCATTATGGGACAATATGCCGTACAATCGCAAGACAATCTGCAAAAGGTAGGCAATTACCCTCTGGTCAATGTCTATGCTAATTTCCACTTGAAAAAGGCTCGTTTCTACGTGATTTGCTCACATGTGAATCACAAACTTGGTGTGGGTCGCCCCTTCTATGTGCCCCATTATCCGCTGAACAGAATGGTTTTCCGCTTTGGTATTTCGTGGAATTTTAATAATTAATCCATTCGGGTTAGACCCCAATATCTCTTGTTGAACTTTGCGACGGCTCGTTGAAAAAAGGTTTGATGTTTTTGAAATTTTGCGACGTCTCGTTTGAAAAAAGAATAGACTTTTTCACACTGTATTTAAGTGCATAAAAATAGCCTGAACTTCTTACGAGGTTCAGGCTTATCTTTTGATGTATTTGAGTTTAGTCTTTGATGATTTCAAGCTCTACAAATACCTTTTTGAGTGCTGCTACAGCACGGTCGACTTGTTCGTGAGTATGTGTAGCCATCAATGCTACGCGCACCAAAGTATCTTGGGGCGCACAAGCTGGAGGTATCACGGGATTGATAAATACGCCTTCTTCGAAAGCACGAGCTGTAGCAATGAAAGTCTTGTCTGGGTCACGCACATAAAGTGGAATAATGGGTGATTCAGTTTCTCCAATTTCAAAACCTGCTTCACGGAATTTCTTCAATGCATAATTTGTCACATCCCACAGGGCTTCGATGCGTTCGGGCTCCTCTTGGAGGATATGCAATGCTTCGAGTGCACATGCAGTGGCTGCAGGGGTGTTTGAAGCACTGAATATATATGTGCGAGCATTATGACGGAGCCAATTGGTAATGCTGAAATCTGCGGCAATGAAACCTCCGATTGAAGCCATAGACTTGCTGAAAGTACCCATAATGAGGTCGACTTCATCAGT
The DNA here is from genome assembly GCA_017383485.1 of Bacteroidaceae bacterium. Lineage (GTDB taxonomy): Bacteria > Bacteroidota > Bacteroidia > Bacteroidales > Bacteroidaceae > Alloprevotella. Next base: position 22,177 of record JAFNXM010000002.1, read on the forward strand.
CAAACCAAAGTGGTCGCAAACTCCTCGTCCATTCTTACCAAATACGCCCAAACCATGAGCTTCGTCTACCATAATCGTAGCATTGTACTTGTGCTTGAGTTCTACGATTTTGGGAAGGTCGGGCAAATCGCCTTCCATTGAGAACACACCGTCGACAATAATCAATTTGACTGATTCTGGCTTGCACTTTTGTAATTGTGCTTCCAGGTCTGCCATGTCATTGTGCTTGTATTTCAAGCAAGTAGCCATCGAAAGTCTACGACCGTCTACAATAGATGCATGGTCGCGATCGTCACAAATGATATAGTCCTGACGACCTACGAGAGAAGGGATGACACCCGAATTGACGGTGAAACCAGTTGAAAAGCAAAGGGCTTCATCCTTACCTACGAATTCAGCCAATTCTTTCTCCAATTGCACATGCAAATCAAGCGTACCATTCAGGAAACGTGAACCCGCACAACCTGAACCATACTTTTGCATAGCCTCGATACCTGCTTGAATCACTCGGGGGTGACCAGTCAAACCTGTATAGGCGTTGGAACCGAACATGAGCACGTTTTTACCACCCATTTCTACCTCGGTACCTTGCATACCTTCGATTTCACGGAAGTAAGGGTAAAGGCCAAGTTCCTTATACTTTTGTGGCAGGGTGTATCTTGATAATTTATCTTGGAGTAATCCCATAAATTCTATGTTTTAATGATTTATATGCAGGGGTTTAGAAATTTCGACTGCAAAATTACGGCATTTTTTTTATTTAGACAACACCAATGCTCATTTATACGCAATATGTTTACTAAAGGTCCTTTCTTAGGAAAATTAAGCTTTATAAATGCGCCGTTTTAATACTTATTATATGATTGGAAACGGAAAATAATTGTAATTTTGCACTTCAAACGACGATATTGAACGAAAGAGACGAATGAAAAAGAAGATTTTGTTCATAGTAAATCCTATTTCGGGCACAAGTAATAAGAAAAATATCGTTCAGCAGATAGACAAATACCTGGACAAGGAGAAATTTGACCATAGCATTGTCTACACAGAATATGCTGGACATGCCACAGAATTAGCACTCGAGGCTGCAGAATCGGGTGTGGATATTGTTGTGGCTGTAGGTGGGGATGGTACGATTAATGAAGTGGCCCGTTCTGTAGTGCAAACCTCTGCAGCTCTTGGGATTATCCCTTGTGGCTCGGGCAATGGGTTGGCTCGACATTTGCAAATTCCGCTTAATGTGAAGCGTAATATCGACGTCATCAATGCCTGCAACATTAGTAATTTGGACTACGGAAAAATCAACGACAAACCCTTCTTTTGCACTTGTGGTGTAGGTTTTGATGCTTTTGTAAGCAAGAAGTTTGCAGAAGGTGGTAAGCGCGGTTTTTTATCCTACATAGAAAATACTTTGCGTGAAGGAGTGCGCTATAAATCAGAGAAGTATACCATAGAATTCGACGATCATTCAGAAAAACATGAAGCTTTCCTCATTGCCTGTGCCAATGCTTCACAATATGGTAATAATGCGTATATCGCTCCTTTGGCTTCGATGGAAGATGGGTTGATGGACGTGATTATCATGGAGCCTTTCTATACGATAGAGTCAGCCCTTGTGCTGGTGCAGATGTTTACAAAATCTTTGCATAAGAACTCGCATGTCAAGGTCTTCAAATCTTCGAAAATCAAGATTACACGCCCCACCGAGGGTGCTGTGCATTGTGATGGCGACCCCTTTGTGATGGGCAAAGATATTACTGTCGAGGTGTTTAAGGGTAAATTCCGTGTCGTGACTCCTTTGGTGGAAGAATTGTCAATCAGGGAGGAAGGACGAAAGGCCTTGAAGAATTTAGCGGATATTTGCCTTGAAATCCTTGATGTGAAGCATAAGAAATAATGGCGTATAGGTCAGAAATAATTGCTTTTTCATATCCAAATATTCCATTGCTTTAGCTTGAACAGTGCTTTTTGCAGTTCAAATCATCCCTTGCTTTAATTTGAATACTATTTACTTACGCACAAATAATATATAAGTCCCACTGATTGTCAGTGGGACTTATTTTTTGCTTGTATTATGATTATGCGTAACTGCCTTTTTAGTTGTTCAAATGCTTGTCAAGGTGAGTCTCTGCGTATTCACGTGTCACTTTGAACTGCTTCTTGCGTGACGAGGGTATTTCGTACATTGCTTCCATCATGATGCTTTCTGTGATAGAGCGAAGTCCTCGTGCGCCGAGCTTATATTCATTGGCTTTGTCTACGATAAAATCCAATGCATCTTCCTCAAAAAGCAATTCCACCCCATCCATTGCAAAGAGTTTCTCGTACTGTTTGACAATGGCATTCTTGGGTTGTGTGAGGATATTCTTCAACGCCTCGCGGTCCAAGGGTAAGAGGTAGGTCAAGGCTGGCAGACGACCGATGATTTCGGGGATAAGACCGAAAGACTTGAGGTCTTGAGGCTTGATGTATTGCATCAAATCTGTGGGGTCTATCTTTTGCAAGTTTTGTACTGAATCGAAGCCTACGACGTGGGTATTCAGGCGCTGAGCAATCTTCTTTTCAATACCATCGAATGCACCTCCACAGATGAAGAGGATATCTTTGGTATTGACCTGGATATAGTCTTGGTCAGGATGCTTTCGTCCACCTTTAGGGGGTACATTGACTATGCTACCTTCGAGCAGTTTCAACATACCTTGTTGTACCCCTTCGCCGCTGACATCTCGTGTGATAGAGGGGTTATCACTTTTACGTGCAATTTTATCTATTTCGTCGATGAATACGATACCTCTCTCGGCTGCTTTAACATCATATTCTGCCACTTGAAGTAAGCGTGAAAGGATACTTTCTACATCCTCGCCCACATAACCAGCTTCTGTGAATACAGTAGCATCTACTATGGTAAAGGGGACTTTCAATAGCTTTGCAATAGTTCGTGCCAAGAGGGTCTTACCCGTACCTGTCGACCCTACCATAATGATATTGGACTTTTCGATTTCTACATCATCAGTCTCACCTTTGGCTTGTCCCAAGCGCTTATAGTGGTTGTAAACAGCTACTGCAAGATGACGCTTAGCTGCCTCCTGACCAATAATATACTGGTCCAAGTATTCCTTAATATCCTTGGGCTTAGGTATATTATTTTGGTCAAGGTTTTCGTTATTCTTGGCTGCAGTTCGTTTGCTGTATTGAAAGGCTTCTTCTACCACTCTACCAGCTTCTCGGGCACAGTCGGCACAGATATGACCCTCAAGTCCAGCTATAAGGAGGGCTACTTCATCCTCACTTCTACCGCAAAAACTACATCTATTCTTGTTTTTATTCTTCATTAGTCTTCTTGCGTAATACTTTATCTATCATACCATAAGCCTGAGCTTCGTCAGCTGTCATCCAATAGTCGCGGTCAGAATCTGCCCATACTTTGTCAAAATCGGTGTGTGAGTGATCGGCGATGATAGTGTAAAGTTCTTTCTTCAACTTTTGAATTTCGCGTGCAGTAATCTCAATATCAGAGGCTTGACCTTGTACGCCTCCCAAGGGTTGATGTATCATCACTCGGCTATGTGGCAATGCCGAACGCTTACCTTCTTGGCCTGCTACCAAGAGAACTGCTGCCATTGAAGCTGCCATACCTGTACAGATAGTAGCTACATCGCAGTTGATAAATTGCATAGTATCGTAGATACCCATACCTGCATATACTGAACCACCAGGAGAGTTGATATAAATAGAAATGTCCTTGCCTGGGTCGCAAGAGTCAAGATAGAGCAATTGAGCTTGAAGGGTGTTGGCAGTATAATCATCGATGGGTGTACCAAGGAAGATAATGCGGTCCATCATCAAGCGTGAGAACACATCCATTTGTGTGACATTGAGTTGTCTTTCTTCGAGGATATAAGGGTTGAGGTATTGACTTTGAGCTTTAAGGACGTCGTCCAATACCATGCTGTTGATGCCCTGATTGGCTGTAGCAAATTTCTTGAAATCTTTGAGCATTTTGAATAGTATTTTGTAGAATAATACTTTAGCTTAAATTAGTTGAAAAGAGCGAAGGTGTAAATATTCACTCCCCTCGCTCCTTGATTATATTAATGCTTTAATGATGCGGAATTTGCAGTCATTATGCCTTTTCAAACATTTTGTTGAATTCTTCTACTGTCACAGACTTGTGTTCCAAAGTCACAACATTCTTGAGTGCAGCAGTAAGTTTTTCGTCAATGCAACGTTCTACGAGGCCTTGTACTTGTTCCTTCTTCTTAAGCATTTCAGAAGCATATTGTTCCAAGTATTCATCGGGGATATTAGCCATACCATATTGAGCGAATTGGAAGCGAGTAGCTTGGATAGCTGTCTTCTTCACATCTTCATCGTTCACCTTGATATCATTAGCCTTCACCAATTGTTCCTTGATAAGGTGCCACTTCAGTTCTACGATGCTCTTGTCATAGTTTTCGTTGACGAAGTCTTCGCCCTTGTCAGCATTATTAGCCAACATGATTTTCTTCAACATTTCGTCGGGGAATTCCAATTGACCTACCTTTTCTTCGAGGTATGCACGTACATCGAGCAAGAACTTGTAGTCACTGTCAGCTACGAATTGGTTTTGGAGGTTTTCTTTTACCTTATTCTTGAATTCTTCTTCGCTCTTTACAGCACCTTCGCCATATACTTGGTCGAAGAATTCTTGGTTGAGTTCTGCAGCTACGAAGTGGCTGATTTCATTTACTTGGAATGAGAAGTTGCCTTGGTATTGTGCAGTTTCTTCCTTCTTAATCTTGAGGAGGGCAGCCAATTCGGCGTCGCTACCTTCATAAGCCTTAGCAGGGCAGAAAGTGATCACATCGTTAGTCTTAGCAGTTGCGAAGAGTGCCTTTTGTTCTTCGTTCTTGAAGTAAGCAGGCATCAAAGAAGCCATTTCTACTTGCAAGCCACCTTCTTTAGGCATACCAGTTTCGTCGAGTTCTGCAAGCACACCACGTACAATATCGCGGTCAGTGTAAGTATCTACATTTTCAGTATGACCTCCACGTTGTGCCAATTGCTTCACTTGTTCTTCCACTTGTTCTTCAGACACTTGGATATCATAGTAAGCCACCTTATCATTAGCTGTGCATTCTACAGTGAATTCAGGAGCCAAAGCTACGTCGAAGATGAATTCGAAGTCTTCTTGAGTTTCGATATCTTGAGCCACTTGCTTTTCAGAAGCCATAGGTTCGCCGAGCATATTGACGTTGTTTTCACGGATGTAGTTCATGAGAGATTCACCCAGGAGCTTGTTTACTTCGTCAGCCTTTGCTTGTGCACCATACATCTTCTTGACCATACCCATGGGCACCTTACCAGGACGGAAACCAGGCATTTGTGCCTTTTGGCAGAAGTTCTTGAGTGTCTTCTTTACGTTTTCTTCATAGTCAGCTTTTACGAGGCTTACAGTGATTTCAGCCTTTACATTGCCTACTTTTTGTAATGAGATATTCATCTTTGCTAAGTTTTTTTTGAGTGCAGTGAGCCAGATATGAATTACAGCCCTGCTTTCTATTTATTAATATTATTTATTATCAGAAAAATGCCGCCGTGCGAGGAGCTAAAATTGAGCACCCATTGCATCACTCGCAAATTGGCATGCAAATTTAGCAAATTTATTCAGAATATCAAGTGCTTTTGTTTATTTTTTTCTCACATATTTTGTCTCACGCAAATCATTAGGAGAGATTATCTCACGCAAATCTTGGGAATCTATAGAAGTTTATTCAAAATTCACCACAAAGATTATTTTGGGGTTAACCACGAATGGACACCAATGAGCACGAATATTTGGAGCACGCAAAGAAATTAGTGTTAATTCGTGGGAATTCGTGGTTAAAACCCCAAATCATTAGTGGTATAAAGAGATAACCCATTAGTGGTCAAACAAACTACTCTTCTTCTTTTCATTTTTAAGTTCTAACCTTGTAAAAACTAGATCTAATGTCCGCGCGATTACATCAGACTTTGCTTTCACCTTCCTAGGTATTGTTGAGAAGCGCTTTTCATCATTTTTTCTGATGCAAAGATACGCATTTTGAAAAGTATGATGTGATTTATTGCGAATTAGCATGAGGGATGGAGGTGGCGACATTGACGACACGACGACAAGACTACACTAGGGTACCCCTACCCTTTTTTAGGTTTGAAGACGGGGAGAAGAATGTTAAATAAGAATTTATTATATATAATATATATTCTATATATTTATATTTAATAAAATTTTTAATAAGTCTATTTATTCTTGTCTTTTGGGGGGTGAAGGTACCCCCAAATGTGGTGTCGCTGTCGCCAATGTCGCCGTCATTGTAGTGATTCAAGCCTTGTGACTCTTATACTTCCACCACAGACGAGGACGGCTATGGAGATTTATAGCAATTGAAAACATCTGTTATAATATATGGAGTGTAGCTCAGAGGATTTATCAGCCAACTTGAACGACACGTAGATTGCGCTTTATCATGATACAAGCAGAACCAAAAGGATTCTTTTGGATGATTAAAGTGATTGAAGATTTTCTTGCAGAGATGAGTAGTCAAAAAAAATATCGCTTGAAAGTGTGCCGTATCTAAATATTTATTAACTTTGCCGTGAAATACGATTTTTTAAATCCATTCACTTAATTTTTTAAATATGGAATATTCTCACGAAGTACAAAACATGTGTTGCGTGGCTAAAGGCCCCAACCATGGTCCCGCTCCTATCCCCGAGGAAGGAAAGTGGGTGCAAGCTAAGGAAATCAAGGACATCTCTGGTCTGACTCACGGTGTGGGTTGGTGTGCACCACAACAAGGTGCATGTAAGCTCACTTTGAATGTGAAGGAAGGTGTAATCGAAGAATGCTTGATTGAAACTATCGGTTGCTCTGGTATGACTCACTCTGCTGCTATGGCTAGTGAAATCCTTCCAGGTAAGACTATCCTCGAAGCATTGAACACTGACCTTGTATGTGATGCTATCAACACTGCTATGCGTGAACTCTTCTTGCAAATCGTGTATGGACGTACACAATCTGCTTTCTCTGAAGGTGGTCTTGTAATCGGTGCTGGTCTTGAAGACTTGGGTAAGGGCTTGATTTCACAAACTGGTACTCTCTATGGTACTAAGGTGAAGGGTTCTCGTTACTTGCAATTGACTGAAGGTTACATCACTAAGATGTTCCTTGACAAGGATGACCAAGTATGTGGTTACGAATTTGTACACATGGGCAAGTTTATGGACGCTATCAAGAAGGGTGTGCCTGCAGACGAAGCCTTGAAGAGTGTAACAGGTACCTACGGCCGTACTAAGGCTGAAGATGGTGTTGTTAAATCAATTGACCCCCGTCACGAATAAAATAAGGAGGATTTGCAATTATGATTAGAGAAGTAAAATTTGAAAGTCAAGACCGTCGTATCAAGCAAATTCTGGCTTGTTTGAACTCACACGGTATCTCATCTATCGAAGAAGCTAACCAAATCTGTGAAGCTGCAGGACTCGATCCCTATCAAACTTGCGAAGAAACACAGATGATTTGCTTCGAAAATGCTAAGTGGGCTTATGTAGTAGGTACTGCTATCGCATTGAAGGAAAAGGCTAAAAATGCTGTAGAAGCAGCTGAATATATCGGCGAAGGCTTGCAAGCATTCTGTGTACCAGGTTCAGTAGCTGACGACCGCAAGGTAGGTATTGGCCACGGACAATTGGCAGCTCGTTTGCTCTCAGAAGACACTAAGTGCTTTGCTTTCCTTGCTGGTCACGAATCATTTGCTGCTGCTGAAGGTGCTATCAAAATCGCACAAATGGCTAACAAGTCAAGACCCGCAGACAAACCATTGCGTTGCATCCTCTGTGGTCTTGGTAAGGATGCTGCTATGATCATCAGCCGTATCAATGGTTTTACTTACGTACAAACTAAGTTCGACTACTTCACAGGCGAACTTAATGAAGTACAACGCATTGCATATAGCAATGGTCCTCGTGCTGCAGTAAACTGCTATGGTGCTGACGACGTACGCGAAGGTGTATCTATCCTTTGGAAGGAAGATGTAGACGTATCTATCACAGGTAACTCTACTAACCCTACTCGTTTCCAACACCCAGTAGCTGGTACTTACAAGAAGGAACGTGTACTCGCTGGTAAGCCTTACTTCTCAGTAGCTTCTGGTGGTGGTACTGGTCGTACACTTCACCCAGATAATATGGCTGCTGGTCCTGCATCTTATGGTATGACTGATACCCTCGGTCGTATGCACTCTGATGCTCAATTCGCTGGTTCTTCATCAGTTCCTGCACACGTTGAAATGATGGGTTTCCTCGGTATTGGTAACAACCCAATGGTAGGATGTACAGTAGCTTGCGCTGTTCAAGCTGACCTCTTCCTCAACAAGAAGTAATCTTTTATTGATTAGTTATAACAGCCAGAGGGTGCGTCTTGATCAACAAGATGCACCCTCTTATTTTATTGTTAATCGACGATTGTTCGGCGAAAGATAACGGCCTACAAAAGGTGAATTGTGGGTATAAACTTTTTTAAAAAGAAAGCGAAACGAGGTTGGATATACAAAAGAAAAGATGCTTATTGAGGTATTTATCCACGCTTACGGAATACGAGCCATAATCCCTTGTGATTGCCTTGTTTCCTGCCTGGGAATATATCATGAGCCTTGCCCGAAGCATCACGATAAAACGTCTGATGGCCACCACCAGTGATGTAAATGGCATCTACGAAACCATATTCACGTAATGCACTTGCAAAACTACGCATAGTCACCTTGTGCTGGCTGGTGATAAAGAAGAGCTGGTCATTCTCTGTACGTCCCATAGCACAGCGTTCCACCTTGCCATGCAGGTAATAGCGCAAAGGCATTTCTCCATCGCTCAACAGGATAAATTGTCTGAAGAAATCACCACCATTTTCCTCGATGTATTTCTTCACTTTTTCACTTTTCGAAATACCAATGACATTATTGCCGCCATACATTGCCATATAGCCTAAGCGCAAGCCCGAGAATGTTTGTTCCTTACCCTTAAGTACCAATGAACCAAGGTATTTACCAGGAGCAGTATAGTCGGCCGAACAGCAATAGAGATAAACATCCTGGTCATTTTCAGAGGGTCTTTTGGTCTCCAACCCTGCTTGCAGGCCGTGCAATTCGTATATGTTTAGTCCAATATCAAGGATTGTATCCTGGGTCAAAATGACTTGTGGCGCTTCGTCAACTATGGGGCGTTCCAGCTTCTTGATATTCTCACGTGGAGACACAGAAATACCTATGCCGATATCAAAGTTTCTCTCCCACACCTGATAGCCCACGTAGGCTATTATCGAGCAGAACAGAAGTAAAAGCATGAATATAAGCCACTTCACGCTAACCGTGTTTTTTGATGGAGCTGGCAGCTGTTCGGGGGTAACCGCGTCCTCGTCGGTTTCTATGATAAAAATAGGCACTTCGGGTTCTAGGTCCTGCTTGTTATAATCGTTATTGCTCATTTTTTTCAATCTTTAATTCGTCCATTAGTTTTTTTAGTGCATCTCGTGAAGCAGTCAGAGACTTAATCGATTGATTCACAGATTGCCCCGTGAACATAAGTGTTTGGTCCGTCAAATTTATGCTAAACACATAACGCTTGTTTATGATTAAACTTCTACCCACTCGTACAAAGGTATTATTTTGCAACCTTTTGAATTGTTCCTCGAAACAATGCAACTGAAAGGTCAAAGTACGGCTTCGACCATTCGTCAAATACATCTCTGAATAATTACCAGCCGCACATATATATACAATTTCATCTGTGCGAACCCGAATCAATTCTGTACTCGTAATTATTTTAAACCATTCTGTCATTATATCCTTTTAATTTTGTAATAAGTGAAGGAAATGAGAGTTTACTTGTCAACTCGTCTACCAAGAACTCGTTTACTCGTCTACCAAGAACTTGTCAACTCCGTGCTGCGGATAGGGCGGCCCAGACTCAGGATGGCAACGCCCTCGTCATACTTGCCGTAGCCCAGCTTGATGGGCACCCAGGCCCAATAGCAGCTCACGCCTGCGTTGC
>JAFNXM010000003.1 GCA_017383485.1 Bacteroidaceae bacterium
GAATTATATGGTTGCCCCATTTGTCAACCGCGTTTAGTTCTAGAGGGCGACTTAGATGGAAATGGCACAGACGAGGTGGGTTATTTACATACTTGGGTAACGAGCCAATGGCGAGTTTATCGCATTTTCACTTTAATAAAAGGCAGATGGCGTTATTTAATTGAAGGAGAATTTTTAATCACAGACGAAGGATTCAGAAGCACTGATGAAGAGGTAGCACAACCTGGCCCCCAAAAGGGGAGGATACTTATAACGTATGGATGTTTAACCGATACCGTATACGAAATTCATGACACCATAGTACGCCCAACCTATTCAGAAATTTGGGATTAAAGACTTAATGAATGCAAAAAAAACGACAATTATACGCCGATAAAATAAACATAAGAAAATCTCACGCCATTCTCGATGAATTGACGTGAGATTTAATCTATAATGCTAAACATACAGCTACATTCGCGACACAGCTTTAACCCCCTTTACTGTACGTAGCTTCTTGATTAAAGCATTCAACACCTGAGTATCATCGACCATAACCGTGAGAACACCAGAGAAAAGTCCTGCATGCGAATCAATATTGATACTACGGAGCATAATACGCTGTTCCTTAGATATAATAGATGTAATATTATTAACAATTCCTAAATCATCCTGACCAATTACTTTCAATGCTATGGCGTACTTACCACTACCCTTTCCTGCCCAGCGTGCGGGCACAATGCGGTAGGCAAATCTATCGCGCAAAGCAGGCGCATTGGGGCAAGTCGTGCGGTGTATCTTAATACCGCCGCCGATGGTTACGAAACCAAAGACTTCGTCGCCGTAGACAGGATTGCAGCAACGCGCCATTTGGAAGTCGAGCCCCTTCAGGTTGCGGTCGATCACCAGGACGTCCTCGCCTGTGTGCTGCACGCGCTCTATCATTTCTTCGGTCATATTGAATTCCTCGGCCGAGCGTGTGGCTGCTCGTTCAGCAGTACCAGCTTCGCGGCGTGCCAGTTCTTGATACAATTCTATCAAATCGTTCAGATCGACAGTTTCCTCAGCAATAGCACGATAGAAGTCACCAGCCTCCTTATATCCCGCCTTGCGTATCAATTGGTTCACCACGCTTTCGTCCCACTCTATCTTGCGATTTTTCAGTTTACGCTCCAGAATTTCACGTGCCATCACCGTGTCACGCGTTTGCAGGTCCTTGACCGCAGCACGTATTTTAGCCTTGGCATGACTTGACACGACAACACTTTCCCAGTCTTTCTTGGGTGTCTGTGTATTCGATGTCAAAATTTCCACCTTTTCTCCGCTATTGAGCACTTGACGAATTGATGCTACACGCCCATTGATACGTGCACCAACACACCTATTACCCACAGCAGTATGGATGTGGTAAGCGAAGTCAAGTACTGTGGATTGTGGAGGTAGACGAAAGAGGTCTCCCTTGGGTGTAAATACATAAATCTCTTGCTTCTTAGCATCAGTAGAAAGGCTGTCGGAAAGCAATTGTTCGTTGCCTGTCTCAAGTGCTGCACGAATATCTGCCAGCCAACCATCCACACCTCCGCCACTACTCTTCACCCCCTTGTAGCGCCAGTGTGCCGCCAATCCATTTTCTGCAATTTCGTCCATACGTTCGGATCGAATTTGCACCTCTACCCATTTATCTTCTGGGCCTCGCACCGTGATATGCAGGCTCATATATCCATTGCTTTTGGGTACGGTGATCCAGTCGCGCAGGCGGCGCGTATCCGTTTCATAGGGGTGAGTCACAATAGAGAAAACATTCCAACATTCAGCCACTTCGCGAGACTGTGGCACATCCAATATAATACGTATAGCAAAGAGGTCGAATACACCATGGAAGCCACATCCTTGCTTCTTCATCTTCTGCCAAATGGAGTGAATACTCTTCGTGCGCCCTTTGATATGATATTTGTAGCCGTGCTCGTCCAAAGCCTTGCGAATAGGGTCGATGAAGCGCTCGATATAGGCGTCGCGACTGCGCTTGGTGGCATTCAGGTTGTCCTTGATCATATAGTAGGCCTCATGCTCCAGATATTTCAGCGACAAATCTTCGAGTTCACTCTTCAACTTGTACAGCCCCAACTTGTGCGCCAAGGGAGCATAGATATAAGCCGCCTCGGTAGAGATACGCTGTTTGGCATCTTCTGCCTGTGTATCACGGATACGACGCATCTGGTCCACACATTTTGCAATGAGGATCAGCACGACACGCATATCTCCAGCTTGACTGACCAGCAGATTGCGGAAGTTGTCAGTCTTGACAGTTTCCGCCTTGATTTCCAAAGCATCTATGCGACGAAAGGCTGAAACCGTGTCTGCAATCTCCTGGCCCAAACACACTTGCACAATCGCAACATCTACGTCTTCACACACCTGATCGACAAGGTAAGCCGACAGCACATTTCCCTTCAACCCAATAGCATCGACTGCCAAGCGAATTGTAGCCACTGCACGCACCATTTTCGACAAACCGAATTCGTCGCGCACGGGCACTTCAGACGAATTCTTTTTTATAAAATCCGCCAGCGTTGTCCAATCATTTCGACTAAATTTCAAACTGCTATTGCGATAAAGGGCAAAGAGGTCTCTGCGTAATTCGTTGCGTTCTTCTACATTCAGGATAGCCATATTCATCGTCATTCTATTAGTCATTAAGTCTATTTGGACAAAGATAAACAAAATATACCAAACAGAGATAGAAAAGTAAGACAAAACCACACAAAAATGACAAAATGATATACATATTATATAATAGTGCCCCATAAAAGCCTATATTTTTTCCCATGCAAAACCTGCATAAAAAAAACCTAGGCCTAATAAAAATTTCGCGACGGATAATTCAAAAAAGGTTAGACCTAATTTCAACAAAGCCTTGGATTGTAAAAATGAATATTATTATGGCAAAATTTCACAAAACGAATGCTGATCTATTATAAGACAAGAAAATCCATATAAAAAATTTGGCAACACGAAGGAAAGTTTTTATCTTTGCCGATACAAAGCTGTACTGGTTCGATTGGGATTCTCATCAATTACTTTAAACGCCGAGAATGCTACACTCGCCGATGGCGTGCCGATATGCATCGCATTTGTGATGTAGGGTCGGATTACAAAGGTGGTGCGGGCGCTCAAATCTTACTTTACTCGGAGTTTCATCACATCATCGGTACAGCCTTTTTTATATCCGTTTCATTTCATGATCAGATCTCCCTTTTTCATTAAAAAATAAGCATTTAGCATAAATTTACTAGTTTACAAGTTGGCGAGTGTACGAGTTGACAAGTGCACCATATACTAGTAAACGAGTTTTTAGTAGACTAGTAAACGAGCCATCGTTTTTATTACCGTTAAAAAATGTATCTCCACTTTACAGAATGGCAGATAAATGCCATAAAGTTGAGAATAAAGCGAAATATCGTGCGCATACTAATAAATATTTATTAACTTTGCACGTGCAAAAATTAGACCATGATAAAGAATGACTTAACCCCTGACTATATCTTCGAAACGAGTTGGGAAGTGTGCAACAAGGTGGGCGGTATCCACACCGTGCTCTCTACGCGTGCCAACACTTTGCAAAATGAGATCGAAGGTACGGTCGTTTTTATTGGTCCCGAATTGGGCCAAGGAGAAAACATTTTCCAGGAAGATAAAAAATTGCTACCAAAGTGGAGAACCGCCTCTGCTAAAGCTGGTTTGAACGTACGCATCGGTAGATGGAACGTACCCAGTCAACCTATCGCAGTACTGGTGGATTTTCAACCCTTGATGGCAGAAAAGAATAATATTTATGCTCAGGCATGGGAATACTTCCAAGTAGATTCTATCAAAGCATACGGCGACTACGACGAAGCATCTATGTTTAGCTATGCTGCTGGAAAATTTGTAGAAATCGTAACAGAAAATTGCATTGGCAAGACCAAGAAGATCGTATACCAGGCTCACGAATGGATGTCGGGCTTGGGTATGCTCTTTTTGAAGAAAGCACAACCACGAGTGGCTACTATCTTCACAACTCACGCTACAAGCATGGGGCGCTCTATCGCTGGTAACAACAAATTGCTCTACAAATATTTTGAAGGTTACAACGGCGACCAAATGTCGCACGAACTGTCGATGGAAGCAAAGCACAGCATCGAAAAGCAAAGTGCACACGGTGCAGACTGCTTCACAACGGTGAGTACATTCACAGACCGCGAGTGCAAACAGTTGCTAGACAAACCTGCCGATGTGGTATTGCCTAATGGCTTTGAGGACGACTTTGTGCCCAAGGGCGCAGACTTCACCAAGAAGCGCAAGGAGGCTCGTGCCTGCATCCTGAATGTAGCAAGCCGACTGATCGGCGAAAAGTTGGCAGACAGCACACTGATCGTCAGCACTTCGGGCAGAAACGACTTCCGCTGCAAGGGCTTTGATGTATACATGGAAGCATTGGCACAATTGAACGCACAAATGAAGGAAGCAATCGGTGCTGGCGAACAATTGGTGTCAGACAAAGTGTTGGCATTAATTGAAGTGCCCTGCTGGACAAAGGAGCCACGCCAAGACTTGATCGAACGCTTGAACGACAAGAGTGGAAAGTTCGGCGAAGCATTGCCCACACCAATGATCACTCATGACCTATATAATATAAATGAGGACCGCATCCTGTGCCTGATCAAAGACTTGGGCTTATGGAATACTCCTGCCGACCCTGTCAAGGTGGTATTGATCCCTTGCTACTTGGAGGGAGAAGATGGTATCTTCAATATGCCCTACTATGATCTTTTGGCAGCCAACGACCTCTGTCTGTACCCCTCATACTACGAGCCATGGGGCTACACACCGCTGGAAAGTTGTGCTTTCAAGACACCTTGTATCACAACAGACTTGTCGGGTTTCGGTCAATGGGTGAACGACATCCTGGGTCATGAGGGCGAACTGAAAGATGGTGTGCAAGTGATACACCGCGACGACGACAACTATTATGAAGTGGCAAGCACTATCTGTGGTGCTATCAAGGCTATGACAGTGATGCCTAAAACCGAACGTAATAACATTAGAAAGAAAGCTGCAGCTATTGCTGACAAAGCACAATGGAAGCACTTCATCAAGTATTACTTCGAGGCATACGCTTTTGCGCTTAAGAATGTTGAGGGCTAACGAACGAGCGAAAAATTAGGGGTCTTGTCTTAGTAATTTATGCACAAGGGGACTTAATTGCTAAACCTTAATCGCAATCGATCAAAAAGCAAATCTATAAAATAAATATATTGTATTAAACAATCAATCATGAACGTTAAACTTTGCAAATCAAATGAGCCTACTTGGAAGATGGTGAGCGTAAAGAGCCACTTGCCCGAGTCGCTCAAAGTGCTCGACGAAATCGCGCACAACCTTTGGTGGTCTTGGAACAATGAGGCTACTGAACTTTTCGAAAGCATTGACGCTAAGCTTTGGAGCAAGTGCGGCAAGAATCCCGTAGAATTGCTCAGCCGCATTTCTTACGAACGTCTCGAAGAAATTGCTGAAGACAAAGTAATGTTGGCAAGCATCGAAAAGGTGTACAAGAATTTCCGCGCATATATGGACGTGAAGCCTAACGCTAAGCGTGCCAGCGTGGCTTACTTCTGTATGGAATACGGTTTGAACTCAGTACTCAAGATCTACTCTGGTGGTCTCGGTGTATTGGCAGGTGACTACATCAAGGAAGCATCTGACTCAAACGTTGACATGTGTGCTGTAGGTTTCTTGTATCGTCACGGCTACTTCACTCAAACCCTCTCGATGGAAGGTCAGCAAATTGCTAACTACGATGCACAAAACTTCGACCGCCTGCCTATCGACCGCGTGTTGGATGAAAACGGCAACCAAGTTGTAGTAGATGTGCCCTACCCTGGCTACACCGTTCACGCAAGTGTATGGCGTGTCAATGTAGGTCGTGTATCTCTCTACCTCCTCGACACAGACAACGGTATGAACTCACCATTCGACGCAGGCATCACATCAGCGCTCTATGGTGGTGACTGGGAAAACCGTATCAAGCAAGAATACCTCCTCGGTATCGGTGGTATGTTGATGCTCCAAAAGCTCGGTATCACTAAGGACGTATATCACTGCAACGAAGGTCACGCTGCACTTTGCAACGCACAACGTCTCGTTGACTACGTAGCAAGCGGTCTCAACTTCTTCGAAGCACTCGAATTGGTTAAGGCTTCTTCACTCTATACCGTACACACTCCTGTACCTGCTGGTCACGACTACTTCGAAGAAGGCCTCTTCCGCAAGTACATGGACGCATTCGCTGGTAAGCTCGGCATCACTTGGGACGAATTCATGGGCCTCGGTCGTATGAATCCTGAAGACAAGAACGAAAAGTTCTCAATGTCTGTATTCCTCTGCAAGACTTGTCAAGAAGTGAACGGTGTGAGCTGGTTGCACGGTAAGGTATCTCAAATGATGTTCAAGGGCACATGGCCAGGCTATATGCCAGACGAACCACGCCGCGAATACGAAATCCGCGACCACGATACTTACTACACAGACTACAACTTGCAAGAAAACGAAAGCCACGTTAGCTACGTGACTAATGGTGTACACTTCCCCACTTGGGCAGCAAGCGAATGGAAGGAACTTTACTGCAAGCACTTCGACAAGGCCTTCATGGGCGACCAAAGCAACATGAAGATCTGGGAAAAGATCTACGAAGTATCTGACAAGGAAGTATGGGAAACTCGTTGCGCTCTGAAGATGAAGCTCATCAACTACATCCGCAATCGTTTCCGCGACACTTGGTTGAAGAACCAAGGTGATCCCAGCCGCGTAGTATCATTGCTCGACAAGATCAATCCTAATGCATTGCTCATTGGTTTCGCTCGTCGTTTTGCTACTTACAAGCGTGCTCACCTCCTCTTCTCAGACTTGGATCGTTTGGCTAAGATCGTGAACAATCCTGACTACCCAGTACAATTCCTCTTCGCAGGTAAGGCTCACCCCGCTGATGGTGCTGGTCAAGGCTTGATCAAGCGTATCTACGAAATCTCTCAACGTCCTGAGTTCATCGGTAAGATCATCTTCCTCGACAACTACGATATGGAATTGGCTCACCGCCTCGTATCTGGTGTTGATATCTGGATGAACACACCTACTCGTCCTCTCGAAGCATCTGGTACATCTGGTGAAAAGGCACTCATGAATGGTGTTGTGAACCTCTCAGTACTCGATGGTTGGTGGTACGAAGGTTATCGTCCAGGCGCAGGTTGGGCTTTGACCGACAAGCGTACTTACCAAAACCAAGAACACCAAGACCGTCTCGACGCTGCTACTATCTACTCGCTCCTCGAACAAGAGATCATTCCTCTCTACTACGCTCGCGGCGCTCAAGGTTACAGCGAAGGTTGGGTGAAGACAGTGAAGAACTCAATCGCTCAAATCGCTCCTCAATACACTATGAAGCGTCAGCTCGACGACTACTACGATCGTTTCTACAACAAGGAAGCTGCTCGTTTCAAGGTATTGGCTAAGGACGACAACAAGTTGGCTAAGGAAATCGCTGCTTGGAAGCAATGTGTAGCTGAACGTTGGGACAACATCAACGTAGTAGCTTCTGAAGGTTTGGAAAACCTCAACAACATCGTATCTGGTCAAGACTTTACAATCAAGCACATCGTAGACGAACAAGGCCTTGATGATGCTGTAGGTATCGAACTCGTTGTTATCGAAAACATCGAAGACCGCGACGTGATCCAGACTACTATTCCAATGCAGATGGTTAAGCGCGAAGGCAACCTCCACACATTCGAATTGACTACAAGCCTCGACGTAGCTGGTTCGTTCAAGGTTGGTTTCCGTATGTATCCAAAGAATGCTAACCTCCCCTATCGTCAAGACTTCTCTTACGTGAAGTGGGTAGGCTAATCCAAATAGCATAAACTTAAAAGCAGGAAGTTCCGAAAAGGTGCTTCCTGCTTTTTTTATTGTTAACAACTTTTCTGGTTGATTTACTTTTGATATTATTAAGCACTAATGAGCATAGCTTTTTTCACGAACAACAACAAAATAGGTAATGCTAAGACCCACAAGTCGCCAGAGTATTTCTTCATAAGTTAAAAAAAGCGACACAAACCTTGTATATTAAAGGAGTTGCGTTAACTTTGCAAGACATTTTAAACTCATCACACACTCATGAGTACCAAAAGAATATTACTATCATTCGTATCATTACTATTGTGTGCTATACAGGGCTTTGCTTATCAAATCCAAGAGATTAAGGTTTGGAGCAAGAGTATGAAAAAGCCAATTCCGGTGAATATCATCACACCACAAAGTTATAGCACAAACCACACCTATCCCACTATATATTTGCTCCACGGCCACGGGGACAATCATAAAGGTTGGAGCAGAGGCGAAGTCGTAGGAAAGTTGGCTGACATATATAATATAGTAGTCGTGATGCCTGACGGAGGTTATGATAGTTGGTATTTTGATAGTCCAGTCGAACAAGGCTATTGCTACGAGACGTTTGTTTCAAAAGAATTGATTCCCTACGTCGACCACAATTACGCCACTATCAAGGATCGTCGATTCAGAGCTATCACTGGGCTTTCGATGGGTGGACATGGTGCGTTTTATATTGCATTCCGACACCAAGACCTATTTGCAAATGTCGGGAGCCTTTCGGGTGGTTTGGATATTCGCCCATTCCCTAAGAACTGGAACATCGCTGGCCGACTGGGCGCCTATGATAAGTATCCCGAACGTTGGGAGGAAAGCACTGTCGTCAACATGACGCACCTATTGAAGCCGGGACAGTTGAATATCACCTTCGAATGCGGGGCAAGCGACTTCTTCTATCAGGTCAATTGCAATATGCACAAAAAACTATTAGAGGCTGGCATCCCACACGATTTCACCTCGCGCCCAGGAGGTCATAGCTGGAATTATTGGCTGAACGGCATCAAGTACCAGTTTCTTTATTTTTCAGAACGATTTAATGACTATTTGAAAGAGAAACATTGATATGCACAAGATAGGTTTAGTATTGGAGGGCGGCGCCATGCGCGGTTTGTTTTCAGCCGGCGTGATGGACGTCATGATGGAGCAGGGCATTCCTATTGATGGTATCGTGGGCGTATCGGCCGGTGCTTGCTTTGGTTGCAACTACGTCACTGGACAAATTGGGCGAGCCATTCGCTACAACAAACAATTTGCGGGCGACAAGCGGTATTGCGGATTTGGTTCACTGCTACGCACTGGCAATTACTACAACGCAGAATTCACCTACCACATCGTACCCACTCAATATGACGTGTTCGACACACCAACCTTCGAGGCTAGTCCGATGGAGTATCACGTGGTTTGCACAGATGTGGCTACGGGCAAGGCGCACTATCAGCTTTGCCAAGAGGGCAGCCATACACTGTTCGAATGGATACGTGCCAGCGCATCGATGCCACTCGTTGCAAAAATGGTCGAGATGAACGGCAAGAAATATCTGGACGGCGGCATCTCGGATTCTATCCCCTTGAAGTTTTTTCAAGACAAGGGTTATGACAAAAACATCGTCATCCTGACACAACCCGAAGGCTATCTGAAGAAACCCATGCCGCTGCTCTCGGTGATGAAAAGGAAGTATCGCAAATTTCCCGAACTGGTCAAGGCAATGGCTCAGCGCCACGAGATGTACAATGCCCAATTGGAGTATGTGAAAGCCGAGGAGCGCGCAGGCCGATGCATCGTGATTCGCCCACACCAATCTATTGAAGTGGGACACTTTGGCATATCGGCAGAAGCCATGCAGCACATTTATGACCAAGGCAGAGAGGCGGCTACAAAAGTACTAGATAAACTGAAAGCATATTGCCAAAATTAAAGCATAAAAATAGCAGATTTCACAAACCTAGACCTTTTTCAAAAAAGGTCTAGGTTTTTTTAAAAAAGGTTAGACTTTTTTTCAACAAGGTCTAACCTTTTTTTCTTACCCCAAATCGCACGTGCTCCCTACCCTGCTTTACTGCGTTTCAGACGTCACTTTTTTCACTCAAAAATAGGAAAAATCGCTACGAAATCTTAAAATACTATAAATATCGTAGACAAATACTATATTTATCGTAGAAAAATTTTGTCGGAATAAACCAACCTACTATATTTGCAGTAGAAAACAAATCACAAGCTCAAATACTGAAAAAATTAGAACTCCTTCGTTGTTAACAACTTTTAACTAATGGGGGGGGGGTAAATGAATATTGTTTAATAAATTTGCACCGTAAGACAACAATAAAGCAAGTTTAACTGAACATCAAAAAGACTAAAACGAAATAAATAATCCACTATAAATCAATAAATAAATAGAATATGCAAAAGAATTTGACTAAGGCAGAATTGCAACTGATGAATATCCTTTGGGACAAAGGCGAAGCGACAGTAAGTGAACTCATCGAAGTAATGGGCGAACCCAAACCGGCATATACCACAGTGCTGACGGTGATGCAAGTACTGACACGCAAGGAAGTGGTGCGACCTGTGCGCAAGGGCAAAGCCCATGTATTTCATCCCCTACTCTCTCGCGAGGACTACATCAATAGTTTTATGCACGAGACGCGCGAATCACTCTTCCATGGTTCGGTGCGTAGTTTCTTCTCCTACTTCGTGAAGAGCGAAAAACTGAGCAAGGAGGAATTGCAAAAGATATTGGATGAAATGAGCGAGGAGTAAGACTCATGCCCTGACATCATACAGCCACGGCATCAACTGCTTACCAAACCATAACCGATTATGTTGAAAGAAATTCTCCCCTACCTATACGGCTACGGGTGGCTCATTGCTACATCCCTACTGCTGTTGTCTTTCTATCACCTGTTTTTGTCACGCAAGCACAGCTACCGCTTCATGCGTCGCTATTTGCTGGCCATTCCCCTGGTGTGCTTGGTGCAACTCTGCGCTATGGCGATACACCATTACTATACGGCAGATCAGGCTCCCTTGATCATGCAAATGAATCAAGAAGAGGCCGACGCTTATCTGGCTAAACATCCCGAAAGGCACATCATGGTGCAAGACATGCCTACTGCAGCAGCCCCTGCACAAACGGCAATAGCAACATTAGCAAACGAGCCTAAGCAAGCAACGACTCTGAGTTCATCTCGCACTATACATGTATATATTGAATGGGCACTACTTGGCATTTGTGGTGTATCAGTAATTTTGATATTGGGGATGATTTCTTCTCTGCTACTGATGTATCGCAAGATGCGCCGTATGCCATCTACAGTCAGCGACGACGGCTATCGCATCATCCGCTCCTCGCATATCAACACGCCATTTTCTTTTTGGCGCACGATATTCTTGCCCCTCAATCGTACGACAGAAGCCGAAAAGGTATTCATCCGCCACGAAAAAGCCCATATCACCTGCGCCCACTATATTGATGTGTTGTGTATCGAAGTGATGGTGCGCCTGCTATGGTTCAACCCCTTGCTGTGGTATGTACGCAAGGCGCTGCGAGACCTGCACGAATACGAAGCAGACCGCATGGTGCTGAGCGCAGGTGAAGATCTGCACACCTATCAAACTCTGCTCTTGGGCGAAATCGGCGAATCGTCGAGCATTGTTGCCAATGGTTTTGCAAAATCCCTGATCCGCCGTCGCTTCCTCGAAATGAAGCAACAATCATCTGCACCTGTCGGTAGATGGCGTAAGGCGATGGCTACGACTTGGCTCCTGCTGCTCTGCGGTGTATTCGTGTTGTACGCTTTTCCCAACGAGCAGCCCATCGTCCTGCAAATCCAGCAGGCAGAACCATTCGTTCACGGCATAGACAGCACTATGGTAGCGGCAGACTTGAACACCTGCACGACAAAGGTCTTGACCGACACTGTAAATATTGAGAAAGATACCACAGCCATCAAGGGCAAAGTGGACTCACTCAAGGTTGAAGCCAAATCAGATAGCACCGCGACCGAACAATCTCAATCTATCGCAGAAGTGAGAATCGTTGCCTACAAACAAGACGACACAGCAGAGCGTCCCACCCACGCTGAAGATGGATGGCCTATTCTCTACGATTTGCCAACTCCCGACGCGAGTGACAACAAGAGTATGCAAATCACACATACCGAAACCGAGACACATCTCACCTTCATCAGGCCCATCAAAAGCGACGACCAGTTGCTACGCTTCGGCGGTCCGGACAGTTATATCGTCGACTTTGCTACAGGTGCCCACTACAAAGCGCGCCGCAGTATTCCCGCTCAGGCATGGCATTACTTCCATTTGCAGGGAAAGCAGGGCACCAATTGCAAAGTGACCGTGGTATTTCCTCGTCTGCCTGAGACGACGCAACACATCCAACTCTATCAAGTGACACATCATCTGCAAAGTGGCGACATCTATACCGTCTCGCAGTGGCAAAACCCATAAAAATCCAACATTCCCTCTACTCAAACAATATGAAAAGGACCATCTTTCACCTCATACTCATGCTGTGCGCCGTAGGCATTGCTTCGTGCCGTTTCCATCGGACCATGCAGCCAGCACAGCAATATATCTCAATAGAACGCAACAGCGACGGCTCAATCAATGCCCAAGGTTTGCGAGTTGTAACCGACTCGGCTGAATTAGCGCTCATCCAGCGCATGGCACAAGCGGAAATCACCTACGACACTGTGCCCCAATTTCGCCTACCTCAATTGAAGCGTGAAGCCGTGAACTATGACGAGAGCGACTACAACACCTTCGCCATATATACCCACCCGCACACCGTAGCAGCACAACCCTATAAAACCTCGAGACTTGAAAAGATGGCAATATGGTGTACGCCCGAAGCAACGTATTTGGCAGTGATTGACGAACTAAACTGGACGAGCAAATATTATCACGGCGGTAAAGATCAATACCTGCGCGACTGCAAAACAGGCCAAGTCTACCCTATCCTCGGATACATCGGTTATCCACTCGGTCAGACGGTCTGGATAGAGGGCGTCGCGGGCGAATGGCATTGCCGCGTCATGATTTTCCCACCTCTGCCCAAACATTGCACGACCATCGACATCATGAGCGGAGGTGTGAGGCTGAAGAAAATTGAAGGCACCACCGGTTGGACAGAGCCCGAAGATCACCTCGGGGTAAAAGTGGCCGTTCTACAAGCACAACAACCCATCACAATATACAAGGAGACGGTGGTGGTGGAGTGAGCTAAGATATATACATCCCTTCATTCTCGCGTTACAAATCGCACTCCACTGCGTTATATATTAAATGACCTACAACCAATAAACCTCAAATAAATCATGAGACCTAAATTACTGACCTTATTATTTACCTTCTTTGTTCTTTTCGTACATGCACAAGTACCACATACGACTTGGGAGCAGCCACGAGTCGGTTACAATAGCCACAGCCACGTATTCAGCATCACCAAAGTAAAACTGGGCGACGAGCGCACCGAAGTGACTATGCACGTCAACTTCTTTCCGAAACACTGGATCAAGATGGCTTCGACAGCCTACTTACAAGTGGGCGACAAACATTACCCTATTCGCAAAAAGATGCCGATGTGGGGAGACAAGGGTACTACGCTTTTGGAACTTGACAAGGAATTTTTCTTGGACGAAAGCGGACAGCTGGATTTTGTCTGCGTCTTCGATGCACTTCCCAAAGGCACTGCGCATTTCGACCTGATAGAACCTGCAGGATGGCAGATATATAATATTCGCCCCAACGATATGATGCCACAAGGTATCACCGACACCTATTGGCGCAACGACAAGACTGGCGATTGGTTCATAGGTATCACAGGGCAGCACATCATTTACGACTGCCAAGTATGGCAAATCCTTTCACAAATGCAGAAGAAGGACAAGTATGAGTTTACCATTGCTCGAAGTAATGATACACTTGCTGTTAGTGTGAGTAAACTGAAGAAGGGTGTGCGCAAAGTGCGCATCGGTAAGACAAAAGCTATTGCATGCGAAGCCATTACCACAAAGACACTTCCCGATTATCCTACCCCCGATGCCCGCACAACCTTCAAGGACAACGGCTACCGCGCCGGGGATAGCGTAACCATCTACGGTTGGGTAAAAAATCTTACTCCCGAATTGCTCAAAGCGGGAGGCGGGAAGTTTGCCGACATCGCTATCGAGAATTTCATTACCGAAGAGGAAGAATCCTTTAATGCACCACTCGATTCGCTCGGTCGCTATCATATTACGGTGCCCGTGCTTAATGCGACAGAGGCTTACATAGATTGGGGCAGAAGTATGTTTAATATTGTACTCGAACCTGGAGAAACTTACTTCTTCCTCTACGACGCCAAGACGGGACAGCAATTGGTGATGGGCAAGGACGCACGCTTGCAAAACGAATTGCAGGCTTATCCAGAGGACATTAGAGGTAATGACATCCATGCCTACTACTATCGAGTGCGCAAGAGTAAGGTTGATTTCAAAAGCTTACCTGACAATGAATTGTTGAAATACCTTGATTTTGTTAAGCAGGAAAAGGCAACAGCAGATAGTTTGCTCGACCTCCGTTTGAAGGAACATCCCAACCTTTCTCAACGCTATGCCCAATACCTCCGCAACCTTTACAAAGCAGAAGTAGGACGCAACTTGATGCAAGCGAAATTCTTTGCAAAATCCGACACCTTGCCGCCGGAATTTATGGATTATGTTACGCAAGAATGCTGGAACAAAATGGGAACTCCCTATACGCTTTACCGCAATTTGAGTACGATGACCCAAAATTACTTGGAGTATATGGAGGAAGAAACTTCTGGCAGTGACGCTATTGAGAAGGTTCTGAACCTTGAGCGAAAAGGTATCGTCAAACTGACCGACAAGGAACTCAACTATTTCAAGGAATACAAAGGTAAGTTAGCAGAATTACAGAAGAAGGCCGACGGTCGTCCCTTGGAGGAGCGACAGGCAATGGTGAGCGAATTTAATAATACAGAGATGGCAAAGACCATCAGCGAGGTGCTGAAACGCTTCCAGTCGGAACTGATTGTAGATCTTGTACTTGATGAAACACAAACGGTTATTGACTCCATCCAACTGGATCCTGTACTTCAGGAAATCTACATAGCCAGAAAGTTGTATGGGCTTATTGAAGACAGAGTTCAACCACTTCCCAAGAGTACCATTCAGTGGATGAACGAAAACATCAAGATGGACTTTGCTCGCCAGGTGGTTCTTGCGCTTCACGAGAAGTACGACGCCCTTATGAGCAAAGACTTCTCCAACACCACCAACCTGCTCTCTACCGACAACCTGGAAGGCATCACCGAGGGCGAACAGATTCTGCGCGAACTCATCGCGCCATGGAAGGGCAAAATCATACTGATAGATGTATGGGGTACTTGGTGTAGACCATGCAAAGACGCCTTGGCACACAGTCAAGAACTCTACGAGCGCATGAAACCCTACGATATTTACTTCCTCTACATGGCAAATCGTTCGGACGAGACTTCGTGGAAGAATGTCATCAAGGAATACAATGTTTCGGGCGAAAATGTAGGACACGTAAACTTGCCCGTTGAACAACAAGAAGCCGTAGAGCGCTTCCTAAAAGTAAACAAATACCCCTCCTACTTCCTGATTGGCCGAGAAGGGCATTTGCTTGACGTCAATGTTGATCCGAGAAATATGGAAGATTTTGAGAATTTGATAAAGAGAATTAAATAAGAGCAACCTTAAACTCTGAGAACACATCATGAGACCTAAATTACTAACCTTACTATTCACCTTTTGCGCTATCGTTGCACAAGCACAAACATTCAGCGTCAAGGGCCTACTTTTCGATAGCGAGACGAAAGGGGCTATACCTATGGTGAAAGTGCAACTACTGACAACGGATTCTGCACAAGTAGACATCGCTACGACAAATGATGATGGGGCTTTTGTACTACGCGCAAAGTCTGCAGGCAAATACATCGTCCGCACAAATATGATAGGCTATGAATCGCTGACAAAGCAAGTGTCGCTCACATCCCAAAAGGCGGCAATTGATTTGGGGAAACTTGCCCTCAAGGCTACTGACATACAATTAAGCGAAGCCCAAGTCACAGCGCTGTCACGTATGATGACGATGAAGGAAGATACATTGGTCTTTCACTCCTCTGCCCTGCGCTTGCCACCAGGCGCATCGCTCGCCACACTGATGAATCAACTGCCTGGTGTGTCTATTGACAAGGACGGCAACCTGACCTTTCAAGGCAAGGCGGTGAGCCAGATCTTGGTCGACGGCAAGCCTTTCTTCGGCGACGTGAATACTGCGCTGGCTAATATGCCTACGGATGCCGTGCAGGATGTAAAGGTGTATGAGAAGACGGACGAAGAGAAGGAGTTTCGCGGAGAATTGGATGAGCAGAAAGCGACCGTAGTAGACCTGAAGATCAAAAAGGAATACAAGTCGACCTGGATGACCAATCTAAACCTGGGTGGCGGTACGGATAAGCGCTACATTGGTAAGTTCTTCACTACAAATTTTACCGACAAAAGACGTACTGCGATATATGCGCAGATGAATAATATCAGTCAGAACCAACGTGTCGATGAGAATGGTAACTGGAGATATTGGAGCGGCACTGGTGGCGTCTACACCTATCGCAAGGCTGGCGCCATGTTGCAATGGGACAATGGTAAGGGCAACAAAGAGGCGGGTAACTTGCGCACAAATATGAATGTCGAAGTGGCGCACAACGACCAAACGTCCGTGATGCACAACAATAGTGAGACGTTCCTTGGAGGTAGCAAGTCGCTCTTCAACTATGCTCACAGTTCTAATTTTGAGAAAGACATTCGCACCAATATCAATGGTCAATTGACTTACAACATCGACTCCCTGAATCGCATCAATCTGTCTGCCAGATATAGCTACAATAATTATGATGAGGACAGTTGGAGTAAATCCTCGACCTATCACACACAGCCGGATATCACAGAAGGGTTGGCTGAAAGTCTGCTGGGCAATACTATTGACGAGACCTTGAAGCAAAAGGGTGTTTACTCAAACTACCATAGCGGATTGGGAGACGCACATTATCACAATGCTTCGCTCGATGCCAAATACACTCACCTTTTCAAGAAGAAGGGCAGGACATTAGACTTCAGTCTTGGTGCAGGCTATAGGGAGAACAATAATGAAGCGCATCAATGGCAAGAAATACGCTACTTCCAAACCGGTGTGGCTGAGCCCGAGCGCTTGGTACGCAGATATGGCTTGGGAGTTCAGAAGGCCTACAATCTGGATGCAGGCATCAATTATGTAGACCGACTGACAGAGCATATCAAAATGAATGCTTCATATCGCTATGTGCACGCTATGAGTCGAGGTAATGAGAACCTGTACAACCTGGACCGCTATGCCGCCTATCGCGATCCGTATCTGCCTCTCGGTCATCTGCCCACGGCTGGCGATTCGTTGGAATACACTCGCGACTCACTCAATTCGCAATATTCTCGCGAATACAACGACCAACACTCTCTACGCATCAGTATGTCGGGACAATGGGAAAAGTGGGAAGCAATGGTTTATCCCTCGCTCAACCTATTCCACGACCGAATCTATATGGAGCGCGGCGGCAATATATACGAGCCCAAGCGCACACACTTAGGATTAGGGCTCTATTCGTATGTGAAGTACAACATCAACAAGCAGAATTACCTGGAGCTCAATTACAATGGTAGAACAAGCCGTCCCTCATTGAGCCAACTCCTACCGATCAGCGACACTAGCGACCCTATGTCGGAAACCATCTATAATCCTGATTTGAAGGCAGGCTGGGCCAATAGTGTAGACCTCTACGGTCGTTTCTTCAATACCAAACGTGGCGACACCTACAGCGTAAGCTTAGGGATAAAGAATCAGAGTAATACACAAGTGTCCACACGACAGACCGACCCCAACACAGGCTATACACGCTATAGTTATATGAATGTGAATGGCGACTACAGCACATGGGGCTCGGCATGGACCGAGCAACCGCTGGATACGGCTCGCTGCTGGATGCTGACTGCCAGTGCCAGAATAAACTACTCACACAACACTGGCTATGTGGGAACAATAGGCGACGAGCTTGGTCTGTCTGCCATCAACCGCATCTTGCCGCACACCGGCCTGGGTCTACGTTACCGCAAGGACATCTGGAGCATTTCACTCAACGGTTCGTGGAGCGGCGACTACACACGCTACAAAACTTCGCCCTTGCACAACCAAAATGGTCACACCTATGAGGTCAGCCTCACCCCTCAGGTCGACCTACCCTTTGGTATGAAGATCAACACCAACCTGATCTACTACACCCGCACCGGCTATGCAGACGACCTATTGAACCACGATCAATGGATTCTGAATGCGTCGATATCGCAGAGTTTCCTGAAGAGCAAGGCCCTAACCTTGCAGCTCGAAGCCGTTGACCTGTTGAAACAACGTACGTCGGAATTCAACCACCTCACAGCAGGTGGCAGATATTTCAACCGTACGGAGTGTTTCCTGAGCTACATCATGCTACACGCCACCTATAAGTTCAACATTGGTGGTAAGAAATAGCATCTCATACGAAAACATAAAAACTGTTCGAAAAGGTTTTTCAAACGCAATTAAACTGATATTAAATTAAACATCCCGAACAGTACGGCACTGAGTCCCCACTCGGTGCCTTTTTTATTTTTCACACCACTATTATATATACAGACTCATGCAACAGATATAATGTACAATAAGTCAAAGAACGCATTGTTAATAAACGAATGCAAAGATAACACATGATACATCCTGTCTTCATCTTTAGCGTAGATAAGGGTTTGATAATAGTGATAGTAAAACGTTCAAAAGCACGATAAACAGAGTTGCTTTGAAAGATATTAAAAATATATATTTCGAGAGAGTTTTTTGGGGGATGGCAACGATATAGAAAAAGACATATACTTTTAGCATTTGTGGGTACTACCAGAATGTAATATGTCAACGGTTGAAACGTATTTGGCGACTGCAATATCTATTCCATTGATTATACTCTCCCAAACAAAAAAAGTGCACCGACCTGCGAGGCCAATGCACTTTATTGTTTTAATCGCTAAAGATAGAGATTATTCTGCGCGGAGAGTGAAGCGGCTATAAGCAACTACAGTGAGTTCCTTGTCAAAGCTCTTCAAATATTCGCTTACAGACATCTTGCTATCTTGGATGTATTCTTGGTTGAGGAGGCAAGATTCCTTGAAGAACTTAGCCATACGACCATTAGCGATGTTTTGGATCATTTGTTCAGGAAGGTTAGCAGCCTTTTCTTCAGCTACAGTCTTCTTCAATTGGCGGATTTCTTCAGCTTGTTCAGCTGTGATGTTGCCCTTCATGATGCCTTCTTCGATGTGTTCTTCGTTTTCAGCAATGTAAGCATTGAAACCAGCCTTCTTGATAGCAGCGTCAACTGCCTTCTTCACTTGCTCTTCCTTAGTCTTTTCGATAGCTACCTTCAACTCTTCAGCCTTCACGTTTTCAGGAACGCTAGCTTCGTCGAGAGCTACAGGGTTCATCGCAGCCACTTGCATAGCTACGTTGTGTGCAGCTTCTTCAGCAGGCTTGTTAGTTTGAACCATAGTACAGAGCATGTGACGGCCCATGTGGTCGTATACAGATACGTTGTCACCTTCGATGAAGTTGTAACCATCCAATTCCATCTTTTCGCCAGTGATACCACTGCGAGCAACTACAGCGTCAGCTACAGTGTGTTCGCCCATAGGAAGTGCGCTTACTTCTTCTACAGTCTTACACTTGTTAGCTACAGCCAAGTCGAGGATTTCTTGAGCCAACTTGATGAAGTCTTCATTCTTAGCAACGAAGTCAGTTTCGCACTTGAGGGCGATGATAGCGCTGAAGCCATCTACGCTCTTGCAGAGTACGCAACCTTCAGCTGCATCTCTGTCTGAACGCTTAGCTGCAACAGCTTGACCACGTTGACGAATGAGTTCGATTGCGCCTTCGATGCTACCGTTAGCTTCAGTCAAAGCCTTCTTGCAATCACCAAGACCAGCACCGGTCATTGCGCGCAACTTTTTGATATCTTCCATTCCTACTGCCATAGTAGTAAAAATTTTTAAGGTTTAAAATTATTCAGCAGCTGGAGCTTCAGTTGCTTCGTTCTTCTTCTCAGCGCGAGCCTTAGTAGCACGCTTCTTGCCTTCGCCAGCAGCTTCAGCATCTACGCGTTCAGCCTTGCGTTCTTCGAGACCTTCAGCGATAGCAGCACAACAAGCGTCGAGGATTACTTCAACACTCTTGTTAGCGTCATCGTTAGCAGGGATCAAGTAGTCTACGCAGTTAGGATCTGAGTTAGTATCTACGATACCGAATACGGGGATACCGAGGCGTTGAGCTTCGCGTACAGCGATGTGTTCCTTGCATACGTCAACAACGAAGAGAGCTGCAGGGAGCTTAGTCAAGTCAGCGATAGAACCGAGGTTCTTTTCCAACTTAGCACGTTGACGTGAGATTTGGAGGATTTCACGCTTTGAGAGGTTAGAATATGTACCATCGCTCATGAGCTTATCGATATTGGCCATCTTTTTAACTGCCTTGCGGATGGTAGGGAAGTTAGTAAGCATACCACCTGCCCAGCGTTCTGTAACATATGGCATGTTTACAGAAGCAGCCTTTTCAGCAACGGCTTGCTTAGCTTGCTTTTTAGTAGCTACGAAGAGGATACGACGACCAGACTTAGCGATTTGCTTCAAAGCTTCAGCAGCTTCGTCCACCTTAGCTACAGTCTTGTGAAGGTCGATGATGTGAATGCCATTACGCTCCATAAAGATATAAGGAGCCATAGCGGGGTTCCACTTACGAGTGAGGTGACCAAAGTGACAGCCAGCCTCCAAGAGGGTTTCAAAATTTGTTCTAGACATTGTTTTAATTTTTTGTTTACGTTCTTTTTAAGTTGAGTGTTCAACCAGCTTATCGTGTAGTCTCGCGGCTCACCGTTTATTGCGACTCACGTCGCTGAGCTTTTGCAAAAGTCACGTAAGCTTAGATACTAAACACTGTATTTTGATTTGTTGCTAGTCGTGCAACTTTTCATTCAGCGTTTTGTGCGTAAATCTTTTGCTTTTCTCGCACACATACACATATATAATATATATAAGGTGCGAAAGATTGAAGTAAAAGGGATATTAACGCTTGCTGAATTGGAAGCGACGACGTGCCTTTGGTTGACCTGGTTTCTTACGTTCAACCTCACGAGAATCGCGAGTCATGAAACCTTCAGCGCGAAGTGCTTTCTTGTCGTCTGCATTGATCTTAACAAGTGCGCGAGCGATAGCGAGGCGGAGCGCTTGGCTTTGACCTGTGAAACCACCACCGTTCAAATTTACCTTGATGTCATACTTTTCTTCTACATTCAAGAGAGCCAATGGTTGCTTAACCACAAACTGGAGAATAGGAGAAGGGAAGTATTCAGTAAGGTCACGCTTGTTGATTGTGATTTTACCAGTACCTTCAGTAACAAAGATACGAGCAACCGAACTCTTACGACGGCCTAATGCATTTATCATTTCCATACCTGCAAATTATTTATAGAGGTTAATATCAATTGCCTTGGGTGATTGTGCTTCGTGCTTGTGTTCAGCTCCTTCGTACACATAGAGGTTGTTGAGGAGTTTCGCAGCAAGACGGTTTTTAGGAAGCATACCCTTCACTACACGACGGAGCAATTTTTCAGCGCCATCAGGCTTAGCCATGATGCTAGCAGGTGTGTGTTCGCGTTGACCACCGGGATAACCTGTGTAAGTGTAATAGATGCGATCTGTCCACTTCTTACCAGTGAGTCTCACCTTGTCGGCATTAATAATAATCACATTGTCACCACAGTCTACGTGAGGAGTAAAGTTTGGTTTGTACTTACCACGCAACAGCTTGGCAACCTTTGTACAAAGACGACCCAATACTTGGTCAGTAGCATCAACTACAACCCATTCTTTGTTTACGGTCTCTTTGTTAGCAGAAATGGTCTTGTAACTTAAAGTGTCCACTCTTGTAAAATTTTTAATTAAATAACTACTAAATTTATCTTTACCTACAAGCCTTTTGATGACTCGTCGCCCCGGCCAATGAGACGCTTTGTCGACTCATAGATTTGCAGAGTTTACCCCTGCTTGATAATAATCGGCGTGCAAAAGTACCACTTTTTTACGAAATAGCAAACACTTCTCGCTCTTTTTTCCACATTTTTTCTTATAAATTAAGCACTTTTGCAACATTATAGCCATTACAAAAAAGCAACAAAATATCTGCCACAATACAGCACGTCGCAAATTCACAAAAAAATATTGCCATATACTGTAGTTTTTTCGCATATTTGTGCGTCTAATTATATATCCATGAAATATACTATGAACCCTCAAGATATCGAGTTTGAAAGAATAATACACGAGCACAAGAGCACCATCTACACGGTGTGCTATATGTTTTCAAAAGATGCAGACGAGGTCAACGACCTGTTCCAAGAAGTTTTGATCAACTTGTGGAAGGGCTATGCCTCTTTCAAGGGCGAGAGCAAATTAGAAACATGGATATGGCGTGTCAGTTTCAACACCTGCTCTTCGGAGAAACGTAAACGCAGACTCCACGAAGACATACCTCTCGCTATGGACATCAACCTATTTTGCGACATGGACGACGACACCCAACAGATCCAAATGCTCTACCGCCGCATCCATCGTCTTAAGCCATTTGACCGCGCCATTGTTTTGCTGTGGCTCGAAGGTCTTCCTTACGAAGAAATTGCCGCCATCATCGGCATCTCTGTAAAGAATGTAAGCGTACGTCTCTATCGCATCAAAGAGGAACTAAAGAAAATCTCCGACCAATAATACCCGACCAACATGACACAACATATTGACTCAAAAGAACTGCTTGAAATGAAGGGGCAAATGGCTTTGTTGAAGCAAAAGCTGGAAAAAGAAACGATTGTCCACGAACAATTGATGCGAAAGGTCATGAAAGTAAAAGCAGACTCATTAAGGACAAAAGCTATCCTGGAAAGCATCCTGGCTCTAACGGTCATCCCTGTTTTCACATGGGTCATGCATTCATTATTTCACTTCTCTATCGCTCTGTGCTTGTTCTTTGGCATTGCTGTTACCTGCGCACAAATTTACAGCTATTATATTCATCATCACTTCCGCCCAAAAGATTTTATAAACAATAGCGTTATAGAAGCCAAAAAAGAAACACTTCAATTAAAGACGTACTATGCAAATTGGCTCAAGTATATCAGTATACCATTTGACATCACATTCCTTACTTGGTTCATCTACGAAGCCATCCAGTTATCACAAGCCGATAACACAAGCACAATAATCTTCAGTATTTCCTTCGTTGTCATTTTCATAACTGTGTTCATATTAGCAATGGGACAATACTTCAAGATACAACGCACAGCCGACGAAATAATCGGTCATATTGGGGAATTATGTCGTCTGAATGAGAAAAAACTCTGAATAACACAAAAAAGTCACGAATAAATTTTGCTACAAAAAAAAAAAAAAAATACAACTTTGCAAATAGAATTAGTTTATCAACCTTAAATACACATTATAGCCTATGAAAAAGACATTTACACTCTTATTACTCCTCTGCTTTTGCGGGATTGCTGGAGCACAAACCAAAGTCATTCTCTCAGAAGATTTTTCGAAGTTTACGGCAGGTACAGAGGAAGCGCCAGACACAGTAGCTATAAATTCCAACGATGATTATTTCCAATCTCCAGGATATTTCCAAACTTCAGGATGGCGCTGGTGGGGTAACCTCTATCAAGCGGGTGGAATAGCTCTGTTGAAGAAAAGTACGTCCTTATCAACTCCTGAAATAGATTTAGATGGTTATTTCGAAATCAAGATGCGTGTGAAGCGCGTAAGTCCTGGAAAAGAATGGTTGGACTTTGCGTGGGATATGCCTTATGCAGGTGCTAGTGGATCTGTTGAAATCAGCGATGAATGGTCAGAAGTGAAATTGTCGGATATTGGCTGGAGTGGAGGACTTTCACGGATTTCGATGTCTGCAAGCAATAGTGATATTTTAATTGATTGGATTGAAGTAAGTTTAACCTCACTCAGCCAACCTCAGTTGCAGGCAGAAAGTAATTTGAAATATGATGGCTTCACCGCTTCATGGAATCCCGTCGTGGGAGCAGATGAATATATCATATCTGGTTATGCTCAAAAGACAGTAGGCGAAGATAGTATATGTGTCATTGCCGATTTGAATTTTGATAATATCAAAGATACAGGTTATACGGAAGATGCCCCTTATGTGGAAACGTCTAAGCGCGCTTTAATATATCTGGATAATATTTGCGACAATGACTATGCTGGTTGGCAAATCTATGCGCATGTTTATATTGACGGCGCAATTGGGCTGTCTGGTGCATTCGGGCCTGGGAATTATGGTTGGCTCAGGTCTAACTCTTACGACCTGTCTGGTATTGACGGAAAGGTGACCATGAGTTTACGCATGAAAGCACCATTAGGTCATAAAATAAATATCGATTTGCTGTCACGCACAAACACAGCTCTTCAAGATTTCTATCAAGTCGACGGCAAACGATTTGCTGGGACAGGCGAATGGGAAACCTACGAATTTACGTTTTCTGGTGGACGTGAAAAGTGTCTCTTCGATATCTCATATTATGGCTCTACCGCCTCGGATATATTATTGCTTGATGATATACGCATCGTGCAAGAGCTTCCCGCAGGGACAGTGCGCGAACACTTTTTCTTAAACAAGGCGGTAAAGGACACCGTCCAGAACGTCGTAATCCCTACTTGCTTTTATGGTTGCCCCATCAAATATATGGTAGCTGCAAAGAAATATTTACCAGAAGCGCCACAACATTGTTGGCCTTATATCCTGAGTGATTATTCAGAGAACCGTACGCTGACGTTGCCCGGCGTACCTGATGGCATCACCGCTACTCCTTCTGAGCAAAAAGCAATAAATGCTATTTACGACCTAAGCGGACGCAAACT
This sequence comes from Bacteroidaceae bacterium, assembly GCA_017383485.1. Taxonomy (GTDB): domain Bacteria; phylum Bacteroidota; class Bacteroidia; order Bacteroidales; family Bacteroidaceae; genus Alloprevotella. The sequence goes on from JAFNXM010000003.1 coordinate 25,017, forward strand.
TACTGAAAAACCACAAAGGGGATTTTATATCCAGGGCGGACGCAAGTATATCGCACGATAAGTTACCACGACAATACAACCAACTACATTGGTGCTTGATAATTTATCGGGCACCATTTTTTTTGCGCAAACCATCTTTAAAATATAAATCAGAAGAAAAAAATAAAAAAATTATGTAGTTTTGCCATAACACCGTGCGTCTAACGGGTAAAATTCTAAATCAAGAACCATGAAAACTACAGAAATTGCATTCGAGGAAATGCTTCGAGAGCACAAGAATACGATATACACCGTGTGCTATATGTTCTCGAAAGACCGAGAAGAAGTCAACGACTTGTTCCAGGAGGTGGTGATCAATATCTGGAAAGGTATGCCCTCGTTTAAGGGGGAAAGCAACGTGAAGACCTGGATATGGCGCATCAGTTTCAACACCTGCATTTCGTTAGGCCGAAAGAAGAAACGCGCCGAAAAGGTTCCGCTATCGATGGCGATCGACCTGTTCAACGACGGCAATGAAGAGACGCGGCAAATCAAGCAGCTCTATGAGCGCATACACCGTCTGCAACCCTTCGACCGCGCCATCGTTCTTTTGTGGCTCGAAGGCTTGCCCTACGACGAGATCGGCGCCATCGTTGGTATATCTACGAAGAATGTCTCGGTGCGCCTCTACCGCATCAAAGAGGAATTAAAGAACATGTCTAATCATCAAGAATAAAAGCTATGATTAATAACGATATAGACTCAAAGGAATTGCGCGAAATGAAAGAGCAATTGGCGCTTTTGACACGTCAATTGGAAAAGGAGGAAATCATCAGCAAACGCATGATTCGTCAGGCGATGAAAAGCAAGGCCTATTCGCTACGCAGAGATGCCATCATCGAGGGGGTGATTTGCATCATCTTGGCTCCCCTCTATATATGGCTTGCACCACTGCTGGGTTTCTCTATCTATTTTAGTATCTTCACTGCACTTTTTTTACTCTTTGCAGCCTACTACAACTACTACATGCACAGTCAATTTGACCCCGAGAATTTCATAGATGGCAACATCGTCGAGGTACGCAAGAAGACAATTAAGCTAAAAAGGCAATACGCCAAGTGGCTTCCCCAATTTGGCATTCCATTCATCATCATATTCCTTGTATGGTTCGTTTACGATGTCACACATTACTACCAGGGCGAATTATTAAAGGGGGTGCTTGTCGGCGGCGCAGTTGGTCTAATCATCGGGGGTATAATAGGCTTGCGACAACGATTCAAAACCCTCCGCAAAACAGACGAAATCATTCGACAAATAGAAGAATTGGAAGAAGAATAGTCCGTTCACACACAAATACATATCAGATTTAGCAAAAGCACTGCTTTACAATTACCATTAAACCACTTCGCCAGCCCAAATGGGTTGGCGTTTTCTTATTTTATATTCCTAAATGTATATATTAGCCTCGCCTATTTGGACATTGAAGGGGACTCACTTTCTACCCCTTCAACCTCCACAAAAAAACATTAGACCTTTTTCAAAAAAGGTTAGACCAAATTTAAAAAAGGTTAGACTTTTTTTCAACGAGACGTCGCAAAGTTTTCACAGCACTTTTTTCATCAAAACGAAAACTTTTCAAAAAAAGACAATGCTAAATGAAGTTTCTCGTTACGATTAGTCAACTTTATACGTAATATTCATTAAATTTGCACGTATTATGGAACAAAGCAACAAATACATTTATTCCACCCAGGTGCTGGAGTGGATGACGATATGCACAGAGTTTTGCAAATATTTGGAAAACTGTCGCGGCGAGGAGCAGGCACGCTTCGTCGATGTGATGCGTGGTCTGCTGCCCATGCTCTACCTGAAGACTTCGCTGCTCAGCAAAGATATTGATGCCGAGGGTTACAATGAAGACAGTGTCACCGAGGAGGACTACAACTATATCCGTGCCAACGTGGCGGCGATTATGAAGGAGAAGGACGACTACCTGGATGTATTCGTGGAGGACTTCAAATATTCCGACCAAGCCGTGCTGTGCACAGTGAGCGAGAACCTGGCGGATATCTATCAGACCGTACGCAACACCGTCGAGGTGTTCCGCGAAGGGTATGAAGAGGCGATGGAAGTGGCCGTCGTGGAAGCAATAGATAGTTTTGAACACTATTGGGGACAACGCTTGCTCAATGCACTGCGTGCCCTGCACGATGCACGATACTCCGACCAATACGAATAGGCCATGCAGATCATTCCACAACGCGAACTATTCGTCAGTACCAACAAAGCACTCATCGCTACGCTGCCACGCTTCGTCTTCAGCGGCAAGATTGTCGTGATCCAATCCGAGTCGGAAGCGATACGCGCTGTCCAGGTTTTGCGTCGATCCACCTTGCTGGGCATCGACACCGAAACGCGACCTGCGTTCAAAAAGGGAGTGACGCACAAGGTGGCTTTGCTTCAGATCTGCGATGGCAAGGTGTGTTTCCTCTTCCGCTTGAATCAAATCGGCATGCCGTCGTGCCTGGTGGAATTGCTGAGCGATCCATCGATCACGAAGGTGGGATTGTCGCTCAAGGACGACTTCCTGATGCTGCGCCATCGCAAGAAGTTCAGTCCAAACGGCTGCATAGACATACAACATTTGGTGGGCGACCTGGGCATCAAGGATATGAGCCTGCAGAAGCTCTTTGCCAACATCTTTCGCCAGAAGATTTCGAAGAATGTCCAACTGTCCAACTGGGAAGCCGACGTACTGACCGCAGCACAACAGACCTATGCCGCCACAGATGCATATGCCTGCATTCTGCTCTACGAGGCATTGAAACTTTATAGTCGACATAAGAATTACACATTGATAGAAAACGAAAATAGACCATGAGAAAATATCGCAAACCAGCTGCGCCGACATTGATTCACGAAGATGAAATCCGTGGCGAGCACAAGAAATTGGTACAACTCCTGCCCAAGAAGGAAGAAAGTCTGAGACGCTTTCACCCCTGGATATTCTCGGGTGCCATAGCGCGGATGAGCGATTCGCTGAAAGAGGGCGATTTGGTATTAGTCGTAGACAACGAGGGCGAGTTTCTGGCCTGGGGACACTATCAAATCGGTTCGATCGCCGTACGTGTACTCTCGTTCGAAGACCGTCCCATCGACGCTGCATTTTGGGAGGAACGCATCAGCGAAGCCTACGCTTTGCGCGTCACACTGGAACTGGCTGGCGCCAATGACAATGACATGTTTCGCCTGGTGCACGGCGAAGGCGACCGCTTGCCAGGCCTGATCATCGACGTCTATGGCAAAACGGCGGTGATGCAAGCCCACTCGGTCGGCATGCATTATTGTCGTGAAGACATCGCCAAGGCTATTGTCAAGGCCTCGAAGGGTGCGATACAGAATGTCTACTACAAATCAGAAACCACCCTACCCTATAAGGCAGACCTCAAACAGGAAAACGGTTTCCTCGTTGGTGGCGACCTGGAGAATGTGGCTCGCGAATACGGCATCAAATTTCATATCGACTGGCTGGAAGGACAAAAGACAGGTTTCTTTGTCGACCAACGCGAAAACCGCAAACTGCTGGAACAATATGCTGCCGGCAAGCGCGTACTCAATATGTTCTGCTACACTGGGGGCTTCTCTGTCTATGCGATGCGAGGTGGCGCAGAATTGGTGCACTCTGTCGACGCCAGTGCCAAAGCGATTGAACTGACCAAGGCTAATGCCGAACTCAATTTCCCAGGAGACAAGCGCCACGAAGCCTACGCTGAAGATGCGTTCAAGTTCTTGGAAAGAGCCGGCAGCGAATATGATTTGGTCGTGCTCGACCCTCCTGCCTTCGCTAAGCACAAGGATGCGCTGCGCAATGCTTTGAAGGGTTACACGCGTCTCAATGCCATCGCTTTCAAGAAGATCAAAAAGGGCGGCATCCTATTCACCTTCAGCTGTTCGCAAGCGGTCAACAAAGATCAGTTCCGTCTGGCTGTCTTCACCGCCGCTGCGCAGAGTGGCCGACACGTGCGCATCCTGCACCAATTGCATCAACCAGCCGACCACCCTATCAACATCTATCACCCCGAGGGCGAATACCTGAAAGGTCTCGTCTTACAAGTAGAATAATATGGAAACGAAAGAAACTTTCCCTATTGCGAAGATCAACATCGGACTTTATGTGACGCGCCGCAGAGAGGATGGCTACCATGATTTGGAAACGATCTTCTACCCCATTCCTCTGCACGACAACCTGAGTATTTCTTCGCTCAAGATGAGTGATGCGCCCTATCAACTGCAAACGGCGGGGCACAAGATCGAGGGCAATTCTGAGGGCAACCTGATCGTCAAGGTGTACAAGCAACTGGCTGAGGAATTCGACCTACCCGCGCTGGATATTTACCTATATAAGCGCATTCCAATAGGTGCTGGTCTGGGCGGTGGCAGTAGTGACGCGGCGGCGATGATTAAGCTACTGAATGAGACCTTTGACCTTGGTCTGAGCACAGCGGACATGGAGCGTAGAGTAGCACGCCTGGGGGCCGATTGTGCCTTCTTCGTACAGGGCAAACCTGCTTTTGCCACTGGCATCGGTGATATCCTAACTCCCATCGAACTTTCGCTCAGCGGTATGCATTTGGTATTGGTAAAGCCTGACATCTTCGTTTCTACCAAGGAAGCCTACGGCGGCATTGTTCCAGCTACTCCCGAGCACGATCTGCTCGAGTCAATCAAGGCACCGATTGCAGAGTGGCGCCACACCGTGAGCAATGATTTCGAGAAGAACGTATTCCGCCTGTACCCCGAGATTGCGGCCATCAAGCAAACACTCTACGACATGGGCGCCGTGTATGCGTCGATGAGCGGTAGCGGCAGCACCGTATTTGCTCTATTCCAGCATGCTGTAGAAGAAGCAGAGCGCGTATTTGACGACTGCTTCGTGTGGCAAAGCAAACTATAGGAGATAATTCTGAGGACTCTGAGGACTCTGAGGACTCTGAAGACTCCGAGAACTCCGAGCAATCCGAGGATTCCGAGGATTCTGAGGATTCTGAGCACTCCGACCGCTCCGCCCCCTTCCTCCCCCTCCGTAAAACCTAAAACTCTATATTCATTATGACTAAAAAAATTGTAATTGCCGCATTGGCATTGTTCTCTACATTTACGATGAGAGCACAAGACATCAACATCATCCCTACTCCGGTAGAGATGCATGTGGGCAAAGGCACATTTACGCTCAACGCCGATACCCGCCTGGCTTCTAAGGGCAAAGGCGCCGACGAGGTAGCCAGTTTCTTTGCCGAAAAAGTAAGACGCACTGCAGGTTTCCCCCTGAAGAAGGGCAAAACCGGCAAGCAGTCTATCGCTTTCCTTCTGGACAAAAGCGTTAAGGGTAAGGAAGCCTACACACTCGAAGTTACTCCCAATGCAGTCATCGCTAAGGCGAGCACTCCAGACGGTCTGTTCTATGCCGCACAGTCTTTGTTGCAACTGCTTCCTCCCACAGTCGAAGGCAAGCAAGCCGTGAAGGCGACAGCATGGCAGATCCCCGTTGTACAAATCAAGGACCAGCCTCGCTTCCCCTATCGCGGCGTGATGCTCGATCCCTGCCGTCACTTCTTGCCCGTAGATGCAGTGAAACGACAAATCGAGATGCTCTCGGTCTACAAGATCAACCACCTGCACTGGCACTTGACCGAGGACCAAGGTTGGAGAATCGAGATCAAGAAGTATCCCAAATTGACAGAAATCGGCTCAAAGCGTGTCGAAGGTGACGGAACGATCCACCAGGGCTACTATACTCAAGATGAAATCCGTGATGTCGTAGAGTTTGCACGCCGTCATCACATCACCGTCGTACCCGAACTGGAAATCCCAGGCCACGAACTGGCTGCAATCGCTGCTTATCCCGAACTGTCATGCCGCGGCGAAGCGACAGACCCTCGTATCATTTGGGGTGTCGAAGACGTCGTGATGTGTCCAGGTAAGGAACTGATGTTTGAGTTCCTGCAAGGTGTCATCGACGAAATGGCAGAATTGTTCCCCTCTACTTATTTCCACATCGGTGGTGATGAATGTCCCCGCGGCGAATGGGAAAAGTGTCCCAAGTGCCAGGCACGTATGAAGGAACTGGGCTATACCAAGGAAGCACAGTTGCAAAGTTATATCGTAGGCCGTGTAGAAAAATACCTGCGTACTAAGGGCAAGACCATCATCGGTTGGGACGAAATCCTGGAAGGCGGCAATCTGGACACCACAGCCATCGTGATGTCATGGCGCGGCGAGTCTGGCGGTATTGCTGCGGCTAAGGCTCATCACCACGTACTGATGACGCCAGCCGACCAAGGTTGCTACTTTGACTACTACCAAGGCGACCCCATCGTCGAACCAGCCTACTTCGGCGGTTACTACACATTGGAACGCATGCATAGCTATGACCCCGTACCCGCCGTATTGAAGGAACAAGGCAAGGAGAAATATGTACTCGGTATCCAGGCCAACAACTGGAGTGAATATATCCACACACCTGGCCGTTTGGAAAATGGACTTTACCCACGTGCCCTTGCTTTGGCAGAAGTGGGATGGAGCCCTATGGAAACGCGCAATTTCCCCGACTTCGTACGCCGTGTCGACTACGATCACACCCTGCGTATGAAGGCCCACAATATCAATCTGCACGTCCCCGTGCCCGAACAACCAGGTGGCTCGTGCAATCACGTGGCCTTCACCGACCAGTATCAACTCGCTCTCAAGACCTCACGTCCTCTCCCTATCTACTACACCCTCGACGGCACTGCGCCCACTACAGCTTCTACGCTCTACACAAGTCCTATCGCTATCGATCGCACCACCACTGTACGCGCCATAGCTGTATTGCCAGCAGGCGTTTGTAGCCCAGTGCGTGATATCTTGGTAGAAAAACAAATCATGCTCCCTGCTGTCAAGACTGGCATCATTGAGAAAGGCCTCAGCTTGAAGTTGGTGTGGGGACGCCACAATACGCCATTCGTCCTCAATCAGCCTTCTGAAATCGGCGACACTATCGTTCCTGGCATCGAGAGCCTGCGCACCCTGACTGCCGTGCCTCGCAATGTACGCAATGTCAAGGATTATGCTGCGCAAGTAGAAGGTTTGGTGGAAATCCCAGCAGATGGTATCTACGAACTTAATACACAAAACACGCAAGTGTATATCGATGGCAAATTGGTCATTGACAATAGCAACCAGGCTATCCCCCGCATCTCTCGCAACAATGCACAGATAGCCCTTTGCAAGGGATTGCACCGCATCAGCGTATCCTTCCTGGGCGGCATCTACGAAGGTTGGCCCACCTATTGGGACGAAGCCTACGTGAAGTACAAAGTCGCTGGCACATCCGAATGGAAGACCATCACACCCGATATGCTCTATCACGAAGTGAAATAATACAGAAACGCAGGCTACATAGTCTGTGCAAGGGAGGTACCCGTCGCGGGTACCTCCTTTTTTGTTCACTCTAAGAGATAAGGACCAAGCGATATGAGATAGACTCAGAAGAGCAGTTATACCCTTGAATATTCAAACAAAAACTGACCCAACATACAAAGGTAAAACCAGCATTTATCAACTCCATTTTGTCAAAATTTTTCGCATTTCTAGAGGCTGAGAATCGCTTAAAATCCATCAACCGAAGAGTTGGTCGGATTTACGCGAACTACAGCGCATTAGGAAAACCGCCTTTTTTCGTGCAAACGAGGGGGATGATGGTCTAAATGTCCTAATTATGGTCAATTTTACCTTTAATCTATGAAATTCTACCCTTATTGTAGGAAAATCTACAAGTAACCTAGATTAAACTACCCGTAATGTAGATTAAACTACAAGTAACCTAAATAAATCTACAAGTAATGTAGATGAAACTATCCTTATTGTAGTTGGAAAAAGGTTAAGGTTTCTTCTTACGCCCCTTATCTTAGGCATACTTTCCCATTCTATTTCATCAACTGCGTTTGTCAAAATTTTTCGCATTTTTTCATCATACAATACCAGACTACTCAGGCATCAAAAAAAGTGGGAGAAACCCATACGGATTCCTCCCACAAATTATATGAAATTAAAATTGGTTAGTCAGTAGATTAGAGCATAACCTTCTTAACAGTTACACCTTCTGCAGTAACTACGCGTACTACGTAAGTACCATTAGCACCGAATACAGGAACTGACACTGTGCCATTTACAGATACGTTAGAAACGAGTTGACCAGCAACAGTGTAAACTTGTACTTCACCCTTAGCGCCGCTTACTTGGATAGCACCACCTTCAGCAGAGATCTTCACGTTGTTGTTCACTACAACATTTTCGAGACCTGTAGAGAATACAGATTCGCCGATGAGTGCCTTTTCAGCAGTAACGATTTCGCCGCTAGTAGCGTCGAACAGGATTGCAGTAACACTTACGTTGTCGATATTTGCAATGCTTGATGGAAGAGTGATAGTGTAGTTGTGCATCACCTTCTTACCTGCAGTGAATACCATATTTGCTGTAGAACCTTCGATAC
>JAFNXM010000004.1 GCA_017383485.1 Bacteroidaceae bacterium
AAGGTGGGGATCACGGGATTGCCGTCGCAGACATAGGTGTGGATGAAGTGACCCAGACCTGCGGTAGCGGCCATTTTGCAGACTTTGTGTGTAGTCCAATTAAGAAGGGATACTGTTATTTTGCGTACTCTATATATTTCTTTCAAGATGCGATTATTCTTATAATTTACAACCAAGGTACTCCATAATTTATATCTGATTCATCAGCTACAAAGAAATTGTCAGGAGGTAAAATTATCTTTGCTTTTGCTAACCTTTCAAGATAGCTGCTACGAATAACATTATTTTCAATTTCTTCCCTTCTTGCTTTACTCATAGACAGAAACTCATCTTCCATTTCTAGGCCAAGATATTTCCTACCAAGCAAGTTTGCTGCAATACCAGTTGTCGCACTTCCATTAAATGGATCAAGAATCCATGCTCCTGGCTGAGTACTGGCTTGAATCAATCTTACCAAAACTCCCAGAGGCTTCTGAGTAGGATGCTTGCCGCATGACTTTTCCCAACGACCAATGGCTGGTAACTGCCATACATCAGTCATTTGTTTGTTACCATTAAGTTGCTTCATCAAATCATAATTGTAGTAATGAGCAATCTTTTGCGACTTCCTAGCCCAAATGATGAACTCAGTCGAATATGTAAAATATCGACATGATATATTTGGCGGTGGATTGGTTTTTGCCCATGTTATCACGTTCAGAATTTTGAATCCCAACTTCAGAAGTTGTTGCTGAACACTGAAAATGTTATGATGTGTTCCTGAAACCCAGATAGTTGCATTATCCTTCATGTGGTCTCTGCAAGCAGATAACCACCTTAAATTAAATGCATCCATATCTTCTGGAGTTGAGGGTTTGTCCCATTTCCCTTTGTCAACACAAACTACTTGACCACTTTGACATGATATGCCACCACCAGATAAAAAGTATGGAGGATCAGCAAATACCATGTCAAAGCCAAACTTGAACTTTGACAATATTTCAACGCAGTCACCTTGAATCAGGGTGAAATCGTTGTTGGGTGATTTGTAGTATGAAGGAATCATTGTTCGGGAACTGGCAAGCCTAATTTTTGAAGTGGAATATAATCAAAATAAAAATGACAATTCACACTAATAATGTAATCCAATACATCCTTGTATTTTGGATTCTTGAACCACTGACTTAATATATAAACGTATTCTACTTCAATATTCAACTGGGATAACAATTTAATATATTGTTTTCTCTTGAAATCACAAGTCTGTAACTTTTCATCGACGCTACCTCCAACATTTTGATTTTTAACTTCAATGATGAAAAGAGTGTTATTGACAATTACATAGATGCAGTTATCTGGGAGTAGTTGACTTGAAATTATTTGTTTCCAGTCAACACCATTCGTCTCCAAGAATCTATAAAACTCATGCTTTTTAAAAATATAAACTACTACATCTCCATTGTAAAAGACTTCAAAGCCTTGAACCTCATAATTCTTTTGTTGAGAAAGATAGGTTGCAAGACAACCTTACCTTCGTATATTAATCCTGTGATGGTATTTTCACCACCTATGCCACCTCTGATTATATTAATTATCGTCGTTTGTTCGTTGGCATACTCCGTGATAGTAACCTAAGGCAAAAGCCGCATGTGGACTTTTATGTCGTTGGGATTTAGCTTGACTTTCTTCGAGGTGAATTAAAACATTATCAATGCTCAATGAACCATTGAGATTGTATCCAGCCTCAAATCCAGCCTCGTAAGCACATGCTGCACACTTATGTCGGCCAACTCCACCTTGGTCTGTTGGCAAGGTTTCCATAATTTTTTGAATCTGGGAATGATCTTTTTTGCAAGCCATATTATTTGACGAGTTTTATAAATTTAATAATATCTGTAAGGTTATAAATACTTGGAATAATAGAATAGGCTTCTTGCAACTTATTCTTTGCACTTTTCCATCCAATTCCATCGGTTATCCATACAAACTCAAAACCAGAAACTGAATTGATTTTAGGGGCAATATCAGAATAAGAACGAGCGACTTCATTGAGTTTGCTACCCCCGCCACTATAAAAGTTTACCTCTATAAGATAGGTTTTAGCTGCTGTCTTTATGACGAAGTCAAAACGTTTTTCATCATCACCTAATACCCTTGTTATAGTCGGCCATTCACTAGAGTAAACCTCTTGAAGATAATGAATTCCATTCTTTTCAAAAATACGAGCTACCATGTCTTCCATCACATGGCCACTTCTATTCTTACGAGCGTTAGTGTCTAGTCCAGTTTCTATGCCGAAAACATAATCTACTAAATCGTTAATTTTCTTTGATTGGAAGATTTCTGCCAGTCCTGTATTTTCGAGAAACTCCATTACTCCATCCACCGAATTGAATAATGTATCAAGAACAACACATCGTCCGAGGCTGTCAAGTACCTTCTTTTTACCTTCACTTCTAACAGCGATAAGTATGTCCATAACACCGAAGGCAGATTTATCACGTTTCCAAATTGTTTCTACAGACTTGCGTAAATCGGAAGAGCCTATCAAACTATTAAGCATACAAAGACTTAACTTTATATCTTTTACATTCTGTGAAATCTTATCAAAATCACAGAAAAAGTCTAATGTTTGATTTGTCTCTTGGAGTTGTGAAATGAACAAATCAAATTGTTCTTTGGTATGTGCGCTCATAAACTTATCTTTAGAATAAATATCTATTATGGTAATTGTTCACTACAATTTCTGTCAACTTTCCTCTTTTCGAAGCAATAGCATTTACATTCCTTGAAGCCCATACTCTTTCTATACTATAATCAATGAATAAATCATCAAAGAAACGATCCGTACCATCTTTGCCCAAACAATCGGAATTGCTAAGCATAAAATTAATTCCGTTCTCATTTAAACGATCACAAAATAACTTCAAGCGAATTTGGGCATTATCATTGAAATCCTCTTTGGTGTAATCATTAAAACTAGAAGTATTACTAAGAGGTCGGTAAGGCGGATCAAAATAGAAGAAAGTGTTTCCCTCTATTTTTGCAAAAGTTTGCTCAAAATCCCCTGTCATAATATCAACCTTTTGTAATAGTCTGCTGTCCGCATTAATTGTTACAGGGTCACAAATAGTAGGTGTAGTGTATTTTCCAAATGGCACATTAAATTTACCAGCTTTATTAACTCTATAAAGCCCGTTAAAACAAGTTCTATTGAGAAAGAAGAACAATGTCGTATTATCTATTTTATCTAACGATTTAGAATTGAATAGTTCACGTTGTTGGAGGAAAAACGCCTTACGCTCTTCTTCTGTTTGAAGAGCATAATATGCAGATTGAATAGCATTAAGAGATTTTATCAATTCTGTCGGATTGTCCCTCACTACCTGATAACATAGGGTTAAATCAGGATTGATGTCATTTATAACGGCTGACTTAATATTTGGATATGTCTGCAACATATAGAAGAGCATAGCTCCTCCACCTACAAAAGGTTCTATGTAAGTGACATTGTCCCTTTCTGCAAAGTCAGCTGGAAGCAATGCTTCGAGTTGTTCAATGAGTTGGCCTTTTCCACCAACCCACTTGACGAAAGGTTTTGCTTTTGCCATTAAATTTGGTGTTTATTAATGATGTTAATTAAGTTAATAACATTCTCTTTATTAATAAGCTTTAGCTATAGAACCTTTGTTTGTATTTGATTGAAGACAAATCTTGAAACGTTATTATTCGATTGATTTCCAATAGATTCTATATTGTAACCGCGAGGCCGCAACATACCACGATCAACTAAACTGTAAAAATTTCTAAGAGACTGTTCAAATTCTTTTATTTTTTTGTCTTTAGAAAATTTATTTCTATTAGCTTTTATTGTATCTTTAATCTCTTTATATTTTGCCATAGTTACAAATATTTTCTTGTATGAATAAATATTTGAAAATTATATCGAGATATAAAATCCCTAATGAGTTTATAATAATTACGGATTTGGTCTCTTTCACCTTTTTCACTATAATCGGTTATTTTCAGTTTAAGAGCTTGTAGTTCCTCTATATTAATAGGTCTACCATGAGATTTCCATTTATTATTATCTCCTAAATTAGCAGCTATCTCTTCTGCTCTTTTTTCCTTTTCTTTTGTACTAACTGCATTTCCAGTAGAATTATGTATATTCCAATTTTTAAACTTGTATTTAACAAGCCACTTAGTTAAGAGAGAAATTGTTAATTCTTTTGCTTGTTCATATCCTTTTAATTCAGCAAGATCAAAATCTTTTAAAATAACAAATTCTGCATTTGTCAATTGGTTATTTTGGGCTTTTTTTATCAACTCATTAATTTTATCTAAATATCCAAGCGCTGGGACAAAATTACCTTCTTTATTTTTCACTTGGGGGTCAATAGGGCCTAATACAGAAAAATAATCCATCCAGATATCGTCACCACTCATGCAAAATATAGTACCTGCACTATATGCGTAATCTGGTACTATAAAAATAACTTTAGAATAATGGTGTCGAATAATATTGACATAACGTTCAACTGCTGCTGCACTACCACCTGTTGTTGTCAATATTACGGCTAGTTGTTCTTTTTTATTAGGGTCTTTCGCTAAATCTTCAACAATATTTAGTACTGCATTTTCTTGTCCATCAACAATAGGACCATAATATGAAAGTACATCACTATTTAATGCTTGTTCCAATTCGTTTAAACTATCATTAAGAAGATTTCTTAATGCTTTATCTATTGATGGATCCATAATTCTTTAATTTATATATATGTTTAACAAATTTAAATATTTAGCATTCGAACGATTAAAATATTTCTAATTCTTAATATTAAAGTCTACAGACAATAATCGCAATGATTAATATAGCAAAAGTACATAAAGTTTCTGTATTACTGGCGTTTTTTGCAAAGTTTTTGTAGAATGAGAGGGAAAGTAACAAAATTTGCTAATAAGCATAATCGTTATCTATAAAAAATGATACATATAGTATTATTTTAAGTTGATTGGTTCATTTTCATTTCTTCTAATGGTTAGTTTGTATAAGTAATAAGGATAGCTATATAAAAACAACTTTTATGCAAACTTCGTCAACATTTCACGGTCGAGAATAGCATCGTCTATCTCCATCCTACTGAAATATAATCGGCTGGCACTTCTATGGAAGGGAAGTTGTCCCCGTTGACATCGTTTGCGGACTGCGTCCATAGATATGCCAAGATAGTCGGCGACCTGTTTTATATTCATCACGTAGTCAGCCTTCCGTTGCAAAAGGATGGCAGCATCATCCACTATGCGAGAGAAATTCTCTCCATTCGCTTCTTTTTGTTTCTTCGTTAATGTCTTCATACGTTTAATTTTGAAATATTGTGTTGCGAAGTTACAGACGAAGAAACAAATGGACGAAAGTACAAAAGAAAATCAGTCAGAATTTAGGTTTTATTGTGTTTAGGCGAAAAATCATACTCTTATTTCATACTCGTAAAGAGAGAAAACGGTGATAAAAGGCGGGATTCTCAGATATTATATGTAAATTTTCCAAGTGGTTAGGAACAACATCAAAACCACATGCGAGTTAATTAATGTGTTACACTTTTTGTGTTACATCCTAATAATGAACCCTTTTATGACAGGGCATAGAGCCTTGGAAAAGAAAGAGATAACGCAAGGAAATAACCGAATGGTACAAAATCCAAGCGGATCACGAAAAAGAAGGAAGATCCGAGTGATTTTCTTTCTTTTTTTATATTGGAGGCCTATTCATTTCTTTTGTATCTCCCGTCTACAAGACAAATTGTTTCAGCGTCGCGCATCTCTTGCAGGGTTTGTATGATATCTTCCCTATCATACGAGGGAAACATCAAGTCTTTTGCCGCATGACTCATACCATCGGATAGTATTTCTTTGATCTTTTCCTGAATAGGCAAACGCTTGTTTTGTTCAGACCTTTGCTCACGACAAATATCACACTTACCGCAATCTTTTCCCGTATTGTCGCCAAAATATTCCAGTAGGAAGCGGCTACGACAATACTCGTCGTTGTTCAAATAGTCTATGACTTCCGAAATTCTGTCAATGAATTGTTGACGGCGGTCTTCGTAAATTGCTGTACTCAATGCTATGCTGTTTTCATCAACACGGCGTGTCAGGAACGTAATCTTAGGCACTTTCTTAGCAGGAACGTAGTGTATGATGCGCTGAGCGGTCAGTTGTTTCAAGGTCTCATAGACTTCGTGCGATGTCATTCCGCAATCTCGCGCGATGTCCTCTTCTTCGATAAATACATACGAAGAAAATATACCACAATAGTTGCGCAGCACAGCAGAAATAACGGCATCAGCCTTTTTGCCCAGGTGGCTCAGATTATACAAGTCATCTCTTTTTACCAGGAATAGGAGACGTGAAGTCGTGTCTTCCTCTTCTTTATAATCTATGTAGCCTGCTTTGGTCAACAATTCGAGGGCGCTCACTACATGAGTGGGGAAATGTTTAAAGTTGAGACAGAATTTCTCCAGTTTGAATTCATAGCTCACTTGATAGCCATCTCCGACAGCCAACTGAAAATAGTAGCAAATTTCATTGTATACTCGTTGGACGTACTCCTTGGGTGGAAAATTGTCTGCAACGCGTCGTCTCAACAAGGTCTGATCATTTTTATTATGTATTAGTACGGCGTAGGCATTCAACCCATCTCGTCCTGCGCGTCCGGCTTCCTGGAAATACGCTTCAAGGGAATCGGGCACGTCCAAGTGAAGTACTATTCGCACATCGGGTTTGTCTATCCCCATCCCAAAGGCATTTGTTGCCACCATTACGCGGATATCTCCGTCCTGCCAAGCTCGGCTGCGCACATCCTTGTCTGCATTGGTCAATCCGGCGTGATAATGTACGGCGGTGATACCTTCTTTGTTCAAGATGTCGCTTAATTCCTGCGTGCTCTTACGATTTCTCGTATAAACTATGGCAGAACCTTCGACAGATTTCAGGATGTGGATGATTTCACGAACCTTGTCGTCCGCTTGTCTGAGGATGTAGTTAAGATTCGGCCTTGCGAAACTCATACGATAGACATGAAATCCCTCGATCACGTCCTCTTTTTCTTCAGCCGTATCTTTGTTGAAATTATTAGTAGGAAGAATCTCCAGCAGTCTGCCCTCGCGACCAATATGTGAGAGTTGCCAGCAAATATCCTTGACCACTTTGGGCGTCGCCGTTGCTGTGAGCGCTAAAACAGGCACCTCGGGCAAAAGGGTTCTGATGTGCGAGATATTCAGATAGGAAGGGCGGAAATCATATCCCCATTGCGAGATACAGTGTGCTTCATCGATGGTAATAAAGGAGACCTTCATGCGACGAAGCTTTGTCTGGAATAAATCCGTCTCCAGACGCTCGGGCGAAAGATATAGCAAATCGTAAGCACCCAAGACTGCGTTGTCCAGGTGTCTTATTACTTCCTCATGACTCTGTCCCGAATAAATTGCAGCAGCACGGATATTTCTCTTGCGCAAGTTGTCTACTTGATCTTTCATTAGCGCAATGAGCGGCGTGACTACAATGCAAACGCCCTCCAGTACCAATGCTGGCACCTGGAAGGCGATACTTTTCCCTCCACCCGTAGGCATTAGGCCCAGGGTGTCGCGTTTTTGCAAAATGCTATGTATAATTTCTGCTTGGATCCCACGAAAATCTGAATAACCCCAGACTTCGCGCAGGACTTCAAGCGGTGTTTTTTTTATTCGCATGGACGAATGTCTTCGATTTGCAGTTGCACTTCTCCGCGCTTATGGGTATTTTCTTCGATAGCATAGCAAATGTCAAAAGCACGTTTAGTCTTGATATATCTGGCTTGCGAACTTTGTCCAAAGGCTATACCGTTCATGATGCGATTACTCTTGTTGTCTACGAGTTCAAGCTTGATGTGTTCTTGACCTCTGCCCACGACTTTGCTTGTGCCATAATCATAGACGCGCTTAGTACAAAATACGGGGCGAGCGTTGCCTGGTCCGAAGGGGGCGAAGCGCTTTAGCTCCTGGTAGAACTTAAACGAAACGTCCTTGAAGTCCAGGATGGCGTCGATGTCGAGTGTGGGCTGCGTCTGTTCGTCCAGGATGTGTTCGGCTACGTATTCTTCGAAGCGGCGGGTGAATTCTTCCACATGTTCTACTTTGAGCGTCAAACCTGCGGCGTATGTGTGGCCGCCGAAGTTTTCCAGCAAATCGCTACAACTTTGCACTGCCTTGTAGACATCGAATCCTGACACCGAGCGGGCACTACCTGTCGCCATACCTTCTGATCGGGTCAAGACTACGGCGGGGCGGTAATATTGTTCGGTCAGGCGTGAAGCCACGATGCCGATGATTCCCTTGTGCCACTCTTCGTTGTAAATCACGACGGCGCGGCGTTCGTCCAACTGCGGCAGATCGCGCACTTTTTCGATAGCTTCTTCCGTCATCGCCTTGTCCAGATCCTTGCGTGCCTCGTTGTAGAGGTTGATGCGGTTGGCCAAATCTTTTGCTGTGGCATGGTCGCGCTCCACGAGCAACTCCACAGCTTCGCGGCCGTTCTGCATTCTGCCTGAGGCGTTGATGCGTGGACCAATCTTGAAGATGATGTCGTTGATGGTCAACTCTCTCTCGCCTACACCACAGACCTCGATGATAGCCTGTATACCCACGCTGGGATTAGTGTTGAGGCATCTCAGACCATGGCAGGCCAGGATGCGATTTTCTCCCATGATGGGCACAATATCCGAAACGATACTGATCGCGCAAAGGTCCAAAAGCGAATAAAGCTTGTTGAACTCGATACCATTGCTCATGGCGAAAGCCTGCATGAACTTGAAACCTACGCCACATCCTGACAAGTGAGTGTAAGGGTAGGTGTTGTCCACACGTTTGGGGTTGAGAATAGCAACGGCATTAGGTAGTTCCTCATCGGGTACGTGATGGTCGCAAATAATGAAGTCGATGCCGAGCGAGGCAGCGTAGTCAATTTCCTCGATAGCCTTGATACCGCAATCCAATACGATGATCAATTTTACGCCAGTGTTGGCTGCGAAATCTATCCCTTTCTTTGAGATACCATAGCCCTCTTCATATCTGTCGGGGATGTAGAAGTCTATGTTGGAATAGAACTGCGCAAGGAATTTGTAGACCAAAGCGACAGCTGTACATCCGTCCACGTCGTAATCTCCGTAGACCATGATGCGCTCTTTGCTACCCAGGGCAGCGTTGAGGCGTTCCACGGCCACATCCATGTCGTTCATCAGAAACGGATTGTGTAGGTCTGTCAGCTGAGGGCGAAAGAAATGACGCACTTCTGCTTCATCTGTGATACCACGATCAAGGAGCAACTTGCCCAGCGCCGGATGTATGCCAGTGCGCGCAGCCAAGGCGGTGGCCAGGGCGGCGGCATCTGCCGACGGGGTTTCGTAGTTCCATTCGTAATTCATTGATATATTGTTTTTTGTTTTGCAAATTTGAGGAATGCCGGCATCTTGTGATTTCTCGCTCTAAGCAAGAGCAGGACAGACGCCCGCATTTTAGCTTGCTAAGTTAGAAAAAAAAAGCGAGAAAACGGGACGTTGCAAAAGAAAAAGGTGTTTTTTGTGGAAAATTATGATTTGCGAGGACTAAATCAGAGGGCAAGAAAAAAAGTCAAGACCTTGTGAAAATTTCGCGACGCCTCGTAAAAATTTCGCGACGGCTCGTTAAAAAAAGGTCTTAGCTTTTTTCTGAGATATTCTTTATCCCGTTTCCCTTCCCCCTTTGAATGATGCAGAAAGGCAATCGCAGGTGACAAAAAATATTGTATGAGGGATAAAATGTTAAATATAATTTCCCTTTTGTTGTTTCGGCAAGGAATAATATATATATTTGCATCATGGGAACGCTCTATTTAATTCCTACGCCCGTAGGAAATTTAGAAGATATCACACTTCGCGCCCTCCGCATCCTGAAGGAGGTCGATTTGATTTTGGCCGAGGATACACGTACTTCGGGCCTGTTGCTCAAGCACTACGAGATCAACAATCGTCTCTGTGCTCATCACAAATTCAACGAGCATCAGACCGCCGAGGCCTTTGCTTCGCGCATCGCGGCAGGCGAAACGATGGCACTGGTCTCTGATGCGGGCACGCCGGGTATTTCGGACCCTGGATTTATGCTGGTGCGCGCTTGTGTAGCCAAGGGCGTGCGCGTGGAATGCCTACCCGGCGCCACAGCCTTCGTACCCGCACTGGTTGCATCCGGGTTGCCCTGCGAACGCTTTACTTTCGAGGGATTCCTTCCTCAAAAGAAAGGTAGAAATACCCGATTGCAGGAGTTGCAAAGCGAACCCCGCACGATGATCATCTACGAGTCGCCCTACCGCATCGTCAAGTCGTTGGCACAATTCGCCGAAGTCTTTGGTGCAGATCGCAGAATGGCGGCTGTGCGCGAGATCTCGAAGAAATTCGAGGAATGCGTGCGTGGTACTATCGCCGAAGTTTTGGCACATTTCACCGAGCACGAACCAAAGGGTGAATTTGTATTGATCGTCGAAGGCGCCCCACAGATAAAGAATAAGGATAAAAAGAAAAAAGATAACCATAAGGAACGAGACGAAGAGTAACTCTGTGCGCTCGACCTGACCAAACTTGTAGATTATGAAACATTATTTATTCGCAATCGCCCTGGCTTTCGCATTTGTCTGCACTTCGTGCGACAATAAGCAAGGCGCACAAGACGCAGCAATGATACAAAGTTCGATCAAGGAAGACTCGCTGCAACGTGTCATTGACCAATTGCAAAACAGAAATGATGACCTGAGCGTGATGAAGCTGAATGTGCTCAACATCCTGCGTCAAATCAACGAGGCAGAAGGCCGCATCACCACTATCGCACAGGAAGATCCCGAAAGCCAAGAAATCACAGAAAACCTCGTATTCATCGAACAAAAACTGAAAGAGTACAAGAAGGCTGTGGCTGATATGAAGCAACTTCTGCGTAATACAAAAGTCGCTTCTGAAAAGGAAAAAGAAGCACTCAGCGAGGAAATCAAATCTTTGGAAGACCAACTGAACGCGAAAAACGTGGAAATCGCAGAATTGCGCAGACAAATCGAAGAAAAAGACTCGCTGCTGTTCTGCCAAAAGAAGCATATTGATGAGCAGGATCAGACTATCGATCGCCTGAATAAGGAAAATGCGGAAAAGGAACAGACCCTGATCCAACAAGAAACAGAACTCAATACAGCATGGTTCGCCTTTGGTACAAAGAAGGAGTTGGAAAAGCAAAAAATCCTGAAAGATGGCAAAGTGCTCAGAGCCGACGATGTCAACAAAGAGTACTTTACCAGCATAGATATTCGTGTGCGCAAGAATTTCCCATTGCAAAGCAAGAAGGTAAAAGTCTTGACCTCTCACCCAGCAGGTTCTTACGAACTGGTGAAGGACGATAATGGCGAATACACCTTGCAAATTTCTGACAGCAAAGCATTCTGGAGCGCCAGCAAGTATCTGGTGGTTTCCGTTAAGTAATCTGCGACCGACTATCTACGTACAATCATCATAAGAACGATGCCCCCAGCATTCGCAATCTATGCATTGTATGGTGGTATCGTTCTGTTATTGTGCCTTGGCCGAACAACTCGTGCCGGCACCTTATTATAAATACACGTATGAAAGCATCTTTCAAAAATCTATCCCCCCATTATAGCATTATCTTCAGACTCGGCTTGCCTATTGCAGTGGGGCAGTTGGGCGTCATCATACTTGGTTTTGCCGATACGACGATGGTGGGAAGATATGGTACGGAACCTTTGGCGGCAGCTTCGTTTGTCAACAATTTGTTCACACTTATCACCTTCCTGCTGATGGGCTATTCCTATGGGCTCACACCTATTGTGAGTAGTCTTTATGCACAGGGCGAATATGCCAAGGCTGCAGGAAAATTCAAGGATGCTCTGGTCGCAAATACTGTATTCGCAGCTATCGCACTCGGCGTCATGCTGGCGCTATATCCGTTTCTGGACAGGATGGGTCAGGCCCCCTCGCTACTGCCCCTAATCCGCCCTTACTACATCGTGATCTTGATTTCGATGGTCTTTGTGATGTTGTTCAATGTCCTGAGACAATTCACCGATGGTCTCAGCGATACGAAAATAGGTATGTACGCCTTGATGATAGGCAACGGCGCCAATATCCTGGGCAACTGGTTGCTGATCTATGGCGTAGGACCTTTTCCCGAAATGGGGCTTCTCGGTGCTGGTGTAGCAACACTTGTTTCGCGCATCCTTATGGTCGTGATTATGATTGCAGCACTTTGGTGGAACAAGAAATACGCCCCGTTTCGACAGGGCTTTGCCGCACACCAAACATCCAATATCAGCATTCGTCAGATGAACGCAGCCTCGCTCCCTATCTCTATCCAAATGGGCGTGGAGAGCGCCGCCTTTTCACTCAGCGCCGTTATGGCGGGCTGGATCAGCAAGGAGGCGCTTGCAGCCTATCAGATTATGGTGACGATTGGTACTTTGGGATTTTTGTTCTATTATAGTTTTGGCGCCAGCACAAGCATTCGTGTGGCCAACTTTGTCGGCAATAAGGATTGGGCAGGTGTGAAAATTTCTGCCACTGCGGGAAAGCATATTCTCCTTGTAATTGCCCTCTGCTCTTCTATTGTCATGTACCTTTGCTCAGAGGTCCTGATTAACATCTTTACCACAGATGCTGTCGTGATTCAGATAGGCATGAGTCTCATTCCTCTGCTTTTGTTTTACCAATTTGCCGACGCCATGCAGATTTGTTTCGCCAATATTTTGCGTGGTACTGGCCGCGTCATGTCTATGATGCGCATTGCGATCATTAGCTATGTCATCATTGGTCTGCCTGCTGCATACGTCATGGGTTTTACTTTGGGATGGGGTGTCAAGGGTATTTTTCTCTCCATCTCTTTAGGATTATTTACAGCAGCAGGGCTTTTCTTCTGGGAATACCATAAATTTGGGAAAGCTCATTTCTCGTAAAAAACTTAAAGGGAATTAAATTCTCACAATTCTTTTCTTTGCTCAAAAGATTTCATTATCTTCGCAGAATACAAGTGCTCTAATTATTTCTGTCACTATTTATAGATATATTATGTATGAAATCTTATTGAGTGCCGGAGGCTTGTGTTTGGCCTCCGTTCTCGGATCTATACTGGGCTTCTTTGTCAAGGAACTTCCTCACAAGTGGAACGACACTATCATGGGGTATTGTGCCGGCATCATGCTTGCTGCAGCAACGATAGGTTTGATCGTGCCTGCCTTCGAAAGCGAAGGTGGTGTGGCATGGTGGATTATTGTCATAGGTGTAATGGTCGGAGCAATTTTCCTTAATGTCATCGACTGGATCACGCCTCATATGCACACGATCACAGGGCTTGATGCCGAGGAACACCGCCACAATCATTCGCTCAATCGTGTACTGCTTTTTGTCCTTGCCATCGCTATTCACAAGTTGCCCGAAGGCATGGCGGCAGGTGTTTCTGTGACCAGCGATACTACGTCTCCGTGGGCGGTGACCTTGGGTATTGCGCTCCACAATATACCCGAGGGTATGGTGATTATTGCGCCGCTACTTATGGCAGGCATTTCTTCTACACGAACCTTCTTTATTTCGCTTTCTATCGGTCTACTCGAGGTCGTAGGTGTACTGTTGGGCTACGCACTCGGTTCGTTCTCGACCTATCTGCTCCCTGTGATGCTCGGATTCGCCGGTGGCGCTATGCTCTACGTCGTGAGCGACGAAATGATCCCCGAGACACATGCACACGGTTATCAGAAGCAAGCCACATACGCCTTATTGTTAGGATTTATGACTTTACTTTTGATGGAGCGTGTATTATAAGGCTTTCTTTGTAGTACATTTTTTTAATGACTTCCCAACCATAAAAATTATAGTCAATCATGATAAAAAAGTATTTTTTCCCCGCATTCATCGCATTTTTTGCAATTTTCACAGCATTTGCTCAATCGCCCACATCTGCCTTGGTGCCGATGGTCAACCATTGCGAAGTTTCAGAAAAAGTCAAACCCTATTGCATAGATGCAAAGCAAAGCAAGATGTTTTTCGCCGACTCATCGCTACTTTTGTCTGCTCAAGATCTATCTCAACGTATTAAGGAAACAATGGGGATTGCCCTCGAAGTAACAGACAAAGCTGAAAAATCAACTATCCGTTTGTCAATCGACACCACATTGGAGGGCAAAGAAAGATATCGTATTGATGTGTCAAAAAAGGGTATCCAAATCGTAGGAGCAACACCTGCTGCAGTGTGGTGGGCAGTGCAAACTTTTTACCAGATCTTATTAGGTGACGTCAAAAATACAGCCTTGCACCAAGTGGCAGCACTTCATATCGACGATGCCCCACGTTTTGCCTATCGTGCCCTGATGTTGGATCCAGCGCGCCACTTCTTGCCCGTAGCAGACGTTAAGAAATTTATCGATGAAATGGCGCATTTTAAATATAATGTACTTCAATTACACCTCACCGACGACCAGGGTTGGCGAATGGAGATCAAGAAGCACCCAAGCCTTGCCAGCAAGCAACATTATACGCAGGAACAATTGCGAGATCTGATTGAATATGCACGCCAACGCCATATTATGGTCGTACCCGAAGTCGATGTGCCAGGACATACTGTTGCTATTTTGTCTGCCTACCCTGAATTGGCGTGCCAACACTTGGTTGATGCCGAAAAGGTAGTAGGTCGTACCGAGCAGATGATGCTTTGTGCATCTCAACCCAAGGTCTACGATGTTTTAGCCGATGTCATCGAGGAAATAGCTCAGACATTTGAGGCACCATACATTCATCTCGGTGGCGATGAATCTGCTATTGACAAGAATTGGGCACATTGCGACAGATGCAAGCAAATGATGAAAGACCACGGATATACAGACATTTCACTATTGATGATACCTTTCTTCAGTAAAGTCCTGGGTGAAGTTAAAAAAGTGGGAAAGAAACCGATTTTGTGGTGCGAACTGAACAACATTTGGCCACCTGCTGACAAATACCTCTTCCCTTATCCCCAGGATGTCACTTTGGTGACTTGGCGCAATGCACTTACGCCCACTTGTCTCTCGCTTACAGCACAGAGTGGCAATCCTATTATTATGGCGCCAGGGGAACATGCGTACTTGGACTACCCTCAGTACAAAAATGACCTACCTGAATTCAAAAACTGGGGTATGCCCATCACCACACTTCAAAAGACGTACGAATTGGATCCTGCTTATGGCGGCACACCACAAGACAGCCGACACATTCTCGGAGTAATGGGTACACTTTGGGGCGAGGCTATCCCTGACATCAACCGTGCGACTTACATGGCATTCCCACGTGCTTTGGCTTTGGCAGAAGCTGGTTGGACGGAGATGAAGTATCGTAGCTGGGATAGTTTTAAGCAGAGAATTTATCCTAACCTTAATCGTATGATGAAGTCGGGAGTTTCCTTCCGCGTGCCTTATGAAATAGAGCAAAAGTAATCCTGTCCACCGCAGATCTTGTTTTACAAAAAATATCCATTTCATCGCAAAAAACAAACCTATTATATCATTATGCAGATACTACTTGCTAACGCCAAAATCATGAGAAATGTGGATTCGCCTAATCCTATTTCTACGCCTGAGTGGCAGAGTGTGGCCAATGCCTTGGCTACTGAGATGTCCACTTTGAGTGTAGAGGATTTGGCAAAGCAATTGGATTGTAGCAAAGCGTTGGCGGCAGAAAACTGGTTGCGCTATCAGCAATTTCACGACGCTAAAAAGTTACCAGCATTAATGGCGTATCACGGGCAAGCCTACAAGCATCTGCGCGCTCAAACTCTGTCGGCAGAAGCCTTGGAGTTCGCGCAACAACATCTTTGGATTACGTGTTTTCTCTATGGTTTGTTGCGTCCCCTCGACGGCATCGTGCCCTATCGTATGGAACATTGTGTAAAGTTGGAGACTACGCACAATCTACCCGTCAATCGTTTTTGGAAAGACCTATTGACCGACGCATTGATTGAGAGCGTGAAAGCCGACGATGGGATATTATTGCATCTATCCACCGAAGAATATGAACATTTGTTTGATTGGAATCGCGTAGGTCAGGAAGTGAAGGTAATCCAACCCTTGTTCTACGTACGACGCGACGGCAAGTTGAAAATGCAAGCCGTCTGGGCAAAATCATGCAGGGGCGCAATGGTACGCTACGTTTTAGAAAACAAATTACTTTTTCCCGATGAAATCGCAGGTTTTGAATACGAAGGCTTCCGTTTTGACCCGACCATCGGCGATGAGACGCATCCCATATTTGTCAGGGATGATGATTGAGCACAATACATATAAATGAAAAAATAGTAGACTTCACTCATAACATATGAATATAAAGAAATACGAAGGCAGACCGAAAGATGACCTCAGCAGATCTGCTGAGGAATTGGCCGTATATGATTTGCTCGACAGTTTGGGCATTACATACCAGACCGTATGCCATGCTCCTGCCTATACGATGGAGGAATGCGAGGTCGTAGAGCGTGAATTGGGCACGCCGATTTGCAAGAACCTCTTCTTGTGTAATCGTCAGCAGACCGACTATTATTTGCTTTTAATCCCAGGAGACAAAATTTTCAAAACGAAGTTTCTCTCTGCCCCACTAGGTTGTGCTCGCCTATCCTTTGCCGGAGCTGAAGCAATGGAGAGTTTGTTGAGGATAAAGCCTGGTTCTGTATCTCCGATGGGGCTGATGAACGATACCGAGCAACGCATCCGCTTCGTGATAGACCGAGATGTGCTATCTACAGTTGACTTAGGTTGTCACCCCTGTGTGAATAGTTCTACGCTACGTATATCCTGGGAAGATTTTCTTAACAAATTCCTGCCAGCAGTACATCACGAATACACGATAGTAGACCTCCCAGATGGTAGAGAAGACGTTTAATAAATAATACGAGGGGAACGCAAATTTTCACGATGAAATGGGCATTTTTTCGAAAACGTCGTTCATCAAAGGCGTGATATAACAAGCATTGCAACCTTGCAAGTATTATTTTCACCTTACCTATTGCTTTGATTAATATATTGCAGAGATTGCAAGTTTGTTGCTAATAATATATACCTTTGCATTATCGAAAACGCAAATTCAACTAATAAATGCAACAGGATTATCGGTTTGAGATAATTTCAGTGAGCAGAGAGGAAAATTCCCTCCCTTGCTCTACTGAATGGGATAAAAGTGCTTACTTTACTCCGTCAAACCTCCTACCGAAATCAGTTGTAAAGATGAAACACTTAACCCGAGAGCAATGATATGGAATTTCTTTGATGTTACAAGAAGGAAAGAGTAGAAAAGATATAGCCAAGGCAATAGGTGTAAGCACCAGTACCATCAGTAGGGAGTTGCGCAAGAACTGTGACATGAGAAACGGGACTTACAATTACGACCTTGCCCAACGTAAATACGAGACACGATTGAAACTTCGTGGACGCAAACCAGTCTTCACAAAAGAAATGAAGGATACGGTCATTTCCTTATTGGAAGAAGGCTATAGTCCTGAACAGATAAAAGGACGTAGTAATGTGGACGGATTTGCTATGGTCTCCCATGAGACAATATACCGTTGGATATGGGAAGACAAACGCAAGAAAGGTACTCTGTGCCAATATCTTCGTCGGAAAGGGAAGAAATACAACAAACGTGGAAACTCTCTTGCAGGAAGGGGATACATCCCCAACCGTATTGATATAGAAGAACGCCCTGCAATAGTGGACCTAAAGGAAAGATTTGGAGATCTGGAAATAGATACAGTTATAGGAAGCAACCATAAGGGGGCACTTGTCACCATCAACGACAGGCTTACCTCTAAGGTCTGGATTCGAAAGCTTTCGGGGAAGGATGCCACCCCGTTATCCTTGAAGACCATCGAAGTGTTGCAGCCCATAAAAGACTTGATACATACAATAACGGCAGACAATGGAAAAGAATTCGCAAAACATCAGGAAATAGCAGAGAAATTGGAAATTTCTTTCTATTTTTGTAAGCCGTACCATTCTTGGGAACGTGGAGCCAATGAGAATATGAACGGTCTCATCAGGCAATACATCCCCAAAGGAACGGACTTCAGTGGAATAACCGATGAGTTTGTTTCCTGGGTTGAGAACAAGTTGAACAACAGACCCAGAAAGAGGCTTGGTTATCTCACACCAAATGAGAAATTTAATTCAATATTAACAAATTAGAATTCGATTGCATTTGCAAGTTGAATTCGCCAAAAAAGAAGATTAGAACAAGTAATTTAACTATGTAGAATATGGAAAATAAAGAATTAAACTTCACAGGCAAAGCGTATAATGGTTTTGCGCTTTTGTTTATTAATCTGATTGTCGTTCCTCTGCTCATCGGTCTGCCATTTTTGCTAGGCGAGGCATACTTGATTCCCTGCATCATCAATGCTGCAGTATGGGGCATTTGGTTCTTTATCATGATAGCGGGATTTTTTTCGCAGGAACCAGGAGAAACTCGCGTCATGGTCTTCTTTGGTAAATACAAAGGTACGTTCTCTGAGACAGGCTTCTTTTGGGTGAATCCCTTTATGGATAAGAAGAAACTATCACTCCGTGCAAGAAACTTAGATGGCGAACCAATCAAGGTAAATGACAAAGTCGGCAATCCAATTATGATAGGCCTCGTACTCGTTTGGAAACTGAAAGACACCTACAAGGCTATGTTTGAGATCGACTCGCAAACACTAGCACAAAAGTCTGCTGATGGTATGACCAACGTGGTAGGACGTATGAAAGCCTTCGAAGACTTCGTGCGTGTACAGAGTGATGCTGCGCTCAGACAAGTTGCTGGACACTATGCTTACGATGAGACTGGCAGCGAAACTGAAGAACTGACGCTGAGATCAGGTGGCGAAGAAATCAACGAAAGGCTGGAACAGCAACTCAACGAGCGCTTGGATATGGCAGGCATCGAGGTGGTGGAAGCACGCATCAATTACTTGGCTTATGCTCCAGAGATTGCAGCAGTAATGCTCCGCAGACAGCAGGCAGGTGCCATCATTTCGGCACGAGAAAAGATTGTAGAAGGCGCAGTATCTATGGTAAAAATGGCAATCGACAAGTTGGAAGCAGAAAAAGTCGTGGATATGGACGAAAAGGCCAAAGCTACAATGGTCAGCAATCTGATGGTGGTGCTTTGTTCAGAGGAATCTGCGCAACCGGTAGTTAATTCTGGTGCTGCACAATAAACTCTCTGGTAAAGCTATCTTTTGAAACATAAGAAACATGTGCTATGTCCAATTACAGCTTGGGCATAGCATTTTTTATGTCTCATCTTGTCAAAAAATGCCGAAAGCATCGCAGAAATTACCAAGGACCCGATAAAAAAGAGTAACTTTGCGGGGAAATTGAAAGTAACATTAGATATACATCGAATAACATAAGACATGGTATCAGTAGACGGACTTGCCGTAGAGTTTGGCGGCACAACACTTTTCAGTGACATCTCGTTTGTCATCAATGAGAAAGACCGCATCGCCCTAATGGGTAAAAATGGTGCGGGCAAGAGTACTTTGCTCAAGATCTTGGCTGGTGTACGCCAACCCAGTCGTGGTGTGGTTTCTGCGCCAAAAGGTACTGTGATAGCCTATTTGCCTCAGCACTTGATGACAGAAGATGGCCGCACAGTCTTTGAGGAGACGTCGCAGGCCTTTGCACATCTGCACGAAATGGAAGCAGAGATTGAAGAGCTGAACAGACAATTGGCAGAACGCACCGACTACGAGAGCGACGAGTACATGCAATTGATCGAAGACGTTGCTACGAAGAGCGAGAAGTTCTATGCCATCGATATGACCCACTTCGAAGAGGATGTAGAGAAGACTTTGTTGGGACTGGGCTTTGAACGCAAAGATTTCGACAGACAGACCAGCGAATTCTCGGGCGGATGGCGCATGCGCATCGAATTGGCAAAGATGCTACTTCAAAACCCCGACGTACTCCTCCTGGACGAGCCGACTAACCACCTGGACATCGAATCTATCGGCTGGCTGGAAGATTTCCTGATCAATAATGGCAAGGCTGTAGTCGTAATCAGTCACGACCGCAAGTTTGTAGACAATATCACCACCCGTACTATCGAAGTGACAATGGGACGCATCTACGACTACAAGGTCAACTATTCGCACTACCTGCAGTTGCGTGCTGAGCGTCGCGAGCAACAAATGAAGCAATGGGAAGAGCAACAGAAGATGATACAAGAGACCAAGGACTTCATCGAAAGGTTCAAGGGGACATATTCCAAGACCTTCCAGGTGCAAAGCCGTGTGAAGATGCTGGAGAAACTGGAACTGATCGAAGTAGATGAGGAAGACACCTCTGCACTACGCCTGAAGTTCCCCCCTTCGCCTCGCAGTGGACAATATCCCGTAATTGCCGAAGATGTCGAGAAAGCATTCGACACGAAGCAAATCTTCAGTCGTGTGAATTTGACCATCGAGCGTGGTGACAAGGTGGCGTTTGTGGGACGCAATGGCGAGGGTAAATCGACCTTCGTACGTTGTTTGATGAAAGAACTGGAGCATGGCGGCACGCTGACCCTTGGGCATAATGTGCAGATCGGGTATTTCGCGCAAAATCAAGCCTCGCTGTTGGACGAAAACCTGACCGTCTTCCAAACGATCGACGATGTGGCGAAAGGCGACATTCGCAACAAGATACGCGACCTGCTCGGCGCATTCATGTTCGGCGGGGAAGCAAGTACGAAGAAAGTGAAAGTGCTATCTGGCGGCGAAAGAACGCGCCTAGCACTGATGAAGTTGCTCCTGGAACCAGTCAATTTGCTCATTCTGGACGAACCGACCAACCACCTCGACCTGAAGACCAAAGATATCCTGAAGCAAGCGCTGCTCGACTTCGACGGCACGCTGATCTGCGTATCGCACGACCGTGACTTCCTGGACGGCTTGGTCAGCAAGGTATACGAATTTGGCGGCGGCCGCGTGCGCGAGCACCTGTGCGGCATCTACGAATTCCTGGAAAGCAAGAAAATGGAAAACCTCCAAGAACTGGAGCGTAAAGGATAATAAAAACAGGCAAATCCTCATCGTAAATTGGATTTGCCTGTTTTCTTTTTTTTATTTATAGAAGGGGACTTTTGATTTAGTCCTCTTTTATGTTTTATTTCAACTTAGCAATTGTTTGTTTCAATTGATTGCCGATGCCGATGGTGTAACCTTGTGTGCGGAATACTACGCGGTTGAACGTATCGCCGATGAATACGATGGGCAGTGCCTCGTTGTGTACCAATTCTGTGCCGCGAAGATCCTTCATGCAAACACCATTTTCATCTATACCGAAGACAATGTTTTTGGGCAGAGCGGTAAATTCGCTGCTGGTCTTTTTGAAGTTTTCGTAGTCAGCATGCGAGGGGAAGAGGACCAGTATGCTGCGACCCCATGCCTCGAGTGCTTGCGCTTCTCTTTCCAAGTCGTGCAAGATGTGGTTGCTTGGTTCATGTCCCGCCTTGATCAATGCTACGGCAAAGTAGCCACGACCAGTGGTCGAGAGGATTGAGCGCGATTTGCCAGTAGCAATGTCGTAATATAAGTTTTCGGAATTGAAATTGCCAATCACTTGTACGCCCGATTCGTCGCGACGCATATCCAATACGTGTGTAGATGTTTTGTTGGGTTCTACTGAGAAGAACGACAGGTTAGCCAATACACTGCCGTCAGCCATACGTGTGCCCGAAGTCATCAGATAGTTGCCCTGAGTCAAATCTGCGCCGTTGGCAAAGTTGTTTTGCCAATTGTATTCGTCGGGATATTCTTGCAAGAAGAGACCTCCGTTTTCCTTGATTTGGCTCAAGGTGAAGTGGATGTAGTATTTCGGATTTTCCATACCATCACGTGGTGTGAAGGTCAGGTTTACTTTACCCTTGGGCTGATTGATTTCTGCTACCGCCTTTTCTGCATCCTCTTTGTCGGCGAGTGTCACTCCTATCCACTGTCCCTTTTCGTTCAGGTACTCTACGTTGCCATTCACGGGGTTGATGCGTGCGGGAATTTTCAGACTTCGTGCGATAGCTACAAAGAGCAAGCCCTTCGAGCGAACGTCTGTGTGTTTCATATCCAATACAGATTCAGGCGCAGTCCAAAGTTTGAGCGGATTCCACACCTTTTCGGTGGAAATATTGCTTTGAATCCATGCCGCGATATCAGCTGGATTTTTCTTGAACTGTTTTGCTTTTTTACCCTTGAAAGCCTTTTGCATCTCGCTGCGCCAGGGTGTGAGATGCTCGGTAGAAATGCGAGCGCACAGCACATAGTTGCGCAGGATGGAGTCTGAGGTGTTGAATGCGACGTGTTGCAAATGGTCCTCAGCGACGCCGAGTTCGAAATCGCGCAAGTCTTTTACGGCTAAGACTTCCAGGTAGTCGAGCGCCTTAGTACCATATTTATTATATAGGGTGAATACATTTTCATAGTTGCCCCTGCTCTTTTGCACCAAGGGCCACAGGCGTGCTTGGTCTGCGCCGTTTGCTTTGCAGAAGTCCGCTACTTTTTGTTCGTTTGGCCACGAAGCGATGTAAGCCAGTCGGATGCTATCTTCGTAGGCAAAGCGTTTCGCATTGGTTTGTACCTGTTCGTCGGTCAATGCAGGCAGATTATTTTCGCCGGCAGGCGGAGTGATATTCATTTGCATTGAGAACGTCTCACCCAGTTTGTGATCCATGCACACAGTCGCTTCGCCGTTTTCGCCGGCAGTGACTTTGCCCCATCCGAACTTATCCTTGTCGTAAGCGAATACCACAAAGTCGCCCAGACCAGTCAGGATAGACGCGCGGCCCGTTCTGTTGGTCTTAGTACTCAGTACGGTGTAGAATTCGCCATAGTTGTAGATTCTAAATTCTATAGAAGTGTCGGGACAGGGTTTGCCTTCCTTGTCGGTCACCAAGACCGTAGTGCGTGCCACCTTGGCATAGTTGCGTGTCACATTGATTTCGGTGAAACAAGGTGTGCGGTACATCACATCCTCGGGGCCATCGTATTTGCCGAATACCTTAGTGTGCATCAGCATCCCTCTCGAGGCGGGCTGATTGAACCAACCGAGGTTGAGCACCGGTTCGGGCTCGCAAGCACCCAAGAAGTACCACTCGCCATCCGCCCAGGCTTCGACCCAAGCATGATTGTCGTCGGTATGTGCCCAACGAGGGGTGTAAACCTGTCTTGCAGGGATACCCACAGCACGCAGTGCAGCTACGGTATAGGTCGATTCCTCGCCACAACGTCCGATGGCCGAGCGCATAGACGAGAGTGGGGGAGAAGTACGTGCGTCCGAGGGTTGATAGGTCACGTGCTCGTGGCACCAGTGGTTCACCTCGAGGATAGCCTCCTTCATCGACATGCCCTTGACCCGTTCCTTCAATTCTTCGTAGCATACTGTGCGAAATTCGTCCAGATGCTCGTTGTTCACGCGCACTGGCAATACGAAATGCAACCATTCGCGTTGGGGCACCTTGTCGGCCCATTGCATCTCCTGTTGGGCACGAAGTGTCGTGCGGATTTGACGCAGGTGAAATTCGGGGCTATAGTCTGCGATATCGGGCAGTGTCATATAGGCATAGAGGAACTTCACCGCAGCACGTTCTTCGTCAGTCTTTGCTTGGCGCAAGGCATCCTTGGCATTGTCGGTGGGCAAGGTCTTCAGACGTTGGGTGTAGTCTGCTTCATAGTCTACCTTGTCTTGCGCAAACGATAGTGCGGGGAACAGGGCGCTCACGGCGATCAGAATTGATAGGATCTGGTGTCTCATAGGTATGTGGTTGGAGATTTTAGGTTCTTGTTTTGTTGTAGGAGGCGTTTCGAAAAAATCCTCATCAGAAGCAACTGCTACCGTCGAAGCAGTGTGTACAGAGCTGGCACTTGGGCAGGCCGATAGCCTGAACGATAGTCTCCAACTTGGCAAACTTCAGTGAAGTCAAGCCCAACTGACTGCGGATTTCCTCGACCATACGACAATATTCGGGCGAATCTGTTGTCGCGTACTTTTCGAGATTTTTATCGGGGTCGCCTTCCAGTTTTTGGATGATGTTGCGTGTGATAAGCTCCATCTTGCTCTTTTGCGAAGTGAAGCCGATGAAGGGGCACGCATAGATGAGTGGTGGACACGCGATGCGCATGTGTACCTCGCGAGCGCCTTCGTCAAACAATACCTTCACATTGTCGCGCAACTGTGTGCCACGTACGATCGAATCGTCGCAGAACAGGATGCGCTTGCCCTGCAGCATATCTTTGTTGGAAATGAGTTTCATCTTTGCTACCAACGAGCGCATCTCCTGATTCACCGGTGTGAAGCTGCGAGGCCAGGTGGGCGTGTATTTAGATATAGCGCGTTGGTAAGGGCGCTTCATGCCGTGTGCATAGCCCAGTGCCATGCCGATGCCCGAGTCGGGGATACCGCAGACATAGTCTACTTCGGTCTGATCCTCCTCGCCCATCAGGCGTCCGCTGTCGTAGCGCATCATCTCGACGTTGCGACCTTCGTAGTTTGATGTAGGGAATCCGTAGTACACCCACAGGAACGAGCAAATCTGCATCTTGTCGTTGCGTTGACGCAGCGTTTCCATGCCGTCGTGACGCAACTTCACGATTTCACCAGGTCCTACGTAGTATTCCACTTGGTAGTCCAGATTGGTAAACGATGTTGATTCGCTTGTCGCAGCATAGGCGCCGTCCTTCTTTCCAATGACGATGGGCGTACGTCCCCACTTGTCGCGCGCAGCGATGATACCATCTTCGGTCAGGATCAGCATCGAACACGACCCCTTGATATGATTGAACACGTTTTCGATACCTTCGACGAAGTTTTTGCCTTGGATGATGAGCAGGGCGATCAATTCAGTTTGATTCGTCTTGCCCGAAGAGAGTTCGGCGAAGTGCTTGTTTTCGCTCAGCAGCATTTGTTCCAGTTCGTCGATGTTTTGGATCTTTGCCACAGTCACGATGGCAAATCTGCCCAGGTGCGAATTAATCACGATGGGTTGAGCATCTGTGTCGCTGATCACACCAATGCCCGAATTGCAACCGGCAAATCTGCCCAGCGAACCTTCGAATTTAGAACGGAAATAAGCGCTTTCCAAATTGTGGATAGAGCGGGTGAAAGCGCGTTCAGTCTGATTGTATCCCGCCATACCTCCACGGCGAGTGCCGAGGTGTGAGTTATAATCTGTGCCGTAAAATAAGTCGGCAGTGCATTCTGTAGATGATATTGTACCGAAAAAACCTCCCATAGGAAAATGATGTTTTTTGTTTGAGAGTTCAAAATTACTACACCCCGAGAAAAAGGCAAAGCGAAAGCCCCATTTTTTTCAATATTTTTTAGTAAAAACTGAGGATATGGTAGGTCGAGACTGCAGAATTATAGTTTCTAAAATCGTTCCAAAAAATGCGAAAAATTTTGACAAACGGACTTCGCGTTCTAGAACGGGAAAATCATACGACATCAGACCTCGTGTGAAAAAGTCTAGGCTTTTTTGAAAAAAGGTCTAAGATAATTTTCACGAGGCGTCGCGAAATTTTCACAAACCCTTGACTTTTTTGATGATTCCATCTCCAGATTTTACGAATTTATCCCACTTTTTCAATGAAAAACCCTGAAAATTCCTGGGGCTTGACAGAAAAAGTCCGAAAAAGCCTGTTTTTTGACCCCGTGAGAATCGCGTATTTCCGACCAACTGATCTGTTGGTGGAAAATAAGCGCAAAACACCCCCTGAAAAATGCGAAAAATTTTGACAAATTATGTCGGCGATTTATAGCGTACAGGGCATTTTGTTGGTATAAAAGTCGGACGAATAGTATTTTTTTGTAAATTTGTCACGTTGAAAGAAAATCATAAAAAATCAAATAAAATTTATGAAACATCTGATCTATGCAGTAGCAGTGTGCTCGTCGATGATGATAGCACCTGTGCAAATGTCTGCTTCAATCAATGAGGCGACCACAGTGACCACCGTGAATGATCAAAAGCCACTGAAAGGTGAAAAGGAATTGAACAAAGGACTCACTTTGCTTCAAGAGGGTGAACTGGAAAAGGCTGTGAAGTCCTTTTTGAAATCAGCAGAAAAAGGTCACCCCAAAGGCCAATTGCAATTGGCGCAATGCTATCTCGAGGGCAAAGGGGTTCCAGCAGATAGCGCCCAGGCTGCAAAATGGTATACTGCGGCAGGCGAGCAGGGTGAACTGGATGCACAAATCCAAATGGCCAAAATGTGCCGTTCGGGATGGGGCGTGGAAAGAAATCAAACTAATGCAAACTATTGGTATCGGAAAGCGGCAGAAGCTGGCGACGTACATAGTCAATATACTCTGGCTACACGATACAAACGTGGACGTGGCTGTGAAAAGAATTTTGACGAAGCTGCAAAATGGTTTCTTGCTGCTGCCCAAAAAGGCTATGGTAATGCGCAATATCAATTGGGGCTGTGCTACAAAAATGGAGAAGGTGTCGAGGCTGATATAGAACAAGCAATGCAATGGTGGCGCCAGGCGGCTGAAGCAAGAGTGTATCAGGCATATACAGAGTTGGGCCATTGTCATTACTATGGTCAGGGAGTACCACAAAACTACTCGAATGCAGTGAGTGCTTACCAGAATGCAGCAAGAAGAGATGAACCCGAAGCAAACTATATGCTTGGACTCTGTCATTGGAATGGTACAGGCGTAGAGCAAAACGACGGCCATGCGTTTACTTATTTCAAAGAGGCTTCAGACCGCAGATACCAACCTGCATATATGTATTTGGGACATGCCTACTACGAAGGCCGTGGTACATCACAAAACCTGGACGAAGCTATCAATTGTTTTTGGAAATTAGCCAAGGACGGTGATCTCGAAGCATCCTATGCTTTGGGTAAATGCTATTACGATGGCAAAAA
The DNA here is from genome assembly GCA_017383485.1 of Bacteroidaceae bacterium. Classification (GTDB taxonomy): domain Bacteria; phylum Bacteroidota; class Bacteroidia; order Bacteroidales; family Bacteroidaceae; genus Alloprevotella. The sequence goes on from JAFNXM010000004.1 coordinate 26,940, forward strand.
GGTGAAAAAGAATTACAACGAGGCTTTGAAGTGGTATCAGAAAGCAGCAGACGGCAACTACAAACCAGCTATCTATATGCTGGGCTATTTGAATGTGTTGCAGGATACCCCTAATGCCAATCCTCAACAAGGCGTGAAATATTTGAAACAAATCGCTGCCGAAGGAAATCACGACGCAGAATTGTTGCTTGCAGAATGCTATATGGAAGGTGTCGGCGTGGCAGTGGACTCAGCGCAATCCTTGGCTTGGTACAAAAAGGCGGCCGAAGGCGGAGAATTGAATGCCTATCTGATGCTCGGTTCGATGTATCTCCAGGGTAAAGGCGTACCTGAAAATCCGCAAGAAGGTGCCAAATGGATAGAATTGGCTGCTGACAAAGGATATGTGAAGGCTATGAGCATCATAGGCGATATGTATTTTATCGGTCATGGCGTAGAGAAAGATATAGACAAAGCTTTGGCTTGGTTAAGAAAGGCAGATGCAGCAGGTGATGCTGATGCCGCATACTCCTTGGCAATATATTATGCGGAAGATGAAAATTATGAGTCGGCCTTAGAGTATTATGAGTCGGCCTATGAGCGTGGAAAATTTACCAAGGAATCCCTCTATTATATCGGCGACTGCTATTACTATGGTAAGGGATGCGATGGAGATTATGATAAGGCATACCCAATGCTCCTACGTGCTGCAGAAATGGGACATATCGATGCGCAGTATTTGACAGGTGTATGTTATTATAATGGCTATGGTGTCAGCTCTGACTACTATAGTGCTGTGAAATGGTATAGACTCGCTGCTGAGGCTGGTAATGCAGATGCAGCTAATAATTTGGGATATTGCTATGAAGAAGGCTATGGAGTAGCTGAAAGCGCAACAGAAGCAGTCAAGTGGTACAAGAAATCTGCCGAAGGTGGTAATATGTATGCACAAGCCAATTTGGCGCAGTGCTACTACAACGGATATGGTGTATCCGTAAACCATGCAGAGTGTGTAAAATGGGCAAGAAAGGCGGCAGATCAGGGCAGTAGTAGAGGACAATTCAGATTAGGCTATGCATATAATGAAGGCTTAGGTGTTGCAAAAAACTATACCGAAGCCAAAAAATGGTATGAGAAAGCAGCAAATCAAGGACATGCAACAGCTCAACACAATTTGGGTGTAATGTATGAAAAAGGTCAAGGTGTAAAGAAAAATTATTATATGGCAGCTTATTGGTTTAGACAAGGAGCTGAAAACGGTGAAGAATTGTCTGTACAAGCGTTGAAGTGGTATGATAGAAATGGCTATTAAAAAATAGCTGTGAATATACAAAACAAAGAACGTTGGATAAGAGTTAATTCTCCTGTCCAACGTTCTTTATTTATTTTCTTACTTGAAAGGCTTGCGGAAGTCGCAACCTTCCTTCCAGCGCGAGCAACCAAAGGCGGTTTTCCCCTTGATTACCTTGCCCTCGCCGCAGACTGGGCATTTGCTGCCGGCACGAATGACTTTTCGCTTGGGGCGCTCGGCAGTCTCCTGTTGCGAGGCGACACGCGCCTTTTCCAGTACTGGGGGCAGAGATTTGTCGACCAGCGATGGGTCGATGGTGATGCGGCGATTGGTATTGTCGCTCATCACTTGGCGCACCACGTCGCCGACCATCTCCTTCAGTTCGCCGATGAATTGCTGAGCACTGTATTCGCCGCGGTCGATTTGGCGCAGTTTGCGTTCCCACCGACCTGTGAGTTCGGCACTCTTGAGCAATTCTTCTTTGATCAGACCGATCAACTCTACGCCAGTAGGTGTGGCATAGAGCGTCTTGCGCTTTTTCTCGATATATTTGCGTCGGAACAAAGTCTCGATGATGGCAGCACGCGTTGAGGGACGGCCGATACCATTCTCCTTGAGTGCGTCGCGCAATTCTTCGTTGTCGACCATACGACCCGCCGTTTCCATGGCACGTAGCAAGGTCGCTTCGGTATAGGGCTTGGGCGGCTGTGTCTCCTTTGTAGCCAAATCTGGATAGTGTGGCCCGCTCTCACCCTTAACAAACTCGGGCAATTCGCGTTCCTTGTCACCTTCCTTATCATTGTCTTCGTCTGTATTTGCGGCAGGAGACTGTGCAAACACTGTGCGCCATCCTTGTTCCAGTATCTGCTTGCCCGTAGCCTTGAAGGGAATCTCGGCTGCTTGTCCCCAAACGGTCGTGGTGGCAAATTTACAGTCAGGATAGAATACGGCAATGAAGCGGCGTGTCAAGAGGTCGTAGACATTGCGCTCCATATCGGTCATGGCTTGCGCCGGTACACCTGTGGGGATGATGGCGTGGTGGTCGGTCACCTTTGAGTTGTCGAACACCTTCTTGCGCTTCAGCAATTTTGCACCGCGCAGGGGGGTGAGCAGTTCGCCATACTGTCCCTGAATGCCATTCAGGATGCCGGCACATTTGGGATAGATGTCGTCGCTCAGATAGGTGGTGTCTACACGTGGATAGGTGGTGTATTTCTTTTCATACAAACTCTGAATCAACTGCAGAGTCTGGTCGGCGGAATAGCCAAACTTCTTGTTGCACTCAACCTGTAGCGCAGTCAAGTCAAACAAACGTGGCGGTGCTTCGGTACCATTCTTGCGCGTCACGCTGTTTACGATAAATGGCGCTTCGCGTACCTTATCAAGTGCAGCACGCCCTTCTTCTTCCGTCGCAAAAGCCCATCGGCGATCACCAACACCGCCTGCTGTGCCAGGAGATTCGGCTTCCTCGCCTTCTTCCTCCTTCTCGGCCTTAGGATTAGCGGTAAAGATGACGTCGCGGTAGCGAGTGGTCAACACCCAGTAGGGTTCGGGTTTGAAATTCTCGATCTCGTGTTGACGCTTCACGATCAAGGCAAGCGTAGGTGTCTGTACGCGACCAATAGACAACGGCGGCACACCACGTTCCTGACGACCATAGCGCAGGGTGTAAAGGCGTGTGGCATTCATCCCAAGGAGCCAATCGCCGATAGCACGGCACAGACCGGCTTCGTACATACCCTGGTATTGATCTTGAGGCTTCAGATTTTCGAAACCTTCGCGTATACTTTCTTCGGTCAACGATGATACCCACAAACGCTTGACGGGACATTTCACGCCAGCCTTTTGCATGACCCATCGTTGGATCAATTCTCCCTCTTGTCCGGCATCACCGCAGTTGATAATCTCCTCGGCATCGGCAAATAGGCGCTCGATGACATGAAACTGCTTGATGATGCCCTTGTCATCTTTCAAACGAATGCCAAAACGTTGCGGAACCATAGGCAACTGTGCCAGGCTCCACGCGCGCCAAAGGGGCGTGTAGTCTTCGGGGTATTTCAATTCGCATAGGTGTCCCACAGTCCATGTGACACGATACCCATTGCCTTCCAGAAAACCATCACATTGACGTGTGGCTCCGAGCACGCGAGCAATCTCACGCGCAACGCTGGGTTTTTCGGCGATACAAACTTTCATCTATTATATATATAGGTGTGGGTTAATATTATTTTTTTCATCTCTTAATGTACGGGCAACGGCGTTAGACCTAAACGCTATGGGAGTATAGAAAATCTCAGCATGTCGGGTTCTAGTGTCAAGCCAGGCATGGAGAAATGACGACTCAATTCGCCACTTTGGGCTAAAGTCTGTGGTGTGCCTTGCGTGATGCCCTCTTCACTCATCAACCATAGCTGGTCGGCAAATTGCAGGGCGAGTTCGAGATCGTGGATGGACAGGAGTATCGACAATCCCCGCTCGTGTGCCAACGTGGTGAGGAGGCGGAGCATCTCGACCTTGGAGGGGAAGTCCAAAAAAGCAGTGGGTTCGTCCAGCAGCATGATGCGTGCATCCTGTGCTAGGGCTTTCGCAATCATCACGCGACCCCGTTCGCCATCGCTCAATTGGTCTACACTCTTGTCGGCAAAGCGTAGGGTATTGGTCAGACGCATTGCAGACTCAACTTTTTCCTTGTCCTCAGCAGATAGGCGCCCGGTGAGCGAGGTGTAGGGCATTCGGCCCATCTCAACGACTTCGCGCGCCGAGAGGTATTCCACTTCCACGCGTTGAGTCAATACGACGGACAGAGTTTGGGCCAGTTCCTGCGAGGAGTAGTCTGATAGATTTTTCCCCTCAATGAAGGTCTCTCCCGATAGTGCTGGTTGCAGACCAGATAGGGTGCGGAGTAAGGTGCTCTTGCCTGCGCCATTCACTCCCACCAATGCTGTGAGCGAGGCGTGGGGTAAATGGGCGGAGATGTGGTTAGAGATGGGATGCGCCTTGCCTCCTGATGTATAACCCGTGCTGAGTGATTCAATCTTGAGGGGAAAATCCATGGTTATAAAACGACCTTTTGAGTAGATACGGCATCGGCAGTTTCACACTTCACCACGATGACACCTTGGTGAGATGTGGGTAACCACAAACGACCCTTGCCATTTGCTTGGTGAAGCATTCTGCCTGCAGCGTCAAATAAAGTGACGCGCACATCTTCTTTTGCGTCGACTAGGATACCACCCTTTGTGCCCTTAACTTGAATGCGACCATTGGCATCAGTGGTGCTTTCTATGGCAGATGTGCCATTTTGCACTTTCGTACTTGCCGCATTGATCACTCGACCAGTGTTGGCATCAATCATCAGGCAGACGATGTGGCAATTGTTGATATCTTCGACATAAGGTGCATGCTGTGCAAGATTAAATCTGACCTTGCCAGTGTAAGCCTTTTCGCATTCGATACTATTAGGCAGCAAACCTGTCTGACCATTGTAGGCGTTGGCAGGATAAAGGGCGCGGGCTACGTGGTCAAAGGTGAAAGGATAAATGTGCGACTTGCCATAAGCACCACCTGCTGCCCATTCGCCCAAGTCTGTATCTGTGACGGTATAGAATGCATTGGTCTGATAACCTACCAAACCATCTTCGGTCACGATGCAGAGCAAACCGATATTAGCCGAAGGATACGCTACGGCAAAGTTGGCAGTGAAGGGCACTTCTACTGCTCCGGTTTCTGCATTATGAGATGCTGTGATATTAAAATCTGCTTCGGCATATACGCCCATTTCTTTGTTGACCTCATCAAGCCATGTGTCGCCTTCTTTCGAAGAGAAAGTGTAGTCTGTCGCGCCGCCTTCGGTATAGGCAACCATTGGTGAAGAGATCTTGCCGTTGCGGTGAACCATCGCTGTAGGAGCTGCATTCAAGCCCAGGAAGTACTGTGCGTAATCGGTCATGCCACTTTCCAACTTGTCACCAGTATAGGTGTGGTAGGCTACGGGTATGAAAGCATCCTTGTAGACTTGTGCCAAATGTTCAATAGCTTGATGGCCCAAGGGACAGTTTTGACAACCCATACCGGTGTTTTCTTCCAGCACGACGCGCTTCTTTGGCACGAAGGCTAGGTTCTTGATGCTTGCATTCAGTTGGTCTGTGCTCTCGCCGTTGTTCAGGTTGACACGAACGGCGAATTGGCAAATTTCTCCCTTGGTCAATGGTAAGGCGGTTTGGAATACAAATTCCTTGACATCATCTTTTGAAAGCGAGAGCCCTGTTTCTTCAAGTTTTTCAAGCGTTGCGCCTTTGGCATCCAGAAGTTCGATGCTGAGGCTTTGATAGGTTTTGTCGTTATTCAATACCTTTATTGCGCCCTTTACCTGTTGCGAAGTTTGGGCAACGGTTGTTTCGGGTACACCTACTAATGAAATTTGGAAATCTGTATCGTGAGCTACATTGACGTTGCCTACGAAAATCGCACTTTGATCTTCGTTTTGATTCACAAAGGCAATGTGGATTTGTTTGCCGGCATATTTTTCCAAACTTACATTGAATTCTTGCCAGTCGCCGCCAAGGGTGTTCTCTGCATTGCCTGGAGACAATTTTTCGTTGACGACTAGGTCGCCTTCCTGTTGTATTTTTTCTACGGTTTCGGTATCCAGCTCGTTGATTGCCTCTTCGCTGGCATAAATCCAAACCTTGAGTACATCATTCTTTGCCTTGCGGTAACTTTGCGCCTGAAAATTTAATGTACATTTGCTATTGGGAATACGAAGTGCTGGAGTCATCATCCAATCGTTTGATTTGCCCGTAGGAGAGTACATCGAGTGTGACACGGCACAGGAATTGCTATAATCATCATCTGCAGCGTGAATCCAAGGTATGCGATTGGAGAAATTCCATGCTGTCATTTCTGCACCAGGTGTATTGCCGTCGCCATCATAAAGAAGCATGCCAGTCACACCACTTTGGAATGTTTCGATAAAGATGTGCGAATTGTCCGATACAACAGTACGTTCGTAAGAGCCCTGGTAGGTGACGCTAGCCTCTGCGTTGGTAGCATATCCTGCAACGTCGGTCAGTGCGCCCTGAGGTATGACAACTTTGTACGTATTGCCTTTGTAGAGATACGTCGTGCTGGGTGGATAAACCAAGATTTGATTGTAGTTGGACGAGGTGTTGCCTTGTAGCATTAAAAGTTCTGCTACGGGTTCTGACTCGTCGTTTTTGTACAACCAGGCTTTGCCGTCTGCGGCTACTATTACGTCATTTGTAAAGGAGAATATGACGGGGTTCGTGTTCATGTCCAAGTGTCCCAACGAACTGCCTTTTGTTGGTGATACACTTACCATTTCTATTGCTTTTTCGCCCCATCCGGTATACTGCAATACGACTCCTTTGTTTTTGTGGTTGGCATCTCCCTTGATGCAAATTGCGCCTTCAGGAATCTCGATAGTATATTTTTTGCCAGCTTCGAGTGTGGTCGTACGGAAACCGATCAGTACATTTTTGTCGGAAGATGCATCGACCGAGAATTTGAGCGCTGAGCGCACTGCATTGCCTGCTTCATCGCGCAATACGATGTCTGTATTTTTGGCCAAAACCTCTACGCTGCGGTTGAACTTTAATGTGATATTAGACAACTTTTGTACTGTCGCGCCGTTGCGCACAGATACATTGTAAGAATCCAAAAGATTTACCTTGGCACATGCTTCGGCAAAGGTGTAGGGTAGTGTGATCTGATAGTTCTCCTGACTGATATAAGCAATACCTGTCATCGTCTTGCAGTCGGCCGAGAGGCCAATAGCTAAACCTGTAGTAGAGAAGCCCGTTTTGTTATAAAAATCTACGTTGAAGTTTTGTTTCAGAATCTCATCCAGTCCATACCAATATTTACCATGTAACACATAGAGCGAACGAGTGGGATTCACAGCCGGCGTTGCGGCATAAATTGTGCCTTCGTTGTCTACGACTACACAACCCTTGTCCAAATCTTCCGGGCGGTTGAAGTTTTCAAACGTTTTGGCCTCTACATTATATCTGAAAGGATGTCTCACGTCTTGGGTCGAGTAGACGATACCTCCCACCCATTTGCCATTAGGACTGATGCAAATGCCATCGAGTGTACGGACGCTTTCATCGCGAGTGGTGTATCGGTTTGTTGCCTTATTGTAATCGAAAGCGAGTGCGTCGAATGTAGCCGTTTGTCTGTCGTAGAGGAAATAAAGTATATCTGCAGGATAACTATAGCTGACGCAGCCCACAATATATCTGCCATCTGCAGAAATACCTGTGAGACGTGTCATGTCTTGGTAGTAGCCAGAAAGGTCAGAGTTAGGCAGACCTGCTAGTGTGATAATACTATTTGATGCGATATCCCACATCATAGGGAGTTCGTCAAATCCACCTTTCGTACAAATACCTACAGCATATTTCCCATCAGGTGTAATAGCCTCAACATGTCCTCCTACGTTGCCCGCAGCAACTGGAAGAATTGTCCATTTCTTGGTGCTCGCTGTCCAGTATGCGGGTTTGCCTTCGTAGCATCCCACTACGATATTTCCATCATCAGTCACGTCGTTCGCATAGCTTTCGATGCCCATATTCATCTCGTCCTCGGTCAAAATTTCTGAGTAGGTGTGCTTAGTCAAGTCTACCAACTTGGGATAGCAATAAGTAGAGGTAGCATCATTCACACCATAGGCTACAGCCCACTTACCATTGTCGCTCATACTATGGATGGTCGATCCATCATTCATATTGTAGGGCCACAATATCGAAGTGTTCTGTGCAAATGATACGAGACCATTTGACAAAAGCAAGAAGAAACATAAAGTCTTGCAAAGATGTTGTCTGAATAAATTCATGTTGGGCGAATTTGAGTATATATATTATATAAGGTGTAGGAAGTGGTGAAAAATTTATTTCACCACCTTTTTGCCATTTAAGATATAAATCCTATGAGGTGTCGACGACTTGGTATTACCTTTGAGATAATCCGCAGGAAGTCGTTTGCCATCGATAGAATAAATAGCATTTTTAACTGTAGAAATAGTTGTGTTTGAAATACCAGAAACATCAGGATTGCCCTTCGTTGTATAAACTGCAGTTAAGTATTCATCATACTTCATGCCATCAGGCGTACTTACCCCAGTGAGTGATAATTTTACCTCGGTGTCTGCATCTCTTTCAAATTCGGGTACTGTGATGAGAATGATACTTGCTGTTTCATCTTCGGGGTCTGCCTCGATAGACAATTTGTCTTGGCTAATTACGATTTCAGCAGGTTCATTCTGATAAGTATATTCGAACTTCACACCATCAAATGCGATATTGCCGCCAGACTCTTGCATCCATAGCTCAATTTCTTTCACACCATCGATGCTCGCACTTGATGCAGGAGTAAACTCCGTCATTATGTTGTATTCAATCAATTCATAGGTGTAATTATAGAAGTAAGAGCCTGCATTGCCCAACTCTTCCGACAACGTCATATAACCATTGATGTCTTCCACACCTTTGATCATGAGCATAGCAGTTGGGTAAATTTTACCAGAAGCTACCATCGTAGCCGGCGTACGAAGTTTGCCTCGAAGGTCGATACAGAGTATAGAGTCTTGCTCAATTGTAGAAGTCAGGTTCTCTGTATAGTAGCCATTGGCTTCTTCGCTTTCCATATCACCGTAAGTCAGCGTAGCTGTAATAGTAGCCTTTGGATTGAGCGCCTCGTTGAAAGTGATCTTTACCAATCCCATCGTGCTTTCTGTAGGTAACCATGATTTTAGCACGTCCATACCATAGCCAGGAGTGCTTTCTTCTTTAATCACCATAGTAGGCTTTTGTGCAGCGATATATTTTGCAGTGACGTTGCCCAATTTGTCTTTGCCATCAGCGGAAGTCACGTTTTTCAAAATAAAAGTGATTTCGTCCCCCTTTTTCAAAGCGCCGGAGTTGTAAAGTTCGAGCATTTCCTTTTTTGCTTCAATTGAGACAAAACGATCGTTGATGTGGGCTTCAACTTCCTTTTCTATCTCGCCGACTTTAATAGCACAACCTTCTGCAAAGATTGCCTTTGTAAACTCAAAACCTACGTAACTTTCAGCCGCTGAGAGCTCGCTGCCCGCTGCGGGAATGACTTCTTTCAACTCTACTGGTACAGCTTTGCCGTAAGTCACCTCTACATCGCCACCATTCATGGGAAATGAACAGAAGATGTAGTATACAGTGCCTTTCTTTGTTCCTTTGCGCACTGTGGTTAGGGTGGTGTAGGGCGAGAAATTACCTTCTACGGTCGACACTAACTTTGTCATATTGGCATCGGTGTAGATATCAAACACGTTATTGGATTTGAGCGAGAGGGTGATACCTTCTTCAGTCACATCCTCGGGTACGATGAATTTGCCGTAGAAATCGTCGTACATTTTGATAGGATATTTTCCACCATTCTCCATGATAAATGGATTTTCGGCAGTGCCGTTTCCTTGAGCCAAGGCTGAGGTGAAATGGCCGAAGATACCGAGCAATAATACGATAATATATAACTTTTGCAGTTTCATATGTTTGTTTTTTGTACTTGTTTGTGTAGTGATAGGTCTTGAAGAATTAAGGGGGAGGCTTATTTCACCACTTTCTTGCCGTTGATAATATAGATTCCAGCGGGTAGTTCTTCCCAGCGAGTAGCGTCGTATTCGCGCTTTCTGCCTTGCAAATCGTAGATGAATTGGGGACGTTGGTCGAGTGCGTCGCCTGTGATTTCGCCAATGCCTGTTTCGCCCTTGCCTGTGTAGAGCACTGCCTTTTTGTCGGCGGCTACAATGCTGCCTGTCACTCCATCGACGAGCATCACTACCATTTCGAGCTTTGCACTGTCGGCTACTGCAACATTGCTCATCACAATTGATTCGCCATATTCATACTTATTGTTTGCTTCAGGACTGTGTGGAAATTCTCCGCTTCTGCCTTCAAACGAGGGGTAGATTTCTCGTGCTACCTCCTGGAATGGATAATTAGTGAGGTACGTTTGACCATATTTGCCGCCGCTGCCGAATTCTCCAAATATGGGTTGTGTGTAAGAGGCCAAATAGTTGGATTGATAGGCATTGGGGATAATGACATCGTTCTCGGTTACAACGTAAATTAAGCGATAGTCGCTCTGTGCAGGAGCAAGGGCAAATTCTATTTCTGCAAAGATATTGAGCAGACCGTCCGATAATTCCGCACTTTTAATACGAATCTCGCCTAATTGGTCTTGTTGCATAGCTTTTTCCACAGCTTCCACAAATGTACCGGCTCCGTCCATGCGATAGTTGCCACCATTTTCCAGCATAGGGTAGCACAATTGTGTGCGGTTCACAAGGCCTATAGGGAAATTAGCAAATCTAAGGCCCTGATCATATTTGCTCACGGTCATCACATCATTGTTGTGCACGGCGATAGGAATGAACTGGTCGCCGTAGGTTTTCTCCAGGTGCTCGATAGCAAGGACGCCCATCGGACAATAACCGCACCATGTGCCAGTGCCTTCTTCCAACACCACTTTGCGACGGGGGATAAAGTTGACCCTTGCGATAGAGTCTGTGACACCTGCATTTTGTTCGCCATCGACCTCTGCCCAGATTTGGAAGGTTTGAAATTCGCCAGCATTACCCAAAGTCATCGCTTTGTCGAAGTTGAAATGGAATATTTCGCCAGGCTGAACGTCGAGATTGTCGTAGACTTTTGTGTCTGTATCGCCACTTTCTGCCTGATAGTGTACTGTGAATTTTTTGATAGCTTTATTCTTTGCGGTCAAATGGCCTTTCACTTGTGCACTGCCGTCTGTGGTCATCAAAGGCATGTCTTCAGAAACGATATAGGCACCGTCGAAGTAGACGCGGATGTCGTCCAGGCACAGGATTTGTCCGTCGTAGGTTTGGTTGACAAAAGCGATCCAGATGGTCTTGCCAGCATATTCGTCGAGCGACAGTTCGTGCTCGTTCCATTCGCCGTCGAGCAGTTCAGATTTGCCCGCTGGTTCTGCTGCGCTTTCCCATACGGGAGTGGTCGAGAAGTGCGTTTCGGGATTGCCGCCCTCGGTAGAAATGAAAACTTTCAAACCATCCAATTTGTTGGGATTGAAAGATTCTGATTTCCATGAGAGTTTGCATGATTTTCCAGGGATGTAGATGGACTTAGTGACTAACCAGGCATTCGCCGCAGCTGGTGGCGCAAATTCCGAGCAGCATCCGGCGAAACTATTCACAGAATTGATATCGTCCATCAGTTTATAAAGCCAAGGGCGGCCTGCTGAAAAGCCAACGTTCTTCATGAAAGATGAAGGTTCCAAGTTGGCCAAATCGTACGAGGTGACCAATTGATAGCTGGCCGTAGCGTCTTGGAAGTCGCAGACGAATAGGTCTTTGTTGCCATCTACGAAATCTTGATTTTGTGCAACGGATAGTGTCGCTGTCATCGCGCTAAAAATAGCGGCGAGCATGAAAATTTTCTTGTACATTTTGAGTTGTTTTTGCTGAGAAAAATGCCTTTGAAAAAAAGCTTAACCTTTTTTTAACGAGGCGTCGCGAAATTTAAAAAAGGTCTTGGCTTTTTTGAAAAAGGTCTAACCTTTTTTGCCCCTCCTTTGAAGGCTTTTTTTCAAGGTTCGTTTTCTGCTTTTTTTAGCAACGCCTGCCGGCACGGACCGCGAGGGTCTGCACCGGCAGTATTTGCTTAGATTGTCTGTGTCTTATTTTACGATAAATTGTGAAGCGACATTTCCGCTCTTGCCAAATGAGGCTTTCACTACGACTACGCCCTTGGCGCCGCCAAGTGAGATCTCGTCACTCTTGCCACTTGCGATGAGGCGACCAGATGCATCATACACCGCCAATTCTTTAGCTTCGGGGGCATAGACCATATCTCCCTTGATTGTAATGTCTCGGCGGCCTTCGACGTTGTTAATGCCATCGGGAATATCGCCTATTACAACAAGGCTTGGCACCATCAAAGGACCCATGCTGGAGTTGTGTACATAGTAGCCGCAGAATACATTGCCGTCTTGCGAGTTGCAAATAATTGTGCTGGGCAAATCTTTTGGAGCTGCAGCGCCTGTGATCTGTGCGATATAGTCAGAAAGTAGACCGTTGAAGTTGCCCTTGCGAATCAATGCTTGACCCAAATAGCCTGTGTAGCCGAATACTGTGCCATCGTCTACGATTGATGTGCAGGCAGCCCAACCATCGATTTCTTCAGTCGTGCCTTTCTCGATATCGTATACGAAGCCGTAGGTCTTGGTATAACCATCGTCGCCCTGAGGACACCATTGGCCAGCAGCATATTTACCCTCGTGGCTGATGCTATAGACGTAGCCTGCATAGAAGTAGAGGTCTTTGTTGATATCAATATCCTGCTTGCCATAAATACGAGTCATCTCGCCATTTTCCCAAATCGCTGGTGAACGGCTACCACTGTCGTGTTCAGCAAAACCACCGAGGATTTTCGCATCGTCTGACATATAATTGGCTACCATACCTTGACCAACTGTTTCGCCAAAGGGCAGATTTTCGTAGGGCTGCAATTTGCCATCAATCCAAACGGCGGGGCGCAATTTGCGAACTTTTCTTGTCGTTTCGCTCCACTTTCCTGTGGCATAGTTGAAATCATGTTGCTTGTAGGTGTCGTAGACGTAGCCCGTGATAGTACGGCCGTCGCCCGATATAGCTCTGGCATAACCATTCATGTCGGTGCGTTGGATTTCAAAGGGGATTTCCAAGGCGGTCCATACACCATCTTTCCAGTAGCCGGGTACGATATAGGGCTCTGTGCCTTCTTTCACTTCGCCGTTGTTGTCGTGTGCGAAGCAACCTACGACTACTCCATCGTTGGATACGTCGTAAGCATAGCATTCCTCGCCATGTTCGCTTGTGATTTGAGTGAATTCGCCTGTGGTGCGGTTCCACAAGAAAGATGTGCCGGCATAGCCTTCAGCATTGCCTGTTGCGTATTCACCATTAGGCGAAATGCCCCAAAAAGTACCGCCTGCGTAGAGATTAGCTAAGTCGCCTTCTGTGCCAGTCGTATAAACAGTTACGACTCTAGTTTGGGCAGAAAGTCCTAGTGCTGCTGTCAAAGCCAAAAGGCAGCAGAGTGTTTTGTGTAGAGTTTTCTTCATATGTTTTGTTTTTGATTTTGCGGATAAAATCAGGGGATTCGTCTATGTTCACCCTAATGTCGGTAAACAATAGTTTGAATCTCCTGCTATAATACGTTGCAAATATACAAAAAAGTGTTGTATCAGAGCAAGATGGAGTAATAAAAAAGTTGCCTACAGAGGGCAACTTCCTATTTTATTTCATATTGCGTATACGATAGCTTTCCAGCAACTCGTCAATCATTGCGATGCCTTTTTCTGTACAGCATCCACGGAAATATGTAATAACGAAATTGATAAAAATCTCGGTCAACGTATAATTTTTGAGTAACAGAGGGTTGAGTGTCTTTTGCGAATTTAATTGCACGACTTGGCTCACGAGATTGAAGTCAATATCTGTGCGGAAACATCCCTGCTCTACACCTTTTTTTAAAAAACTTGCTACGTTTTCAAATCGCCTTTTTTTGTCCTCTTCGACGTATTCGTAGACAGAGGGGTAGCGTGATAGTTCGGCAAAGAAGATAGGCGAGATTTTTTCTAAATGTTTTAAGTGATTTTCCAGCACAACGAAGAGTAGTCTCAGTATATCGCCTTCAGTATTCAAGTAGGCTTCATACCGTTGCTGTTCTCTTTCAAAAGTTCGCTTTGTTGTAGCAAGTAGTAGGGTTTCTTTGTCTGGAAAAATCTGGTACAAAGTGCGCTTAGATATTTTGAGTTGATGCGCAATATCATCCATGCGTACGGCGCGAATGCCAAGTCTTTGAAATTCCAATTCGGCTGTGTCCAGCACGCGGTTGTATAATTCCTGGTGCTGTTCGGCGTATGTGTGATCTTCGTAGGTTGGCATAAAGAAAGTCTTTTGTTGTAGAAGGGGATCGAGATGTTGTGCCTACTTAGCCTTGAATAAAGGCGACTTTAGTAGAGACTTCGCAAATATACAAAAAACTATTTTGTTCGAGCGAGTTTCTTAATAAAAAATGCTCCACCGCTGGGGCAGAGCATTCTTGATATAGATTTATGAGAGTCGTTTGTACGTAGCAATGTTATTTACCATTTTTCTTTTCCTGAACGATAGCATCGAGCACGGCTACGGCTGTGATGTTGACGATGTCGCGCACTGAACTTTCGAAGTCGGTAAAGTGAATTGGCTTGTTCAATCCCATTTGAATAGGACCGATTACTTCGCCCTCGTCTACCATAGATTTCACAATCTTGTAGGAAGCGTTAGCCGAGGTCAGGTTGGGGAAGAGCAGCGTGTTTACATCTAATCCCTTGAGGCGGGTGAATGGATACTTTTCGTCGCGCAATTCCTTGTCCATAGCGAAGTTGAGCTGCATTTCGCCGTCTATTGCCAAGTCGGGGTATTCGCGCTGCATTTGTTCGACAACTTCGTGCACAATAGCAGGACTGCCTACGGTGTCGGTGCCGAAGTTTGAGTACGAAAGCATAGCAATGATAGGCGTACGGTTGAAGAATCGCACGGTTGAAGCACTGAGTTTCGCTAGGTCAAGGAGGGCTTCCTTGTTGGGGTGACGGTTGATCAGCGTATCGGCGATAAAGTAGATACCTTTCTTAGAGTTGACAAGGTGCATCGTACCAAAGTGTTTGTACTCGGGACGTATGCCGATAACTTCCTTGGCTACTTTAATCGTGTTCGAATATTTCGTGTACAGACCAGTGATAAATGCGTCGGCGTCGCCGGTTTCGACCATCATCATGCCGAAGTAGTTGCGCTCATACATCTTGTCGATAGCTTCTTGCAAAGTGTAGCCTTCGCGCTGCTTCTTCTTCGCCAGAATCTGTGCGTATCTATTGCGAGTTTCGGTCTGATTGTCGTTGCGCAAGTTCAGGATTTCTACGCCTTCCAAATCCAATTGCATGTCTTCAGCCATCTTTCGGATTTGGATGTCATTGCCCAGCAAAATGGGGTGGCAGATGCCTTCTTCCTTAGCACGGATAGCGGCTTCTAGCATGTTGGGGTGTGTACCTTCGGCAAAGACTACGCGCTTGGGGGCAAGACGTGCTGTGTCGTAGAGGTTTTGTGTGAACTTGGTCTCCTGACCCATCAGTTCGCGCAATTGTTGGCGGTAAGCTTTCCAGTCGGTGATTACGCGGCGGGCTACACCACTTTCGATTGCCGCCTTAGCCACTGCCATAGATACCTCGGTGATGAGGCGTGGGTCTACGGGTTTGGGGATAAAGTAGTCGGGGCCGAAGGTGAAGTTGCGCACATGATAAGCACGGTTTACGATATCGGGCACAGGACGTCTGGCCAAGTCTGCAATAGCACGCACTGCGGCCATTTTCATCTCTTCGTTGATGGCAGAGGCTGCAGTGTCGAGCGCACCACGGAAGATGTAGGGGAAACCAATCACATTGTTGATCTGGTTGGGGTAGTCTGTGCGACCAGTACTCATCAGTACGTTGGGACGAGCTGCCATTGCGTCTTCATAAGAGATTTCGGGCACAGGATTGGCCAAGGCAAAGATGATAGGATGGTCTGCCATCGAGCGCACCATGTCTTGAGACAGAATGTTGCCCTTTGATAAGCCGACGAATACGTCTGCGCCGCGCATAGCTTCCTCCAATGTATGGATGTCTGTGCGAGATGTTGCAAATTCTTTCTTTTGCTCGTTCAGGTCGGGGCGTTCTGTCGAGATCACACCCTTAGAGTCGAGCATCACGACATTCTCGTGCTTCACACCACAGGCGCAGTATAATCTTGTACAAGATATGGCTGCTGCTCCGGCGCCGTTGACTACGAGTTTCACGTCTTCGATCTTTTTGCCCGCCACTTGCAGTGCGTTGATCAGACCGGCTGCCGAGATGATGGCGGTGCCGTGCTGGTCGTCGTGCATCACGGGGATGTCGAGTTCGGCCTTGAGTCGGCGTTCGATTTCGAAGCATTCGGGCGCCTTGATGTCTTCGAGGTTAATACCACCAAAGGTTGGTGCGATGGCCTTCACTGCTTGTATGAATTTCTCGGGATCTTTTTCATCCACTTCGATATCAAAGGCATCCACGCCGGCGTATATTTTGAACAAGAGGCTCTTTCCCTCCATCACGGGCTTACCGCTCATTGCGCCGATGTCGCCCAAACCGAGCACGGCGGTACCATTTGAAATCACGGCCACGAGGTTGCCCTTGTTGGTGTACTTGTAGGCGTCGTTGGGGTTGTTTTGTATCTCCAAACAGGGTTCTGCCACACCAGGCGAGTAGGCCAGTGACAGGTCTGTCTGTGTGCGATAGGGTTTGGTGGGAACGACTTCAATTTTCCCTGGTTTGCCTTGCGAGTGATAAAGCAGGGCTGCCTCTTTTGTAATCTTTACCATAGCGGTTGATTTTTACAGTATGTTGTCTAAGTTTAGTTGGTGCAAAGTTACGTATTTTCGCGCAAATTTCGATGCATCCATGTTATAATAATATTAAAAAAATACCGATAGCAAGTAGTGGGGAAAATGCCCCGTTTTGCTATCGGCAATTGTTGTGTAAAAATATTTCTATTGTCTCTTAGAAACGGTAAACTACTGACAAACCACCATTGTAGAAACCATTGGCGTGGAAATGTTTGTCACCGCTGAATGCCAAAGTAACCATAGGACGATAGTTTATACCAATAGTCACTGGCGCAGCCTTCAGGGTGAAACCGAAGCCTAATTGACCTACAGGGCCCAAGACGAAGGCTTCTTGGAAAAGACCAAGGCCTGCACCAACACCACCCCAGAGTTTCCAAGTAGCAAAGTTGGGTGTCCAATCGCTCCATTCCTGGATATTCCAGTTGTAGGTAGCAGATGCAGAAAAACCGTCGAATGCAAAGTAACCTAAAGTAGCATCAACGAAATTCTTGTTGTTGAAGTGATATTGATAAGCCAAATCAATGTTACCGCCGAGGTATACTCCGACAGCATGAGGAGTCTTTTGTGCAAACGCACCCATAGATGCTACGCAAAGCACCATAGCGAGGATAAATTTCTTCATAATAATAATGTTTTATAGGTGAAACATGTGTCAAGATATCTGCTGTTCGCCCGCAAGGGTCCAATTTGCTACAGACTACCTCCACTCAGCAAAGATATGTATTCTTTTTTTATTTTGTGGAAAAATAGGAATAAAAAAACGAGACTTAGCTAATTTTTATAAATAGCCGTCTCGTTTGAGTTTGAGCAAAGGTTGATATTACGAGAAAAAACCTCCTGAAAAAAAAGGTCTAACCTTTTTTAAATTTCGCGACGCCTCGTTAAAAAAAGGTTAAGGGTTTTTTCAACGAGGCGTCGCGAAATTTTTATTTGATCAATCCAGGGCGTTTTTTAGAACTTAATCCTTTGTAGACACCTTGGAATGCAGGGTAGGACATAGTATAGGTTTTGGGATGCACGGGACGTCCCTTGTCAGATAGACTATGCTTGAACAACCAATCATAGGTCTCCTTTTTATAGAAAGCTCTTGCCAGCGCTCCATGATTCATGCCAGGCACACGATCATAGTGCAAACGTGGCGCTCCGCCTTCGCAAGCCTTCATGGCATTGACTACTTTGTCGCTTTCGCGTACTCCCACAGCTCTGTCGGCAGTGCCATGAGCAATCCAAAGGGGGACTTGGTTCAATCCGCAGTAACTCTTTCTCGTGCCTCCGCCACACATTGCAATGCCTGCGGCGACAAGGTTGGGGTAAGTGGCTGCAAAATCGATAGTGCCGTAGCCGCCGAGGCTCATCCCCAGGACATAGATGCGGTTGGTGTCTATCTTTTTATTATTAATCACCCAGTCCATCACCAACTTTACCTTCTCGGGCTTCCAAGCGCCACCTGGGTTCTGGGGAGCAATGACGTAGGCATCAAGGTTTCTGCCCTTTTCGATAGCATCAATAGTGCCGTATTTGCGCACCATATTCAAGTCGCGGCCACAAAGGCTGTTGCCGTGCAGAAATATTACCAATGGTTTCAGCGTGTCTACCTTGGCAGGCTCATAAAGCCAGAAATTGTACGCTCCGCTTACCTTGCCAATCTGTCTGGTCAAGGATTGGGCTTGTACATGGAGACTCAGTCCTGATACAATAATCAAAAGAGTGAATAAGGCCTTTTTCATGAATTTATTGAATTGACATTTTATAAATACTATGACCGCGCGAACCTACAACGACCTGGTTGCCGATGACGATGGGCGAGGATTCGAAATTGTTGCCGACGTGTTGGGTATAAAGCACTTTGCCATCGCGACCGTTGATGAGGTAGACATTGCCATAGGTGTCGCCTGTGAAGATGAACATTTCGCCCTTTTCATTCAGCAAACCGACTGGCGATGACCAGGCGTAGTGCTTGAGCGGAATAGTGTAGACTAATTCGCCTGTGGCTTTGCTGACAGCGACGAAATCTCCATTTTGTCCCTTCAGATTCTTGACTTGATTGCAGAAGATGAGGTCTGCGCAATTGCCCTCGCCGAGTAGGGGAGTGGCATAGTAACCGCCGTCGAAATGCTTCTTTTCTATGTTAAAGCGTCTGCCGGGTGCTGCATATTCCCAAACGAGTTCGCCAGTCAGTGCGTCGAGTTTTCTGAAATAGGAAGCATCGCGAGGAATGCGATCTATCTCGCAACAAACGTAGACGTAGGGGTGTCCATTTTCTTCGCTTACTACGATCGTCGCATCGGTGTCGTCGCCATTGTCAAAGTGCCAAACGGGACGCATGGTGTTGAGGTTGGTGCAGAGAATGTGACCATGGTTGTCGGCAGTGTAACCATAGTTGCGATACACGGCGATGGATGCCTCCATGCCAGGAGCCGCGCCACCCACGGTGTAGCGAAGTGTAGAGGCAAGCTCTAGGTCGGCATCTTTTATCAAGTATTTATATAGCGTGCCGTTCTCACCTGCCCAAAACAAGAATTGTCCGACACGAATAGGAGAGGAATCGAACGCGCCCCAACTACGTCGTGCCTTTCTGTCCTCGGGGAAATGACGGGTGATCTTGCCTTGGTTCATATCTACGACGAGATTGCCAAAGGGACGCTTATCAGGTATACCCTGACCTACGTATAAATTGCCGTTGAGCGTTGGGTCGAGCGACGGTGTGCCTTTTATTGGGTTGCCCACGTCGATAGGTTGGCGCGATGCTTTGCCTGTTTTGAAATCTATGAAATATAATGTGTGGCAGAGGGAACCTACGATAATTTCCTCGCCGCTGAATTCTGCATTGGTCAGACCTTTTGCAGCGAAAGCGTTCAACTTGTCTTCAGGCCATTTGACATAAAGCGGCTGACCCGTCCATCCTGTGCCACCGCCCCATTTGCCACTTTTGAAATTAGGAGGGGTCTGTGCTGTGTGAAACTCCCAATCGATAATAATAGTGTCGGGTGTTCCGGAAACGGTGCCGCCAAAATTAGCCTGGCGCTTAGGGTTTCCGCGAAAGGCAAATACACCGGGTGCATTTGCATACAGATCGTTCAGATTGTCTATGGTCTGATCAATCTCAGCCGAGGTGGTCTCAATCGAATATTTGATTTTCGCAACAGATGCATACGATGTGTCGGGTAGCGATGTGATGACTTCTTCAGTAGTCGTAGTGTCTGAAACATCAGTAGAATCTGTTGGAACGTCGATGTTAGACGAAGTTTTTCCTCCGCCACAACTATTGAAAAATAGAATTGATGACAGGAGGAAAATATGAAGTAAAAATCTATTTTGCAAATGGATATTTCGCATATTCTTTGGGGAAAATAGAAAATGGTGTGATGTCTTATCGTTTTAGTGAATTCCAGAACATGTACCATCTGTATTGCAGTTGGTAGAGTTTGGACAAACGTGAAGGTTCCGACGTCGAGGACGTATTGCCTCCGTGGCGGCGCTGACGAATCAGTGGCTCGCTGATAAAAGTGGGGTTGCCTCTGCGTTCAGCCATTAGCCCCATCCAAATGTCGTGTGATGCAATTTTGGGTGGGAAAGGCAAAAAGTGGAAAAGCAGTTCGCGGCGAAATGCCATGCAACATCCAACGTAGGAATTGCGTAGCAGATTTTGCCAATAGCCTTGCTTCGAACCGTGCAAAGTAAAGAAGTCTTTTCCTAAGTCCCTGTTTTGTGCATCGACGATCTGGGAATTGTGGTTGACCAGTGAATACTTTTGCAGAGCCTCCATACATACTTTGACCTTGTTGGGCATCCAGATATCATCCTGGTCTGACAGAAAAATATAATCGCCTTGTGCCAGGCGCATTGCATTCTCGAAATTGCTGACAAAGCCTTTGCTCCTGTTTACATGGATTTTGATTCTGTCGTCATTCAGACTTTTCAGATATTCGATAGTATTATCTGTGGAATGGTCGTCAGAGATCACAACTTCGTCGCTGGGGGAAAGTTGTGACAGAATGGAATTGATTTGCTCTGGCAAGTAGGGCATTCCATTGTATGTAGCAAGGCAAACTGAGATCATAACTATTTTTTCTAATAAACGCAAAAACTGCTGACTTATTGCGTTGTTTCTAGTGAATAGTGGTCTACGTATTCTTGACGGTGATACGTGTGCTGAAAAATCTAAGAATTACGGGCGCTCCGAGGTCTCGGAACGCCCGTAGGATAATTTGTTCGTTACTGAAGGGGTTAAGCTTCGGCCTCGGGAAGAACACTTACAACACTGCGGTCGCGGTTGCCACGGCGGAATTCCACCTTGCCATCTACGAGAGCATAGAGAGTGTGATCCTTACCCATACCTACATTCTTACCAGGATAGTGAACTGTACCACGTTGGCGAACGATGATGTTGCCAGCGATGCAGTTTTGACCACCCCAAATCTTAACACCTAATCTTTGTGAAGCCGATTCACGGCCGTTCTTTGAACTACCTACACCTTTCTTGTGTGCCATTTTCTTCTACTTTTTTAGGGTTAAGCAATAACTTGTTTAATTGTCAGTTCTGTGAACTGGTGACGGTAACCGTTCAATTTGCGGTAACCTTTACGACGCTTCTTGTGGAATACGAGAACCTTGTCACCCTTAACGAGTGGGCTCTTAACTTCGCAAACTACCTTTGCGCCTTCTACTGTAGGAAGACCTACTGTAACTTCGCCGTTGTTTTCTACCAACAGCACCTTTTCAAACTCAACAGTTTGACCACCTTCAACATTTTGCATGTGGTTTACGAAGAGGCGCTTGCCTTCTTCTGCTTTGAACTGTTGACCGTTAATCTCTACGATTGCGTACATTTTAATTAATACTTTAAACGGTTTTTTCCGGGAGGCGGAACTATCCACGCATCGTGCGCTGTCCACTTCTTCTGCCCCTTCGGACTCAAAATCGTGGCAAAATTACTACATTTTTTTAGATTGAGAAATATATTCCTCACTTTTTCTGCTGAAAAAAATGCAGTTACGGGTGTTTTTGTCATTAAAGCGTGAGTGAAATGAGCGTTGCTGGCGATAGAAATTGCGTTGTTTAAAAAGAATGCTGGTACAATAATTTTAATCAAGTGAAAATGGTAGGAAAAAAAGGCGACGGCTCGTTGAAAAAAGGTCTAATGTTTTTTCAACGAGCCGTCGCGAAATTTTAACAAGGTCTTAGCTTTTTATTTTGAGGCTTTCGAGTGTAAAAGTTTTCCTCATCCTCTTCGCGCGCACGCGTTATATTATAGGTGTGACCCTTAGCTCAATTGGTGAGCTGAATCGATGCGTGTCACCTTGGTCACGTTTTCGATTTGGCGAAGTGCGTCGCAGAGCAATTTGATGTCGTCTGTGTCATAGACTTGCAGGTCGATTTTGCCTTCGAAGATACCATCGTTGGTGTCGAGGGTGATGCGGTTGATGACGAATTGTTTGAGTTTGTGCAAGACGTCGGCGATGGCGTAGAGCACGCCGTGGCTATCGACGCCGCGAATACCAATGCAGGCTTTGAACAGGCGGACTTTGTGCGTGTCCCACTTTGTTGCGATGATATTGTTGCCAAATCGTGTCTTTTGCTTTGTGGCGTGTTCGCAGCTACGGGCGTGGATTTCCAATTCGCCCCGGTTGTTGATATATCCCATGACGTCGTCGCCGGGGATAGGCTTGCAGCATTCGGCAATCTGGCATTTTTCCAAAACTTCTTCGTTGAGGACGAGCGTCTTTTTGCGGTTGATGTTCTTTGTGAAGTCTGTGTCAATATTTACCTCAACCTTCTCGTCCTTTTTGCCTATAAATGGAATGAAATTCTTCCACGAACTGCCCTTTTTGCCCTTGATAAAGTTGAAGAGTGTGTCGTCAAGGGTGATTTTTCCTTCACCAATGCTGAGGAAGAGTTCTTCGCGTTTGTGTTGGTTGTAATGATTTACCAAGCGATCAACGGTCGGTATGGTGTATTCCAATCCCTTTTCAGCAAAGAACGTTTTGAGTTGTTCTTCCCCCTTGTGGCTTTTCTCGCGATTCTCACGGCGCAGGATGGCTTCAATCTTTCCTTTCGCCTTGGCAGTAGTGGCAAAGGTGAGCCATTCTGGACGAACGTGCTGAGTACGCGAAGTGATGATCTCGATCTGGTCGCCGCTTTTCAGTTTGTAGGACAAAGGTACCAATTTGTGGTTGACTTTTGCACCAAAGCAGTGGCTGCCGAGGAAGGAGTGAATGCTGAATGCAAAGTCCAGGGCGGTAGATCCGGCTGGCATTGACTTGAGTTCGCCTTTGGGTGTGAATACGAGGACTTCTGAGGTGAACAGGTTGAGCTTGATGGTATCCAGTAGGTCCAAAGTGTCGGGTTGTGGATCGTCCAAAATCTCTTTGATAGAATTGAGCCAGCGGTCTAGCTCCTTTTCATCATATTCTGCGTTGGCATCCTTGTATTTCCAGTGTGCAGCAAACCCTTGTTCAGCGATATCATCCATGCGGTCAGAGCGGATTTGCACTTCGATCCATTTGCCCGAACCACCCTGCTTGCTCATAAAGGTATTGTGCAACGCTTGATAGCCATTCGCCTTCGGGCTACTTACCCAGTCGCGCTGACGAGTGGGGTGGGGTGTGTAGAGTTTGGTGAGAGAACCATAAATGGCGAAGCATTCTTCTTCCTCCAAACTGCGATCTTTGGGCGTATAAATGATGCGGCAAGCAAGCAGGTCGTAAACTTCCTCGAATGGGATTTGCTTGGCTTGCATCTTTTTCCAGATTGAATAAGGACTCTTGACACGTGCTTTGATAGTATACTTTGTACCCATTGCATCCAATTTTTCGCGAATGGGAGCAGTGAAGTTTTCAAAGATATTATCACGTTCAGGCTGAGTGGCTGCTAACTTTTCTTCGATCTGAGCATATTCTTCTGGATGCTCGTACTTGAAGCTCAAATTTTCAAGTTCTGTCTTGATCTTGTTCAAACCGAGGCGGTCTGCCAAGGGAGCAAAAATGTAGAGCGTCTCGCCTGCGATCTTGTATTGCTTGCTGGGGAGCATGCTGGACAGGGTGCGCATATTATGTACGCGGTCTGCGATTTTGATCAGTATCACGCGCACATCGTCGCTCATGGTGAGCAATAATTTCTTGAAAGTCTCAGCCTGCATTGAAGCACGATCGCCAAAGATGCCGCCGGATATTTTGGTCAAACCTTCGACGATGTTGGCAACCTTGGGCCCAAACAGATTGGACAGGTCTTCGTTGGTATAGTCGGTATCCTCCTCGACGTCGTGGAGTAGGGCTGCACAGATGGATGTCGAACCTAAACCAATCTCCTCGCATACTACTTGCGCTACGGCAATGGGATGAAGAATGTATGGCTCGCCAGAGAGGCGGCGCACGCCTTTGTGCGCTTGCTTGGCAAAGTTGAACGCCTTGGTGATGATGTCGACTTTGCGGCGATGGCTAGATGCAAGATATGTGTCAACGAGCTTTTGAAAAGCGGCATTGATTATTTCTTCGTCTTTCAGCTCCTGTGGAGTCAGTGCGTGGGTATTTATTTCGCTCATCTTGTGTCCTCCTGTATTGATTTAAGGTGAGATGATATTCTGGTGTGTGTTTTGAAAGTGTAAATGGAGGGATGCAATAAAAGATAGACTTATCTTCTCTTAGATTTACTCTTTTTCTTCGAGTAAGTCTTCTTCTTGCTATAATATTTTGACTTTTTATAAGTCGTCGTAGTCTTCTTTTTATAAGGTGTGGTGCTTGTCACACTAGCCTTTGCTGGGGTTACTGTTTGTCGGCGAGTGATAAGTTCTTCTGCACGGTAAGCATAGATAGAATCTTCGTGTTCCACAAATTCCAAAATAGCTTGTTGCGTCATTCGAAGTACACGAGGTGCGCTGTTGCCAGGAATGATATTTGTCTTGTATTGTGGATTGAGCGATTTGATAGATTCTTTCTCGATATTGCAATATGCTGTGATTTGATCCAAATGCACATCCCTTGTTACTACTACTGTGTCTGTCGCTATGGGCATCTTTGTTTTCATAGGACAGATGTTGTGCTCGCAATAGTAGTTCATGACGTAATTTGCAGCAATAAATGCAGGAACATAACCACGTGTTTCGCTTGGCAAGTAAGGGTAAATCGCCCAGTAATCTTTTACTCCGCCCGCGCGGTGAATCGCCTTATTGACATTGCCTGGTCCGCAGTTATATGCAGCAATGACGAGGCTCCAATCTCCATAGATATTATAAAGGTCTTTAAGGAATCTTGCCGCAGCCTGAGTCGATTTTAATGGATCACAACGGTCATCGACCACACTATTTACCTCTAAGCCATAACGCTGACCTGTGGCGAGCATAAATTGCCATAAACCTGTTGCGCCAACTTTGCTTTTTGCGACAGGGTTCAGGGCTGATTCAATGATAGGAAGATATTTTAATTCCAGGGGGAGACCATGTTGGTCCAAAGCTTCTTCAAAAAGTGGAATGTAGAAGTTTCCTGCTCCCAACATGTATGCAACAGAACTGCGTTGCTTAATAGTATATTGGTCTATGTACTTTCTGACGATGTCATTGTAGGGCAATTCCATTACAGCAGGGATGCGTGATAACCTTTTTACGTACGTGATGGTGTCGTAGTCGGGATTGACATTAGGTAACGCACATGTTGTATCAGGGAATATATAATTGTT
This sequence comes from Bacteroidaceae bacterium, assembly GCA_017383485.1. Lineage (GTDB taxonomy): Bacteria > Bacteroidota > Bacteroidia > Bacteroidales > Bacteroidaceae > Alloprevotella. The sequence goes on from JAFNXM010000004.1 coordinate 52,353, forward strand.
GGCTTTCCATTCGTTAAGAAGGGAATCCATATTGATTGTCATAGCCTCGGGCAAATATATCTTGCTCGAATCATTCTGTGTATTTTGTGCTTGAATAGACTGTATGCCCTGAGTGATACAGAGTATAGAAATTGTAACTAAAGAAATAAAATAATGATGTATTCTTTTCATGTCAATTAAAAGTTAAAACTGCATCCTACGCCGTAAGAATTGTTGGGTGATAAGCCCTTGCTTTCTATAATGGCGGGTTGGACTTGTAGGCTTAAATCTGGTGAAATGTCAAATATAGAAAGGTGTGCGTCTACGTAGGCATCTACAATGGACAATAGATATACGCCTACGAAACAGAACGCACTAAGATCTCGATACCTACGGTAATAATTCTTCTTGTTTTTGAATATTGTCTTAAAACGTTCTTCTTTTCCTGTGATATCATACCTTGGTGGCAACATTTCAAGGTGTGAGTTTGTGTTGGGGTTGTCGTCCATGATATCCAGGTAAGCTTGGGAATAGTCCATGTACATCTGTTGATTCCAAAGTAACGCATATGTACATCCCAAGAAACCTCCGTAGAAAATAGGTAACTTCCAATATTTCCGATTATAAATCTGTCCTGCCCCAGGGAAAACAGCCGATAGCCAAAGTGCTCTGCCAGGATCAGGGATGAATTGTTTTTTGGGAATTTCAATTGTTTCTAATTCTGCTTCGAATACCTTCTCTGCTTTTATCGGAGTAAGAGGGATCGTATCGCCAGGTAGAAAATCGATATAGTCTGAATTACTTGCTACGATCGTTGAATCTGTACTTGTGGAATCGTTGGCAAGATTTTCAGTGAGTATAGCTTCCCCAGAATCTGCTTTACCTTTTACTTCGGCTGCGTTGATGCTATCTCTTTTGGTTCGAGACTTCTTTCGTGCTCTACGAGGTAATGAGTCATTATCCAAGCCGTTCTTGTCAATAACTAAGTTAGAGACAATAAACGACAAATCCCCGTCGTGCGGGGAATAGAGCGAAGTCTTTGCTTGACACTCTCCAATAGCAAAGCAAATCATAGCGAAGAGCGTTGCCGTTATATTGAGAATATGTCGACTATGATTCATCCTTTCATCTTGTCAAAGAGACTGATGATGCGTTCTAATTCTTCGTCGTTAGAGAAGGGAATTGTGATTTTTCCCTTACCTTGTGCAGAACAAGTCATTTGTACTTTCGTTTGGAAGAAGTCTGAGAGTTTGTTCTTTAAAAGATTGTACTCTTCAAACGAACGATGTCCTCCTTGCTTTTTGCTTGCTTTTGCTGTCCCCTTGTATTCTTCTGCATCATTGATAGACTTTACAATGTCTTCTACTTGACGCACACTATAACCCTTGTCTCTGATCTCATTGTAAACTTTTAATTGCAATGAGGGTTGACTCAATCCCAACAAAGCGCGAGCGTGTCCTTGATCCATCTCACGGTTTTGCAAGGCAACCTGAACCTGTGCTGGGAGTTTCAACAGGCGTAAGTAATTGGCAACGGTGGCGCGCTTTTTGCCCACTTTCTCGCTCAATTTGTCTTGAGTCAGATCGTATTGTTCAATCAGATTTTGGTAGGCTAATGCGATTTCGATAGCATTGAGGTCTTCTCGTTGAATATTTTCGACGAGCGCCATTTGCATCATCTTCTCGTCGTCTGCTGTGCGAATATATGCAGGAATTGTGTCGAGACCTGCCATTTGCGAAGCTCTCCAACGGCGTTCACCAGCGATAATTTGGTAAGTATCATCCTCCATCTTTCTGAGTGTGATGGGTTGGATAATGCCTATTTGCTTGATGCTTTCTGCCAATTCCTCTAATGCTGTGGGGTCAAACTCACGACGAGGCTGATTGGGGTTTGCTTTGATTTGTGCAATGGGTACTTCGTTGATTGACGAAGAGCCGCTTGTGCGAACTTCGTCTTCTATTGAGATGAGGGCGTCAAGTCCTCTGCCTAATGCGGGGAATTTCTTTTGTGCTGCCATTTGTGGTGTTGATTTTTCAATTTTTCTCGTGTCAATTTTGCTAAATCCATTTTTCTTGTTGTTACAGGAATTATGACGAGCAAATGACGCCTATAGTTCTGTTCTAATATGAGTGAAAATTATATTTACTTGTTCTTCTGTATGATTTCTTTTGCCAAAGCCAAGTGGTTTTTGGCGCCGATAGAGTCTGCGTCGTAAAGGATTGCTGGTAGACCATGGCTAGGCGCTTCGCTTAATCTGACGTTTCTTTGAATTACTGTCTTGAAGACGAGTTCTTGGAAGTGTCTCTTGACTTCATCGTAGATTTGATTAGCCAAGCGAAGACGAGAGTCATACATAGTCAAGAGGAAACCTTCAATTTCCAATTCTGGATTCAATTTCTTCTTGATGATTTTGATGGTATGCAGTAATTTACTGATACCTTCGAGAGCAAAGTATTCACACTGCACGGGGATAATGATAGAGTTTGCGGCAGTCAGTGCGCTCACAGTAATTACACCGAGTGAGGGGGAGCAGTCAATCAGGATAAAGTCGTACTCATTTTTCAATGGTGCGAGCATTTTTGCAAAGAGTTTTTCGCGTTCGGGCAAACTCATCATTTCAACATCTGCTCCAGCCAAATTAATATGTGAGGGCAGGATGTCTAAATTTTCAATATCTGTGGTGTAGATAGCCGTTGTGGGGTCAACCTGGCGAATTAAGCAATCGTACACAGATACGTCTACTTTGCTCAAATCAACACCAAGTCCAGACGAAGCGTTGGCTTGTTGGTCGGCATCTACTAATAATACTTTTTTCTCGAGTGTAGCCAATGAGGCAGCCAGGTTCATTGCTGTTGTAGTCTTACCCACACCACCCTTTTGATTGGCTAAAGCAATAATTTTACCCATATTATATTTTTGTGTTTGGCAGACGTCTTTCGAGACCTTGCCAAGTTGTTTCAGATGTTACTACTTCAATTTGCAAAGATAATAAATTTTCCGCGTCTAATAATGTTTTATACTTTTTTTTGCTACTTTTGCATCTATAAATAATGCTTTTTTGTATTTCACTAGATTTTCTGCATCAATATAGTTTTATTTAGAATATGGCTACACGACCTTATTTACTTATATCGAATGACGATGGCTACTTTGCAGGTGGCATAAATTTCCTTATTGAAACACTTGCTCCGATGGCAGATCTTTTGGTCGTGGCACCCGATGGCCCTCGTTCTGGGCAAAGTTGCGCGATTACTCCGATTCACCCTTTGCGTATCAAGGAGGTGCGCAATGAACCAGGGTTAAAGGTATATAAGTGTAATGGTACGCCTGTGGATTGTGTCAAAGTTGCCCTAAATGAATTAGTAGAGCGACGTCCCGATCTGGTTATTGGTGGTATAAATCATGGAGATAATTCCTCTGTCAATAGTCACTATTCTGGTACAATGGGTGTGGCCACCGAGGGCGCGCTCCAGGGGTTGCCTTCTATCGCCTTCTCTTTGTGTAATCACTCTGAAAATGCAGATTTCTCACCTCTTCGTCCTTATATCGTTGACTTGGTGTTTAAGGCGATAGGTGTAGGCCTTCCTCCCTTTACTTGTTTGAATGTTAATTTCCCCAAGCAGGAAAAATTTGCTGGCGTAAAAGTTTGTCGTATGGCAAAGAGTCATTGGACACAAGAAACGGCGCGTCGCGAACATCCTTGGGGTGGAGATTACTACTGGTTGGTAGGGCATTGCGAAGAATTAGAACCCGAGGCTACAGATACAGACCGTTGGGCATTGGCCAATGGCTATGTCGCTATCACGCCGACTACGCTTGACAATACGGCGTACGGTCTGATAGATGTGCTCTCTGGTGTATTGTAAGGTAGAATAGATTACGTCAAGTCGGTCCGATAAATTGGGTCGACTTGATTTTGTTTTATAGGAAAGGTAAATGAAGTATTTTTTAGTTGTAGGCGAGGCGAGTGGCGACCTGCACGCATCGCATTTGATGAAAGCCATTTTACAAGAAGATCCTGCCGCTGAATTCCGTTTCTATGGTGGCGAATTGATGCAGAGCGTTGGTGGCGAATTGCTGTGTCACTATCGCGATTTGGCTTATATGGGTTTCATTCCTGTATTGCTTCACGCTCGCACGATTCTGAGGGGGATGAAACAATGCAAGGAGGCTATACGCTCGTGGCGCCCCGATGTGGTGATTTTGGTTGATTATCCAGGATTTAATCTCAAAATAGCACGTTTCGTCAAGCAAGAAAATATTTGTCCCGTCTACTATTATATTTCGCCAAAGATTTGGGCATGGAAGGAATATCGTATCAAAAATATACGCCGCGACGTAGACCGCCTTTATTCCATACTTCCCTTTGAGGTAGACTTCTTTGAGGGCAAACATCACTATCCCATATCGTATGTGGGAAATCCTACCCTTGACGAAGTTGCCGAATACTTGGAAAAATTGCCTGTGGATTGGGATGAAGTGTGTCAGCAATATGGCATAGATGCTCGAAAACGTGTCATCGCCCTACTGCCTGGCAGTCGTCAGCAGGAGATACGCAATAATCTGAGTCGTATGCTTGGGGCAGTACAAGATTTGTCATCCGACCAATGTCAGGTTGTCGTTTGTGGCGCACCAAACATAGATGACACACTATATTCCGATGTGATTGTCAAAAGTCGTAGTCGGGCAAAGGTGATGCGTGGTTGTACCTACGAAGTGTTACGTCATAGCGAAGTAGCCTTGGTGACATCGGGCACAGCGACCTTGGAGACGGCTCTTTTCGATGTGCCACAGGTGGTGTGCTACTATATGTCATACGGCAGGGTGATGAACTTTTTGCGCCGTCACTTGTTGAAAGTACCTTATATTTCTCTGGTCAATCTGATATGCGCTCGCGAAGTCGTGCCTGAATTGATAGGCGAACAAATGAACGTGTATCAACTGCGCTACACCATGCTCGACGTGATGGACCGCCGCGACGAAATCCTTTGCCATTATGCAGACCTGCGAAAACGATTGGGAGATGCGGGGGCACCAATTCATGCGGCACGCGAGATGGTAGCGCGTCTGCGAAAAACGAGATAGCATCCAATATTATAAAATAAGTTCACGCAAATCTACTGAATCATCAATGTTAAATCTATAAGAGATTTAGGGGGAGATTCAATAGATTTGCGTGAGTTTTTATTCTGTTGTCTCGAATTTTTAGTCTCTATTACTACCCATAAAAATCATAACATAGTACACCAGCGTAGCCAATGATGATAGTGCTGCCACGACATAGGTGTAGGCAGCCGATCGCAGGGCACTAACGGCTGATGGGTGTGTTTGGTAATTGGTAATGCCTGCACCTGACAACCATGCCGTAGCGCGACGGCTGGCATCAACCTCGACTGGCAGTGTGACAAAACTGAACAATGTCGTCAGCGCAAACAATCCGATACCTACCAGCATGACTGATGGGAAAGACTCTACCATCAAGATACCTGCCAACAAGATCCATTGTACCCACTTCGATGCAAATGATACTGCAGGCACCAGTGCCGAGCGCATAGCCAATGGACCGTATGCTGTCGCGTGCTGTACAGCGTGTCCGCACTCGTGAGCCGCTACTGCTGCTGCGGCTATAGAATTGCTGCTGTATACACTTTCACTCAGGTTTACTGTCTTCTTTGTTGGATCATAGTGGTCGGTCAGGTGTCCACGTGTGCTGGTCACTGTTACGTCATAGATACCATTGTCGCGCAACATCTTTTCTGCTACCTCGCGTCCTGTCATGCCGTTGGCGGTGGGGATGCGTGAAAATTGCTTGAACTTACTTTGCAAATTGCTTTGTACAACCCAGCTGAGCAATGCAATACCGATAAATAAAATAATGTAAATAGGCATTAGTTTTTTCCTTTCTTTTTTATATGTTATGTAATAAATATCAAGAGTGAATCTCTACAAAAATCTTATGCAACATCTGTGCCAAACTCTTCTGTAGCCTTTGCAAAGATACGAATAAGCGAGCGAGAAATATGAAGTTTACTTCAATATTTTTTTCAGCGAGCGAAAGTATTTTATCAAAAGATATGAATAAGCGAGCGAAATAATATCAAGTTGGCTTGAATATTTTTCACAGCGAGCGGAAGTATTTTGGAGATTTAATCTCAAAGATACGAATAAGCGAGCAAGAAATATGAAGATAGCCAGGATATTTTTATACTGCGCTCCCCCTTGGTGTATGAATTCTGCCATTTTGACTTGTTTGGCAGATAGAGGTTCATAAACGAATAGGGGAAGGATGCTTCATGCATCCTTCCCCATAATTCTCGTTTATATAGTTTATGTACACATGTATGCGCGCAGGAGTTATTTTACGTAAACCTTTTTCCCATTGATGATGTAAATGCCATTGGTGGGGCGAATTACTTTACGGCCCGCCAAGTCATAGATGTTGTTATCTTGCTTTACAGTTATATCTTCTATAGTAGTAGGTTCGCCTGCTAAAGTAGAGTAGTTTCCTTTAGTAATCTTTTCAATAGTCAAAGGAACGTATACCATACAATATCCCTTGGTGTAGTCATCGCCGTAGCAAGGTGCTTCTTCAAAGAAGAAACCAATGCGGCCATCTGCTTGCAAAGTTGCTACACTATAAGAACTTTGTTGGTAGCTCACTTGCATGCCTTCTGTCCAATTATCCTTGATAGTTGTAGTAGTGTAAGTCGTATTTGCGTCTACTTCCTTGTACCAAATAGTCACATCTTTGCGATCATAGTGACCCGAACCGCCCTTAGGTTGTGATTGCATCAGGAGCTTCATGGCTGTTCCATCAACTCTTTTAGCATCCACGAGGAAGACTTCGCCGTTTGTACCATTGCTGCCACCGTTGTTGCAACCATTCGCAGTGCCGTTCCATGTGCCTGTGCCATTAGCCTTGTCATTAGCGCCTGTGCCGTATGTGAATACATTGAAGAGGCGACCGCCCTGTCTACGTGCACTGAGCAGAATTTGTCCGTTAGGCAAGATTTCTACCTTTGGTTCATCGGCTTCAGCAGCCTTTACACCACCCAGTACCTTCCAATTCAGGCCCAAGTCGTCTGTATAAACAACATAAACGTTTGTGGTACGTGCATTGTCTTTGACAAGCATACCGCCATAGATACGAGCTTTGCCTGTGTCGTTGAAGTTAGGGTCTACTGCCAACTTACCGCTACCGAAGAACGCAGTGTGGCCATTAGGAATAGTAGCTGTTGAACTGATAAACATTCTTTCAGAAATATCCTCCTTACTCCAAGTTTTACCATTGTCTGCACTGAAGAGGCGCACTGTGCGGTTGTGTGCAGTGGCGCTACCATAAGGATAGCATACATTACCTGCAGCAGCCATCACGAGCACATTTTCGCCCACTGCAGCGATAGCAGCATCGCCGTATGCGCAGTCGTAACCAGTAGCGCTTTGGTCGTCTGTTCCTTCTGCGATAGTTTGCTTTTCGCTCCAAGTCACACCATTGTCATCGCTATAGCGCATCACTAGGTCAATACGCTTCGAACCTGTACCATGTACGTCGCGACCTATGTCGTCGAGGCTGTGTCGATAGTCGCTCACTGCAACCACACGACCAGTGCTGGTTGTAGCAATTGCTGGGATACGATATGATTTGGGGTCATCGTCGTAGAAGAGAGTTACATCTTCCGTTGGCGTAAACTTAGCGACGAGAGGATTCGCTTCGGTGATTGCTTTCTCATGTTCTTCTGTCAGGGTAAAACTCTTGCCCAGATTTTCTGTACCAAGATAGAAACCTTGGAATTCGAAACCTCTGTATGCACGAGTGAAGCTGATATTATCACCCACCTTGTGGTACTTCATTTCGCTTGCGGTCATATTCTTCAGCGTGAGCTTTGTCGAAGATGCGGTGCTGCCATAGGTCGCAGTCACACTACCAAAGTGAGTGTTGGGATTGCTATCTGTCAAACCTTCTACTTCGGCTTTGACGAAGAGCGACTTTTCATATTGTGCCACATGGTCAGCAATAGTTTGCAACTCGGTGTCGGTCAATCTCTTCACCAAAGTCACCTGATGGTTGCTGCCATCATCTGTCAGAATATTCCAACCGCCAGTCCAACTGATTAGGCCCGATGCGTGGTTAGCAGAGTGGTTGACTACTGCTGAGCCATCTGTAGAGAACATGATGGGGTAGGTCGCATTACTGGATTTCTTGAAGGTCAAATCCTGAGCCACAGGTTCAGCGATGAAGGATACCGCAGTGTTGTTGCCCGACTCCTTGCCCATGTACATCTTCTTGCCCATGTTGTACAAGTAGTAATGGTTGTTTGGTGACTTGTAAACAGTCCATTGGAAATAGGGATCGTCCTTGCTGCCAGTCACACCGTTTGCAGTGTAGGCAGTAGAGATGACCTTGTCATTGTTTGCCTTTGCACCCATCCATCCGCGAGAGGTTACAAAGGTATATACGCCACCATTCTCGAATTCGCTTGGATCTTTCAGGCGAACTTCTTCCTCTTCTTCGGTTGTACCTGTTGACGAGAAACTGATTGCAGCTACTTCGCTTGCAGACAAAGCACCTTGGTAAATCTTCACACCGGTGATTGTTCCATTGAATACTTCACCGCTACCGCCAGAGTGTTTGCCACCACCGATGTAAATTTGCGCATTGGGGTGATCTGCCTTTACCATCCCTGGAGAAGCAATTTCATAGCCCGCCATAAATCCATCTGTGTGCGCATTGTCCCATGATCTGCCCAGAACACCATTCACATAGAATCTAAACGATCTAGTTGAAGGGTTCACCACGTAGACCACCACCTGATTATTGGTGTTTGCTGTAAGGCCCGCTCCACCTGTGAATCGGTCGCCAGATCTCCACGAAGCCAAGTAGCCCGCATCATTATTGTTCATGCCATAGGCTACATAGCGCGAGTTCATACCCTCTGCTGCGCTGTTGGTTGCCTGCGTAGGGTCTGATGTGGCGATCAACGCCTGACGGCCCGATAGTGTCTTGGTGCTGATCTGTACCGCAATGGTCAGGTCCTGCAGAGCATAGACTTTTTCAGCATCTGCTTCGCTTAACGTATAGGGGTACGACGTGCCGATTTGGTCACTCGTCAACTCCAGGACAGGTGTCTGCGCCCAAACACCGACCGTTGCCAGAAGCATAATTACGAACAAGTAAATTTTCTTTCTCATAAAGTTAAAAAAAATAGGTTGATTGAAATGATATTGTTTAATTGTATTATACATTTTTTGGCAAAATTAACACAAAAAAGAATATAAAGTCGAAATTTATGGAAGAATATTTTGAAATATCTCTTTAAGATTTAGGCGTAAAAAAAGAGGAGGAGGGACGCTGCCTGTGAATGATCAGAGCCCCCCTCCTTTTAATAATATTATGTGCGTATACGCGCGATTGTTTACTTTATATAAACCTTGCGACCATCGATGATGTAGATGCCACGTGTAGGATGTGCTACTTGGCGTCCGCTCAGGTCATATATTTTGCCGTCACGCTTTGCAGATACACTTTCTATTGCTGTTGGCACTGTAGCTTCGATGCGAAAGAGGTTGCTGTAGTTGCTGGCATAACCTACTCCGCTGGACCAAGCATCGAATACGCCTGATGAAAGCAAAATCAATGTGCCGTCAGTAGTACCATTGGCGCGTTTGCTGGTAATGTAGTAGGTGCCTGGTACGGTGCCGCTAGCATCGTTGATGCTCCAATCGCAATAGGTGGCGTTGTAGGTAGACAATGTGCCAGCATTGTTGTTGTAACCATAATTATTGCCTGCACGCCAAATCATATACGAGTTTGAAGCTTCGTTGTAGAGGCTGTACTTGCCACTATTTTCTTTTTTGCAAACAAACTTTGCTGCATCGCCCAAGTATTCTACTGGATCATTGCTGATAGAGAGCACGTTTTGGTCATTGATATAAAGCGCATACTCTTTGCCATTTTGTTGTACATTGGTAAATGTTACCACCTTGCCATCCCAAGGGTCTGCCAAAGGTTCGCCTGCCAATACGCCATAAACCTTGTCTACTTCTGCAGTTGTGGGGTTGTCTGACAATGCTTCAACGGCTTTCTTCGCATCTGCCTTTGTTGCTGCTGATACACTCGAAGCATCAATCATCGCATTGAGGTAATTCTTGACAAATGCCCCACGAGATACATTGCGATTGACCACGTATGTGCCGCCTGTGATATAGTCGAGGTCGTATGCTACGTAGATATTGTCGAAACCGTCAAAGTTGTGTTGACCTTCACCATTAGGGAAACTTGTTGATACAGGGTTATTACGCTTGCCCCAACCAGTCAATGTCTCTTCGTAGATGAAACCGATGCGGTCGTCTGCTTGCAAGTCGAGTGAGCTATAAGCCGAAGATGTGTTGCTGACTTGATAGAAACCATTCCAGTCAGTAGAGAAATTGGCTACCGAGTTCATGTCGGTGTAGTCTGTCAATTCCTTGTAGTAGATACCTACGTTGGTACGACCGCTACCAGTGGGCAGTGATTGCAAAGCGAGATACATATCCTTGTTGTCAGTAGTTCTCTTGACAGGTACGATCAAGATTTCGCCGTTTGTGGAGTTGCCACCAGGAGTGAGACCTGAACCAGCGAAAGTACATTTTACGTCAGTAGACCAAGCGCCCTCGCCAGCCAATGTATTAGTGTAGGTATATATATTATAAATACGTCCACCACCTACGCGGCTTGACAGGATCACACGACCATCCGGCATTTCTTCACATTTGGGTTCATCACCACCAGGAGCGGGCAAAGCAGATGCACCGCCCAATGCGTGCCATGTACGACCGAAGTCGTCAGAATAAATCACACGGTTGCCGTTTGGACGAGCACACATTGCTGCATAGAGACGATAGTATTTGTCTTTCTTGACAATGCGGCTTTGGAATATCTTACCACCGCCGACAAATGCAGCTTGCATAGGATTGCCCGCATCGAAAAGGCTATAGATATCTTCGGTCACATTGACAGGCTTCTCCCAAGTATTACCATTGTCCTTGCTGTGGATGGTTGCAATCATATTGGGATTTTGGCGGGTCGTATTGCCATTGCCATATACTGTACATCCTGCTACAGCGATGATTAGTACTTCGTTGCTAGTCCTGTCGGCAACAATAGCAGGATCGCCAAAGGCTGTATCAAAATAGTTGATAGTGGCAGAAGTCTTACCATTACCTACCGCCACATCAATCATATTGCTCCAAGTTTCACCGTGGTTGTCGCTGGTGCGGCATACCACGTCCACTTGACCATACCCCGGGTCTGTGCCACAAACCAAACGTGCAGCTGCAGTAATCAATCGACCATTGCTGGCAGTTGTGATACCAGGAATACGGTAGGGAGGGATCACGCCGTCGCCCTTGCTGGTGTTGAAAAGATCTTGTTTAACAGGGGCAGTTTTAGTCTTTACATTGCTTACCTTAATCGTGTTGCCTTCAACTTTGATATTGGCAGATTGTACGGTGTTGCCAACTATTCCAACTGTGAGAGCTGTTGCAGGGATAGTCGCGTCAGAGATAAAGAAACCGCCGTTGAATGCAGTTTCTGCCACACCGCCGTTTTGATAAGTCACATAGGCATCGCTGCTGCCGTCGATAGTTACTTCGTATACCAGTTTGCCATCTACGTTGACTTCTTCAAAGCGCCATAGATTGTCATCGGCTGTTGCTCCACCATCTGTCCATGTAGTCACGAAATCTACTCCTGAGAGTTTGAAGTTGCTACCGCCATTGGTGCAGTTGATAGCTTCGGTGAAGTAGTAGTAGCGATGCTCGCCAACGTCAGAGGTAGACCCTACGGTCAGTTCATTAAAGGTTCCCACCACCGAACCGCCATAGCTGGCGCCAGCCACAAGTGCATTGCCATCACCATTTTTAACTCCCAGCTTGTTGCCTTCCTTCACGGTGACGTGCCAAATACCATTGTTCGTATTGACCATTTGATCTGATTGCAGAGTGAAACGCATACTATTGCCGCTGAGCAGGGCATTGTTGTAGAGGTGCTCTGTGCGGTTGGTGGCCTTGCTTACCAAGTGATAATAACCTGTCTTTACGTCCTTTGGTTCGGGGATTTCTACCTCGAGACCGTTGAGGAAGTTTTCCAGGTCGTTGACCATTGGAGCGCAGTCTTCGCCCACTACAGCATGACCTTCGAAACGCTTCAGGAGTGCATTCAACTTTTTCAATTGCTCAGGATTGTTCTTGTATTCCTCCTTGAGAATTTGCACCTTTTCGTATTGATGAATACCTTCGATCAATCTTTCGAAGCGTACACTGGAGCGATTGCCAGGATAGTAGCAATAAGTGTCGCCCGAACCAAACTTGCGGAAACGGCTATCTGTCAGTGGATGCTCGTCCCAGTTGATCCATGCCCAATGCAAATAGCCACTCAAATCATTGGCTGCCGCATAAAGAGGCAAGAATGTCGCTTCTGCGGGGAAGGAGTTGGTGTAGATATTAGGCTCAACATCGGCACAACTGGTATAGATGGTTGTCACACGATTTTTGGCTTTGCGGTCTGCACGTTGTGCTGCTGTAAACTGCTTGTCTTGTCCCAAAGCCACGCAGAAGTCTTGCAATTTGTCACTCAATGAAGAATGGTAATTGCCCGCCAATGCCATGTTGAAACCATGCGCTTTGGCTATGTTGTAAGCATTCAGCATATCTGCTTCTGCGCGTTCATCCATTGCGATGTTGGTCTTTTCGAACCAACCCTTTTCTTGCAAGTGAACCTTAAAAGCCGCCAGGAAGTTGTTCCACAGATCTTTATAGTCAGATGAAGATGTAGTCGTCTTGATAAACTTGTATTGCGCAGTAGCTTCGTCCCAGTATCTGAAATTCATATCCCAGGGAACCATGCTGAAACAGTTGATTTGTTTGTCTATACCATACTCTGCACAAAGTTCAACGTACTTGTCGAAGATGGTGTAGTCGTAAGCCCATGTACCATTCGCCTTTTTGGTGGTTTGCACCATAGGATCGAACAGGTCGTGTGTTTGTTCGCCCCATGGTTCGTAGAACATGATAGCGCTGACAGTACGTTGTCCGGCGCGACCGAGTGCTGCCAAATAGGGACGCAATGCTTCGATGTGTTCGTCGCTCCAGCGTTCTACTTGATAGTAACGGCTCACAGAATAAGGTTGTTGCCAAAAGTCGAGATGGAACTTTTGATCCTTTACTTCGGGTAATTGATGATGATCTACGTAGACTTCCAGAGGCAGAGTCTTGACTACTTGACCCTGTTCGTTGACTACTTCCAAAGCGGTGGTATAGGTGCCACCCTGAATGCCGCGAGGGATTTCCAGCGTACACCATACAGGGCGCGTTTCCATAGCTGGTACAGCGTGTGCCTTGTCCTGATCGATCACGTCTGCCACGAGCCATGTCTGAAGCCCTGCCGGGTGATTGCCGCATGCCTTGAAATCGTCTGTGATGACATAGTTGACAAAACGAGCATCGCCTGCCTGAATACCTGTAGCCGCACCATTTTTCTTCCACTCGGTCATGCGTACGGTCATCATGCCTTGGTCGCTCTTGCTGAAGAGAACTGCTTGGATATTGGCGCGTTCGCCTTGCCATGCACGAATTGATGCAGAGGCTTTCAGGGCGTGGCTGGGCACTTCGTGTAGTGAATAGAAGTCGTCGCGCGAACCCCAGCTGGCTTGCAATCCGTCTGCCAATTTGTTCCAAGCGGTGGCGTCGGGCGTAGTGCCTACGCGTGGTTCTTTGTAGTCGTTTAGCGGATATTTTTCCACGACGATACTTTCGTCCACTTTGCCTGTGACTTTCAACATTACGTCGATGATTGCACCACCGTCGGTCAGGAACTTATTGCCCGAACCTGCAGGGTCGATGCTGTTCCATTCGACCTTGTAGCGCATGCGGTATGAAGCGCCAATCTCGGCGTCAGCAGGCACTGTGAAACTGCCTGGTGTCAACACATTGCCCGATGACAGATAGGTGCCGTCGCTGTTCCAGCCTGAATCGCCATCGCCATTTTTGCTGTACAGTGACCAGCACATCAACTCGTTGCCATCGCCCTTGGTGTAGGGGCCATTGCCTTGCAGGTTGACATCGAATTGCTTGTTGTTGTTCCAGTCGACATACACGTAGCCGTGCATCCATTCGCCATTGATGGCAATGTTGGGTGTCACGACTTCGCCAGCCAACACCTCGAAAGTGGTGTTCGTCTTGTCGAAATAGGCTTGACAGCGTGGTGCCGAAGCGATACCATTCAGCACCTGCTCGGGCGACTGTGTACCCACGATGCTCACAGCCTTGGGATAGTGAGTGCCGTGGCTCACATTGACGTTGGCACCGTGTGCTACGTAGTAATCCTGAGCCTGTGCGCCTGTACCCATCAACATAGAGAATAGCGCAAAGAGAGAAATGATTTTCTTTCTCATAGGGTTAAAAGTTTAGGTTAATAAATGATATGTTTTATAATTTTGATATTCGATTTGGACAAAGTTAATATAAAAAATGTATACCAAAGGTATTCTTTTGTAAGAATATTTCAGGGGTAAAAAGTACTACCCCCCCCCGCAAGGCCCTAATTGTCAGCGAATTAAATAGTAGGATTTTTTTGAAGGGGAAAGTTGGTACGGAGGGCACGGAATTTCCTGCGAAAAAGGGGGTAAAAAATGCGAAAAATTTTGACAAATGGATTTGAGCAAATAGAACGGAGAAGAAGGATTGAATTAGGGGTCGTTGAAAAAAGTCAAGGGCTCGTGAAAACTTTCCTTAGGATAATTTTAATAAAGTCTTGACTTTTTTCAAAAATCCCTTGACTTTTTTCGCCAAAAAATCCCTGGCGAGTTTCAAAAAAATCGGTTTTTTCTCTGATTTTTTGCATTTTTTCTTGGACTTTTCATCATTTTGGGTCAAAAAATAGGTTTTTTAATGCGACGTGGCGGCGATATTTGCGACCAAGTGTATTGTTGATGATTTTTAAGCGATTCTCGGCCTCGGAAAATGCGAAAAAATTTGACAAAATTTGTCCGAAAATGTCGAAATTGCTCCCTGGATGATGTTACATTGGGCAGATGGATTTCAAAGTGCTGAGCGGCGATGAAAAAACGGCGTACGAAGTATTTTTGAACAGAAATTAAAATCTTTTTCCTTTTCATTTTGTACTCCACCGCCCAAGTCGTATCTTTGCATAGTTAAAAAACTTGTATACAACTAAATCATAAAGATAATGCGCAAAAACTCCTTTCTCCTGATCCTGATTTCACTACTCACGTTGTCTGCCCTGGCGCAGGCTCAGTCTGCTCCAAAACGCGAATTTCGTGGTACATGGATACAAATCATCAATGGTCAATTCCAGGGTATGAGCCGCGATGTGATGCAGGCGAACCTGACAAACCAATTGGACGAACTGCAACGCTGTGGCGTGAATGCGGTGATGTTTCAGGTCAGAGGCGAGGCCGATGCACTGTATGAAAGTCCGTACGAACCCTGGAGCCGTTTCCTCACAGGCGTACAGGGACAAGCGCCCTCGCCCTATTGGGACCCCTTGGCCTGGATGGTGGAGCAGTGTCACAAGCGCGGTATGGAATTGCACGCATGGATCAACCCCTTCCGTGCGAAGACTAAGGGTACCAGAACACTCTCGCCCAAGCATCCCTATTCAAAAAATCCCGAGCGTTTCTTTGAATACGACGGCCTGTATATCTTTGATCCCGGGATGCCCGAAAATCGCGAGTATATCTGTCGTGTAGCGGCGGATATCGTACGTCGCTACGACGTGGACGGACTGCACATCGACGACTATTTCTATCCTTATCCCGCAGCAGGAAAGACTATTCCCGATGCCGCGACTTATCAAAAATATCGCAATGGTATCCCCGACGTGAATGATTGGCGCAGACACAATGTGAACTGCTTCATGCGTCAACTCAACGACTCGGTGCATGCCGCCAAACCCTGGGTGAAATTTGGTGTATCGCCCTTTGGTATCTATCACAATGCCAAGAGCGGCAGCAGCGTGCCGGGTAGCGCTACGGGCGGTCTGCAAAACTATGACGACCTCTACGCCGATATCCTGTACTGGATAGACAAGGGATGGGTGGACTACACCGTGCCACAAGTGTATTGGGAAATCGGACATAGGGTGGCCGACTATGAAACCCTGGTGAAGTGGTGGGCCAACTATGCTTCGGCACGACCACTCTACATCGGACAGGACGTGGAACGCACCGTCAGAGCAAAAGATCTGAAGGATGCATCGCAAAATCAAATGGCAGAGAAATTCCGCTTGCAACGCACATCGCCAGGCGTGCAGGGCAGTTGCCTGTGGTACTCGGCGGCAGTAGTGCGCAACGAGGGCGGATATGCTACTGAGTTGAAAAATCACTATCATGCTACCCCCGCTCTGCAACCCTTGATGCCACACCTCGACGACGAGGCACCCGGCAAACCACGTCGTGTCAAGGCGATGTGGATGCCCGACGGCTACTATCTGTTCTGGACCGCGCCACGCGCAAAGAAGGAGTTGGACAAAGCCGCCCTCTATGCCATCTATCAATTCAAGAAGGGCGAAAAAGTGGATTTGAGCAAAAGTGATAATATCGTTGCTGTGACACGCGAGACAATGTATAAATTGCCCTATGAAAACGGCAAAGCAAAATATACCTACGTGGTGACTGCATTGGACCGCTTGCAAAACGAATCGAAAGCAGTAAAAGTGAAAGTGAAACTTTGATTTGAGCAGAGAAAATAATGGGTCGTCTGTTTCCCCTTAGATAAAGGATACAGTATGTCGCTTTCAGTATTCAAAGCATCTTGATCCTTGTAACTTTCTCTACCAATTAAATTCAATATATATGAGCACAAAAAAAGTATCTGGCACCTCGGACGCATCGGTTACCGCATTTTTTGCAGGCGGTCACGTCTTGAAGTTCGGTGGTAGTTCGGTGGGCACACCGCAAAGCATACGTTGTGTAAAAGATATTGTAGAAAATTGTCAATATCCCATCATCGTGGTCGTATCCGCTCTGGGTGGAGTGACAGACCAACTGATCGTCTTGTCGCACGAGGCTTCTCGTGGCGGCGATGCCTATCGTCAGGGCGTCGATGCCTTGCGTCAGCGCCATCATGATATGATTGCAGAAGTCATTGCCCCTGCGCTGCAAGCAGAAGTAAAGCAAAAAATCGACGGATTGGTAGACGACTTGGACAGTATCCTTTATGGCGTGTCGCTGATTCAAGACCTGACAGCAAAGACAGCAGATGCTATCGTAGCGTATGGAGAGCGCCTTTCTTCTACAATTTGTTCGGCACTTTTTAATAATGCCCTTTTGCTCGATTCAAGAGACTTCATCAAGACGAACAAGTCTGGCGAAAAACACTTGGTAGACTTTGATTCTACAAACCGTTTGATCGTAGAAACTTTTGCACAGATCAAACAAACTGTAGTAGTCGGCGGATTTATTTCCTCAGACCTCACCAGCGGTGCAACTACCAATCTGGGCCGTGGAGGCTCGGACTATACCGCCGCGATCCTGGCAGCAGCCCTCGATGCCGAGGCTTTGGAGATTTGGACCGACGTGGACGGTTTCATGACCGCCGACCCACGCATCATCCCCAGCGCCTATACGATAGACGAACTTTCGTACAACGAAGCGATGGAACTCTGCAACTTCGGCGCCAAGGTAGTTTATCCTCCAACCATTTATCCCGTTTGTGCCAAGAATATTCCGATCTTAGTAAAAAATACCTTCAACGCACAGGGCAAAGGTACCGTCATCAGCAGTAAGGCCAAACCAAGCGAAAGACCTATTCGCGGTATTTCTTCGGTCAACGAAATGAGCATGGTGACAGTCAGCGGACCTTCGATGGTAGGTGTGATTGGTGTGAACCGCCGCATTTTCTCAACACTCACAGCTGGCGGCATCAGTGTATTTATGGTAGCACAGACAGCATCCGAGACTAGTACGTCGATGTGTGTTACGCCAAGCGAAGGACCACGTGCTTGCGAACTGCTGGACCGAGAATTTGCAAAAGAAATAGAAGACGGGGCGATGAACAAAGCCCTGCTGGCAGAAAATATTGCTACCGTAGCCGTGGTCGGTGAGGGTATGAAATATACACCAGGTATCGCAGGAAAACTCTTTAGTGTCCTTGGCAGAAATGGTATCAATACTTATGCCATGGCCTTTGGTGCGTTGGAATTGAACTTGTCTTTCGTCGTTGACAGAAGTTGTCTGCGCAAAACCCTCAATGTACTGCACGACAGTTTTTTTCTGAGTGAGTACCAGGAGTTGAATATTTTCCTCTGTGGTACGGGTACTGTCGGTGGAAGCCTTCTTCAACAAATCGCAGCTCAACGCGAGATCCTGATGAAGGAGCATAGTTTGAAATTAAACCTGGTCGGCGTGTGTGGCAGAAGCAAGGCGGTGTACAATCGCGCTGGCATCGACGCAGCAAACTACCGCGAAGCTATGCAACATGGCGAGAAGGGTGGAGTAGAGCAGATGGTGAAGGAAATTATTAAGATGAATATCTTCAACTCTGTATTCGTGGATTGCACAGCCAGCGAAGAAGTGGCAGCATGCTACGAAACTTTGCTCGCACACAACGTCTCGGTCGTAGCAGCCAACAAGGTGGCAGCATCATCCGCTTATGAAAACTACGCACGTCTGAAGCATATTGCTCGCGAACGCGGTGTGAAGTATTTATTCGAGACCAATGTCGGAGCAGGTCTGCCTATTATTAATACCATCAACGACCTGCGCTCATCAGGCGACAGCATTTTGCGCATTGAAGCCGTATTGAGCGGCACACTCAACTTTATCTTCAATCATCTTTCGGCAGAAGTAAGTTTTAGTCAGGCCGTGAAGCAAGCACAAGAGCAAGGCTATAGCGAACCCGACCCCCGCATAGACCTTTCCGGCAAGGATGTAATTCGCAAACTGACGATCTTGGCACGCGAAAGCGGCCATGTGCTCGAAGCAGAGGATGTGGAGCGCCGTGACTTTATCTCGTCGGAATTGTTCCAAGGCTCGTTGGAAGAGTTCTGGGAAAAGTTGCCCGCACTCGACGCAGATTTTGAAAAAGACCGTCAACGCTTGGTATCAGATGGTAAGAAATGGCGATTTGTCGCTACCTGGGCAGAAGGAAAGGCTAGTGTCGGATTGCAGGAGATTCCCCTCGGACATCCCTTCTATGATCTCGAAGGCTCTAATAATATTATATTGCTCACCACAGAACGCTATCGCGAATATCCCATGCTTATCCAGGGCTATGGAGCAGGTGCTGAGGTGACAGCAGCAGGTGTTTTTGCTGATATCATGCGTGTAGCAAATATTTAAGGTGATATCGTAAATATCTAAAGTAAGGTCGTAAAAAGAAATCTTAACCAAAACTTAACAATATTTTAACGGGTTAGTAACAAAAGGCTAATATTTTTGCCAACGATTATTGGTAAGCATATTAATTTTTTACTAACCCTTTTTATATGGAAACAATTTATTTAGGAATAGTGATTTTCCTGTTCGTCCTAGCTATCTTCGACCTTTGGGTAGGCGTGAGCAATGACGCAGTGAACTTCCTGAATTCCGCTATTGGTTCGAAAGCTGCAAAATTCCGTACTATCGTGATTATTGCAGCTATTGGTGTATTTTGTGGAGCAGTGATGAGCGATGGCATGATGGACATCGCGCGCCACGGGGTCTTCCGACCAGAAATGTTCTATTTCAAAGAAATTATGTACATTCTCCTGGCGGTGATGGTCACAGACATCGTGCTGTTGGATGTCTTCAATACTTTGGGGATGCCTACGTCTACTACCGTTTCGATGGTGTTTGAATTGCTCGGAGCTACGTTTGCGCTGACTCTCTTCAAAATGCTTGATTCGGCAGCGGCGGGTCTTTCTTACGGTGACTTTATGAATACCGACAAGGCTTTGCAGATGATTGTCGCCATCTTCCTGTCTGTGGCTATAGCCTTTGTTTTTGGTGCCTTGGTGCAATATCTGGCGCGCATCGTCTTTACATTTAATTACCGTTCGCGCTTGCGTTGGAAGATAGGTATATTCGGTGGTTTGGCCGTTACTTCTATTGTTTACTTCATGTTGTTTAAGGGCATGAAGCACCTATCATTCATGACGCCAGAAGTATTGGATTACGTCAACAACAACGTCTTGTTGCTCCTCGGTGGTTGTTTCGTCGTATTCACCATATTGATGCAGATTTTGCACTTCTTGAAGGTGAATGTTCTGCGTGTTGTGGTGCTCATTGGTACTTTCGCTCTGGCTACTGCATTTGCTGGAAATGACTTGGTGAACTTCATCGGTGTGCCTTTGGCAGGTCTTTCTTCTTACGAGTATTGGTCTGCATCTGGTTTCGCAGATCCGATGCAGTTTACAATGGACCAACTCAATGGTCCAGCAGACACGCCTGCTATTTTCCTTTATGCTGCAGGATTTATCATGGTCATCGCTTTGGCTACGTCTAAGAAAGCTCATAATGTGGTAAAGACTTCGATCAGCTTGTCAAGCAAGGACGAGGGCGAAGAAATGTTTGGTTCGTCGCGCGTAGCACGTAGTCTGGTGCGCTGGGGTAACTCTGTCGGCGAGACTATGACACGTATCACGCCAGCCAAGGTGCGTCATTATATAGATAGTCGCTTCCAAGCACCTACCGAACAAGAAGAGGTAGAAGGTGCGACATTCGACCTCGTGCGTGCTTCTATCAATCTGGTGATGGCGGCTTTGTTGATCGCCCTGGGTACTTCGTTGAAATTACCCCTCTCTACGACCTACGTCACCTTTATGGTAGCTATGGGTACAAGCCTTGCTGACCGTGCGTGGAGTCGCGAAAGCGCTGTGTTCCGTATCACTGGTGTATTGACCGTTATTGGTGGATGGTTGATCACTGCTGGTGTAGCCTTCACCGCTTGTTTCTTTGTTGCTTTGGCAATGTATTATGGCGGTGTAGTCGTATCTTTGCTGATTATCGCAGGTGCCGTGTTTGCATTGATTCATAGCCAAATTAAATACAAGAAGAAACAAGCCGAAATGAAGCAAGGCGATGTGCTCTTCACTCAGATGTTGCAGACACAAGACAAGGCAGAGTTGGTCAAGATGCTCGAACGCCACTTCAACGTAGCTACCAGCGAGATGGTGTCCGTTTATTCGAAGGCATTCGATGATACCGTGGGCGGTATGTTCGACGAGTCCTTGAAACCCATCCGTCGTTCGGCAAAAGTTTTGGCTGAAAATAAGCGAGAACTTAAGAACTTGCGCCGTCGCGAAATGATTTGCTTGCGCCGCACCGAACCTGCAACAGCAATTACCCTGAGCACTGCGTTCCATTTGGCTCACAATTCGCTCCGCCAAATGCACTTTGCGCTGTTGCGCGTCAATGAACCTGCGCTCGAACACGTGGACAACAACTTTACGCCAATCCCTGCAGCAGATATCCAGGCATATTTGCCAATACGTGATAAGTTCCGCAATTTGGCAGAGCGTGCAGTCGATGCGCTTCGTCAGCAACGTGTCAGTGAAATCGAACCTTTGCGCCGCGAATGCGATGCTCTGCGCGATGAAGTCATAGCTTTGCGCCGCGCCTTTATCAAGGCAATGCACGCAGACGACGTCAATTTGACCTCAGCCACACTCTACTTGCACACAGTGCAGGAGACCGAGCAAATCATCGTCGAATTGCGCCGCTTGCTCAAGAGCGTACGCCACTTCCACGAATATGCGCTCGAAGTGACAGCTCAATAATGAATCGGCGACTTGATGTCGTGCCCTAAATAATGAAGATTGGAGTGCCTATGGGTGCTCCAATCTTCATTTTTCTCTTATTTTTTTGAACGGTAAGGACTGTAATTTTACAGGTATTTTATCCCCGCGAAAAAAAACCTAGACCTTTTTTTAACGAGGCGTCGCGAAATTTAAAAAAGGTTAGACTTTTTTTTAACGAGCCGTCGCGAAATTCTTTTTGCTTTTTTCATGGGATGTTATGAAAAAGGAGATTTGTCGCAAGTGTTATGTACTTTTGTATGAAAAAAAGCGATAAGAGTGTGTGGTTGTAATACTTTTTTATAAATTTGCAAACAAATGTAAACACAAAAACTATTCTGTTATGAAAAAGATACTCGCTAGACGTGCGATGCTACTGGTCGTAGCATTTGTGACTGCTTTGTGCAGTTTTTCCCAAACCACACATCCCACTATCTATGGTGCGCTTCGTTATTCCAATGACGATGTGCAAAAGTATGGTTTGATGCAAATCGATCCTAATACGGGCGCGGATCCCGAGATGATTTGGCAGGACTACGATATGGTACTGACAGGTTCGGGTGGTGCGGTGTATGTAGACGGCACGTACTATTCGTTGTCGTATATGGAATATTTTGGTATGATCGCGGCGACCTATGTGGCGGCAGATCCAGAGACAAAAACGTGGAAGAGTATTGGTGAAGAAATGTTCATCATTGATTACTCCTACATCGCATCCGATATGACCTATGATGAGACTACGGGCAATGTCTACGCTTGTAGCCTGAACGGCAAGGGCGATGGTTCCTTCGTGCTCAGTACAATGGATCTGAAGACAGCACAAAAGACTGCCATTGCGCCTATCGAGCGCCTCTGTGCTTTGGCTGCTGATGCCAAGGGTCAACTTTATGGCATCGACATGAAGGGTCAGCTCTACAAGGTGGACAAGACTAATGCCAAGCTCCAACTCGTTGGCTCGACTGGCGTAGTGCCTACCAGCGACTGTTCGGCTACTTTCGACCCAGCTACGGGTCAACTCTATTGGTCGGCATATACTGATGCGGGCGGTGCTCTCTATGTCGTAGATGTCGCTACTGCGCAAGCAACACTCCTCGTTAATTATCCCAATGGTCAACAGATTACTGGCATCTTCCTTAAGGCGGCGCCAAAGGCTCAAGGAACGCCTGCAGCTGTCGAGGCTGCGCGTGCAGACTTCGTAGGTGGTGCATTGCAAGGTAAGATCCGCTTCGCGTTGCCCTGGATGGATACAGATTTCAATGAATTGACCGACGAATTGACCTGGACTCTCCACAACGAAAAGGAACTTCTGGCGCAAGGAAAAGGTATGCCCGGCGACGAAGTAGCAGCAGATTGTAGCGTCAAGGCTGACGGTAATTATCGCTTCACTATCAAGGTGGCCAACAAAGTAGGCGAATCTGCACCATACTTCTTGGACAGCTACATTGGCAATGACCAACCACAAGCGCCTCAAAACCTCCGTCTCACAGCAGAGGGTGGTAAACTCAGTATCACTTGGGAAACGCTCGAACGTGGTGTGAATGGTGGATACGTAGATAATGCAAATCTGACGCACGAAATCATCCGTTTGCCCGAAGGTGTACGTGTGGCAGCGGACTTCAAGGGAAATAGTTTCTCGGAAGAACTTCCAGTCGAAGGCATCACCCCCTATTACTACCAACTCAAAGCAAAAGTCAACGGTTATACCAGCGAGAAGGCAGAGTCGAATATTGATACTCTTGGCAACTACTTTAACCTGCCATACAAGAGTGATCTGATGGACGTGTGGAACTATATTCTCTATACTTCAATCGATGCTAACGGCGACGACTGCTACTGGACTTGGGGCGTCTATCCCGAGGAAGGCACTCACTCGCCCACCGCGACCTATCTGTGGGGACTTTCGCCCGAGAACGACGACTGGCTCGTTTCTCCCGCTCTCTATTTGGAAAATGGCAAGGATTATACGATGCGTTGCGCCGTGCGAGGTGAAGCAGACGAATATGCCGGTAAAATCTCTGCATGGGTCGGCACAGCGGCTGATACCACAGCACTCACCACTCAGATTATGAAGAGCCAGGATGTAGACTATACAGAAGAAAAGTACCTCCACTCCGATCCCTTCCAGGTGAAGGAAAGCGGACTCTACCACGTCGGTTTGCATATCGGCGGAGCGCGTACACACTTCTATATCTACGTCAGCGAACTGCACGTGACAGAGACACCGACTGGTATTGATAATGCTATGGCAACTTCAGCCGAAATCACTCAGCAAAATGGTGTGCTGATAGTGCGTATGCCACAGACAGAAACTATCCAGGTCGTAAGCATGGACGGACGTATCCTGCACCAAAGCCAAGCAGCCGAAGCACGCATCTCACTCGCCCCCGGCGTATATGTAGTCAAGGCTGGTGGTACAGTACAAAAGGTTTGGATGAAGTAAATACATTTTGCTACAATATTAAATTATGGGGAAGGATGTCGGTCGCTACATTCTTCCCCATAATGGTGCTTGGGGTGCAGGTTTGAAAAAAATGCATCTTTACTACGATTATCCCACGAATTTGCTAACTTTGCAAGGAAATAGGAAAGACTATGGCAAAAAAGAATAAGAAGAACTGGTATATTCCCGCAGGGCAACCCATCACAGAACTGGACAAAAAGGTTTTGGCCTTTCAGGATCGTGGTGTATTAGTGCCCCCACGCACACTGATCAAGACGCCCGAGCAAATAGAAGGCATCCGCCGCTCAGGAGTAGTGAATACGGGTGTGCTGGACTTGGTAGCGAGCGAAATCCGCGCCGGCATGAGTACAGCAGAGATTGATCGCTTGGTCTACGAGTACACCATGGATCACGGCGCAATACCCGCGCCGCTCAACTATGAGGGCTTCCCCAAAAGTGTGTGCACCAGTGTGAACGAAGTCGTTTGCCACGGTATTCCCAGCGAGGACGAAATCCTGGAAGAAGGCGACATCATCAACGTCGATGTATCGACTATTCTCGATGGCTATTATAGTGACGCTTCGCGCATGTTTGTGATTGGCGAAACTACGCCCGAGAAACAGCGATTGGTAGACGTGGCGCGCGAATGCCTCGAGATCGGAATGAAAGCGGCTCAGCCCTGGGGCTTCGTAGGCGATATCGGCAAGGCTATAGGTAAGCATGCGCATAAAAATGGGTTCAGTGTGGTGCGAGATATGTGCGGCCACGGCGTAGGACTGGAGTTTCACGAGGAGCCCGAAGTAGACCATTATGATACGCGCCGTCGTGGTATGTTGCTGGTGCCTGGCATGACCTTCACCATCGAACCTATGATCAATATGGGTACTTGGGAAGTCTTCGTCGACGAGGAGGATGACTGGACCGTGGTGACTGAGGATGAATTGCCTTCGGCGCAGTGGGAACACACCTTCGTGATGACTGAGCATGGACTCGAGATATTGACCCACTAAGGCTTGACCTCGTTTTTCTCACACATACATTATATATATAATAGTAGTATACTTTCGCAATTATGCTAAAACAACATAATCCCAACGACCCTATTACTATCCTGGCGATAGAGTCAAGTTGCGACGATACGTCGGCTGCTGTGTTGCGCGACGGACGTCTGCTGAGCAACGTTACCGCTGGTCAAGCTGTGCATGAGGCTTATGGTGGCGTGGTGCCCGAATTGGCATCGCGTGCGCATCAACAAAACATCGTGCCAGTGGTAGATCAGGCGCTCAAGAAGGCTGGTGTGACCAAGGAGGAACTCTCGGCCATCGCTGTGACACTCGGTCCCGGTTTGATGGGTTCTCTGCTTGTCGGTACGTCGTTTGCCAAGGGCTTGGCGCTTTCGTTGGGCATTCCACTGATTGATTGCAACCACCTGCAGGGACATATCCTGGCGCACTTTATACAAGAGGGCGACGAGGATAGGGCAGTACCTCCTTACCCCTACCTGTGCTTGTTGGTGAGTGGTGGTAATTCGCAAATTGTCAAGGTTAATTCTCACCGCGACTTCGAATTGCTCGGTCAAACCATTGACGATGCTGCAGGTGAAGCCATCGACAAGTGCTCGAAGGTGATGGGTTTGGGTTATCCCGGCGGCCCGATCATCGACCGCCTGGCACGCCAGGGCGATCCCAAGGCTTTCCAGTTCAGCAAACCTAATATCGCGGGCCTGGATTATAGTTTCAGCGGACTAAAAACTTCTTTCCTCTATTTCCTGAGAGATCAATTGAAAGAAGATCCAGACTTTATCGAAAAGAACAAAAACGACTTGGCGGCTTCATTAGAGAAAACCATCGTGGACATCTTGATGAAGAAATTGAAGCAGGCGGTCAAGGAAACCGGTATCAACCATGTGGCGCTGTCGGGTGGTGTCTCTGCCAATACAGGCTTGAGAAATGCCTTCAAGAATATGCAGCAGGGCGCTGGTTGGAATATTTATATTCCGCCATTCAGCTATACGACAGACAATGCTGCGATGATTGCCATCACGGCTTACTATAAATTCTTGGACGGCGAGTTCTGCGACATCAATAAACCCGCTTTCTCGAGAACAGTGATTTGATAAAACGTATATCATTTAGACTTGTAATAAAAGATAGGTATGGAATTTGATATCAAAAATATCAGCAGGGAAATCAACGAAATGCTGTGGCGTCAACATCAAAGCGTGTCGACAGCAGAGAGTTGTACGGCAGGACGCGTAGCCAGCACGATCACAGCCATCCCTGGCAGTTCTAATTACTTCAAAGGCGGATTGGTATGCTATAGCAACGAGTTGAAGCAAGAACTGCTGAACGTGGATGCTGATTTGATAGAAGAAAATACAGCCGTTTGCGAAGAAGTGGTGAAGCAAATGGTCGTTGGCGCTAACGAGTTGTTCAAGACAGACGTTGCCGTAGCTATCAGCGGATGGGCAGGTCCGACAGCACCCGATGGTGCATGCGGCAGCGGTATCGTAGGCACGATTTGGATAGCAGTGGGCAAAGAGGGAAATATCGTTACTAAAAAGTTAGTGGAAGACCACGGCCGTGAAAAGAATCTGACCATTGCGACAAAAGAAGCCATGGCAATGCTCCGTGACTACTTGAAGGAGATCCTGCCACCACTTGAAGATGATGAACAAGAACCGCCGGTAATATTTGTATAACACGTTTAGAGTACATATATAACATATAGGGTGACAAAAAGTTAGGTAAGTCGGCAAAGTAACTGTCTGATGAACAAAAAACATAGAAAGTGCTTTGTTATTAAAAATAAAATATCTAAATTTGCACCCCGTAAGCGAAATAGGCTGGACCGCGAAGCTTGGATACCACCCCAAGATTACGCAACAACAAACCACCAAGCCCGGTCGACAGCAGAAAATAGGCTTACACAATTCCGAACATTAAAATAAGCGAAAGCAATGTCTAAGATTTGTCAAATTACAGGAAAGAAGGCCATGATTGGCAACAATGTTTCGCACTCAAAGCGTCGCACAAAGCGTACGTTTGATGTAAACTTGTTTAATAAGAAGTTTTACTACGTAGAACAAGATTGCTGGATCACCCTCCGCATCAGCGCAGCAGGTTTGCGTATGATTAATAAGGTAGGTCTCGACGCTGCGTTGAACAACGCCGTAGCTAAGGGATATTGCGATTGGAAAAATATCAAAGTAATTGGTTAAGACTTTAAACTATGGCAAAGAAAGTAAAAGGCAATCGTGTCCAAGTAATCCTTGAGTGCACAGAAATGAAAGAAAGTGGTCTGCCCGGAACTTCACGTTATATCACAACTAAGAACCGTAAGAATACACCAGACCGTTTGGAGTTGAAGAAATACAACCCCATCTTGAAAAGAATGACTATTCATAAAGAAATTAAATAATTTGTAAGCCATGGCAAAGAAAGTAGTTGCAACCCTTAAGACCGGCAAAAACGATGGCCGCTCTTACACCAAAGTTATCAAAATGGTAAAGAGCCCTAAGACTGGTGCTTACATTTTTGATGAAAAGATGGTTCCTAACGATGACGTAAAGGAATTCTTCAGCAAGTAATTCTATACTTCAAAATAAATGAGACATTGTTGATTCGCTCAGCAATGTCTTTTTTTGTGCACTTCGTGCCAGAACGACTGGCGAAAGCATTTCTTTTGTTCAAAGTCGTAAAAAAGTGCAGCGAATATTAGTTTACCCCCGCCAAAATGCTTAATATTGCATAAGAATAAATATATGGCCAAAACGACTTATGAGTGAAGCAAAACATATACTGGTGGTAGACGACGAAATAGACCTAAGAGAAATTCTGCAGTGCAATCTTGAAAATGCAGGATATATCATCGATACCGCCGCCTCGGCAGAAGAAGCCCTAACTATACTTTCTTCGAAGCATGACTTGATCTTGTTGGACGTGATGATGGGTGGTATGTCCGGTTATAAAATGGCAGAACATCTGCGAAAGGTTCAGGGCAATGATATCCCTATCATTTTTCTGACAGCCAGAGATACGGAAAATGATATCTTGACAGGTTTTTCCATAGGTGCAGATGATTATATCTCCAAACCATTCTCTTTGCAGCAAGTCCTGGCACGTGTTGCCGCGGTGTTACGCAGGGTAAATACATCCAGCACCCCGTCGACTGCAGAGCCTGTGGCGGACATACAAATAGACACCTTGCGCAAAGTAGCCTTGATCAAGGGGGTAGAGATACGCCTTTCGCCCAAAGAGTTGGGCATATTGCAGTTGCTGATGAAGAGCCCAGGACGTGTATTCTCGCGTGAAGAAATCCTGACCGAAGTGTGGCGAGGTGAAAGTTGTGTTGGCGATCGTACAGTCGATGTGCATATTGCACATTTGCGCCGCAAATTGGGAGAAGAGGGGGTTCGTGTCAACAATAGACAAGGTTATGGTTATTGTTTCGAATAGTTATTCTGTCTTTGATTAAACGTATTAACGACAACAGTACACATCGCCTTCCATTACCTTAACCTTTGGGCTTTGCTCCTTTGAATCTTATAATCTACGAGTCATGAAATCTCTCTCATACAAGGCGCAACTTCTGCTGAATTTCAGCCTTATTTTTGTTTGCTTTGCCCTTATTCTGCTCGGTTTTCAATATTATCGGGAAGTGGAGAGCAGAAAGGCTTTGCTTGAAACAAGGCTTGAAAGTTATGCAGATATTATTGAGCGACAAACACAGCAGGATTCTGCCTTTGCACTCACACCGCTCCGCACAGTTCTGCCCCAGGATTTGCGCATTACTATTATATCAAAGGAGGGGCAGGTGAATTACGAATCAGGTAATGAGGATTTGCCCAATATCTCTAATCACAAAGAGCGTCCAGAGGTTAAAGCGGCGTTGGAAAAGGGTTTTGGTATTGATATCCGAGAAAGTGAAACTTTGCAAAAACCTTATTTTTACTATGCCAAGGTCTATCCCAATTATGTGATACGTGTGGCGTTGCCTTATAATGCAGAAATCAAGAACTTCATGCATGTGAGCAACATCTTCCTTTGGTTCACATTATTGATATTTCCCATAGTCATCGTGGCTCTGATCTACATTTCCGGACGCTTTGGCCGTGCCGTCGCAGGTCTTCAGTATTTTATCGACTCCGCCGAACGTGGCTTGATGAACTACGACAACATTTCATTTCCCAACAATGAATTGGGGGATATCGCTTCGAAAGTGCTGAAAATGTATCAGGAGTTGGAGATAAAGACTCAGCAGGTAGGCCTGGAGCGTGAGCGATTGATGAAGCACTTTCATCATTTCGAAGAAGGGATTGCTATATTTTCTGCTCAACGCCAGAAAGTGTATTCGAACCCTCGTTTCCTCCAATATCTTAATACTATCCTTGATATCACTACTTCTTCTGTCAATGCGATATGGTCTGAACGTGAATTCAAACCTATTCAGGAATTTCTAGATCAACAGCAAAACCAGAATATATGGAATGCAGAAACCTCTGTGTATCGTGACACGCTGAGCGTAGGAGGGGCACATTATGCAGTGCAAGTCGTGGTGTATAGCGACCGTAGTTTTGAAATATCCTTGTCTGACGTCACAAAGGCAGAGAAAAACCGACTGCTGAAACAACAAATGAGCCATAATATCAGCCATGAGCTACGCACTCCGGTAAGTAGTATCCGCGGTTTTTTGGAAACTCTCATAACTTGCGAAAACCTGAGCGCAGAGCGTAGAAAAGATTTTTTGCAAAGAGCACTTTTGCAAGTAGAAAGACTATCTGACTTGATACGTGACGTCGCTTTGATTTCAAAGATAGAAGAAGCTGCAGCAACGCTTCCACGAGAAAATGTTGATTTAAGGTTACTCGTCGGTGAAACGATTGAAGAGTTGCAAAGCGATTTGGATAAACAAGAAATGTCCGTTCTCGTAGATTTTCCAGAGGAGATGACGATCTGTGGCAATTATTCGTTGCTTCATTCTATTTTCCGCAACCTTTTGGAAAATTCTGTCAGATATGCAGGACAGGGCACGAGGGTTGAAATTTCCTGCTACAAGAAAAATGCCGAATTCCTGTTCTTCCGCTACTTCAACAACGGAGAGCAAATACCCGAGGAGCACCTGCCGAGACTCTTCGAAAGATTCTATCGCATCACCGAGGGACGTACACGCGATTGCGGCGGTACAGGCTTGGGACTTTCTATTGTAAAAAATGCAGTAAGCTTCCACTCGGGAGATATTATTGTGAAAAATTTGTTAGACCAAGGCGTAGAATTCCTATTTACGCTCAAACGCGGTAAATAAATATAAACCGACTTGCCACGAGGTCATAAAAATGCGTAACTTTGCGCCTTCAAAATAAAAAATCGCCTATGAATCGTTTTCTATACTTATCTCTATTTTTTATAACCCTTATTCTGCAAACTCAATGCCAAAAGTTTGACGAAATTGATGAACGTTTCGAACAATTGGAACAAAGAGTAAGCAACCTTGAAGATGCGACAAAAGCACTGCAAGATGCTATCAATGCTGGTGCCTTAATCACAAAAGTGGAAAAGACCGAGACTGGCTTCAAAGTAACCTTTTCAGACAACACATCAATAGATATCTATAATGGTATAGATGCTATCACGCCGCTCCTTCTTATAGATATGGATGGATTTTGGACTATCTCATACGACGGAGGCACTACCTACACTCGTCTGCAGAATGACAATGGAGAATTTATCCAAAGCAAAGGCGACAAGGGGGATAAGGGAGACAAAGGAGAGCAAGGAGATAAAGGTGACAAGGGCGAACAGGGCGATAAGGGTGAACAAGGCGACAAGGGGGATAAGGGCGACAAAGGCGAACAAGGTGAGAAGGGAGAAGATGGCAACAGTGTTCGTGTCGTGGTAAAAGATGGATTTTACGTCTACGAAGTCTATAATCCTGCTGATCCCAACACTGTGTTGGAAAGTATTCAGACCGCCTTCAGCGCAGATGAATCCAAAGTGCTTCATGGTATTACTCAGGACGACAATACCCGTGAGATTACACTGACGATGGCTGATGGAAAAAGTTTTACATTTAACCAAACACCACGCACGCCTACCAGTATTGCCATGCTGCGTACCCAACCGCTCAGGATGGGAACTGGTGATGTGATTTCATTTGAGTTTCGCGTCAATCCCTCAAATGCGGTGTTCAATTATAATGTAGAAGATCCGAATTGTGAAATATTCCTGGACAAAGTAGCCGAACTTCGTAGCAGCTATATCACTGCGCCGAACGACTATCACTTGGTTCGTATCGAGCAGACCTATGATGCGCAGGGCGTGATGAAGCGTGGGCAATTCCGTGCCTATATTAAGGACCAACGGATAAGCACCACGTACGACGATGCCGTAGCCTTGGTGATACGCACCAAGAATCAGGCGGGCGAAGAAGTAGAGATTTCTTCATCAGCCGTTGAGTTGAAATACGCAGGCAATACCTTCAGCTCATTTGGCTTTTTGAAGCAGCACAATGAAGGCAATCTTCATCAAGATGCCGAAGCGCACATCGACGGCAATAATATACAAATTGCTTCACTCTTTATCAATTCGCCCACGAAGCTCGTTGCATCGTTCAAGACCAACGGCAAAAAAGTTTTTGTTAACGGCGTCGAACAATTCAGCGGTATCACGGCCAATGACTTCAGCACCCCCGTCATCTATCGTATAGTGGACGACAACGGCGAATGGAACGAATACAAGGTGTCCGTCGTACATTCCGGCCTGCCAGTAGTCTATGTAAATACTCCCGGAGGAATCAATATTACGAGCAAAGAGGTGTGGGTGAAAAACGTAGACATACGCATCCAGGGGGCAGATGGAATCACCTCCTATCAGGGACAAACTTCGATGCGGGGTAGAGGAAATTCCACATGGTATAATCCCAAGAAACCCTATGCTTTGAAGTTGAACGAAGACGCCGAGATCCTGGGCATGCCAGCCCATAAGCGCTGGGTGCTTTTGGCTAACTATATGGACCGCACCCTACTGCGCAATCACATGGCATTTAAGATCGGCGAAGCGAGTGGGCTTGCCTACACGCCGAGGGGGCAGTTTGTAGAGTTGGTGCTCAATGGTAAGCACATCGGCAACTACTATCTGTGCGAGCAAATCAAGATTGGTGAAAACCGTGTGAATATCCATGAAATTTCTGCCGAGGATAGTACTGCGACTGGTGGTTTCTTGTTGGAACTGGATAAGAATTTTGACGAGGACCATAAGTTTACTTCTCGCTACAAGAAGATGCCTTTTATGATTCAGGCGCCCGAGGACGAAGTTATCACGGCTGCGCACAAGGCGTATATCGAGAATTACATCAACGACTATGAATATGATTTGATCTACAATCTTTCGACAAAGAAATATCTGGATTATATCGACATCAATTCATTCATTGATTACTGGCTAGCGGTAGAGTTGACGATGAACTCTGAGCCGAGCCATCCCAAGTCAGTCTTTATGTACAAGGACCGAGATGGTCTGCTCTGTGCCGGACCTATGTGGGATTACGACTGGGGTACATTCATGCCTATCAATACTCAGCAATATTGCATCAAGAATACGCTGTACTATCCCAATCTGTTCAGAAGTTACTACTTTGTGCAGCAAATCAAGGAGAGATGGCAAACGGCGAAACCAAGGTTTGAGGCACTGATAGATGTATTCGAGCAAGAAGCGGCTAAGTTGAAGAATTCCGACAAAATGAATATCTCGCTCTGGCCCATTGCCTCGCGAGTAAATGGTGACGAGACGATGACCTACGACGAAGCTGTGGTCACAATGAAACAGGCCTACGTAGATAAACTGCAATGGTTGGATGAACAAATCAATGCAATGTAGAAAAAAAGTCTGGATAATTATAGAAAAAAAACTTTTTAGAATGTATCTATACTTAAAAAATTGATATGGTGAATGGAGATTTAATCACTGCGTGCAAAGTTTGACTATGCCAAGTGTAATCCAAAATAAGTCGTATAAGAATTTTTTATATACGAGACCTATTTTCCCGTTTTTTATATACCTCCATAATAAATATGTAGCGCTTATGGTATATATACTGAAAAGGACGCAGGCGACTATGTCTATCCAATAGATTTCAGTGCTGAAAGAGATAACCATAAATAAAATCCAAAAGTCAAAAGACCATTCTTTCAAATCTTTCATAATGGTTTACTTTCTTTTATTAATACAATCCCCGAAATCATAAACCATCCAGACAATTCCCACATAACCTGATGTACGTTTCGCAAATGCTTTGATTGTCTGTTTTGTTGTTTTAGCAGTCATAAGCATTTTTTTACTTAGTAAATAACAATCTCTGTTATTAAATATTCGTTGTAGCCTTATTCAAAATACAGGCTTAGCACCACCATATTTGCCACGCCGCCGTTCAGACTCTCGGTGAATACCTTTTGTGTAGGGTCGAGCAAGTCGGTGCGTTTCTTATCCAGGATATTATTCAGTCCGAAGCAGAATTTCAGTTCGGGAATCAATTTGAAGAAAGGCATATAGAGGTCGCAACCAAACCCTATCTCGAGCATCATATTGAACGGCTTTGCTCTCACTTTAGAGTTCTTGCCGGTGGTCAGGTCAAACATCGGCGACGCACCACCTATGACGTAGGGGCGGAAGTTATTGTAGCGCGGCGCACTCACCTTCAGATTGAGCGGCAGGGCTATGTATGTAGACTTCATGTTTTGACCCGCCGTCGTGCCGTCAGCCAGATTGCGAAATTTCAGGTGCTTGCTGCCAAAGTGCAGAGAGGGCATCAAGCGCAGGCCTAAGTACTTGTGCATGCGCCATTCGCCCAGCACACCCACACTGAACCCTGGTCCGTGCTGATCGTTTTCCACCAACCACTGTGCGCCGGTGGCGGGATCAATGTAGCCATTGTTTTCCAGCTTGATGCTTTGGTCGTGCATACCGACAAAGAAGCCGTAGTGAAAACGTCTCTCGTCGATGAAGGGCTTATACTGCACCTTGCGCTCCTGCGCCCTTGCCATGCCACCAAGGCACATCAAGAGTGCAAGTATCAAAGTCCATTTGCTATTTTGTATTCCCTTCATCATATTTATGCGGTTGCTACGTAGGCGTTGCTTTATGAAAACGCAAAATTACGCTTTTTATTGTATTCTGCCCCTACTATCGGGCAGAAAATCTTTCGACAAAGTCCCAACCTTGACTATTTCAAAATCAACAAAAGTCGGTTTTGTCAAAATTTTTCGCATTTTTCGAGGTCATAAATCGAGCAAAAGTCATCACGTGTTCTGTTGGTCGAAAATACGCGA
The DNA here is from genome assembly GCA_017383485.1 of Bacteroidaceae bacterium. Taxonomy (GTDB): domain Bacteria; phylum Bacteroidota; class Bacteroidia; order Bacteroidales; family Bacteroidaceae; genus Alloprevotella. The sequence goes on from JAFNXM010000004.1 coordinate 86,865, forward strand.
TTCTCAGAGGGTCAAAAATCACAGATTTTGCATCGAAAATGAAAAAAGTCAAGGCTTTTTTGTGTTTTTCATCAAAAAAAGTGAGTGATTTCGCAAAAAATAGGGTAGGGATAATTTGAAAAAGTCAAGGCTTTGTGAAAATTTCGCGACGGCTCGTTGAAAAAACATTAGACCTTTTTTCAAAAAAGCCTTGACTTTTTCACCCGAGGTCTGATGTCGTATGAATTTCCCGCTCTAGAACGCAAAGTCCATTTGTCAAAATTTTTCGCATTTTTTGAAAAGGCAAAATTCAATCAAGCATAGGCGTTGCAATAAAAAATGTACATAAAGCACATAATAAGAATAAATTTGTGTAACTTTGCCGTGATTCCGTATTTGCGGTTTCCACTTCAAACCAATTTACACAGAAATACTTAAAAATTTTATACAATATGAATACTCTCGAACAAATTTTTGCGAAGAAACTCCTCGATGTTAAAGCCATCAAGTTGCAACCCGAAAATCCCTTCACTTGGGCAAGCGGATGGAAGTCTCCTTTCTATTGCGACAACCGCAAGACTCTGGCATTCCCAGGTTTGCGCTCGTTTGTTAAGCTCGAATTGAGCCGCATCGTTGCCGAATTGTATCCAGAAGCAGAAGCCGTAGCAGGTGTAGCTACAGGCGCTATCGCACAAGGCGCTTTGGTAGCAGATGCTTTGGGCTTGCCCTTCGCATACGTTCGTTCTAAGGCAAAAGACCATGGTATGACCAACCTGATCGAAGGCGACTTGCAACCAGGTATGAAGGTGGTCGTAATCGAAGACTTGATCTCGACAGGCGGTAGTAGCCTGAAGGCCGTAGAAGCACTCCGCGCTCACGGTTGCGAAGTGATCGGCATGGTAGCAAGCTATACTTACGGCTTCCCCGTAGCTGCTGAAGCTTTCGAAAAGGCTGGCGTGACACTGACCACACTGACCAACTACGAAGCAGTGGTAGCCGTGGCACTGGAAACTGGCTACATCAAATCAGAACACGTAGAAATGCTCAATAGCTGGAGAAGCAACCCAAGCGAGTGGGGTAAGTAAAAAATAGGTTTCGGGTAATTAGGTGGTAGGTTCTGATGTTTTGAAGAACTGATATTCAGAAGACATTCTCTATAGTCACTCGGCTCTCGGTCCAGGGCTTTGGCTCCTTAATCCTTCCCCCTTAACCCCTCTTCCCCTTAATCCTTAACCTCAAAAGAAATGGCAGAATTAATTCAGTGGGTATTGGAATCACTCAACTACTGGGTGGTGCTGATATTCATGACTATCGAAAGTTCTTTTATCCCTTTCCCTTCCGAGGTGATCGTACCTCCGGCAGCGTGGATGGCGATGCAAAGTGACGAGATGAGTATCGTGATGGTCGTGATCGTAGCAACTATCGGTGCTGACCTGGGTGCATTGATCAACTATTGGTTGGCGCGCTGGTTGGGCAGACCTATTATCTACAAGTTCGCGAATAGTAGGTTTGGACATCTTTGTCTGCTCAATCAGGAGAAGATCGAATTGTCCGAAGAGTACTTCCGCAAACACGGTGCTGTATCAACGCTCATCGGACGTCTGGTGACAGTGGTACGCCAATTGATCTCTATTCCCGCAGGTTTGGCGCGAATGAAAATGGCTCCCTTCCTGCTCTACACCACTATTGGTGCAGGTATCTGGAATATTGTATTGGCTGCAATCGGCTATGCTATTTATAAGATTTTCCCTGATGTCAAGACACCAGAAGATGTGGCAAATCTCGCAACGGAATACAGCCATGTGATAGGCTATAGCCTCTTGGCGATTGTCGTATTGGGCGTGGCATGGATGATCTTTAAGAAATACAAAAAGTCGGGCAAGTGATACTGTCTGACTTCGGTCGGAAACTCTACACATATATTATATTGTATAGCAGCAAGGACATATTAGTAAAAGGCATTTGTTGGGTGGCACTATGTGTCACCTTGCCTTTTTCTACCCAAGCACAAAGTCTGCGACATCTGATGTCCGACACCCTGGATCCTGTGCGCAAAGAACTACACCTGGCCGTGGGGCATGCCAACGTACTGGACACCTATCTGTCTCCTATCGAGCACGCTGGTCCCGCCGTGGGCATCCTGCACCGCGCCGAACGCTTGGCACGCTGGGGCGCAGGCAAGGTCAGCGTGCAGGGATTCTATAGCGGCAACGTAGGCCTGCTGGAATCTGTCGCCGACCGCGGCAGAGCTTACAGTGGCGACTTGACTGCAGCCGTAGCCTGGCACTACAATTTCCACTTGCCCAGCAAGACACGACTGGCTGTGGGTGGCATGGGCGAGGTGGATTTGGGATTCACCTACCTGACACGTGGCGGCAACAACCCAGCGCAGGGACGAGCCGGCGTGAATTTAGGAATAAGTCTGATAGCCGAACAACCCTTCCACCTATGGAGCAGAGAATGGAACGTGTCTGCACAACTGGACCTGCCCCTCGTCGGCGCCAGGTTTACCCCCAACTACGGACAAAGTTATTACGAGATTTTTTCGCTCGGCAACTACAACAAAAATATTCAATTCACGCATCCCATCAATGCCCCCTCGGCACGACTATTCACACAGATCTCAATCCCCTTGGGGCGCGCCAAACTATCCCTGGGCTACTGGGGAGATATCAGGCAGAGCGAACTTCATCACCTTAAACGACACTCATGGAATCACTATTTCACCATAGGATACGTGCGACATTTGGCCATTCTGCGTTGATGCGTAGATTGGGCAGTAGTGTTGGTTGTCTGTTGGTCTTGCTTTTCACATCATGCATCACAGAGGATGTACCACAGGATACACGCCGTGGCAACTTCGAAGCATGCTGGCAACAATTGGATCAGCGCTATTGTTTCTTTGCCCAAAAGCAGGAGCAATTTGGTCTGGACTGGAACGAAGTGTATGAGCGCTACTCGCCCTCGGTCAACGAGGAAATGACCGACCATCAACTGTTCGAATTACTCGGCAACATGGTGTGCGAACTGCGCGACGGACACGTCAATCTCTCAGCCGCTCACGACGTGGCACGCTACGGCAAATGGTATGATGATTACCCCATGAACTACTCGGATAGTCTGGAAAGAATTTATTTGGGACGTGCCGAAGATTATCAAACTGCTGCAGGCTTGAAATACCGTATTCTCGACGACAATATAGGATACATCCGTTGTTCGACATTTGCCAACGGATTCGGAGATGGCAACCTGCATGAAATGATGTTACATCTGGCGCCCTGTGATGCACTTATCATTGACGTCAGAAATAATGGCGGGGGTATGGTCACAGCTGCACAACATCTGGCATCAATCTTTTTCAACCAGACCAAAACCGTAGGCTATTTTTCACATAAGGAAGGGCCCGGGCACGAAGACTTTTCTACCCCCATACCTATCGAAATCACACCATTCATAGGCCTACGCTGGCAGAAGCCTGTGGCGGTGCTGACCAACCGTCGCACTTATAGCGCTGCCAATGCCTTCGTACTCTATATGAGTGAGGCAGACAACGCAACAATAATTGGCGACATCACAGGCGGAGGGGGCGGTCTGCCATTGTCTACGGAATTGCCCAACGGGTGGACACTTCGTTTCTCGGCCTGCCCTACTTTTACCAAAGAAATGAAGCCTATTGAGGCGGGCATTTCACCAAATATCAAAGTGGACTTGCAACCTCGGTTTTTGGAAAGGGGTTGTGACGATATTATTGAGACTGCACGACAGTATCTCAGACCTTGATCGAACGCAATCTGTTCTATATGAAAAAAACTGTTTTATTTGGTACACTTACCCTGGCTTGTGGTGTTGCGGCACAGGCACAATCTTCACGTCCTAACGTCATATTAATATTGGCAGACGACCTCGGTTTTGGAGATTTGTCCTGCTATGGTGCACATCAAGTTAAGACGCCACACGTAGATAGCTTGGCACAAGCTGGTATCAGATTTACCAACGCACATGCTTGTGCTGCGACAAGTACGCCTTCTCGTTATTCCCTGCTCACTGGGCAATATCCATTTCGCCAACGGGGCACTGATGTAGCAGCAGGCAATGCCGCATCTATTATTAAGAGCGAACAAACGACAGTAGCCGATATATTCAAACAAGCTGGCTATCGCACTGCTGCAATAGGGAAATGGCATCTGGGATTGGGCAGCGTGACTGCACAGCAAGACTGGAATGGCACTTTGGATGTGACTCCTGCCGACTTGGGCTTCGACTATCATTATATTATGGCGGCTACAGCAGACCGAGTGCCGTGCGTGTATATTGAACAGGGACGTGTGGCAAACTATGATGCGTCTGCGCCAATCGAGGTCAGTTATCAGCAAAATTTTGCAGGCGAACCGACAGGACGAGAAAACCCTGAATTGCTGACAAAACTACGTCCCAGTCACGGACACGACCAGAGTGTGGTGAATGGAATAAGCCGAATTGGGTATATGAAAGGCGGGGGTGCAGCTTTGTGGAGAGATGAAGATATTGCAGACTCTATTGCTACACACGCTGTCGAGTTTATTGCGCAGAATGCCTCTACTCCTTTCTTCCTTTACCTATGCACGAACGATGTACATGTGCCGAGAATGCCACACGAACGCTTCCGCGGCAAAAGTGCGATGGGATTGCGTGGTGAGGCTATACTGCAATTTGACGAAACCGTTGGGAAAGTGACACAAGCCCTGCGTGAATTGGGTATTGCCGATAATACATTAATCATTCTGACTAGCGACAACGGGTCAGTGCTTGATGATGGATACGAAGACCAAGCGGAAGAATTGGCAAATGGTCACCAAGCTGGCGGACCATGGCGAGGAGGAAAATATAGTTCTTATGAAGCGGGGTCGGTAGTTTCCTTTATTGTATCAGGGGCAGGTTGTCGAGGCAAGGGTAAAGTGAGTGATGCGCTTATATCACACATCGATTGCTTGGCATCTATGGCTGCGCTGACAAATCAAGACTTATCCTTTACAAAAAATACAGATAGCCAAAATCATCTCAAGACTTGGTTGGGCAAAAATAAATCAAATCGTCCCTTTGCTATAAAGATGGCGTACAACCATACACTTTCCTTACGCACAGACAAATGGAAATATATCCCACCAAAGGTCGGTCCTTCGCACGTCCCTTGGGGTACGGGCATTGAAACGGGAAATAGTCCCGAGCCTCAATTGTATAATATAAAGAAGGACCCTGCGGAAAAAAAGAATTTGGCAAAGGAACGCCCGGATTTGGTGGAATGCTACCAGCAGTGGATAGAAGATATTCGCAGTGGGAAATAATGACAACTGGCATACTTCTGCTTCCCTATACATCTATTCCACTTTATCCTCTCTCAAATATATCAAAAATAAAGTTCCCAATATCTGCGACAGATATCGGGAACTTTATTTTCTTGTTTCTCTGATTGCAAATTATGCACCTGGAGAAATAGCGCCAGAAGGGCAAACATCAGCACAAGTGCCACAGTCTACACAAACTTCAGGGTCGATTGAATACTTTGCGCCTTCAGAAATTGCGCCAGTAGGACATTCATCGATGCAAGTGCCACAAGCAATGCAATCGTCACTAATTACGTATGCCATAATACTTAGTTTTTAGGGTTTAAATTCTAGTTGAGAGGGCGAAGTTAGTAAAAAGCAAGATAAATGACAAATAAAAAATGATATTTTTTCGTGGAAAGTGTGGTATGTTAACATTGATGCCACTTTTGGGCAGAATAGATAGTAGTAAAAAGTAGTATTTGTGCTTTGTTGCTCAAAATAGTATAGCCCTTTCCTTGTGTCGTCTCCTATATATTATATATGTTTCCCTATGCTTATTATATATTATATATGATACCCATCCCCCCGGGGGGATTTTTCGGATTTTATGCTCTTCAATACTTTCCTCTAAAAAACAGTATAAAATTCTTTGCTGTTATTAATAAAAGTGCGGTTTTTGCAATCTGCGTTTGTCAAATAGTGTAGTTCATCAAATAGGGTGTAATTTTTTAAATTATTTATAATAAGCTGTACTATAGTTTGTTTTGGATAAAATTGTCAGGGTTTTGTGCACCTTATTTTAAAATTTTCTTGTCAAATCATTTGGCAGTTATTAAAAAAGTGTGTACTTTTGCACTCGCTAATCAGGAAACGCCCTGATGAGCGACTTTAAAAGAAGCGATCTTTGAAAGCAATTCCATAAAACTTTTTGTAGAGAAGTACAAGGAGAATATATAATGACTATGTAAAT
>JAFNXM010000005.1 GCA_017383485.1 Bacteroidaceae bacterium
AATTGCAAATATTTTAATTGCAAATATTTTAATTGCAAATATTTTAATTGCAAATATTTTAATTGCAAATATTTTAATTATTTTTGCCGATGATGAGGGTGGTCTCATCGTTGATATAGTGAAACACTAATCCTAAATATTTATTTTATGAAAATTAAAACTTTACTTGTCGGTTTGGCGATACCTGCTTTGGGCTTCGCTCAAAACTATGACATGACGTATCCCGACAATGCGCCTGCGCCTTGTCATCCCGTCCCCAGCGATCGCCAGATCATGTGGAACGAGACAGAGTTTTATGCCTTCTTCCACTATGGTATGAATACCTTCACCGGACTGGAATGGGGCTTTGGTAATGAAGCAGAGTCGCGATATGCGCCCAAGGGGATGCCTAATCCCGAACAATGGGTGACTTCGGTCAAGGCGGCTGGTATGAACGGCGGTATCGCTGTGGTGAAGCACCACGACGGTTTCTGCTTGTGGCCCACTGCTACGACTTCGCACAGTATCAAGAATGCGGGCAATGAAAATGGTCGTTCGGCCAATATCCCTCAGCTCTTTGCCGAAGCGAGCAAGAAGCACAACATGAAGTATGGTTTCTACATCTCGCCATGGGACCGCAACTCGGCACACTATGGCAAGGATACCTATGTGACCGAAGTCTTCCTGAAACAATGCGAGGAGTTGGCTCAATATGGTTCGGACCAATTTGAAATGTGGTTTGACGGAGCTCGCGGTGGCGACGGCTACTATGGTGGCGAGGGCGGCAATCGCGACATCGACCCCGAAATCTATTATGACGTGCCCAACCTGCGTGCTCGCGTGCACCGCATTGCACCCAACTGTATCATGTGGGGTGTCGGCGGCGAAGCACGTTGGATCGGTAACGAATCGGGATATGCTGGCAATACCAACTGGGCGATGACCGACTACCTGTCTGAAACCGTGGTGCGCGAAGAGGGCGACATCAACGGTTGGTTCTGGAATCCCGGCGAAAGTGATGCTAAGGCAACCAATCAGGGCTGGTTCTGGCACAGCGGCGAAACGATGAAGAGCGCTGACCGCTTGTTCCAAATGTATCTGGAAACTGTGGGCCGCAATGCGACACTGATCCTGAACTGTCCACCCGACCAATATGGCGTATTGCCCACAAATACTGTGAACGAATTGAGCAAACTGGGTAAGATGTTGCACGAACGCTTGGCTGTGCCCGTGTATGGACAGAGCGAATCGACTGCTGCTAAGGATATGGCCAAGACTGCTACTATCGAGGTGAACGAAACTCGCACCGGTGGCAAGTATGACAAGGCTAACCTGACAGACGGCAACAAGGATACCTATTGGGCTACAAACGATGGCAGCCTGGGTGGCACTATCACCCTGTCGTGGAGCACACCACAGACAGTGCGCTACCTCGTGTTGCAAGAACCTATCAAGTTGGGTCAACGCATCAAGGACTTCAAGATCGAATATAGCGAAGATGGTAGCAACTGGACCGAACTCTGCACATCAATGGAAACAACCACTGTGGGCTACAAGCGCATCATCCCATTGAACGGCAGCACAAGCAATAGTTATGGCAATGGCTACAATGCCAAGAAATTGCGCATCACTATCCTGGACAGCCGTGCGTGCCCATTGCTCTCAAATATTAATGTGTATTAATCAACAGACATCAACACGACATATAAAATCAGAAAATTATGAAAAAGAATATCATCCTTTCTGCTGCGTTGATGTTGTTCGGACTCACCGCACAGGCACAGACACAAATCACATTCGATAGCCAGGACTTCAAGGCTATCCGCGTCTACGATACTTGGGACAAAAGCCCCTTCCGCGCCGCAAATCCTACGATCGACTACGACGTAGCAGTGGTGGACAATCCCGACACCAATGTCGACAATCTGATCGGCGCTGCACCCAACTCTACGAAGAAGGTGGTCAAGCTGCGCCGCAGCCGCTATGGTTCTAACACCTTTGGTCTGCGCATCGACCTGAAGGAACCTATCCGCATGACTAAGCAATTGCAATACATCCACGTGATGGCTTATCTGAAGGACAAACCCGCCAATAGCCGTATGATGGTGATCGGGCTGGGTAAGCGCGTAGAAGATAGCTGGAACTGGCAAACAGGCGAGGACGAACAGTTCTGGGCTACAACCAATACCAACGTATCGCCCAAGGCTGGCTGGCAAGACATCGTCGTAAGCTTCAAGGGCTTCTCGTACGCTAAGTCAGAAAAGCCCAACAGTGGTATCGACATCTACTCGTTGGTGATCGTGCCCGACGTACGCTCGCCTCATGCTGATACCGAGGACTGGTATGCCTATTTCGACGAAATCGTGATCGACAACAATCCCGACAAGCGCTTCAGCAACGACAAGTATGCACTGACCTACGACAAGGATGCTAAGACTACACGCACCGACCGTAGCTTGAACAGCGTAAGCCTGGCATCATCAGCTGGCACTCAAACTTCGGCTGCAACCAGTGGTAAGGTGTACACCGACAATACGCTCAAGACTATCTTCTCGGTGAAGGCTGGCGAACAAGTACAACCCTCGATCAACTACACCGGTAGCTGGATGAGCGGCTATGTATACGTGGACTGGAACAACGACGGTAAGTTTGAATTCAAGGTGAACAACGACGGTACGCCCGCCGCAGGTAGCGACGTGGTGAGCTACAATGCTGCACAAGTGAACGGCACATGGCGCAAGAGCGATGGTACGACTACAGCCGACGGTAACACTATCGGCAAGGGCTTGCCCAAATTCACCGTACCCGCAGGTACACCCGCAGGTCTCTATCGTATGCGCTACAAGGTGGACTGGGACAACCTCAACCCCGCAGGTGGTACTACTATCATCTCGGACGGTGGTGGCTACGTAGACGTGATGCTCGACGTACATACAGACAAGGTCAGCGTCAATGCTTCACAGCTCAACGGCGACATCGTATTGGCAGCCAACGACGCACCATTGCAAAACTATCAAGCCAACTACAACCAAGCACTCAAGGTGAAGGATGTGCCCGCACCTGGCTTCGTACAATACGGTTTCCAACTGAAGTACGGCTACAACGTCAATGCGGCTGAACAACTCGACGCTAATGGCAACCCCAACTGGTTCGCACTCGACGTACCCTACACTGCTATCGCAGCCGACGGCACCTACACCATCCCAGCAGAATACTTGCGCGGTGGACAGGTCAATATCAAGGGCGATATGCAACAGGAACAACTCTACACTGTCAAGGTGGTAGGCCTGAAGGGCGAAGGTGGTGTGATCTACGCTAACATCGCTACAACCGACGGCGGCACAGTGCGCGCTACACAATTCTTCTCGGCAAGCCAAGTGAAGCCTATCGACGTGGCTGGCTGCAGCGCATCAATCCGCATCGAGGGACGCACTATCGTCGTGACCTACAAGTCTGGTCCCAGCGAAGGCCGCAAGATCACTTCTCTGTCAGAATTGAAAAACTACAAGCTCTATCAAATCGCAGCTAAGTCTAACGAAGGCTACTGGGCATACAATAGCAATCTGACCAACGACTATGTCAGCCTGCGCGGTGTGACTACCTATTCGTACAACCAATTGCCCAGCAACGCTACTGCTGCCAGCACATTCCAACAAGCTGTAGACCCTTTTGACGAAACCGTCGTGTGGCAATTCTTCCAAGAAGATGGCAAGTACTATCTGTACCAACCCGTGAGAAAGGCTTACGTCACTCGCGACGGCCGTGACTACAAATTCACCGAAGCCAAAACTGCACTCGACGGTATCCGCACTAACAACGAAGCCAACTACGCTGGCACATTCAGCATCCACGCAGGTGGTAACTACAGCGAAACATCGACCAACTTCGCTTGCATCGTGACCAACGAAGCGACTACCGCTGTACGCAACTGGACTTGGGACGACCACGGTTCTGTGCTCTGGATCATCGAAAATCCCAACGTCTACGCAGTGGAATACCTCGTGGAAGTGCTCGGCCATGAAAACGGTGCTATCCAATTCGAAGGTCAAAACTACACCAACGGCGACTACCTCCTCTCGACCGAATTCCTGACAGCAGCAGACCTCGCTGCTACAGAAATCGATCACCACATCTCTACTATCACCGTGGATCCCGCCGAAGCAAAGGTGAGTGTGAAATACGTGGGCGACGAAACTACAGACATCAACAACGCACCCACCACCACTGCACCCAAAGTGATCTATGACCTCTCGGGCCGCCGCACACTGCACCCCACCAAGGGCGTATACATTGTCAATGGCAAGAAGATCGTATTCTGATCTCAAACATCAATACATCTCGAGAACTGACACCGTTCTCGACTAATACCAAAAGAGTCTTGACCCACACGGATCAAGGCTCTTTTTTCGTAGGAAATGAGGGGAGGGTTGAAAGAATTTTCCACGTATCGCGCGTATCTCGTGTATTTTACTTTACCACGTATGATTAGTTTTTACCACGAATCAACACGAATTGGCACGAATTTTTTATAATCAACAGATTACACAGATTAAACGGTTTTATTATGCATGGCATTGTATAATGCTATCGCCAATACAATAGACAAAAACAGATGCGGTGCCGAGAAATCAGTTTAAATTCTGTTTAAATCACACGAAGGCAGTGATTTAATCGCATCATGTGCATAAAATCTGTGTAATCAGTGTAATCTGTTGATTATAAAAAAATCGTGGAGGTATTTAGACGCCCCAATGGGATGTCTCTATGTGCGTTATTTGACGTACCCCCTCCGAGCCTTACGGCTCTCGTCCCCCTGACTCAGGTGGACATTGCGGAATGTGGTTGACTAATAAAAATTCGTGCCGATTCGTGTCAATTCGTGGTAAAAACTAAAAATGTATGTGATACGCGCGATACGTGGAGAATCCTCTCCTCTCTCAACCCTCAACTTTCAACCCTCCTACAAATTCACCAGGTAAAGGGTGGGATGTTTTTTGAAAAAGTAGTAACCTTTTTTCGACGAGCCGTCGCCTTTTTTCTCTAATCCGTAACCTTTTTTTCTCTCTGAGCCGTCGCCTTTTCGTCGGGTGTTTGGGGGATGTGAATTAGGGGCGTTTGTTTCGCTCACATTGGTGCTATTTCTAATTTTTTTGATACAAATCTCCTTGTTCATGGAAAAATATTTATCTTTGCCACGTCTTAGGACAAAATTTTATTGAAAAAGAGATGCTTCGCATTCGTTAAATCGCCAATTTAATCAACATACACGAAGCAAGAAAACGGTTCACCCAAAGTGGACTGCTTATTCTTGTGTGTATGAAAGTGTTTGGCGATACTTACGAATGGACAAGGATGGCAGTCCATTTCTTATTGTCAAATTTCGCCGAACGACTGACACGGGGACCACTAATATCACACGCGTATGAATTCTTCGTAAATGTATTGCTTGAAAGCAGAGTTATGATACTCAATGCTATTTGTCAACCACAAAACAAAGGCGATTTTGTCGCAGTTCGTCCAAAAAATAGACGAAATAACACTTTTTGAGTATTAAATAACCTTAAAAATTAAGATAAATGCGATATAAATTGTATTTTTGCTCGTTATTAGCAAATTATAACCAACCAAATAAAACATTAACCTATGAAAAAGTTTAATCTTATCAAACTTTTGCTGTTGGTGCTCGTGGCGCTCCCATTGAGCGGTCTGCGTGCACAACAAGTGCCCGTGTTGCCTATCGACGAGGCAGTGCGCTACGGCAAACTTGAAAACGGCTTGACTTACTACGTGCGCAGCAATGCGCTGCCCGAAGATCGTGTACACTTCTATATCGCACAAAAGGTGGGTGCGGTGCAAGAAGAGGACAACCAACGCGGTCTGGCTCACTTCCTGGAGCACATGTGCTTCAACGGTACTAAGCATTTCCCTGGCGACCGCCTGGTGAAGTATTGCGAAAGCATCGGTGTGAAGTTTGGTCAAAACCTGAACGCTTATACTTCTACCGACGAAACTGTGTACAATATCGACGGTGTGCCCGTGAGCGACAGCAACATCGACTCTTGCCTCTATATCCTGCACGACTGGGCTAATGCGCTCTTGCTCGAAACAGATGATATCGACAAGGAACGTGGCGTGATCCACGAAGAATGGCGTCAACGCACCACTGGTATCATGCGCATCCTGGACCGCCAGTTGCCCAACATGTATCCTGGTTCTCGCTATGGCTACCGTATGCCTATCGGTACAATGGAAGTGATCGACAACTTCGACCCACAAGTGTTGCGCGACTACTATCACAAGTGGTACCACACACAAAACCAAGCGATCATCGTGGTAGGTGATATCGACGCAGACAAGATGGTGGAACGCATCAAGGCTATCTTCTCGCCCATCAAGGCTCAGGAAAACCCTGCACCATACGAATTCTATCCCGTGCCCGACAACGACGAACCTATCTATATCGTAGACAAGGACAAGGAAGTGGCACAAGTGATGATGCAATTGGACTTCAAGCAAGAACCCATGCCCATGGAATTGCGCGGCACTCAGATGGAAATCGCGTATGGCTATATCAACAGCATCATTTGCAAGGTGGTGAACGCACGCCTCAATGAATTGGCGCTCAAGGGTGACTGCCCCTTCACACAAGCTGGCGTGGCATACGGCAACTACTGGGTGAGCAAGACTAAGAGCGCTCTGAGCGTGAGCATCATGCCTAAGTCTGGCAAGGATGTAGAAGCCCTGCAAGTGGTGATGCAAGAGTTGGAACGCGCTAAGCGTTTTGGCTTCACTGCAACAGAGGTATTGCGTGCGAAGGAAGAGTTTATCAGTTCGCTCGAAACACTCTACAACAACCGCGAAAAGCAAAAGCACAACTTCTATACTCAACAATACGTGCGCCACTTCCTCGAAGGCAATGCAATTCCTGATTTGGAAACAGAATTCCAACTCTACAAGCTCTTTGCACAACAATTGCCAGTGGAAGCTATCAGCCAAGTTTTCCAACAATACGTAGCATCGACTGACAAGAACTTCGTGCTCTTCGCTGCATATCCCGAAAAGGAAGGCCAAGCAGTACCTACTGTTGAACAAATGAAGGGTGCTGTCGAAGCGGCTAAGGCGGCTGAACTGACAGCATACGTGGACAATGTGAAGAACGAACCACTCGTGCCCGAACTTCCTGCTAAGGGTAAGATCGTGAAGGAAGCTAAGGCTGACTTTGGCTACACTTGCTGGACATTGAGCAACGGCGCTCGCGTATTCTTCAAGAAGACCGACTTCAACGAAAGCCAAATCCTGATGTCTGCTCAAAGCTTCGGTGGTAAGGGTTGGTTCAACGACAAAGACGTGGTGAACTTCGAATTGATGGATCAAGTGATCAACGCAACTGGTCTGGGCAACTTCACCACAACCGAATTGCAAAAGAAACTCGCTGGCAAGCAGGTGTCTTGCAGCGTATCTACAGGCAACGCTACTGAAAACTTGAGCGGTTCATCTACGCCTAAGGACTTGCGCACACTGTTCGAATTGATCTACCTCCGCTTCCAGGCTCCAGCCAACGACGTGGATACTTACAACACTATCATCGCAGGTCTGCGCACTCAGTTGGAAAACGTAGAAAAGTTGCCCCAAGCTGCATTCTCTGACTCACTCACCAAAACTGTATACGGCAATCACCCACGTGCCAACCGCATCAAGTTGGCAGACATCGACAAGGCTGACTACGAAACTATCAAGCGTCTCTATAGCGAACGCTACAACGCTGGTGGCGACTTCGACTTCTACTTCACTGGTAACCTTGACGTAGATAGCCTCCGCCTCTTCGCAGAACAATACATCGCGCCTCTCAAGGCTGTGAAGAAACGCGAAGGATACAACAAGAAGTTCGAAATGGAACCATTGAAGGGTGTGCGCGACAATCACTTCGTACGCAAGATGGAAACACCTCAGGCTACCTTCATCCAACTCTGGACTGGCGACCTGAAGTACACTGTGAAGAATGCTGCTATCGTGAAGGCTTTGGGTTCAATCCTGACCGAACGCTACCTGAAGAGCATCCGCGAAGACGGCGGTATGGCATACAGCGTAGGCGCTAGTGCTAACGCAAGCTTTGGCACAAAGGAATCTTACATGGTACAAATTTACTGCCCCGTGAAGCCTGCACTCAAGGACGAAGCATTGCGCCTGGTACGCCTTGACATCGACAAGATTGCTGCTGAAGGCGTGACTGCAGAAGAACTGGACAAGGTGAAGAAGTTTGAACTCAAATCATTCAATGACAAGCAACGTGAAAACGGCTACTGGCAAGGTTTGATCACTTCTAAGGTGAACTGGAACAAGGATACACAAAAGGACTACGAAAAGGCTATCCAAAGCCTCAGTTCTAAGGATGTTCAAAACTTTGTGAAGAACGTGTTGCTCAAGCAAAACAACTGCATCACCGTGTCTATGCTTCCCGAAGATATGACTGAATAATCTTTCGCATAAGATACACGCCCAGGGCATCATCACCTGGCACGCTAACACAAGACCTCGCCGGCACACGTCAGCGAGGTCTTTTATTGTGATGGCGCATACTGCATCCCAAGGTATCCGATTGGACAAAAATGGGGCAATACATGTCGTGTCCCTGGAAATCGGGCGACAAAAAAATACACCACAAATCATCGATTTGCAGTGTATTTATATGATTTCTGTGTACCTCCGCCGAGAATCGAACTCGGATCTAAAGTTTAGGAAACTTCTATTCTATCCGTTGAACTACAGAGGCAGACCCCCGGACGACAGGTGATGGGCGACAGGGCCCACTGCCAGCGTCAAGCGGAGCAAAGGTAATACATTTTTTGCACTCGTGCAAATTCATGGGGCAATTTGCATTCGTCACGCCACTTTGATAGCGCTTTTCACGCCATTGCTTCATCTCTATTTCGCCTCCTGTTGCCACGCACAGACCATGCGGGGATTGCCGTAGGCGTCGTGGCGCAGTGTGGCACCGGCGAGTCCTGCCTGCTCGAAGGCGGCTATGGTTTCGGCAGCATAGGCGCGATTGATCTCGACCATCAGCAGACCGCCGGGCACCAGGGCGCGACGAGCCAATTGGGCCAGGGCGCAATAGAACAGCATGGGATCGGCATCGGGCACAAACAGGGCGGTGTGAGGTTCGTAGTCCAGCACGTGCGCCTCCATATCACCGCGCTCGCTGTCGCAGATATAGGGCGGATTGCTGACGATGATGTGATAGCGATCGGCGACGGCGACGGTGTCGAGGGCGTCCTGCTGGCGAAATTTGATCTGAGCACCGTGGCGCAAGGCGTTCTGTCGTGCGATATTTAATGCTTCCTCAGAGATGTCCCAAGCCTCGATTTGCCACTCCGCCCCCAAAGCCAGCGCCAGGGATACGGCTATGCAACCGCTACCCGTACCGACGTCGAGCAAGGTTTTTTCTTCTTTCAGCAAGGTTTTTTCTTCTTTCGAAAAAGTCTCCCCCTCTTCACGTTTGATTTGATCTTCTCCCAAGGCATTTTCCCCTTCTTTCAACAAGGTCTTTTCTTCTTCAAAAAAAGTCTGACCTTTTTTCAACGAGGCCTGACCTTTTTTCAACGAGGTCAGACCTTTTTCAAACGAGGCCTTTTCTTTTTCTATCCCCTCTCGGTCGGGGCAAAAATGTGTCTGGACTTCTGCCACACACCATTGCACCAATTCCTCGGTCTCGGGACGTGGGATCAGGGTGGAGGAATCTACGATAAAGGAGCGACCACAGAATTTCGCTTCGCCCAGGGCATATTGCAAGGGCACGCCTTCGCCCAAAGATTGCAAAATAGATAGCAGGCGCTGGCACTCGTCCGGAGAAAAATACCTAACTTTGTCGACGTACACATCAGTGCGCCCTATGTCGAAGGCGTCCTCGAGCAACACAAAGGCCAGGGCACGTGCTTCGCCCACGTCGTAGCGTGCCGAAATAGCGCCGACGATCTGACGGTGCAATTGTCCCAGGGCTATGTCGCCAGGAGCGATAGGGCAGGAGGAAATAGAGGGGGTGTCTGAGGTGTACATAAGCATTTGATAGTACTGCAAAATTACGAAGAAAATATGAATCCACAGGAAAATCACGAGAAATGGATGCGCCGCTGCATACAGTTGGCGCGCGGTGGCGAAATGAATGCTGCGCCCAATCCTATGGTGGGTGCCGTGATCGTACACCGCGACCGTATCATCGGCGAGGGTTTCCATATCTGTTGTGGCAAGGCGCATGCCGAAGTCAATGCCGTGAAATCGGTGAAGGAGAGCGACCGCCCACTGTTACAGGAGAGCACAATCTACGTCAGCCTGGAACCCTGCGCGCACTATGGCCGCACGCCGCCCTGTGCCGAACTGATCATTCGCACTGGCATCCCTCGCGTGGTGGTGGGTTGCGTGGATCCTTTCTCAAAGGTCGCAGGCCGCGGCATACAGATGCTGCGCGATGCCGGTGTGGAAGTCATCGTCGGGGTGCTGGAACAGGAGTGCCAGGCGCTGAATCGTCGCTTCATCGTCAGTCATGCACAGGGCCGCCCGTTCATCACGCTGAAGTGGGCCGTATCTGCAGATGGTTTCATCGGACGCTGGCGCGAGGACGACGAGGACCCTTCTGCCGAGAATACAGACAATACGCCAGAGGACTGCGAGTGTCGTAAATCCGGAAATGTGGTAAATCGTGAACCCAATCATCCGGCGCCGTGCACTACGCCCTGTGCCCCCGTCGCCTTGTCTTCGTCACACTCGTCGATACGTGTGCATCACCAGCGAGCTACTCACGACGCCATCCTGGTGGGACATACCACGCTGCTGTCCGATCGCCCCTCGCTCACCACTCGATTGTGGGACGGGCCGTCGCCTCTGCGCGTGGTGCTGGGCAACCCTTCCGAGGGCGAATTGCCTGCAGGATTCGAGGCCTTCTCGGACATCGACACCCTGCTCGTAGCGCTCAATCAGCGCGGCGTGCAATCGCTCCTGGTCGAGGGCGGCTGTCAGACGTTGCAGTCCTTCATCGACCGCGGTCTGTGGGATGAGGCCTGGCGCGAACTCTCGCCCGTAGTGCTGGGCAGCGGCGTACCTGGTCCGCGTATGCCGGTGGGTGTGAGCCGTAGTACGATGCAACGCTTCGGACGCACCGTGGAATTTTGGCAAAACTGGCAGAACGACAACTAATCTTGCCGCCTCTATAATATAGGCGGGCACTGATCAGAATGGGTATTTATGCTGGAATTTTAATCCTAATCCTTCATTAAAACAGAACAACTATGCAACAGAACCACCTATGTATGAAAAAGTCGCCAAGCCAGATCGACTCGCTGGGCGAATATGAAGTGTTTGTATTCGGCAGCAATCTGGCTGGCCGGCACGGCGGCGGCGCTGCACGCCACGCTTACAATAAATTTGGCGCCGAGTGGGGCGTCGGTGTGGGCATGACGGGACAATGCTATGCCATCCCCACGATGCACGGCGGCGTGGAGGACATCCGCCCCTATGTGGACGACTTCGCAGCCTATGCCAAGGCGCATCCAGAACTGACCTTTCTCGTCACACGTATTGGCTGTGGCATCGCAGGCTTCCGCGACGAGGACATGGCACCCCTGTTTGTCGGTACGACAGCACTGGAAAATGTCGCCCTGCCTGCCCGATGGATCGAAATCCTTGAAGAAATGACGACCACAGAATAGCAAGGTGAAATAAACCAAAACTCAATAGAGAGAAAAACTAAGAGCCATCTGCCACAGACTGCATAAAAGGTGCAACAAACGGGTTGCAACGTTGTAGGAATTTGATGGCAAAAACAGAATGATTGGCTTGAAACGTTGGGAACAAGAGGTACTTTGACAACAAAAACACTACCTTTGCATTATCCCTGGTGAGCAAAACCTTCCGCAGGACTTGCTAGGGAATCTGCAAGGCGAATGAGAAACTTTGCAGGACCTGCGAGAAATTGCACGACACTGCGGACAAAGTAATAAACCCTTAAAACAGAAAAAAATGATGACAACTATTTGCCTCCTAATCTTAGCCTACTACATCTTGGGCAAAGACACCAGTGCGCTACGTCAAAGACTGAGAAACGTAGATTGGCACAAGAAAATCAGTGACCTCGTGGACAAGGTGCGCCCCTGGGCACTGAAGGCGGGACGTGTAGCAGCACGACCAATACTGCAATTCTACTACGTATTGCAAGATGAGAAAACTTCCAGTTTGGACCGCATCTTGATCTATGCCGCTATTGCCTACACCATACTGCCGATGGACTTTATACCCCGCTCGGTGTTCAAAGTGCTGGGCATATTGGACGACGGCGTAGCAGTGATGTATGTCTACAAGAAGGTCAAGAAATATATCACCCCCGAGATCAATGCACGCGTGGACAGGACGCTCGACGAATGGTTTGGCGTGGAGTACGTGATGGTATAGATGAAAGAAGAATTCCTCAGAAAATAGAAATACCAAAACAGATCGCACGAAGCGCAGGTGATATTTGACCTATACGCCTAATATTTGTATACAAAAATCCCTCCGGACTATGCATCCGGAGGGATTTTTATTTTCTACCATCAAGGGGCTCAGCAACTCGCTCCTGCGATAAGGATGAGAGATGGCTGGTCTGATGGATTTTGTTTTAGCGTTGAAATAGAATACGGCGCCTTATCCCTTAATCTTGGCGATTACTTCGTCGATGGTCAGTTGCATTTGCTCGCCGGTGTTCATGTTTTTCAACGACACGACGCCTTGTTGCATTTCGTTCTCGCCCACCAGCGCTACGTAGGGCACTGCGCCAGCGTTGGCGTAACTCATTTGCTTCTTCATCTTGGCAGCGTCGGGATAGACTTCTGCCGAGATGCCAGCGGCGCGTACCTGTTGTGCCAGGCGCAGACAGTGTGCGGCCTCGGCGGCGCCAAAGTTGATGAAGAGCAGTTGTGTGGCTGTGGTAGCAGCGGCTGGGTAGAGATCGAGTTGGTTGAGCACGTCGTAGATACGGTCGGCGCCAAACGAGATGCCCACGCCGCTCAAGCCGGGCAGACCGAAGATGCCGGTCAGGTTGTCATAGCGACCGCCGCCGGTGATCGAACCGATTAGTACGTCGAGGGCTTTCACTTCGAAGATGCAACCTGTGTAGTAGTTCAGACCGCGTGCCAAGGTCAAGTCGAAGTCTACCTCGTTGCGCAGTGCTGAGTTGCCGTCGGCGTCGGTCAGTGCATTGAGTACGAATTCCACTTCTTCGCAACCCTTGAGTCCTACCTCAGAAGCGGCGAGGACTTGGCGCATAGTTTGGAGTTTTTCCACGTTGGTGCCCGAGAGGTTGATCACGGGTTGGAGGGTTTCCACCTGTGCGTCGCTCAATCCTGCTGCACGCAGTTCGTCGTTGACTTTGTCGATACCTATTTTGTCCAACTTGTCGATGGCTACGGTGATATCCACGATTTTGTCCGCCGCACCGATGATTTCTGCCATGCCGGTCAGGATCTTGCGGTTGTTGATCTTGATGCTGACGCGGATGCCAAAGCGTGTGAAGACTTCGTCGATGATTTGCATCAATTCCACTTCGTTCAGGAGCGAGTCCGAACCAACTACGTCGGCGTCGCATTGATAGAATTCGCGGTAGCGTCCCTTTTGTGGACGGTCGGCGCGCCATACGGGCTGGATTTGGTAGCGCTTGAAAGGCATTTGCAATTCGTCGCGGTGCTGTACGACGAAGCGTGCGAAGGGCACGGTCAAGTCGTAGCGCAAGCCCTTTTCGCAGAATTTCGATGCCAATTGTGCTGCGGATTTTTCGTTATAATCTTCTGCGGGCACGTTCTTTTTGAAGTCGCCCGAGTTGAGTATTTTGAACAAGAGTTTGTCTCCTTCTTCGCCATACTTACCCATCAGTGTCGATAGGTTTTCCATCGCAGGCGTTTCGATTTGGCGGAAGCCGTAGAGTGCATATACGCTGCGGATGGTGTCGAAGATGTAGTTGCGGCGCGCCATTTCGACGGTGTTGAAGTCGCGCGTGCCTTTAGGGATGGATGGTTTTTGTGCCATGTGTTATTGTTGTGTTGTTTTTTAAAGTCTTTAAGGTCTCTAAAGTCTTTAAGGTCTCTAAAGGCCTTAAGGACTTTAGGGGCTCAGAACATTCCTCTTACTTAGCCTCCTTCACCAGATAGACGATGGTGGGCAGGTGGTCGCTGTAACCATTGAGCCATACGCCGCCGGCATGGGTACGTTTGGGATTGCCGCGGTAGCGTCCTTCCTGTTGGAACAGGTAGTCGCGCACGAAGACTTCGTGGCGGTGGTACACCAATCGGCTGCGGTCGTCGCTCATCAGATTGCCGCTCAATACGATTTGGTCGAACAGATTCCACTTGCCGTCGTAGAGTAACGAGCCCTGACCTACTTTGTAGAGGGTCTCCCACCAGGGGTTGAAGGTCGAGTGAGCGTCCTTCACATCCTTGATGCGGTGCACACATTGCAGGGATTTTGTCATGCTGGGGTCAGATGGATCGTCGTTCATATCGCCCATGATGATGATTTTGGACTCGGGGTCGAGCGACAGCAATGCTTCCTTGAGGTGGTACACCTGATAGGCTGCACGTTCGCGGGCGAAACTGCCTGCTGCTCTCGAGGGCCAGTGATTGACGATCACGTGTACGCGCTCGCCGCCCAGACGTCCTGTAGCCACCAGGAAGCCGCGTGTGATATAGGTGGTATCGCCGCGCAGGACTGAGTCGGGCACGATCTTGCCGCCCTTGACCGAGAAGCCCAGATCTACCTCGGGTTGATCTTTGTCCAGATAGAAATAGGGCACCAGCATACTGCTTTCCAGTTTGAACAGACGGGGATTGTAGAGCACGGCACATTCCACACCGCGGCGGTCGGGTCCGTCGTAGTGCACGATTTGCAGGTTGCGATCGCGCAGTGCTGGTTCCTTCACCAGATCTTCCAATACCTTGCGGTTCTCAATTTCCGACACGCCCATCACGGCAGCGCCCAACGGATGCTTGTCGGTGCAGAGTTCGCTCAGTACTTTCGACATATTCTTCAGTTTGGCTTCGTACTTCATCTTGCCCCATTTGTTTTTACCATCGGGCAGGAATTCGTAGTCGTTTTTGCCATAGTCGTGCACCGTGTCGAAGAGGTTTTCCAGGTTGTAGAAAGCCACGCCGTAGAGGGCATATTTCTTGCCCGACTGAGCTGAAGCGGTCAGTGTCGCACACAATACCAGCAGTATTACAGAAAATATCTTTCGCATAGTCTTATAATGTATTTCAGCCTGATGCCAGGCAAATCTTTCGCAAAATTCTTAAAAAAAAACGAGAAAAGCACATATCGGTGCCGTTTATTTGGAAAAAATGTGCTTTCGGGTGGATCGGCGACACCGATAGTCGAGCGAGATGAGATACGCATCGCTTGTCGGATGCCTTGACCTAACTGATACCCCAGGCGCTGAGGAAGGCCTCGCTTTCGACGACATTCTCGACGCGATCTGGCAGATTGTGGAAGAAGTTGATGCCGGTGAGCGTCTCGAGTTGGTCGATGCTGACGGCGTGGCTGCGTAGGATGGAGCGGGGGGCATAGGACGTGCCGTAGTCCTTGTGCTCCACCCACAAGCCGAGGGCCGAGTAGACACCGTTTTTCACCTTGAGCAACGCCATATAATAATACTTTGGCACCACGATGCGACCGCTCGACACGCGGCCGGAAATCATATTGTCGGCGATGGTGCCGCCCTTGGCTACATACAGGGTGTCGGCGAAGGAGGCGTCGCGCCCTTTGTCCTGGACAAATTGCTCCAGCGTGACCCAATATTTCTGATTGAAGTTGCCGTTCATCGGCGACATGTTGGTGATGTAAAAGGTTTGGTCGTTGCCTTCGCGTGAGAACAGACGGTCGGCCGAAGCCACAAGGTGACCGTGGTCGTAGCCGTTGAATCGTGCATCATTCTCCAGCCCTACGGATTGTGGCAACAGGGGGTCGTGCGGATACTGCGGACGTATGCTGTAGTCCTTGCGGCTCACTGCCTTGGCACGCGTCTGTGCGTCGAAGCGGAATGCTACCCAGCGCGAGTGATAGGCAGCGCGATCATATTCGATGGTATAGTTGACGATGTCGCGGCCACCTACTTTGGTGCGATGCTCCAGCAGATCGTTGCCCGCCAGTGGCAGGGGCAATTCCAATCGGTGCGAGGCACCGCTAATGTCGCCACTCGTCGAACCCGAATTGGGTGCATTGGTCGAGCCCAGATAATAGTCGTCGCCGTCGTCGCACGAAGCAAAAAAACCGAGTGCGAGGACTATCATCAGTGCAGAGATATGTCGAATGGTCGAATGTAGGTGGGGATATTGCATAGGGTGTCGAAATAAACCAAAGCCTTGTTGAAAAAAGGTTAACCTTTTTCAAAATAGGCCTAACCTTTTTTAAAATATGTCTAATGTTTTTTTTGAGATGTTTGACCTCTGTTTGTAGAAAGTATTGATCGCTCTGATAGGTTCAGAGACTTTTCAAACTTTGCCACAGAAAAAAGGAAAAGATAGGGACACCACCGAGGATGTCCCTATTATTATATATGAATAGATTCAGTGCATTATTCTACCAAACCACCGTCTGCTGTAGATACAGTGAAGTCGTCGATCAGGACGTCCTTGCCTGGGTTCTTAGAGTTCATCACTACCCAGCAGATTTGTTGGTCTGCGTCGAGAGTGAATGTAGTTTCCACCTTAGTCCATTCAGTATTGCTCAAGCCATTGATGTAGCCATCCATGTACTTGTAACCGCTGCTGTTGATAGTACCGTCAGCATTGAATGTAGCATAGCCAGCACGTACGCTTGCGCCGTCTGCTGTAGCCGCCTTAGCATAGAATGTCACGGTGTAAGTACCTGCCTTGTAAGTAGTTTCCTTGTAGCCAAGACGCTTGTTGCCAGAAGTTGCACCCTTCACCAATACAGAGTAAGAACCTGTGCGTGCATCAGTGCTTTGAGCCAATGTAGCGTTGCCAGCAGATGACTTTGGTTTCCATGAAGTAGGTACACCGCTTGTCCAGCTTTCGAAGCTACCATTTTCCACCAAACCGTCGCTTACTACTGGAGTATCGGGTGTATCGGGGATAACGGGTTCTTCTACTTCAGGCACGTCTGAAGCCTTGCCTTGAGCGATGAGGAAATTCTTCACTTCCCATGTCGAACCGCTTGTAGCGTTGGTGTTGTAGCGGAATGCTACGCGTACTTTCTTGCCGAGGAATTCTGCAGGAACTTGCAAGTCTGCCTTGCTGAATGTGTTCCAGTCTTTGCCTTCAGTGTGAGTGCCGTTGAGCAAAGTCCAGCCTGCTGCAGGATTAGCTTCGTCGAAAGCAGCAGTGATGTACACTTGTTGGTTTTCCTGACCGCGGTCATAACGCAAGATGTATTCGTATGCCACGTGTGCTTCTGCCACGTTAGTCAAGTCGATTTCGGGGCTCACCAGGTAGTAAGTACCTGCAGTAGTCACCTTTGAAGCATTGTCATAACCAGTAGCCTTGGCAGTAGAGTAGTCGATCACCCAAGCGCCTTGACCATCTGTGGTGTAGTTCTTGAACTGACCGAGCGACTTTTCGAACGATTCTTCGTAAGGCAAAGTCACGCCGTTCACATTGTCGTCTACCTGTGTCGAATCGCTAGGATTTTCGGGCACGTCGGGAGTCACGTAGGGATCATCTACTTCTTCGCAAGAAGTGAATCCCACTGCGAGCATTGCTGCTGCAAAAAAGGATAAGAATTTTTTCATGATGATTATTATTAAAATTTAAGGGTTTGTTGATTTTCTATGGGGAGGGGGAGGGTCTTTAAGGACCTTAAGGACTTTAGAGACCTTAGAAACTTTAGAGACCTTATAGTCCTTCTTCTTTCTAATACCTCACAAATTTCAGGGTGTATCTTGTGGCATACTTGCCGGCATAGTCGCGCACGTCGAGCAGCATGTAGTTGTAGTCTATATCTCTGACGTAGGCGTAGAGATCTGTTTTATAATCTCCATCGAAGTCTATGTGTATTTCTCTGCCGCGCACGTCCCAGTAGCCTTCTTCAAATACTCTGTTGCCGCTGCGCGACTGCATCACACCGTCTGAGTAGAAATCCATCGCGTCGCCGCAATAGTAGGGGCAGTCGTCGTAGTATTCTGCAAAGATATCGACGATGAGCCACGAGCCCAGCAGATTGTCCTCGATCCAAACGCTGTCTGATACATCGTCCCAAAAGTCCTCGCCGCACGAGGTGAGGGTGGTTGCGCTGAACAGCAGGGCTAATACCAATGTGATCTTATGCAATACTTTTTTCATGGTGTGAGTGTTTAGTGTGGGAGAGAGTCTTTAAGGACTTTAGAGTCTTTAAAGTCTTTAAGGACCTTAGAGCCCTTAGAGATTTCGGTCTTTTATTTCTCAAAATCTTCGACCGAGCGCAATTGGATTTGCCAGCTATCGTAGTAGGTCAGCATGCCGGTGTAAGTACATACGCCGCTGGGCAAAGGCAGGAACGAGATGGCATTTTGAGTCGAAGTGCGCAGTGCCACGCTGCTGGTATTGGTTTGCAATTGGATAGTGCGATCCACGCCGTAGCCATCGTCATAGAGTTCTTCGGGGGCGAAGAGTTTGGGCAGGGGTTCGTATTTACCAGAGTTTTCACCCTTTTCTGCCACCTTATCTGCGCCGTTTTGCATTTCCTTGATTTTGCCGCGCACCTTTGCCAGTCGTGGCGTATTCATATAAGTTTTGTTCGCCGAAGCACGTAGCCATGCATCGCCGTTGGCATCGGTCAAATCCTCGGGCACGAGTTCAGGCGCATTCAGGTCGGGTGTGCCCACCAATTCGATGTTTGTGCGGCACATATCCAGGAGCATTGGGCCCAAATTCAGGTTGCCTTGCGATGAGTAGTAGGGTTGTCCCACGCGGGGCACTTTGCTGTAGCAGCCTACGTATAGATTTTTCAGATTCACCTTGATGCGTTGTCCCAGGGCGAAGTAGGGATACAGGCAGGTATTCTTGATCGCTACCACGAAGCATTGGTCTTCGCCCGTCTTGGCATCGATATTGCGGATCATTAGGGTTTGATACAGGTTGCCGCTCACGTCGTTGGCCACCACCACGCCGTCGATGATCAGGTCTTCGTTGACTTTGGTGAAGAAGTTGCTGGCGTTGCGCGAGAAGTCTGCATTCTTGTTTGAAGCGCAGAAGCGTTGCTTCACTTGTGCGATAGTAGTGTTCACCTGGCCCACTGAGTCGCAGGTCAGGATATATTCGTCCGTATTGGGCTCGTCGTGCTTGTCCATGCACGATGTGAGGGACAGGGCAAAGCTGCCGCAGAGCAGGAAGAGGGAAAATATCTTTTTCATAACGTATATGCTTGATTTATGCTTGTGCCAAAATTAGAACTTGAAACCAATATTGAGGAAGGCGTTGAAGGCGTTGGCGTAGTAGTACTTCGCATTCTTCGAGAATCTGTACGCTTTGTTTTCGCCCTTGGTATATTCGCCGCCGCTTTCGTTGTAGTAGTTGTCGTCGCGGTTTTGTTCGTAACCACCGGTACGCATATTGGTATTGTTGGTCAGGTTTTGCAACGACAGGTTGATGCTGATGCTCTTGCCGCCTTTCAAGCGGATATACTTACCGATTGATGCGTCGAGCATGAATCCGCCTTTGAACTTTTCCTGCTCGATAGCGAATTCGTCCACCACTTCGCCCTTGTTGTCAAACAGAATACCGCCGTTGGCTTCGAGTTCTGCCTTGGTCACGTCGTATGATGGCAGACCGTCGGCGTTGACGCTCGATGGGGTGTAGAATTTGCCCGCGGTGCTGTAGGTACTGTTCAAGCGGCGGTATTGCGAGAAGGCCAGATATACGCGGTCGTAGTAGTTGAGGTTGGCTTCGAAGAACCAGCCGCTGACATTATAGTTCACACCCAGACTCACAGCGGTCAGTGGCGTACCACCTACGCGCATGCCGTCGGCGATGACTTGCAGGGGCATATTCTTGCCAGTCACGGGGTTCTTGCAGGTGTTCAAACGTTGGATTTCTGACGCCTTCATCCCTTCGTAGCTCACTTGTGCATAGGGATTGTTGACGTAGAGTGCGTCGCCGTAACTACCCATCAAGTTGACCGAAAGGCCGCTGATGATTTGGTACACCAGGGCTGCTTCCACGCCGTAGTAGCGCTTTTCCACATCGCTCATGGTCAGATAGGTGAAGGTGCTGTATTGGTCGTTGAAGTAGGCGGTCTGTTCTACCTGATCGCCGATTTGTGCGAAGTAACCGCTCACCTTACCCGATACGGGACCGAAGCGGAAGGCGTACGACAGGTCGGCGCTCAGTGTCTTTTCGGTCTTGAGGTTGTTCACGAAGTTGTTGTGCAGACGTGGTGCTACGAAACTGTTGTAAGCCAAAGGTGCGTCGGCCGAATAACCTGCTGCGAGCGAGATGCGCTGATTGGCAGTGGGGCGCACGGTGAAGTTAGCCTTTCCGCCTCCGCCCATGAATTTTGCCATACCGCCCTTGCCATAAGAGTTGCCTTGTGCACGACCATTTTTCATCAAACCCTCGCGTTGCATGGTCGACCCTTCGGTGTGTGCACCCAGGCTTACGCCCCAGATGCCGTGGGTGAATTGGTATTGTCCCCACAGGTTGGCCTTGTTCACATATATATTATAGTCGTAGCCGAAGCGGTCGCCCACGCCGATTTGGCGATTGGGGTGGGTCAGGTCGTTCTGTGCTTCGTCGCTATTGGGGCCGTAGTCGTTGGCAGCAAATTTGTCGATGTCGGTGTAGCGTGTACCGCCGAGCAGGTCCTCCATCGTCTTGTAGTGCATACCCTTTGTGGCGCTCAGACGCACCCCGCCGGTGTACTTGTGATGCTTGTTCACGAGGTGCGAGAAGGTAGAGTTGAGCGAAGCCAGCATTTGGTCGTTGTTGCGACGTTCTTGGTAGTAGAGCGCTTCGCCGCCCAGGAGTTCATTTTGTCTGTTCACGTAGTACATACGGTCCCAGTTGATCTGCTGATTGGCTTCGTTGGCTGTCCAGTAGTCGTACAAGCGGTCGTATTGTTCCTTGAGGAAGGGATTTTCCTTCAGATACTCGCTATTGTTCTTGTTGGGATCGTGCACGTCGAAGATGCTCGAGGGCAAATTCTTGTAGTAGTCGGGGCGAGGGTCATAGGCGTCGCCATTCCAGCCCAGCGCAGTCGTACCGTATTTGCCGTATTTGAAGGCAGCCGAAGTGACCAACTTCATCTTATCTCCCTTGTTCCAGTCCCAAGTCAGGATGGCTGTGGGTTCATAGCTTTTCACCACGCGAGCATTGCGCTTCTCGCCGTTCTGATAACCCCAGTTGGGGTTGTAGTAGTGCGAACCGGTCAACCAATACGCTTCTTCGGTCGAAGCACCCTGCTGGCCGCGCTCTGTGGGCGAACCAAAGGTGACGAGCGACAGGCTGTGGCGATTGTTGAACTTCTTTTCGGCTGCCAGGAAGTAGCTGAACGAGTTGTAGAAGGTACCCTCGATCACACCCTCCTTGGCCCAGCGGTAACCCACACTACCGGCCAGCGCCCATCCGCTGGGCATCAGCCCTGTGGCATAGGTGAACATGCCGCGCGCTACGTAGTTGCGGTTGGTGCCCGAGAGTGCCAGCTTCGAACCTTCGGCAAACTGGCTGGCGCGTGTATTGATCGACGTCGCACCACCGATGCCAGGCAGGGTGAAGTTGTTGTAGCCAAACTCGGCCACACCCTCCTGATTGCGCACAGCGTCGTTCATACCACCGATCATACCATAGCTGAAACTACCCCTTTCGGCATCGTTCAGCACCACGCCATTCATCAGCGTCTGGCTGTATTTGTTGTCATAGGCTCTGACGCGATAGCGCATGGGGCTGAAGCGGTAGCCCACCTCCGACAGGAAGTAGTCGTCCTTAGCCGCCACGATCGACGATACCGTCTGTGCCGCGTCATTATCTTCGTCCAATTGTGCTTCGCTGAACGTGAAGTCGAACTCGTCGCTCTGCGTCTGCAGTGTGTCCACAGTTGTCTGTGCCATAGCGCCTGCCGAAATGCAACAAGCCAGCGCCATCATCTTTACACCTTTGCTCATATAGTATTTGTATTTATTTTCTTGGAAAATAGGGCTTCTCGTGCGTGGATCAGGGTGAAATCTGCCAATCCCCCTTGACGCGGCCCAATCAATTGGCGAAGTTAGTGAAAAGTGAGCGGAGAACAAAATGAAAGTCAAAGAAATTCAGTTTTGTTCTCCTTCGTCTGATTTAGTGCGCTATTTTTGCAGCCTTTTTCGCTTAAACAGCGAGGTGATCAAGTGGATGATTTCATCTATCCATCCCAGGATATTCAGGGCTTTTTGCTTTTTTTGTTCATTCATTTTTTTGAAAGGGTTTAAGGGTTAATAGTTAAGGGTTAAAGGTAAAAGTAAAAAGTGAAAGGGTGATCCATTTACCCCTTGAATTCTCTCTTTACATCATAGCAGGGGCACATTTTTGTCCATTCGCCAGGCTGTATGATGCCGTCGCCGTTCAGGTCGGGCGACAGGTCGCGATGGCCCACTATTTTCGCCTTGGGATAGAGTTGGTGCAGCTCGCGCAGAAAGGTATTGAGCGTCTCGCGTTGTGCCAGCGTTCGTGTGTCGGCCGGCACCAATTTCCTGTTGTCCATACTGCGCACCACGCCACCGATATAGGCTATATGGATGCCCGACTGATTGTATCCCTTGGCACCGTTGACCACCTGGGCGTAGGGCGCCAACAGATGCGCTTTGCCCTGTGCGTCGATCAGGCGATGATAACCGGGATTTTTCCATCCACGCGCTTTCCATCCGTTTTTGATCGTCGATACAGCCGTGGTGCTGACCGTTGCGGTGCAGTGTACCACGATATATTTGATAGTTCTGGATTTCATGATTTTTTGATTGAATGATAGAGGGTATCGTAATGATAGAGTCTATTGATTTTATAGAAATTTCAGTGATAATTATTTCTTGTTCACCATTGTTTTGACATACCCTGCTACGCCAAACACCGATCCGGCATAGATGATGCACTGCGAGGTGTACCACAACACCGAGTCTGATATCTCGCCCTGAGGCGGCAGATAGCATCCCAGATATGCCAGTACGGCGCCCGATGTCAGCAATAGTAGTGCAGAAATAGTTGTAGGCGTAAGGTTTTTCATGGTATTGAGATTTTTTTCAGAGAGATGGCGGCTGGGACTTTTATAGAGATTATGGGCACTATTGAGTCTGTAAAATCTATAGATCCCAGCCACGATCATCATGCATTACGCTGTTTCATCTTCGCCTTCTGTGTCCTCGTCGGGGCGCACCATTTGGAAGGTCACGTTGGGATTTTGCTTCGACAGGAGATAGCGCATAGGGCTACTCATCACAAAGGATACCTTCAAGCCCTTGATGTGGCTGGTCGAAAATTCGTCTGCCGACAGAGCGCCGCTGCTTTTGAGCACCGGACGGAAGGATCCGAGGTCGCCCAATCGCACACTGTTGCCGTTGCGCAAATGCTGTGCGATATGTTCCTGGAGTGCCGAAAGCACGGCCTTGACATCGTGCACGGTCACCGTACATTGTGCCGAGATACTTTCTGCTAGTTCTGCCAACTTCACCGGATTTACTGGCGCCATTTGCGCATAATACTTCACTTCCTTGTTGATAGGATTCTTTTTGGGGATAACATTGTACTTTACCATAATTTTTTCATTCTTTTTTTTACTGGTTAATAATAGGTGTGTTTTTCTAAAAAGTAATAGTTTTTTCATTTTCATCTCTGTGGCCACATTTGATGATGCAAAGATACGCACGCCGACACACCTGCCTTCATCTTAACCGTAGATAAGGATTTTTTTTCGCCCTCAATTTCCCTTCCACTCTCCCAATAAATACAGATGTAGTGAAGGCTTGAAAAAAAATGTTTTTTTAGTTGACGAGTAGACGAGTGGATTAGTAAACGAGTAAATAAGTAAACAAGTAGACGAGTGAACAAGCCAAACACCCCGCAAGGGTATTTAATTAGCAAGACTAACCGCATTGTCCCCACTAGCAGGGGGACGAGAGCCGCAGGCTCGGAGGGGGTAGAGCAAAAAAGCGCCAAATGATTGAACAAAATAAATACAAAACTCCCTCCTCTCAAAGTAAAACCTATCCGTTAGATAGTTTCCTCTACCCCCTCCCCTTGTTCACTCGTCAACTTTTCCGTATATTTGCACGCACAACGTATTTTACACCTTATATACATAAGTCAAAAACAATAATTATTCATCCCATGAATACACTTCCTCCCGCACAGATAGATGTGTCTGTATTGATCCTGTTTTTCAATCGTGCAGATGTTCTCGAAAAAGTATTTGCCGAGGTCAAAAAAGCACGTCCCTCGCGCCTGTTCCTCTATCAGGACGGACCACGCGGCGAGCGCGATATGCCGGGTATTATGGCTTGCCGCGAAGTGGTGAGTCAGGTGGACTGGCAATGCGAAGTGCATACCATGTATCAGGAGCAAAACTACGGCTGCGACCCATCGGAATATATCTCGCAAAAGTGGGCCTTCTCGCACGTAGACAAATGTATCGTGCTCGAGGACGATGACGTGCCGACACAATCCTTCTTCCCCTTCTGCAAGGAGATGCTGGACCGCTACGAGCACGACGAGCGCATCGGTATGATCTGTGGTTTCAATCCCGACGAGAAGACGCGCGACTGCGAGGAGGACTACTTCTTCTCGACCAATTTCTCTATCTCGGGTTGGGCGTCATGGCGCCGTGTATTGGATCGCTGGGACGAGCACTACACCTTCCTGGACGACGAGGAAGCCATGCAGCGCCTGCACGCACTGGCCAAGGAGCGCAAATTGTGGAAGGAACTGATCCCCCGTTGCTATGCGCACCGTGCACAGGGCAAGGCGTTCTATGAAACGATCTTCCACTCGTGTCTGCTGCTCAATTCGCAACTGGCCGTCGTGCCTCGCTTGAACCAGATCAACAATATCGGCATCACCGAGGACTCTACCCACTTCTCGGGCTCGGTGGAGATGCTGCCCCGCGGCTATCGTCGCCTCTTCACCATGGGTCGCCACGAATTGCAATTCCCCCTGCGCCACCCCAAGTATGTCATTGACCACGTGGCCTACCGCCGCCGCGTGTACAAGATTCAAGGCTGGGGCCATCCCTGGATCAAGGTGGGCCGCTCGTTCGAGGAACTGTGGATCAACGTTCGCCACGGTCAATGGAAGAACATCTGGCGCTCGATGACCAAACGTTTCTTCACCCTGGTGGGCAGACGCAAATACGATTGATACTTGGTGATGATACATCAGTAGACATATTCATATACAATTACTGACCGCAGTGTTCCCCCCAGAGACACCTCCTTTTCACAGGTACTCTGGGGGATTTTGTATCTCATGACTCACACCCCCTTTCCCCTTCACCGCTTCACCCTCTCGTCCTCTTTGTTTTTTGACCCTTAACCTTTTTCAAAAAACATTAGACCTTTTTTTAACGAGGCGGCGCGAAATTTTTACGAGGTCAGACCTTTTTCCGGGGCACATTTTGTCGCTGTAAATAGAATGAATTTTTTTCAAAAAAAATATGCTTGCGATAAAATGCAACTCACGAAAAACCCTTAACTTTGCACTTCGTATGAGACACGGTTTTGACAACGAAAAATATCTGAAAATTCAGTCCGAACATATCAAGCAACGCATTGCTCAGTTCGGC
This sequence comes from Bacteroidaceae bacterium, assembly GCA_017383485.1. Lineage (GTDB taxonomy): Bacteria > Bacteroidota > Bacteroidia > Bacteroidales > Bacteroidaceae > Alloprevotella. The sequence goes on from JAFNXM010000005.1 coordinate 25,723, forward strand.
GACAAATTGTATCTGGAATTTGGTGGCAAATTGTTTGACGACTTCCACGCCAGCCGCGTGCTGCCTGGATTTCAGCCCGACAGTAAGTTGCAGATGCTCTTGCAACTGCGCGACGACGCCGAGATGATACAGGTGATCAGCGCCCTGGATATCGAGAAGAACAAGGTGCGCGGCGACCTGGGTATCACCTACGACGAGGACATCCTGCGCCTGCACGCCGAATACCAACGCGTAGGGCTGAAGTCCGACCACGTGGTGATCACACACTACAACGGACAGGCCAGCGTGGCAGCCTTTCGCGCACGATTGGAGCGCCAGGGCATCAAGGTGTGCTATCACTACACCATCGAGGGCTATCCCAACAATGTGGCGCTGATCGACTCGGAGGACGGCTTCGGACGCAATGACTATGTCGAAACCACTCGCCCATTGGTCGTGGTCACAGCACCGGGACCTGGTAGTGGAAAGATGGCAGTGTGCCTGAGCCAACTCTATCACGAACAAAAGCGTGGCATCAAGGCTGGCTATGCTAAATTCGAGACCTTCCCCGTGTGGAACCTGTCGCTGAAACATCCCGTCAATCAGGCCTACGAAGCGGCTACCGCCGACCTGAACGACGTGAATATGATCGACCCCTTCCACCTCGAGGCTTACGACAAGATCGCTGTCAACTACAACCGCGATATCGAAATTTTCCCCGTACTCAATTCCCTTTTCGAAGGTATCTACGGCGAAAATCCCTACAAATCGCCCACCGATATGGGTGTGAATATGCTGGGATTCTGTATGAGCGATAAAGAAGTGTGCTGCGAAGCCGCACGCCACGAGATCATACGCCGCTACTACACCGCACTGAACCGCTTGGCTGTGATGGGCGACAACGAGAACGAGGTGAACAAGATTGCACTGGTGATGAAGAAGGCACAAATCACCACCGAATACCGCCGACCCACCGTGGCTGCTAAGGCACGCAAGGAGGAGAGCGGACTATCTGCCGCAGCTATCGAACTGCAGGACGGCACGATCATCACTTCGTCTTCGTCCGAACTGCTCGGCCCAAGTGCAGCGCTCATCCTGAACGCTGTGAAGCATCTGGCGGGCATCGACCACGATATCCGACTGATTCCACAACGCATGATCGAACCCATACAGCGCACGAAGGTATCCTTCCTGCACGGCAAGAATCCCCGTCTGCATACCGACGAAGTGCTCGTGGCGCTCTCAGTGCTGAGCATCGACGACGACAACTGCCGCCGCGCTCTGGAACAGTTGCCCAAATTCGACGGTTGCCAGGTACACTCCACCGTGATGCTGAGCGAAGTGGACCACAAGATTTTCAAAAAACTCGGTGTCGGCTTGACCTGCGACCCTGTGAGGAAGGCGTAGGTGAACGAGGAACGATAAACGAGGAACGAGGATGGATGGTTTTGTTAAAGAATACTCTATTTTTGCAGACAAGAAATTTTGAAAATACCCCAAATCCAACCATGATTTATTTGCCCATGTCGAATAAAATGTTAGCAAGCAAGCAAGCTAGCAAGCAAGCAAGCAAGTAGTACACTATATACTATAATATAAAGAAGGCCTCGCTGGTGGAGATGCATCTCCGTCGGCGGGGCTTTTGCGTTTTACGGAATTTAATAATCAAGTAAATTATACACTATGAAAAGAACTCTACAAACTTTATTATTTGCTTTAATAGCAATTATGATGCCAATAGGAGCATCAGCACAAGAGACAGAGAGCGGTAATGATACCGAATATGGCACCACTCCCGATGCTGAAGGCGCTGCTGTTGAAGTATCTACTGAAACAGAACTGATTGCAGCCCTCGAAAACGGCGGCAACATTATGCTGACGGGCGATATCACAGCAAGCGATGACTATGAAATTTCTAAAAATACAGCCATTGACCTCAACGGTCATACCATTACCGGTGTAGGTGTATTCAGCATGTCTGGACATGAAGAAAATATAGTTTTGACCATATCCGGCAACGGTACCGTTAAAAACACAAATCCGAATTTTACTTCTGCAATCCATGGTTTTGGAACGCTTTACCTACTGGGTGGTACTATTGAAGGCGGCACAAATACTTTTGGAACAACCATCATGTCCGATGGTTGGGTAGATGAAATGCACACAGATAAACACAATTCAGATGAGGACACCAGCTCCATCACCGGCGGTTATGTGAGACACCTGAATTGTTGGGGTGGCATCTTAACGATTTCTGGCGGTCATGTGGAAGCGTTGGGAATAAAATACGGCAGAATCATTATTTCCGGTGGCACATTCGGCTTTGATCCTACCGCATATCTTGCCGAGGGCTATACCGCAACCGAAGCGGACGGCAAGTGGGTTGTAACCTGTGCCAACGGCTGTGAGTACACTTACAGCGACAACGGCGATGGCACCCATACCGCTACCTGTTCCGTTTGCGGACATAAAGTGACTGAGGAGCATTCCACCGAGAAAGACGAAAACAAGGCCACCTGCCAGCACGGCAATATCTGTGACCTTTGCGGTGTCGAGTACAGCGAACCCGACCCCGATGCCCACAGCTACAACGAGGATGGCTTCTGCGAGATGTGCAGTACAGCGAATCCCGACGAAACAATGTTCTTCATCTTCGACGGAGACCACAAGGCATTCAATGTGGCCGAGGATCTTGTTGGCGTTAATATTGAATACACTCGCGGATTGCACAACACGGAGTGGAACTCACTCTATCTGCCCTTTGAGGTGCCCGTGACGGAAGAACTGCTTGACGAGTTTGAATTTGCCTATGTGAATGATATGCATTCCGCCGATACCGACGACAACGGCGAGATAGACGAAATAGAAATGGAGATAGTGAAGATAAAGACAGGTACGCTCCACGCCAACCACCCCTATTTCATCCGCGCGAAGAGTGAATACACCATTCTGCAACTATCTTACGAAAATACCACGCTCCATGCCACCGAGGAAACAACGCTTAACTGCTCTTCAATATATATGGATTACGCCATAGTAGGTAGCTACAAGCATATCAAAGGTACAGAATTTGCATCAATGCCTGCCGACCGTTACTATGCTATCTCCATAGACGGCGGCTGGTGGCAAATACCGGAGGACGCATCACTCTACCCATTCCGTGCATATCTTTCAATGACCGCCCGTGACGGCTCTCCCGTGAAGGTTAGCGACGAGGCAATGCGTTCAATACGCATCCGCGAGAAAGGCGAAGGCACGACAGACATAGAAGAGGTGAAAGGTGAAAACGGAGAGGTGAACTCTGAAATCTACGACCTTAGCGGACGCCGTGTGATGCTGCCTCAGAAGGGTGGGGTGTATATCGTAGGCGGTAAGAAAATTGTGTATTAACCAATCCCTAATTGAAAGACTATGAAACGAGAATATATCAAACCCTTAACTCGAACTATGGGACTTCACTTAGAGTCCATGCTCGCCGCGAGTACCGACCGCATCCCTGTAGGGGACGGAACAAAACCTCCTGCCACGAATAAATACAATAGCCCTTGGGATTGTCAGCATTGGGGCGAGTCATCGGGCGATGAATAGTTTCATCGCTAATCCTCCCACTCCAGCTGAATAGACAAAAGTAATAAAGAGAGCTGCCACAGATTGTGTGCAGCTCTCTTGTGTATATAGGGAAGGGGGAAGGCATTCGTGTTATTCGCCTCTGATTAAGAAATATTCATCCCGTATGGGTTTGTGAAATTGACTTGCGCGACCTTCGGTTCGTGTTCTCTTACACATAGATATTCTCGTTTTTTCGGTTGAATATCTATGAGGGGGCTTGCATGAGTACAACTATCCATCAAACAAAGAGTTATCTATATTTACCGGACAGCAATAACTGGGATTACAGCGTGTTCGACAGAGATCGCTTCGAAAACAATGGCAGCGGTAACTGGGTGGACTGGGAAGACGTATCAACAGGAAACACTGAAACCGACGGCTTCGAACATCCCGGATTCGACGAAAATGGCGAGTGGTGAGTGGAGGAGCAGACAAGTAGACAAGTAAACAAGTAGACAAGTAAACAAGTAGACGAGTAAACAAGTAGACGAGTAAACAAGTAGACAAGTAGACAAGTGTAGCAAACCAAACTTTCGTTTACTTATCCACTAAAAATAATTTTTTCTTTACTATTTCGCTTTATCGATAAACACAGGGGGTAGACGTGATTTCTACCCCCTTTTTTGCACCCCCTTATCTACGCTAAAGATGAAGGCGGCTTGCACGATGTTGTATCTTTGCACCGTTGCCAGCACATGCGTATGCGCGCGGGTACATTATTTATATATTGTATGCCATCTGCGCGCTGTGTGCCAGCAACGGTGCTCTTTGATTTATTGTACAATCAGAACCGTCAGAATGCGACGGTGCGTATCATCTCACCTCCACATAACTTTTGCCGCCCGAGGGATGCTTGATCACGCGGATTTGTGGATGGATTTGTTCACGTATCTGGTGGGTGTGGCTGACCAGTCCCACCTTGCGTCCCTGTGTGGTCTCAAGACGCGAGAGTGCATCCATGACCAGTTGCAACGACGCTTGGTCCAAATTGCCAAAGCCCTCGTCGATAAACAAACTGCCGATGAGCGTTTGTCCGCTGGATAGAGAGGCCAAACCCAGGGCCAGAGCAAGACTCGCCACAAAGGTTTCGCCGCCCGAGAGCGACTGAATGTGTCGTTCCTCGTCGAACATATCGCGGTCGATCACGGTCAGATTGAGCGTGCCGGGCTGGGTGCGCAGTTCGTAGCGAGGCGATAGTTGGCGCAGGTGATAGTTGGCTTGATTAACCAGAAAATCGAACGTATAACTTTGAGCCAGTTCGCGGAATTTTTTACCATCGGAACTACCAAGCAGAGCGCATAGGCTACGCCAGTGTTCGTAGTCGTCGCGCAGGTGGGCAGTATCTGCTGTCAATTTGTCGGCGTCCTTGATACAATTGTGGTGTTTGTTGAGCACGATACGTAGTTCGGTCAGTTCGTCGGTCTGATGTTTTATTTCCGCCTGAGTATTGCCCAATTCTGTAGTCAGATATTCCAGACTCATCTCGTCCTCGCGTTTTGGGCGGTAGTTCTTGGTTTGCAATTCCAGCAACGTGCGTCGTGCCGCATCAAGGTGCAATTCTGCCAGATGCAGTGCATTTTTCTTTTCTTCGAGTTCGCTACGCAATTTCTTCCAATCCGTGCGGTCCGAGAAGATGTCGTCTAATTCCTCGGTCAGCATTGGTGAGTGGTCGCGGTTGAAGCGCACGAGCCACAAATCCAGTTCGCTCTGCTTGGCGCTGAGTTGGTTTTTCTTTAACAGGAGTTCTTCGTTGGCACGCAATTGTCCGCCGCGCAACATATTGATTTCGCTCTCGGCTGCGTCGTGCTCCTTCTGTTGCGCTTCGACTGCGGCGCGTGCGGTGTCGACATGATATTGCAGCAGTTCTTCCTCCTGTTCGGGCGATTTGCCTGCAAAGAGCATTTGCATTTCTTCGCGTTTCAGATAGAGGTCCTCCTCCATTGCTCTGTAACCATCTTCGCTGCGGCGGTACAGGCGTACGGATTCGTCGTAACTGGCGTTAGCGGCTTTCACCTCTTCGATCAGTCGTGTCTCGCTGGTTTGTGTGTTTTCCAGATCGCGGCAGGTTTGTGCCCAGTCTTGTTGCATTTGTATCAGGTGCATTTTGAATCCGTCAGGATTTTCCTTCCACTGGTCAAACCATCCGATGATGGTGATCAGTTCGTCGAGGTCCTGATAGTAGCCCTGGCAAGCGCGGTCGGAGATATATAGCATCTGTCCGATTTCGTCGAGCGAGGTGGATATGACGTGTTGCTCCGTCTTCAGGCTTTGCCATTGATTGCGGTCGGCGTCCATCTGCTGTATCAGGGTGTCGATTTCCTGATTCAGACGATTGGTGGCTTGCTGGTGATAGTTGAATGCTTTGAGTTCGGTTTCTGCCTCATCAGCCGCTTTCTGTGCATTGTCGATGTGCATATCGATCATCAATTGGCGAGCATTTCTATTGACCGTAGGCGAGCATTCGTCGAAGACGGGATCCAGGTCGGCGCAGGTGCTCCACTCTGCCACGTTGGTCTCTTGTTGTGTTTGCAGAGCGACGAGTGCTCTCTCCTCTGCTTGCAATCGACCTGCATTTTCAGCATATTGTTTGCGCAGGTCGTCCAGGATTTTACTCTTGGATTCGAGCCTTTCCTTGGCTTCAATATAATTTTTGTCCAGATTTTCGAGCAGTTCGCCCAACTCGCGTTCCGTCTCTGTGTGATAGGGATGGTGTGTAGCGCCACAAACGGGACAGGCGGTGCCCTCCTTCAACTGTTTGCGCAACTGAACGATATTTTCGCTTTGGCTCAGGGTCAGTGCTACGGTCAGATTTTGGCAAACTTCGGCAGCGACTTGTTTTTCCTTTTCCAGTTCAGCGATGGTGTCTACCAATTGGTTTTGTTCGGCATTGACGCGGCTGATTTCCGATTGCTTCTCATGGATGGCTTCGTATCCGCCGGAAATACGCTTCCACAGAGCAGATGCGCGTTCCAGGCGAACGAGGCGGTTCTTGTTCTCGGTCAGGCGGCGCTGAATGTATTCGCTGTCGATGCCATTGTTGGCACTTTGGTGCACATTAAGTTCGCAGCGGTAACTGTCCAACTGAGTCTGTTGCTCCTGTTGGGTACGTTCCAAAGCCTGTGTGGCTTCTGCCAATTTCGTTTGCCTGCTTTGCAGATAGCTGGCCTTTTGGTGTTGCTCGGCATTGCGCTGTGCTTCGGATTGGTAGAGGCCCAGTTTGTCTTTGACCAAATCAAATTTGTCGAACATCTGTTTGTGTACAAACAATTCCTGCTTGTGCATCTGCAATTGTTCGATTTTTGTCTGCGTGCTTTTGAGTTCTTCCTGTTTCGCCTCTTGGTGTGACTTTCTGCTTTGAACGATGAGTTGCGACTCCTTGAGTTCTTCTTCTACTTTGAGCAATTGTGCCTCGCTCTCCTTGATTTGTCCTTTCAGAGAGTGACCGCGGTTGATCGCAGGGCGACGGTGTGTCAAATTGGTCTCGGCCTGGTGCAAGGCTTCGCGTGCATTTTTCAATTCTGCGACGATGTTTTCAGCGCGCTTCTTACTATATATAATATTGTTGGCGATTTCAGCTTCGCGTGCCTTCAATGCTTCGATGTCGGTGCGGCATGAGACGATCGACTGGTAGGTGGGTTGAATATCCAGCACACTGTCGTAGCGCTCGATGCGTACGGCGTCGGGGTGTGCGGCGACATTTTCCTTGTGTGCCTTGTGGTATGTGGCTTCGCACTGCTTAACATTTTCCTCGGCGGCGGCATTTTCTTCCATCCATTTCAGTTGTTGTTGCAGCAGTTCGGCTTGTTCCTTGTTGCGCTCGATGGCAGTTTCCAGGAATTCGCATTGTCTCACTTTTTCTTCGACATCTTCTGCCTCCAATTTGTCGCGCAGAATACCTGTGATTTGATTTTCGATAGCCTCAGTACGTTCTTTGGCCTGAGCCGTCAGGCGGAAGATTTTTTCCGAGATGGCGCCATATATTTCCGTACCCGTGAGTCTCTCCAAGAGCATAGATTTGGCATCACGTTTGGCTTTGAGAAAATTTGCGAAACTATTTTGTGCCAAAAGTACTGTGCGCGAGAACTGGGTATAGTCCAAACCGATGATTTGTTCTATCTGTGCAGGAATCTCTCTTTCGTTGAAATTTTCCTTTCTGGGAGAAAGGCAACGCAGGGTACGTGTGGCTTTGTCGAAAGTCCCAGTGCGTTTTTTGCGTATGTGCCATCCAGCCTCGTAGCGTTTGCCATCTTGTGTCGAGAATTCGACGATGGCATAGCCTTCCTTCTTGCCGCGGCGCAACATATTTCGCGGATCGTCTGCTTGTAAGCGCATATCTTTGTCCTCGATTTGTTCGAGCAATTCCTTTGAGATCTTTTGCGCATCATCAAAGCGTGGCGCCTCGGCATATAGTGCTAAGCAGATAGCATCCAAGAGGGTCGTCTTGCCAGAACCCGTATCGCCAGTAATAGCATAGAGACCAGCCGAACGAAGTGGTTCCTGGGAGAAATCAATCGTGTGCTCGCCTTCCAGAGAGTTGAGGTTGCAAATGGTGATTTTATCTATTTTCATACCGGGTCTATCATTGTTTTTGTTCTGCCAAGGCTTCTTCCTGAGCAATGAGCAATCGTTGCTTCAAAGCGTCGGGCATAGGTGTGTTGAACTTGTCCTGAAATACCAGATCGGCGATTTCTGTGGGCGTCAGCGTATGCAGTGTCTCGACCTTCTTGCTTGTTGCAGACAAGGTGCCGTCGTTTTGGTACACTCTGACGATGCGACAGAAATGCACGGCTTTGTCCTCGAGCGCCGAGGTGACTTGGTGCAACAGGGTCGGTTCGGGTTGTTTCTCCTGTACCCTTAATTCCAAATAAGGCCAGTCTTTGCCTTCATCATCCTTAGTCCTTGTAGCAAGTTTCTCTATTGTTTGCAGAATTTCCAAAGGTGTAGCACTGCCGCGAGGAGGCAGCGTCGTCAGATGGCGTAGTGGTGTGTAGAGCAGGCGTTGTGTTTCCACATGTCCCTCGTTGTCGATTTCCACCACGGTTACGCCGTGTTTATAATTGCTCTCGCTGAATGACATGGGAATCGGACTGCCTGCATATTGCATTTCGCGTGCGGCCGATTTGATGCTTTGTGCTTTGTGCAAATGGCCCAGTGCGGTGTAGCAGATGTTCTTGTTTACAATATCAGCGGCGATGCAGTCCTGTCCTCCTATGACAAGTCGCTCGCTATGTTCGCTTTCGCAGATTTCTGCGCCGGCAGCGTAAAAATGCGCTACGGCAATAATGGGCAACCCCTTGAAATCGCTCTTTTTCACCTTGTGCAGCAGGTGTTCCAACAGGTCTCGTAACCCCTCGCTTTGGTTGAGTCCTGCGGGATAGTCTGACGAGCGCAAATAGGGTACAGCCAGACACACTACCTGGGCTTCGTCGTCCTCCTTGCTGCTCAGTGGCAGGATCAACTCGTCGTAGTCTATTTCCCCCGTTTCGGTATGTCTGGGCAAGGTGCCTCGTACGTAGATATTGTGGCGTTTTAGCAGTTGCGCCGGAGCATCTATGCGGCCCGCCGAGTCGTGATTGCCCGCGATGGCTACGATTTGCATCCCCTGCACGGCTTCCGAGGCGTCGACGAGGAAGTTGTATAGCATTTCCTCAGCGGTTGCAGAAGGATTAGGACTGTCGAAGATATCGCCAGCAATAACCAAAGCGTCGGGGCGCTCAGTTCTGAGTGTAGCGAGCAGCCATGTCAGGAAATGTTGGTGTTCGCAGATACGATTGTGCCCATGGAAAATATTGCCCAGGTGCCAGTCTGCAGTATGTAGAATTTTCATCAGTCTTTACGAATGCTTTTGTTTGTCTTGTTCTATCAGTTCCAGCAAGCGCTCCACGGCGAGTTCAGTCGGAATATTCTTTTCTACGCAGGTTTTGCCGCGATACAGGCTCACCTTGCCGCGACCTGCTCCCACGTAGCCGTAGTCTGCATCAGCCATCTCGCCGGGTCCGTTGACGATGCAGCCCATGATGCCGATTTTCAAGCCGGTCAAGTGCGACGTAGCCGCCTTAATTCGCGCGATGGTGTCGGGCAAATCATACAGTGTGCGACCGCAGCCGGGGCATGATATATATTCGGTCTTGGTGGTGCGTAGGCGAGCCGCTTGCAGTATGGCAAATGCCGTTTCGTCGACGATGGCGTGCGACAAAGGTTTTTCGCCTTGTGCAGGAGATGAGAAGAGGAAGATACCATCGGTGATGCCGTCGAACAGGAGTGCACCCATGTCGGCAGAGGCACAGAGTTGGAAGTCCTCCTTCTCCGCCGCGTTCATTTGATAGTGCTGGAACATCACCACAGGGTTGACCAAATTTTCACGCCACAGTTCGTGCACCAAAGCGCGCAGTTCGCCGGTGCGATTGGGGTGGTTGCTCTGCGCCAGAATCACCACCTCGGGGTGATGACGCAAGCATGCCTTAACTTCCTCAGTCAGGCTGGTGAAAGTAAGGAAGAGGAATTTCACCGGCGCCTTGATAGTGCTGACAAACATCAACATCTCGGTGGTAAATACAGGATAGGTACCTGCTTCACCCTGCCACATCGGTGCGTCGACGATATAGCCTGCACCCTCGATACGTTCTTCTGGGCGTGGCAAGCGTTGTCCGCAATAGATATAGTCTGGGCGAAGATTGCCCACCTCATTGCTGCCGTCCAGTCGGTCTGATATTACGACGGGAGGATTCTGACCTCCGATATTTTCCACAGGACATGTGGCGCGGCGCACTGGACGCAGGTAGTCGAAGGCGCCGCAAGGTTGACCAGGAATAAAGGGGTGGCCTGTGCGAGTGCCGGCAATGTAGGAAGCGAGTTTATAGGCCACGGGTATTTCCTTTTCGGGTGCTTCACTCAGCGAAACGCGGATCGTTTCGCCTATACCATCGCTCAGCAGGGCACCTATACCCACGGCGCTTTTGATACGACCATCTTCGCCCTCGCCTGCTTCTGTCACACCGAGGTGTAGGGGGAAGTTCATTCCCTCGCGCTTCATCACATCATTGAGCAGACGTACCGAGCGCACCATTACTACGGTGTTGCTCGCCTTGATTGATACGACCACGTTCATGAAGTTTTCTCGCACACAGATGCGCAGAAATTCCATACAACTCTCTACGATGCCCTCGGGGGTGTCGCCATAGTGCGACATGATGCGGTCCGACAGCGAGCCGTGGTTCACGCCGATGCGCAGGGCGGTGCCGTGTTCACGACAGATGGCGAGCAGTTGCTTGAAGCGCTCTTCCAAACGTTGCAATTCGGCGGCATATTCCTCGGGCGTGTATTCCAGTGCCTTGAACTGGCGGGCTGGGTCCACATAGTTGCCGGGATTGATGCGCACCTTCTCGACAATTGTTGCCGCCACGTCGGCCACTGCGGGATTGAAGTGGATGTCGGCCACCAGGGGTACGTTGATGCCTTGGCGTGCCAACTCCTCCTTGATATTTTTCAAATTATTAGCCTCGATGGTGCCTTGTGCCGTCAGTCGTACGAGGTCTGCACCGGCTTCAACCAAACGTTTGATTTGCTCTACGCACCCTGCTGTGTCCGTCGTGGCACAGGTGGTCATACTTTGCAGACGGATGGGCTGATCGCCACCTATGGGACAGCCCTTGATTTGTGCTTCGTGAGATTTTCGAGGGGTATAATTGAAAAGGTTCATTTGTCTGTTGTGTGAAATGTGAACAATATCGAGTATGAAATCAGACCCTGTGATGCAGGGCAAGAACGGTCTTGTACAGGACAGGAAGTGTCCTGAATAGGGCGAAAAAGTCCTGGAAAAAGAGCTCAGACCTTTTTTGAAAAAACCAAGACTTTTTTTTCACGAGACGTCGCGAAATTTTCACGAGGCGTCGCAAAATTTTTACAAAGCCTTGACTTTTTTTCTCAGTGATTAGTTGGTCTTGAATTTGAACTTCACTTCTGCCAAATCAGCGTTGGCCTTGACGATCTTTTGCTTCAATCCTTCCTTGTGTGCAGCCAGTCGTGCCGCCACGGTTTCGTCCGAGAGTGCCAACATCTGTACGGCCAGGATGGCAGCGTTTTGTGCGCCATTCACGCCCACAGTGGCCACAGGGATACCGGGAGGCATTTGCACGATCGAAAGGAGAGCGTCCAGTCCGTCGAGCATACCCTTGATGGGCACGCCGATCACGGGCAACGTGGTGTTGGCTGCGATCACGCCGGGCAGTGCGGCTGCCATACCGGCTGCGGCAATGATCACGCGGATGCCGCGAGATGCCGCGCCACGAGCAAATTCTTCGACTTCGGCAGGGGTGCGGTGAGCCGAGAGGGCGTTGATTTCAAAGGGGACTTCCATCTCGTCGAGCAAGAGGGCGGCCTTTTCCATAACGGGCAGGTCTGATGTGCTGCCCATGATGATGCTTACTATTGGTGTCATACGTTTTTCGTTTTATATGATTGGGTTTATATGATTTATTTTGAATTTTTCCAAACAGAATACTTCTCCTCAGAACAACACTACGCACAGGAAACCGCAGACGATACCCAGCAGAGTACCAATCGTGGTGTCGAGTAGTTTGTGTTGGAGCAAAATCAATCGCGAACTACACACCAGTCCGTTGATCAGGATAGCAGAGGACAGAGGTATGATGGGATTGAACTGGAAGAGCATGGAGAAGGCAAGGAGCATGCCTATGGCGGCACCAGTCGCCGCGGCGTGTGTGCTGACCTTGAAGAAGAAGTTGCACAGTGCGCACAGGGTCTGAATGACCAAAGCGCAAATGATGATGCGCAGGGTGTAGCGCGGCATACACATATCATAGATCATGTGGAGCAGGGCGCTGTAGCTGATGATCGAAAGGATGTAGGGTACAAAGCGGCGCTCGCGTTCGCCCATCTGGTGATGTGTCCATCCGTTGATTTTACGATACAAATAGATGCAAAGCCTGGGCGCGGCAATAGTCATCAGATAGACCATCGCCAGCACATATAGGCGAAAAAACCAAGGCGTGAAGCGCAGGTAGCTGAAGAATAATAAGACCAGAAAGGCCAGAAAGGAAAAGTAGAACGGCGAGAATATCGTCGAAATGACCTTTGCTGCGCGAATGATGTGCCTGTTGTGTGACATGTATTGATCGTGAATATACAGAAGTAGATGCGTTTATGCTTTGCGTAGGCGAGCCACGGGGATGCCCAGTTGTTCGCGATATTTGCTGACGGTGCGTCGTGCCACGGGCAGGCCTCGCTCCTTCAACATCTGGGCCAATATTTCGTCGCCCAGGGGTGCTGCCTTGTCCTCGGCGTCGATGATTTCCGTCAGTGTGGTTTTGATTTGACGTGCCGAGAGTTCTTCGCCTTCGGCTGAGACAAATCCCGTTGAGAAGAAGAACTTGAGCGGATAGAGTCCGTAGCGTGTCTGCACATATTTGCCACCAACGACACGCGACGCCGTGGATTTGTCCACACCCGTGCGTTCGGCCACCTCTTTGATAGTGAGCGGGCGTAGCAGGTTTTCATCTTCATCCAGAAAGAAAGGGCGCTGCAACTCGACAATACTATGCATCACAGCCAACAACGTTTGCTGTCTGCGCTCGATCAAATTGATGAAATTTTGCGCTGACTCTACTTTCTGTCTGGCGTAGATATAGCCCTCCTTCTCCTGGCGGCTGGTGTTTTTATTGCCCGCGGAATAGTTGCGCACAATGTCCTGGAACGAACGACTGACGCGCAGTTGCGGCACATCGCCATGGTTGAGCTGGATATCGATATCTCCATCATCGCTCGTCATGACAAAAAAGTCAGGCGTCACGGCTGCTGCCGATTGCATATCATCGTCGTCGAGCGCTCTGCCGGGCGAGGGATTCAGATGTGTCAGCTCCTGCTGAATATGTTTAGCCTCGTCCTCGCTGAGCTGCATGCGTTCGGCTATCCGGTCCCACCTTTTAGCCATAAACTGCTTGAAATATTTTTCGACGACCTGGATACTTTGTTCTTGCCAGGACGAATGATAGTCGGGGTGATGCAGTTGTATCAGCAGGCATTCCTGCAGATCGCGTGCCCCAATGCCGCGGGGCTCGAAGGTATGGAGGATGGCCAGCATGCGTGCCAGTTCGTCCTGGTCGGTGTAGATATTGTGATAGATGGCCAACTCGTCGCACAAGGATTCCAGATCTTTGCGCAAAAAGCCGCCGTCGTCGAGCGAACCTATCAGATATTCCAGCAATTGCACCTCGTGTGGCGTCAGATCCTGCTCGCCGATTTGCTCCTTCAAATCATCGTATAGCGAGTGTGCGGCGACCATCACATACTCTCTCTCCTCGCGTCCATATTCCGCCCTGTCCTGCAGATAACTGGGGATATCGTCGTCCGAGCGATAGTCGCCTATTGCCAAATCCAGGTCATCGCCATAGCCCCAATCGTCGTCTGCTTTTTCCAGCGCTTTGTCCTCGTCATTTTGATAGTTTTCCTCTAGCGCCGCATTGTCCATCATTTCACATTCTATACGCTCGGCAAACTGCGCCAAAGGCAACTCGACCATTTGGGCGAGCGCCAATTGCATCGCAGAAAGTTGTTGTGTCTGCATCTGCGTCTGCGTGAGTATATTTTTCTGCTTCATGGATAGACTAAATTATTGCGCAAAGTTAAAAATAAAAAGTCGATAGCACCTCATCTCAGAGCGTATCTTTGATGTATGTAGGTAATATTTTTTCTTCAAAACACGAGAAAATATATTTTCTTGTACTTTTCATTTTGTCTTACGCCAAGTTTATAGTATTTTTGTAGCAATTTGTAAAATTATAACCCTACATATTATGATTCTATTCTTTAGAACCCCACAACAAAGCATCATCGCTACGCAATGTGGCAGTATGCTCAACGAAGAAGAAGTCAAGTCGCTTTGCTGGCTCTATGGCGAAGCTGAACTTCTTCAGGCAGAGACTCTGGAAGGTTGTTTCATCGGCCCACGTCGCGAAATGATCACACCATGGAGTACCAATGCCGTCGAAATCACTCAAAACATGAACATCAAGGGCATCACTCGCATCGAGGAGTACTTCCCTGTGAAAAGCGCAGATGCTGAGCACGACCCTATGTTGCAACGTGTCTACGAAGGTTTGGATCAAAATAGCTTCACCGTAGACATTAAGCCACAGCCCATTCAATATATCCAAGACCTCGAGACCTACAACGAGCAAGAAGGTCTGGCGCTCTCACCAGCCGAAATCGAATATCTCCACGGCGTTGAGAAGCAATTAGGACGCAGTCTCACCGACTCAGAAGTCTTTGGTTTCGCACAAATCAACTCAGAGCACTGTCGCCACAAGATCTTTGGTGGTTCGTTTATCATTGATGGTGAAGAAATGCCCTCGTCGCTCTTTGCTATGATCAAGAAGACTACGGCTGAAAATCCTCACAAGATCCTGTCTGCATACAAGGACAACGTAGCATTCTCTGCTGGTCCTGTGGTAGAACAATTCGCTCCGGTGGATCACTCTACCAGCGATTATTTCGTGATCAAGGACATCGAATCTGTCATCTCCCTGAAAGCTGAAACACACAACTTCCCCACAACCGTAGAACCCTTCAACGGTGCATCAACCGGTACCGGTGGTGAAATTCGCGACCGTATGGGCGGCGGTGTCGGTTCGTGGCCTATCGCAGGTACGGCTGTATATATGACTTCATACCGCAACGAATTGCGCAACGAAGCCCTCAAGGGTGCGATGAAGGAGAGAAATTGGTTGTACCAAACACCTGAGCAAATCTTGATCAAGGCTTCAAATGGTGCAAGCGACTTCGGTAATAAATTTGGTCAACCTCTGATCACAGGATCCGTACTTACCTTCGAACACCAAGAGAACGGCGAACAATATGCCTACGACAAAGTGATCATGCTCGCCGGCGGTGTGGGTTATGGTACTAAGCGCGACTGCCTGAAAGGCGAACCCAAGAAGGGCAACAAGGTCGTGATGGTCGGTGGTGAAAACTATCGCATCGGACTCGGTGGCGGTTCTGTATCATCCGTTGAGACTGGTCGCTACTCAAGCGGTATCGAGCTCAACGCCGTACAGCGCGCTAACCCCGAAATGCAAAAGCGTGCAAACAACCTGGTACGCGCCCTCTGCGAAGAGGATGTCAACCCCGTAGTCAGCATCCACGACCACGGTAGCGCTGGCCATGTCAACTGTCTCTCGGAATTGGTGGAAGAATGCGGCGGCTTGATCGATATGGCTCAACTCCCCGTAGGCGACCCCACACTCTCGGCAAAAGAAATCATAGCCAACGAGAGCCAGGAGCGTATGGGCTTGCTCATCCAAGAGGAACATATCGAACACGTACGCAAGATTGCTGAACGCGAACGTGCTCCGATGTACGTAGTCGGCGAAACGACTGGCGATGCTCACTTCGCCTTCCAACAAGCCGACGGCGTGCGTCCATTCGACCTGGATGTAGCGCAAATGTTCGGTCACTCGCCAAAAACTGTCATGGTGGACGAGACCGTAGAGCGTACTTACGAAAACGCTGCCTACGACGCCTCTGCACCAGAACAATATATTAATAATGTGCTCCGCCTCGAAGCTGTGGCTTGCAAGGACTGGTTGACCAACAAGGTAGACCGCAGTGTCACAGGTAAGGTGGCACATCAACAAACCCAAGGTCCATTGCAGTTGCCACTGGCAGACTGTGGTGTCGTAGCTTTGGACTATCGTGGCAAGGCAGGTATTGCGACTGCCATTGGTCACGCTCCACAGGTAGGATTGGCTGACCCCGCTGCAGGTAGTGTGATGGCGGTGGCAGAAAGTTTGACCAACTTGGTTTGGGCACCTTTGGCAGACGGTCTCGACAGCGTGAGCCTCTCAGCCAACTGGATGTGGCCATGCCGTGCTCAAAAGGGCGAAGACGCACGTCTCTACAAGGGTGTACAAGCCCTCTCTGATTTCTGCTGCGAATTGGGCATCAATGTCCCCACAGGTAAGGACTCACTCTCGATGACTCAGAAATATCCCGATGGCGAAAAGGTTATCTCTCCGGGCACTGTGATCGTAAGTTCTGGCGGTGAGGTGAGCGATGTGCGCAAGGTGGTTCGTCCTGTTGTGAAGAATCCTCGCAACGCCGGCGCTACATGTGCTTGCGGCAAGGCTAAGGATCCTCGCAACTCGGTATTGTATCACATCGACTTCTCGTTCAACCAGTTGCGCCTCGGTGGTTCAGCTTTGGCACAAAGTCTGGGCTACGTGGGCAGCGATGTACCTACGGTGAAAAATCCTGAATACTTCCGCGATGCCTTCAACGCAGTGCAACGCTGTGTGAACGAAGGCCTCCTGCTCGCTGGTCACGACATCTCAGCCGGTGGGTTGCTCACCTGTTTGCTCGAAATGTGCTTCGCCAACACCAAGGGCGGTTTGGACATCTGCCTTGATGGTTTCGCAGGCAGCGACGTCGTTCGTGCACTCTATGCCGAAAATCCCGGTGTAGTCGTTCAGGTGAATGAAAACTGCAAGGCACAATTTGAAGAAATCATGGACGAAGTTGGCGTAGGTTACCAATTGATCGGTCGCCCATCGACAGAGCGTCGCATCCTCGTCACTAAGGACGGCAAGGAATACACCTTCTGCATCGACAGTCTGAGAGACGTATGGTATGCCACTTCACACGAACTCGATACCAAGCAAAGCTTCAACGGCTGTGCTGACCAACGTGCAGCCAACTACAAGAATCAACCATTGCGCTTTGCTATCAAGCCCGAATTCGAAGGCTCGTTTGCATCACTGGGCATCTCGCCCGAACGCCGTACGCCAAGCGGTGTACGCGCAGCAATCATCCGCGAAAAGGGTACCAATGGCGAACGCGAAATGGCTTATGCGCTCTATCTGGCCGGCTTCGACGTGAAAGACGTCATGATGACCGACCTGATCACCGGTCGCGAAACGCTCGACGATATCAATATGATCGTATTCTGCGGCGGTTTCTCCAACTCCGACGTACTCGGCTCGGCAAAGGGATGGGCAGGCGCCTTCCTCTACAACCCCAAGGCGAAAGCAGCCCTCGACCGCTTCTATGCACGCAAGGACACCCTCTCGCTCGGTGTATGTAATGGTTGCCAGTTGATGGTGGAATTGAATCTGATCAACCCCGACCACGCACAGCGCTCACGCATGTTGCACAACGACTCTCACAAGTTTGAAAGTGCCTTTGTCGGCGTCACAGTTCCACAAAACGAAAGCGTGATGTTCGGCTCACTCTCGGGCACAGACCTCGGTATTTGGGTAGCTCATGGTGAAGGTAAGTTTGACTTGCCTTTGGCTGAGGAAAACTACAACGTAGTGCTCAAGTACGCCTACGACCAATATCCAGGCAACCCTAACGGTTCGAAGTACAACGTCGCAGGTATTGCCAGCGCAGACGGTCGCCACTTGGCTATGATGCCTCACTTGGAACGTGCATTCTTCCCCTGGCAAAATCCTCAATACCCCTGCTGCCGTCGCACACAGGATGTTACACCATGGATGGAAGCCTTCGTCAACGCTCGCCGTTGGGTCGAAGCGCACAAGGGTGAATAATTCCCGCGCGAATAAATACTACACATATATAATAAAGCGATGCTCCACACGGGCATCGCTTTATTTGTACAGTCAGGCGAGAATATAGACCGAAATTAGGGAGGGGATAGCATCAAATATTACGCTTCAAAATATTTGTTTTATGCAAATACAATTATTAAATTTGCCATACGATCTTAACTTTAACACACAACCAGAATATGAAACGAGTACTTATCATTGCTTTGGCACTTATCAGCTGCCTTGCAGCAGAGGCACAGTTGCGTACCATCAAACCATCCTACGTCTTTAAGGTTCCGAATATCAGCAACGCAACGTATGAGAGTGGTAATTATGACGACACAGGTAATCCATTATTTAAAGATTTTCACTACAACGGTACCTTCTGGATGCGCAGTGGTGGCGATGTGGGCAGCATTGTGGCATCAAGCACGCTTAATCCTCAAGGATCTGCCAACTACAAAGCAGCCAACATTTATGATTTAAACCACGAGACAGCATGGGTTGAGGGCGTAAAAGGCAATGGCGTTGGCCAATGGATTGAGTATCGAGATGTAAGTGGATGCTCAATTTCGGTAATAAAAATTCTGAACGGATATGTCAAGAGCGATAAGGCATGGAACGAGAATGCACGCGTCAAACGCCTCAAGGTGTATTGCAATGGTAAGCCCAAATGCATCCTTGAACTTCAAAATAGCCGGTCGTTGCAGTCTTTCGAAATTGATGGCGGCTTAGGTTACGATGTCCATACAATTAGATTTGAGATCCTTGATGTCTATCCTGGCTCAAAGTACCAAGACACCGCCATCTCTGAAATATACTTCGACTGTACACAATTCGACTGTGATTGTGAATAATAGTTGGTGAACAAGTTTACACACCTCATCAGACTACGCTCTCCACTGTCAATGGAGAGCGTAGTCTATTTCTGCACTTCAGAATGGTCGTTTCCATTGTGTGGCTATTTGTACACGCCATGGATGGAAGCCTTCGTCAACGCTCGCCGTTGGGTCGAAGCGCACAAGGGTGAATAATTTCGACGCAAACGTCAATACTTTACAATAGCACGAAGCGATGCCCGCCGGGGTGTCGCTTCTGTTTTTTGGGGGGTAAAAGGAGTGTAGCGACACCACATTTGATACACAATAAATAAAAAATCGCAGTGCAAAAGAATGAATATCCGTCGCCAAACACTAACTTTGTAGAGCACTCGGGCAAGGTCCCGAACGAACTGCATCTTTAAGAAAGAACCATCATCAAGTCATACTCAATCCTGCAATAGACATGATCGCACAAACCACCTTTCAACTATCGCCCAAGCGTCGCGGATGTCACCTTGTCACACGCGAAGTGATGGCGCACCTGCCGCAGCCCTTGCCCCAAGTAGGGTTGCTCCACCTCTTTGTGCAACACACCTCGTGCGCCCTCTCGATCAATGAAAATGCCGACCCCGATGTGCGCACCGATATGAGTAAAATCATGGACCGCCTGGTGCGCGAGGGCGAACCCTACTACGACCACACGATGGAGGGGCTCGACGATATGCCCGCCCACGCCAAGTCATCACTCTTCGGCGTCAGCCTCACCATACCCATCACCGACGGGCGCCTCAACCTCGGCACCTGGCAGGGCATCTACCTCTGCGAATTTCGCGACTACGGCGGAGCGCGCACACTTGTAGCCACAATTTATAGTTAAGCCATGTATCAGAAATTCATCATCAACCAAGACGGCGTCCTGAAGTTCGGCCGCGTCTATCAGCACCGAGACCTCCTGGATTGGCACGAAGATTGCCCCTATGGCGGCGGACTTTGGAAGATAGACGAGTCCCGCGGCGCCATCCTCCTCTACGGCCGTTCCTTCGCCTTCGGCCTGCCCGACTTCAGCGGTCTTCGTCGCATCGACTGGAGCGCCCTCGGCGGCAAGCCTCGCCCCCTCTTTTATCTGCCCCATTGGCCCAACGAGGAGCATATTGTGCCCGTGAGCGTTCATGCTTATTGATTATGCTCACACTCTGATCTTAGTATTTAAATATGTAACGTAAATAATGATTGAATATAATAGTTTATGTTTGAGAAAGAACAAGTAAACAATAACGACAAATACGAGAAGATATTTGCATTTATCACGAAACTTTACATAGAAGCCAAGCAGATAGAGGAAAAACGTAGAGCCAATGGGGAGTTCTTTAATATATTCAATATTCTAGGTGTGGAATATGAGGAAGTAAGACTTCATTCAGCTTTCATTGCAGAATTATTGAATCCGCAAGGTGGTCATGGAGCTTCGTATCATTTCCTGCAAGCTTTTCTAAATACATTAGGTATAAAGGAGGATTATATTGATTACACACAGTGTTCCCTTTACATTAAGGAACGCACAATAGGCCCTGTTACCGAAACAGAGGGCGGAAGAATTGATATTATTGTCGAAGACGGTAGGCATGCGATCATTATTGAGAATAAAATTTATGCCCAAGATCAACCGAATCAGCTTCTTCGGTATTACAATTATGGCAAACAAAATTTTCCTGAGGGTTTCAAACTTTTTTATCTTACCCTAGATGGTCATGACCCAGAAGAAAAATCTCTAGGTGGAAAATCTTTTGATTACCAAAATATTTCGTACGAAGAGGAAATTATAAGATGGCTTGAACGATGCTGCGAAATATCAAAAGATAAACCGCTAGCTAATGCAGTTATCAAACAATATAGTGAAATAGTAAAACAAATCACAAACCTGGATGTAGATATGCAATACAACAATAATCTGAAATCAGTTCTGCTCAAGCAAGAAAATGTACTTGCTGTTGGCGAGATAATGAAATTACAAGCAGAGTGGGAAGAAGGCATAATTGAAGAATATATATGGAAACCCTTAGCAGATCATTTCCAATCCAAAGGATTTGTGTTTAAGAAAGATTGCCTATACGGAGAGTCAGGAGCTTGGATATATAGGGAGGAGTGGAAATACTATGCGCTCTTTGTTTGGACTTCTAATAAGAAGTACTGGAAAGATATGCATATTGGAATTTCATCCTATGAAGAGCCAAATAGAAAATACAAAATCTACAAGAAGGATCATGTGAAATTAAATTGTCTCGAAGAAACACCAAGTGATATATGGCCATATGGTTGGGAATATCTTCCAGAAGAAATGCGTAATTGGGATTGTTATATCACAGAGGAAATAGTGCAAGGAAAAGTTTTTGAGTATATAAAAGAAAAATTTGAAACAATACTTTCCGAGATAGAAGAAAGACAGTTGAAAATGTATTGAGCGTGTTTTAAAAAGAAAAATCCCCCCCTTATCCCCCAGCCTGTATCCGAGCAATCGGGTATGGGCTTTTTTGTTGTCGTTCAGATGGCGCCAGACCTTCCCTCGCCGACAATGTAGCATTTGCTCCTGATGTCAACTGTTTGGTTGGTGTGGTTTGGCAAATGAAAAAGGCCTTACCTTTTTTGAAAAACATTAGACCTTTTTTCAACGAGGCGGCGCGAAATTTCAACGAGGTCTTGGCTTGTGAAATCACCACTTTGGGGAAATAAAATGAGTCGGGATAGCGCGGGACTTTCTGTCATTGTACCAAGAAAAAGATGTGCACAGAGTGAGCCGGCAAGGACTTTTGTCGGGCTGCAAAAATATTTTTCTCCCTCGGCGCCCACGTTTTTTGGATTATCCGGCACGCGAACAGAAAAAAGTTTGTAGTTTTGCAATACAAAGCATCTCGGCGCGTGCTATATCTGACAAACACTGCGCGCAACCTTAAAACGAACGATGATACGCAAATTTGATTTCTTAGTGATAGGCTCGGGAGTAGCAGGTATGAGTTACGCCCTGCAAGTAGCCGAATCGGGCAAGGGTAAAGTGGCCCTGGTCTGCAAGTCAAACATCGAGGAGGCTAATACCTCGAAAGCTCAGGGCGGCATAGCATCCGTCACCAATCTGAAAGTAGACAACTTCGAAAAGCACATCCACGACACCATGGTGGCGGGCGACTACATCAGCGACCCTGCAGCCGTCGAACAAGTGGTGAAAAATGCTCCCGCCGGCATACAGCGCCTGGTGCAGTGGGGCGTCAAGTTTGACAAAACGGCCGACGGCGAATTTGACCTGCATCGCGAGGGCGGACACTCTGAATTTCGCATCCTGCACCATGCCGACGACACCGGATTCGAGATCCAGCGCGGTCTGATCGAAGCCGTGCGCCGTCACCCCAATATCACATTGCTCGAGCATCATTTTGCCGTAGAAATCATCACGCAGCACCATCTGGGCATCGAGGTGACACGCCGCACACCCGACATCGAATGCTATGGCGCCTATGTGCTCGACCCCGACACCGGACGCATCAATACCCTGCTCTCCAAGGTCACAGTCCTGGCTACGGGTGGCGTGGGAGCAGTCTATTCCACCACCACCAACCCCAATATTGCCACAGGCGACGGCATCGCGATGGCCTATCGTGCCAAGGCGACGGTGGCCGATATGGAATTTGTACAGTTCCACCCCACGGCGCTCTATAATCCCAAGGAAGCACACCCGGCATTCCTCATCACCGAGGCTATGCGAGGCTATGGTGGCATCTTGCGCTTGCCCAGTGGCGCCGAATTCATGCACAAATACGACCGACGTCTATCCCTGGCTCCACGAGATATCGTAGCACGCGCCATAGACAAGGAGATGAAGATACACGGTATCGACCACGTCTGCCTGGACGTCACCCACAAGGATCCCGAGGAGACGCGCAAACATTTCCCCAATATCTATGCCAAGTGTCTGTCTATGGGTATCGACATCACGCGTCAGTATATTCCCGTAGTGCCTTGTGCCCACTACATGTGCGGAGGTATCAAGGTCGATCTGAATGCGCAGTCCAGCATCCACCGCTTATATGCTATCGGCGAATGTTCATGTACGGGGCTGCATGGTGGCAATCGTCTTGCGTCCAATTCGCTCAGCGAAGCCGTGGTCTATGCCGAAGCTGCTGCCAAGCACTCGCTGGAGCACGTGGATGAGTATGACTTCAACAACAAAGTGCCCGAGTGGAACGACGAAGGCACCCTATCCAACGAAGAGAAGGTCTTGATCGCCCAGGATATCAAGGAGGTGGGACAAATCATGTCCAACTACGTCGGCATCGTGCGCAGCGACCTCCGCCTCAAACGCGCCTGGACTCGCCTGGACCTCTTGTACGAAGAAACCGAGGAACTCTTCAAACGTGTCAAGGCTACGCCCGACCTTTGCGAACTCCGCAATATGATAAACGTGGGCTATCTGATCACACGCTGGGCCATCGAGCGCAAGGAAAGTCGTGGTCTGCACTACACGATAGACTATCCGCGCCATGCGTATGATCATGAGTGAAAATAGGAAAGGAAGCAAGGCATTATGTTTTCTTCTTGTTACCCTTTCCTTACTCCATAATTATCCGTTAAAGGCTAAGAAAAGCTGGCGGTAAGGACCAATAAAAAACCAAGGCTTTTTTGAAAAATTATGATGTATTCTTCAAAAAAGTCTTGGCTGTTTTTTTAGACTTTTAGTAACTATATTTATTGCAAATTCTTGAGCAATTCTTTTGCATCTTTATGTCCTTGGTCAGCAGCTTTCTGTAGCCACTTTTTAGCTTTACCTATAAATTCTTCTCTTAGATACAAAGAGCCTAATTCATATTGTGCCTCTTTATGTCCTAGTTCTGCAGCTTGTTTTAGATGTTTTTCTGCTTCTTTGAAGTTATTTGTATTGAGATATGATATTCCCAAATTATATTGTTCTTGAATGGATGGCTGTGACTCTAATTCTTCTTTTGTAGAATTTTGTATGCTGGTAGGAACTTTGGGTTGATCTTCTATTAGCTTATTCTTAGTTGTTCTAAAAATAGTTCCATCTACGCTAACAGATCTCAAATTCTTATATTTTGCAGGGTATCCTGATACTATAATTTCTGTTTCAATGTCTAAATCTTTTATCTCATATTGAGGACTCACAATGACATCTGCATCACCATGCATTCTTAATGCTTCACTTATAGCATTTTCTTTAGCAATATCAAGATTATAATCGTTGCTATAGTAAACATATTTGTACCTGATTTTTGTTTGCGCAATTTCTAAATCAGCTGTGACAGTTAAATCAACTTCTTTTGTGCTTGCTGTTTTTATACTTTCGTTGGTTACGCATGAACTAAAAATAAGGCATGCAAGTGGTACAATAATTAAAAACTTTTTCATGATAGTATATAATTAAGGGGTAACAAATTAAATAGTCCAATTAGTACATGTGATTTTAGACAAAATAAAAAACGCGGACTTAAAACTACATCTACGTTTCCAGAGGTATCGCCAAACACCGTACGACCATAAATGAGTAAAAGCCCACGCTATCGCGTGAGCATTAACTTCTACCCTTGGTCACTTCATTAAATTGGCGATTTTCTGAAAACAAAGATAAAGCTAACGCTTCTTATTTTATATGTCTTTACTTTTTTAATGCTTCATAGGCACTTTTTTGTTTAGACGGGTTATGAAAGTTTAAAAACTCTTTTGTATTGCAAATGTAGTATTTATTTTTGAAAAAGAATGATTTTTTGTAAATATCACGTCAACTCCAGAGTTTACTTCAAAGCCTTGCCGGCAGAGAAAGCGTCGCCGACTGGTGCCCCTACGGCGTGATAGGTATGGTGGATCGGATTGTAGACGATCAGTTGCATTCGTTCGAAGTCGGGTCTGCCCTTTTCGTCCAAATATTGTTCGTCTGCTACGATATTTACGATTTCTGCTACGATATAGTAACCCTCTTCGCTCACGTCGATCTTCTTGACGATGCGGCATTCCAGGGTCATGGGGAAATCAGCGAACACTGGTGCTTCGACATGTTTAGCCTTGATGGCAGTCCATCCCGTCTTTTGCATTTTTTCAGGGTCGTCCTTTGCACTGACTATACCCACGAAGTCCGCAGCCACCATGGTGTCTTTTGTCGCAAAGGCCACGGTGAAATTAGGGCAGCGATCCAGATTTTCTGTAGTAGCGTGTGCGCCCATAGATATCATGATTTCTCGCGCATCCCACTGCCCGCCCCACGCAGCATTCATGGCGTTGGGCGTGCCATCAGCATTGTATGTGCCGATGATAAGCACCGGTTGTGGTAGCATCCACGATTTTTGTCCGAAGTTTTTCATATTTGTTATTTAAGTAGGTTTTCTTCTTTTTATCTGTATTATAGTATCAATGGTACCTGTTCTGTTCAGTCTATCACCTTGAATTCGTAGCCCTGTGCTTTGAGCCATTCGATGGCGCGGGGTAGGGCGTAGCGCAACTTCTCATAACTTTTCACCGAGTCGTGGAAAGTGATGATGCTGCCGGGGCGTGCGTAGCGCTGGACGTTGCGCAGTACGTCGGCGCCGTCGAGGCGTGTGGAATAATCACGGGTGACAAGGTCCCACATCACTACTTGGTAGCGACGGCGTAACTTGTGGTATTGCCACCAGCGCATCCAGCCGTGCGGCGGTCTGACCAGGTCGGTGTCGAGGTATTGGTTGGCTTGCTCGACGTCTTGCAGATATTGCGCAGTGGTATGGCGAAATCCGCTCAGGTGGTGGAAGGTGTGATTGCCCAGGCGGTGTCCGTCTGCCACGACCTGTCGGAAGATGTCGGGATGCTTGCGGATATTGTCGCCCACCATGAAGAAAGTCGCCCGCACCTCATATTTACGAAGCACCTCAAGCACCCAGGGCGTCACCTCGGGGATGGGGCCGTCGTCAAAGGTCAGATAGACGGCACGCTCCTCGGGATGGATGCGCCAGAGTGCTTGAGGATATAGCCAACGCAGGAGTTTGGCTGATTGTTCAATGATCATTTATCAACTATTCAACGGTAGCCGTATCAGACAGGCTGAATGCTTTTTGCATCTCCTGACCAAATGGCGAATCTTCCATTTCCTTTTTCAATTTTGAAAGACGTGCTGCAAAGCCTCCCTGTTGGATGCCGGGGTCGGTAGAGAGTTCTACGATTTGGTCGTAGAGGTCTTGGAATCCATAAACGAGTGCTGTGATTTCCTCTTCAGTAGGTTCGCTCATGCCCAGAGAAGAAATTGCGGCAGTAAGTTGTGCCCAATTGCTTTCGTAGGCATTGAGGATGCTTTCGTAGGTATTTTTCATTTGTGCCGAACTAAATGCAGCGTTGAGTACAGCATTGATTTCGTTCACGGCGTCTTCGTTCAAATTGATCTTAGGTGTTTCGCCCAGGCCGTCGGATTCTACCATCTTTTTGAGATCTTTCAGGCAAGCCAAGTGCTGGCGATATTCGCGACGTACGCTGGCGCTTTTGTTGACCATGTGTCCGTTGCTCAAGTCGTCTGCCCATGTGAAGTATTGTTGGCTTTGGCGTGCGATGTCCTTGGCAATGCGGCTCGCTTCGTCGACTTGTCCCAAATCGCTCCAAAGTTGTATCAAGCCATAGTCGCTCAATTCGTAGGGCACATTGCTTTGTGGCAACACTTCCTTGCACTTTTGCATCACCTTCAGAGCGCGTTCCTTGTCGCCCTTTTCGAGCAATGCTACGGTCAGTTGTGTGAACATGTGGCGGTGAGTGCCGCACATGCGACGAACGGTTTCGTCCAAATAGATGCCTTCTGCTGCCACGTTGCCGTACTTGAAGCGGTTCATCAAGTTGTCGTACATCTTGTCGGCGTCGATTGTGCCAAGGCCTACCTTGAATGGTGTCAAGCGATAAGCGAGGCCTTCGAGCACGAGGTAGTCTTCGAGTCCCGCCATGTTGCCTTGTCCCAAAGTGACGGACATATAGATGGGGCGCTTCCAATCATTTCGTGCCAACATTTCGTAGATCATCATTTCGCTCTTGTCCAATACCTTCTTGTCGCCGAGGCTGATTTCCATATATTCGGGGATGCTGTCTGGGCCGTTGGGCAGTAGCATGCCGCTTTTCAGGATTTCTTCCTTGTTCACCTTGACGTGGAAGTTGCTGGTAGGCAAATACCCCTTGGTGCGGGCATAGTTGTCGATGAGCCATGAGAGTTCGTAGGGGTCGGCGCCTGGATGAGCCGCAGCGTAGGCGTCGAGATCCGCACGTTCGTCTTTCACACGGATAAAGTTGTGTCCTTGGTGATTGTCGTATTCTGCGCGAGTCCAGGCAATGGGCAATCCTGCCGAGAGGTGAGCTGGGCGCTTCATTTGGTCGATGTACCAGTCTGTGCCCAGGTATGACAGGTTGCACACACGGGTGTCGGTGCGGAAACCTTCGACTTCGTGTGCATACCACAAGGGGAAGGTATCATTGTCACCATTAGTATAAATAATAGGCATACCCTGGTCGGGCAAAGTAGCCAGATAGTTCATACCAAAGTCGCGTGCTGCGTAGCGTCCCGAACGGTCGTGGTCGTCCCATGTCTGGCTGACCATTTGCAGGGGTACGAGCAGGCAGAGCAGGGTAGGTACTACGGCTGCCACGGCAGGAGTAATCCAATTTTGGCGGTAGCGTTCGCGCAAAGCTCTGAGACCATCGCCCATTGCTACGACGCCCAGACCAATCCAGATCGCAAATGCGTAGAACGAGCCGGCGTATGCGTAGTCGCGTTCGCGTGGTTGTGAAGGCGTTTGGTTCAGGTAGAGCACGATGGCCAGACCTGTCATGAAGAACAGGAAAAATACTACCCAGAACTGTTGTACACCGCGCTGGCCCTTGAAGGCTTGCCAGAAGAAGCCAAGGAGACCGAGCAACAAGGGCAGACAGTAGAAGACGTTGCGGCCTTTGTTGTTCTTCAACTCGTCGGGCAAGAGATCCTGATCGCCCAAGCGTGCATTGTCAATGAAGGAAATACCGGTCAGGAAGTTGCCGTGTTGCAAATCGCCCAGACCCTGTACATCGTTTTGGCGGCCTGCAAAGTTCCACAGGAAGTAGCGCCAGTACATGAAGTTCACCTGGTACGACAGGAAGTAGTCCAGGTTTGCCCATTGTGTAGGGATGATAGTCGTAGCCTCATAGGTGTCGCCTGTGTAGGCGTTGCGATATTCTTCGGGCAGAGGGATATCAAATTTTACCTCTTTGAAGTAAGGCAATTCGCTGACGAAAGGTACTGCCACGGGCTTCTTCCATGATTCGGGGTTCTCGGGGTCTGGATTCATGCCAAACCACGAGTTGTATTGTCCGGCGTGATTTTTAGAGTGCACGCGGGGGAAGAGCATCTTGGTCGAGGGGAAGAATTCATAGCCCTCGATGCTTTGATAGCTGTCGTATTTGTCGCCCACTTCGCCATCCACATTGATATGTTGCTTGTAGGCTGTTTTTTCCTTCACCTGATAATTGCCATCGGCATCATACGCCAATTCTGACATATACGTTTCGCCGTGCAACAATGGTGTGCGACCGTATTGTTCGCGGTTCAGGTACGAACCCAGGGTGAAGATGTCCTCGGGCGAGTTTTGGTCCATCGGCGTATTTTGCACCGAGCGCACCATAATTACTGCGTACGACGAGTAACCGATCATCATCACGAGCATGCACAGCAAAGAGGTGTTGAGGAAACGCTTACGCAAGAGGTACTGACCATCCACCTTCTTGAACAAAGCGATAGCCAAAGCCACGAGCAGCGCTATGCCCAGGATCACCGAACCCTTGCCACTGCCGATGAATGGTACACCGAGCAGAGCGACCGAGGCAAGATAGAACGCCACCATCTGTGTGCGGTTCTTGCCGTAAGTCGTATGGATGGCGTACAATACGACGCCGATCAATACCAGGATATAGACGATCAAACCAGTATTGAAAGGCATGCCCAGGGTGTTGACGAAGAAGAGTTCGAACACACCGCCCACCTTCACGATACCGGGTACGAGGCCGTACAATACGGCTACGACGAGCAGTGCCGAGACTGCCAGTGCGACGAGCGAACCCTTGAGTTGCGCATCGGGATTCTTGCGGTAATAATAGATCAATGCGATGGCTGGGAGGCAAAGCAAGTTGAGCAAGTGCACACCGATAGAAAGCCCGGTCAAATAGCAAATCAGGATGATCCAACGGTCTGAGTGAGGTTCGTCGGCATGATCTTCCCACTTGAGTATGAGCCAGAATACCAGGGCGGTGAACATCGAACTATACCCGTACACTTCGCCCTCGACAGCCGAATACCAGAACGTGTCGCTCCAGGTGTAAGCCAAAGCACCGGTGAGACCTGCGCCCATGATCAGCACCGTCTGCCACACAGACTGCACCTGACCGTCGGTGCAAATCAGTTTGCGCGCCAGGTGCGTGATGCTCCAAAACAGGAACAGGATACAAAATGCAGACAATACGGCAGACATGATATTGATGCACAGCGCCACATTCTCGGGGTTGTTGGTGAACTGGGTGAAGAAATTACCCGTCAACATAAAGAAGGGGGCGCCGGGAGGGTGTCCTACCTCCATCTTGGCAGCCGTAGTGATAAACTCGGGACAGTCCCAAAAACTTGCCGTAGGTTCCACCGTCATGCAATAGGTGAACGCTGCCACAGCAAAGGCGAGCCATCCCATCAGGTTGTTTACTAAGCGATACTGTTTCATAATTGTGCTGAAACTTTTTATATGTTTTGATGAATTATTTCCTTCTTCATCGGACGCTGGCATTCCCCGCCCTGCACCAATGATGCCAGGGCACACCATGTCCAATGTGCAAAATTAGGAATAAAATCAGCAATTTATGTCCTTTTTTGTTTTTTTTTACAATTCACCAGGCGTTTTCTCGTATTTTTATAATTCTTCGTCTTGGAAAAAAGGTCAGGCCTTGTTGAAAAAAGCCTTAACCTTTTTCAAAAAACATTAGACCTTTTTTTAACGAGCCGTCGCGAAATTTTCACGAGGCCTTGACTTTTTTCCTCTCCCCCTTTTGTTGGCATTTAATTGATATTAAGTAGTGTTGTCGATGCGAGTGTTGTCAAGGCATATTCTATAAGTGAGTTTGCGACGGTTGGTTTAAGATCTTTACATAATATTTGGCCGCCCTCGGCAATTTGAAGAGATTTTCATTGCGCTCGTTTGCAAAATATTTGAGGGAAACCCTTTTTGCTGTCGCAGACACGTAGCGGTCTACGTGTCAAGGAAATAAGAGAAAAGGCCCAGAAGGCCAACAAAGCGTCCCAGCAGAAAATCTGCCGAATGAATGAAGAAAACTAATTTATACTGCTTGCCTTAAATCCCTACAAATAAGTATTGCGTACTTTCCGCAAGATATGTATTTTTGCAGTGAGTATTTCAATCGTGGCGCCACAGTGTGCCACTTCAACGATTCATCATCATGGGAAAATCACTGTCACCCTATACATCGACCGACCGCATGCGCGACCTGGTCCGCGACCAGAGCACCATCATCCTGATCCTGGGGCGTTTTGGTCTGCCCCTGGGCTTTGGCGACAAGACCATATCCGAGGTTTGCGTCACACACCAGGTAGACCAGGACACCTTCCTGCAAGTCGTCAACTTCTGCACTGGCCGAGACTACTACTACGAGAAAATCTCTCTGCCCGCACTGATCGAATATCTGCGTCAGGCACACGACTACTACCTGTCCTTCTACCTGCCCCAGATCCGTCGCAAATTGATCGAAGCGCTGGACTGCTCGGGCGGCAATGATATCGCAATGCTGATCGTCAAATTCTACGACGAATACGTGCGCGAGGTGCGCAAGCACATGGAAAACGAAAACAAGACTGTCTTTGCCTACGTTCAGGGCCTGTTGCAGGGGTATTTGAAGCGCGAATACAGCATCTCGACGTTCCAGGGCAAGCACACACCTATGGCTGATAAATTGAAGGAGTTGAAGGAAGTGATCATCCAGTACTATCCCGAGAAAAACAACTATCTGCTGAACGAAGTCTTGCTCAATATCATGCTCTGCGAAGACGACTTGACACAGCATTGCGAGGTCGAGGATCACCTCTTCGTACCCGCCGTAAAACTGGCCGAACAGCGCTTGATGCAAAGCGCCGAGGTGCACTATGCAGACGCCCCCGCAAAGGTGGAGGCCAAGGGCGAAAAACTGGACAAACTGGGCGAGCGCGAAAAGGATGTGCTGGTGTGCGTGGCACGCGGCATGAGCAACAAGGAAATCGCCGACGCATTGTTCCTGTCCGTACACACCGTCGCTACACACCGTCGCAATATCTCGCAGAAACTACAGATCCACTCCACCGCCGGACTGATCATCTACGCTATAGCCAATGGACTGATACAATTGGATGAGGTGAAGTGAGGGATAACTCGTCCCCTCTAAAACTCCCGTCTACTTGTCCACTCGTCAACTTGTCTACTATAAAAAAACTCGTTTACTCTAAAAAACTCTCGTTTACTCGTCCACTTGTCCCCTCGTTTACTATGAAAAAAACTTGTTTACTCTAAAAAAACTCGTTTACTCGTCCACTCGTCCACTTGTCAACTATAAAAAAAACTCCGACCATTTTTCGGTCGGAGTTTTTTTATAAAATCAACGTCTATTAGAGCAGACTCCAAGCGACGGTCAGACCCGCCATTACGATGCTGACCATACTCATCAACTTGATCAGGATGTTCAAACTTGGACCAGCTGTATCCTTGAAGGGGTCGCCCACGGTGTCGCCCACGATTGTAGCCTTGTGCACGTCGCTACCCTTGCCGCCGAAGTTGCCTTCTTCGATATACTTCTTGGCATTGTCCCACGCACCACCGGCATTTGCCATAAATACGGCGAGCACGAAACCTGTGGCCAGACCACCGATCAACAAGCCCAGCACACCGCTCACGCCAAACACTACGCCGACCAAGATAGGAGCGATGATCGCCAAGATTGAGGGCACTATCATCTCGTGCTGAGCAGCACGTGTCGAGATCATCACGCAGCGGCCATAGTCGGGTTCAGCTTCGCCCTGCAAGATGCCCTTGATT
Organism: Bacteroidaceae bacterium; assembly: GCA_017383485.1. GTDB lineage: Bacteria > Bacteroidota > Bacteroidia > Bacteroidales > Bacteroidaceae > Alloprevotella. The sequence goes on from JAFNXM010000005.1 coordinate 57,778, forward strand.
TCGCGGAACTGACGGCGCACTTCGTCCACCATCTTACCTGCGGCACGGCCCACGGCGTTCATCGTCAAACCGCAGAACAGGAAGGCCATCATCGCGCCGATGAACATGCCGACCAATACCTTGGGATTCATCAGGGTCACGTCGTAGTATACCATGAAGTCCTGCATGGTCGCTTCGCTCAACTTCACGACGCGTTCGCCAATTTGGAGTGTATCTTGTCCCAAGCGTTCGAGCCCGATACGTACTTCTTCGATATACGATGCCAGGAGTGCCAGACCAGTCAGAGCGGCTGAACCAATCGCGAAACCTTTACCTGTCGCCGCAGTGGTATTGCCGAGCGAGTCGAGCGCATCTGTGCGGCGGCGCACTTCGGGACCGAGTTCCGACATTTCGGCATTACCGCCCGCATTGTCGGCGATGGGGCCGTAGGCGTCGGTAGCCAATGTGATACCCAGGGTCGAGAGCATACCTACGGCAGCCATACCGATACCGTAGAGACCCATTGAGATATTGCTCATATCACCGCTTGCTGCCAAGAGGTAGGCTGCGATGATACCTACGACTACGGCTATCACGGGTACGGCAGTCGAGAGCATACCCAGACCCAGACCCGAGATGATCACGGTGGCAGCACCAGTCTGTCCGCTCTCAGACACCTTGCGTGTGGGTTTGTATGATTGAGAAGTGTAGTATTCCGTAGCCTGTCCGATCACAGTACCTACCACCAAACCTACGACCACGGTGCAACCCATTTGCCACCAGCGATCCAAACCCAGCAGATAGAGTACGGCAAATGATGCCACGACGATCAGTGCGCTACTGAGCATTGTACCTACCGAAAGCGAGCGGAGCAGTTGCTTGATATTAGCATTCTCGTGTGTACGCACGGCATAGATGCCGATAATAGAGAGGATGATACCTACCGCCGCGATGAGCATAGGCGCCATCACCGCCTTGACTTGCATATCGACATTGCCGGCCAACATATATGCCGCCGCACCCAGGGATGCTGTCGCCAGGATCGAACCGCAGTAAGATTCGTACAGGTCGGCGCCCATACCGGCTACGTCGCCCACGTTGTCGGCGATTGTAGCGGGATTGCGGGGGTCATCTTCGGGGATATTGGCTTCCACCTTACCCACCAAGTCGGCACCAACGTCGGCTGCCTTGGTATAAATACCACCACCCACGCGAGCAAAGAGGGCTTGAGTCGATGCACCCATACCGAAGGTGAGCATTGTAGTAGTGATCATGCAAAGTTTGGCTGTAGGCATATCACCTTCGGGTATCAACCAGTCGAGCAACAGGTACCAGAACGAAATGTCCAGCAGACCCAGACCTACTACGACCAAACCCATCACCGCACCACTGCGGAAGGCGATGCGCAGACCGCCGTTCAATGATGTGCGGGCAGCATTGGCTGTACGAGCAGAAGCCGCTGTGGCAGTCTTCATACCGAGGTAGCCCGCCAAACCAGAGAAGAAACCACCAGTCAGAAAGGCGATGGGCACCCATTCATTCTGTACCTGGAAACCATAAGCCATCACGGCAAACAATATAGCCAGGGCGATGAACACGACAGTGACTACCTTGTACTGTTGGCGTAGGTAGGACATAGCACCCTTGCGTACCGCTTCTGCGATGTGCTGCATGCGCGGTGTACCCTCAGAGGCTTTTTTCATTTCTCGGTAGAAGTGCCATGCGAAGACCAGGGCTAGCACCGAAGCCGCAGGCACGAGATAAAACAAAGTTGTCTCCATAATTTTTATGTATTAGATTTAAGGTTTTTTCTTAGAGTTTCAATGCCTTTTTCCAAGGCGTTTCGCAAATATAGTCACAACAAATGACAAACAAAGCTTTTTCCGTGAAAAAAAGTCAAATTTGATGCTCCAGACTGATATATTCTCGCTTTTTAGGGGCTTTTAAGTGTAAAAGGGAAGAGTAGGGGAGTGAGAATAACAAGTATAGAATATTCGTCAAAGGTATATCAGAATTCAAGAATACTTTCTCCGATAAACAACAAGCAACACACGATGCATGCGATGCAAGGTGTGCTGCTTGATAGGTGTATGAAAATTTCAACGAGGTCTATTCTCGCAGGAATTATCCCTGAGCCAATTTTGTCTGATAAGCGAGTGCGTACATGCGCATCTGTTTTACCATTGCCAGAAGTCCATTGCTGCGGGTTGGAGAGAGGTGTTCGGATAAACCTATCTTGTCTATGAAATAAAGGTCGGCGTCCAGGATTTCCTGGGGTGTATGTCCGCTCAACACGCGCATCAATAGTACGGCGATACCCTTGACGATTAGGGCGTCGCTTTCGGCACGGTATTCCAGGATGCCGTCTTCTTCGTCGCATACCAACCATACGCGGCTCTGGCAACCTTCGATCAGGTTGGCATCTACCTTTTCTTCTTCGGACAAGTCGTCTTCGTCCTCGCCCAAGTCGATAAGGAGTTGGTAGCGGTCCATCCAATCGTCCATCAATGTGAAGTCTTCGATAATCTCGTCTTGAATTTCGTTGATAGTCATATTACATTTATATTATGTGTAGTGGAGATATTAAAAAGTCTCGCTGCCGAGCACCTGAATTAAGGTTTGTCCCACGGCGCCCAGGACTTCGCGCGAAATATTCTCGGGTGTGTCGTTCACAGTGTGCCATGTGGCAGAGAATCCGCCCTCTGGGCCATCCAAGAAGGGGATAATGTCGATAGTGGGTATGCCCATGTATTGATTGATAGGCAGGTGGTCGTCGAGCGCCCAGGTGCCGTCTTCACGCAGGAAGTATTTGTTTGCACCAGCCGTTTCGGCGGCGTTCCAAACCTTTGATACGATGTGCGAAGCATACTGCAAAGAGTAACCTTCGCGGCAGAAGCGTGCGTCCTTGCCGCCTACCATGTCGAGCAAGATGCCGTATTCTGCGCGATAACCAGAGATATGTGGATTTTGTGCCCAATATTGTGAACCCAGGCACCAATCGCTGCCATCTGCCGGAGCACTTTCTTCACCCCAATAGGGAGCGCCGTAGTCCTCCATGTCGAAGCATATGAAGTCGATGCCGTATGCAGGTTGCAAGTCCTTGAGCAATCTGGCCACCTCGAGCATCACAGCCACGCCGCTGGCACCATCGTTGGCGCCCATTACGGGCTTTTTGTGGTTTGCCTCGTCTGGGTCAGCGTCGCACCAAGGACGGCAATCCCAGTGGGCGCAGAGTAGCACGCGCTTCTCGGCTTCTGGTTTATATGCGGCGATAATGTTGCGACAGGGTAGGGTCTTGCCGTCCCAAGTCTGCACCTGTGTCTTTTGCTCCGTTACCTGCAACTGATAATGCTTGAACTGGTTCACAATATAGTCACCGCACTGTTTGTGTGCCGCCGACTCGGGTGTACGAGGTCCGAAGTCGCATTGTTTTTGCACCGAAGCGTAAGCAGAGTCAGCATTGAATGTCACAGCAACCTTCTCCACGGTTGGTGTTGCCGTAGGGTTGTTGGGTTGAAGTGTAGCGCTGTTTTTACCACCACACGCCAAAAACGAAAAAGCGGTGATGAGGGCAAAAAATAGATGGATGCGCATAGAATATGTCATAATATAATAATAAGGAGAGTAGTTATTGTTCCGCATCTCCGTATTGGAAAAGCGTATTGTATTGAGCGCGGCTCATCACACGAACGAAGTTGCCGCCCCACAGTTTACGTAGCGAGCGTTCGTTCAAGCCCTCGGCCATCAGACGTCTGGTCAGGGTGAGATAATCTGCCGCAGTCTGCAGACCACGTACGCCTCCGTCGCCATCAAAGTCTGACCCTATGCCCACATGGTCTATGCCAGCCACGTTGATCAGGTGCATGATGTGACGCACGGCGTCGTCGATTGTCGCTTCGCCTGATTCTACCAGGAAACCTTCGTAGAATGTGGCCTGCACTACGCCGCCCTTTTCCGCCAAGGCGCGGACTTGATCGTCGGTCAAGTTGCGAGGATGATTGCAGAGGGCTCTGGCTGATGAATGAGAGCAAATGACGGGGCGTGTAGATAATTCGAGCGTTTGATAAAACGTTTCCTCGGAAGCATGAGACAAGTCTATCATCATACCGACACGGTTCATTTCAGCTACGACCTGACGGCCAAATTCACTCAATCCGCCGTGTTCGCGATTTGAACGGCTTGCCGAGTCGCAGATATCGTTGTCGCCGTTGTGACAAAGCGTCATGTAGACCACGCCCTCTCTGCGATAGCGCTCGATATTGCTCAGGTCCTTGCCAATAGCATAACCGTTCTCGATACCCAGCATGATAGATTTGCGATTCAACATTTTGTTGTTGAACAGGTCCTTGGGCGCCGAGGCTATTTGTACGCCATGAGAGGCTTGTACCTGTCGGCGAATTTCCTCCAAGATACTATCTGCATAGGTCGTAGCGACGAGGAGTTCGGCATCGCTTCTGCCTTTTTGTGGCAAATAGGCGGCCATCACGGCTGCATCCAGGGCGCCGTCGTACATCTTGTACAGGTCGACGCAACTGTTCGTATTGCGCTGCGAGAGGACTACACCCTGGTCGAATACCATCGGCGTGTCACAGTGCGAATCCAGGGTCAGGACGCGACGATGCACTTCGCGTGCTTTGCGATACGCCTCTGCTTCATCGACGAAGTGCTGGAACAGGGGCATCATGCGACGGTCGCCGTTCATGATGAAGGATTCGGGATGCCATTGCACACCCATGATGCTCTTCATCTCGTTGCTTTCTACCGCCTCGATCACGCCATCTGCCGATCGGGCAGTGATGCGCAGTTTGGGTCCGCTGTCTTTCACCGATTGGTGGTGGAATGAGTTGACGACAAACTCTGTGCCGAGCAATTGTGCTACGAGCGAGCCTTCCTCGGCCTGTACGCGGTGCGTCGGGGTGTGTCGTGGTGCATTCTGGCTGTGCTTAATCAGGTAGTCGCCGTCGTGTTCTGTGGCGATATCTTGATAGACACTGCCACCCAGGGCGGTTGCCAACACCTGGATGCCGCGACAGATGCCCAGCATCGGCAGTCCGCAGTCGTAGGCTAGGCGTACAGCAAGCAGGTCCACCTTGTCGCGCATCGAGTTGATACCTCCGAGTCCGGGCAGTGGATCTTCGCCCCAAAACAGGGGGTTGACGTCTGCACCACCCGACAGCATTAGCCCATCAATGCGCGAGAGCAGATTGTACAGGTGAAACGGATTGTCTACGGGGGGGATGACTATGGGAATACCACCTGCCACTTCGATACTGCGATAGTAAGCCTCGGCCAACTCGCAACCCTTGTCGCCAAAGTTTCCCATGATACCGATCAGGGGATAGGCGCGGTGACTGGGGTAGTGAGCGGTAATTTCGCTGTAAGTCGCGTTGATATCAAATGATTTCATATTTTCTGTGTAGCAAATGTAGTGTTCTTGGCAGAAACAGCCTTATCCATTCTTTTGGCCCTGTTCGGGATATTTCCTTTTGGGATTTCTGGGGAACCATCCCTTTTCCACTCGCTTTTGTTGGTCGAACAGTTCCTTGATGGTCCAAAAGGATGAAAATCCCACAATACTGAGCAGGGCGCTCCAAAAGAGGTCCTTGATCAGAAGTGCCGCCACCGAGCACACCAATCCAAGCAACAGAAATAACCACCAGGGGCGTGTGCCAAAGTAGTATTCTGTCTTGATGACGATGGGGTGGAATATGCCGATGGTCAAGAATGTGGCACCGCCGAGTAGTAGGCCTTGCCAAGTCAAGTCTATCATAGTGTTGAATTTCGTTTTCCGAAGTGTCTCGCTTTTCGTAATATTTTTAGGCTGGTCAAGGGCGAAAAATGGTATAAAGAAGGTCTTGAAAAAAAGGTCTGACCTTTTTTAAATTTCGCGACGTCTCGTTGAAAAAAGGTTTAGGCTTTTTCAAACAAGGTCTAACCTTTTTTTTACAGCCTGCTTAGTCGTTGTTGTCTTCCAAATCGTCCACGATCACACCCTCGGCATTCATGCGTTCCATCAGCGCCCTCAGCTTCTTCGAGTTTACAGTCTGGTCCTTGCTGGGTATCATCACAGGCACTTGGCGTGAGAAACTTTGTTCGAGTGAAATCAATGTTTCAGTCGAAACGACACCTGGGATCTCCTGGATGTGGTGGTTGAGCAATTTCATCAGGTGTTCGTTGTCGCGGCAGTAGAGTTTCACCAACATAGTGTAGGGACCAGTGGTGAAGTGGCACTCCACGATCTCGTCGATCTTTTCCAATTCAGCCGCTACGCCTTGGTACATCGAACCGCGCTCCAACTTAATACCCACGTATGTACATGTGCTATAACCGATGCGCTTTGCATTGACATTATAACCAGAGCCAGTGATCACGCCAGCTTCTGTCAGGCGCAATACACGTTGATGAATTGCTGCTCTCGAAACGCCGCACGCTTCAGCCACATCTTTGAAAGGCACGCGTGCATCCATAGAAATGATTTGAAGAATCTTCAGATCTAGTAGGTCAACCTTTTTCATATTTTTGTGTTTTGTTTTGTTATGAAATGCACGCAAAGGTAGAAATAAAATTTACACATGGCAATTTTTATCCCACAAAAAATGTACAAAATGTAATTATTTTACCACAAAATATGGAGTATAGACAAAAAAATACTCGTTTTTTCACGGAATATCCCATATTTTCGTCGCCAATAGCCTTTGGGATTAGTGTCTGCAGGGGTTTCTTTGCCTTCCGCCTTGGCTGATTTCGACAGCCCCTCTTATGAAAAATAAAAGATGCTCCCGGGGCTTTTGCAACCCAGCGAGAGCATCAATAGTATATACTATATATTATAATATGGTATAGGGGCGGAGCGGAAAAGAATAGAGACGGTGCGGTAAAGTATAGAGGCGGAGCGGTTAAGCATAAGGGGCGAAGTGATAAGCCTAAGGGCGGAGCGATAAATTCGATTGTTCGCCGTCGTAGCCGTCGCTATTTTGTCACCGTCATCACTGCCTGGAAGATTTTGTCGGCGGCGCCTGCATTTTCGTGAATATATCGTCCTGCCATTTCGCCGGCTTGTTGCAAATTGTCGGGATGTTGAGCAAAGTTGGTCATGGCGCGTTCGAAATCCTCGGCACCATGTATCTCGATGCAACCACCATTTTTCAACAAAGCCTGGGCTTCGCGGAATTTGCCGTTGTTCGGACCAATAAATACGGGAATGCCGTAGACCGCTGCTTCGGGTACGTTGTGAATGCCTACACCAAATCCGCCGCCGACGTAGGCTACTTTTGCGTAGCGATAGATGCTGGACAGGAGGCCGTAGCAGTCGATGATCAGGCATTCGGCTTGTGCCACATTGTCCACGCTGGCTTGCGTGTAGCGCACGGCTGGACGACGCAACTTCCCTTCAATTTCGCGCAAATGTTCATCTGATACCACGTGTGGAGCGAGGATCAGGCGCCATCCGTCGTGTCGGTTGAAATAGTCTATCAGAATATCTTCGTCGGGCGCCCAACTGCTACCCGCCACCAGGACTTGTTTGCCCTGGGCAAAGGTTTCGCACAACGGCAGGTGCTTGGCTTCGTTCTGGATGTCTATCACGCGGTCGAAGCGCGTATCTCCTACCACCGATACGTTGCTCACGCCGATTTGTGCCAGGAGTGATTTTGACGCATCGTTTTGTACGAAAAAGTGTGTGATACGTCTCAGACAACGAGCATAGTTCTTGCCGTACCAGCGGAAGAATATTTGTCCCTCGCGAAAGATGCTCGACACACTATACACCGGGATGTCGTGCTGATGGAGCACGTCGATATAATTGCGCCAGAATTCGTATTTGATGAAATAGGCTGCCGTGGGTCGTGCCAGGCGTACAAATTTACGCGCATTTATTGGTGTGTCAAAAGGGAGGTAGCACACGATGTCTGCCCCAGCATAATCCTTGCGCACCTCGTACCCCGAAGGCGAGAAGAAAGTCAGCAGAATCTTTTGCTCAGGGTGCGTACGGCGCAGGCGTTCCATCAGCGGCCGTCCCTGTTCGAATTCGCCCAACGATGCCGCGTGAAACCACACGTAGGTATCGCTTCCTACCGCCTGGCGCAGGGTTCGCCACGTCTGGCGCTGACCACGTGTCATCAGTCGCGCTTTCTTGTGGAAAAGCGCAACGATGTTCACTATGATCATATAGAGGTATATCGCCAGAGAGTACATTGCGTATCAGTCAAAGCACATATTGGTGTGCCAGGGTAAAATCTATTTATGCCAAGGCCTCGAGAGCGAAGCGCATACGTCTCAGGGTTTCTTCCTTGCCCAGGAATTCTGCCAAATCGTGCATATCTGGGCCCTTGCCAGCACCGACCAACATCACGCGCCAAGCATTCCATGGCTTCACGCCCGTTGCTTCGACCCAAGCATCAATAGCCTTGCGTTGTGCATCGGCTGAGAAATCTTCCAGTCCCTCGAGCAATTCGATCAGTGCCTGCATCTCTTGTGGAGCGTTGTCCTTCCAGTTTTTGCGGATGAACTTATCTTCTTTGTCAAAGGTCTGAGGTGCGATGAAGAAGAAGTCGCACAATGGCCACAATTCCTTGATGAAGTTGATCTTCTTCATCTTCATCATTGCCACGACAGCCTCTACTTTTTCAATAGGTGCTTCGATACCGTTTTCGCGCAGTATCTTGTCGAAATCCTGAGCCAGGACAGCATTGTCTGCGCTTTGGATATATTCGCGGTTGAACCATTGTCCCTTCACGTAGTCAAACTTAGCGCCAGCCTTAGAGCACTTCGCCAGGTCAAACTGTTCGATCAGTTCTTGCATAGACAGGATTTCCTGATCGGTGCCAGGGTTCCAGCCGAGCAGGGCCAGGAAGTTGACCACCGCCTCGGGCAGGTAGCCACTTTCGCGGTAGCCTGACGAGATGGTACCATCGGCTGCGTGCCATTCCAATGGGAATACGGGGAAGCCCAGACGGTCGCCGTCGCGCTTAGAGAGTTTGCCCTTGCCGTCGGGTTTGAGCAACAGAGGCAGGTGAGCGAAGCGGGGCATAGTGTCCTGCCAGCCGAAAGCACGATACAGCAGCACGTGCAATGGAGCAGAGGGCAACCATTCCTCGCCACGGATCACGTGTGTGATTTCCATGAGGTGGTCGTCCACGATATTAGCCAAGTGGTAAGTGGGCAATTGGTCAGCACTCTTATAGAGCACCTTGTCGTCCAGGATAGTCGAATTGATCTTCACATCACCACGGATCATGTCGTCCACGTGAATATCTTCGCCTGGCTGTATTTTGAAGCGCACCACATACTGTGTGCCAGCAGCGATCAGGGCTTGCACCTCGTCGGCAGGCATAGTGAGCGAATTGCGCATCTCGCCACGAGTGGTTGCGTCGTATTGGAAGTTTTCCTTTTCAGCACGCTTAGCGTCCAATTCCTCGGGGGTATCGAAGGCGATGTAAGCCTTGTCCTCAGCCAGGAGTTGATCTACATATTTTTTGTAGATTTCGCGGCGTTCGCTTTGGCGGTATGGACCCTTGTCGCCACCGTAACTTACACCTTCGTCAAACTCGATGCCGAGCCATTTGAAGGATTCGATGATATACTCCTCGGCGCCGGGCACGAAGCGTTGAGAGTCGGTGTCCTCGATACGGAACACCATCTTGCCGCCGTGCTGGCGGGCAAACAGGTAGTTGTACAATGCGGTGCGAACACCACCAATATGCAGGGGGCCTGTGGGGCTGGGCGCAAAGCGCACTCTGACGGTTCTATTTTCCATAAAGATTGTATTATTTTGTTTTATAGTGCAAAATTACTACAACGGCGGTGAAATACAAAATAATGATTTGCTTTTTTGAAAAAGGGGGTAAAAATAACGGAGAAGCAGGTGTAGAAAAAAAGTCAAGGCCTTGTGAAAATTTCGCGACGGCTCGTTGAAATTTCGCGACGCCTCGTGAAAAAAAGGTCTAATGTTTTTTGAAAAAGGTTAAGGGTTTTTTCAACAAGGTCTTGACTTTTTCTACGTCTACGTTACGGCAGAAATTCAAAGCCTGATTTCGACTTTCGGCACATATTCGCTTTTATTGGCAGGAAAAACACAAAAAAATGCCTCATTCGTTTTGTCTTCCGCTCGGTTTGCTGTAACTTCGCTGTCGGAAAGTTCTTGTTCCTGCATCAAGCGATAGGTGCGGGGCGACAACTTTGGCATCAGACAACAATACATATCCTATAAACTAAAAACAACAGCAAAATGAAAGCGTTAGTTAAGAAAGAAGCCGGAAAAGGCATCTGGTTGATGGACGTGCCCGTGCCTGAAGTGGGCGTCAACGATGTGCTCATCAAGATCAAGAAGACTGCTATCTGCGGTACAGACTTGCACATCTACAAGTGGGACGAATGGAGCCAAAAGACCATCAAGACTCCAATGACTATCGGACACGAATACGTGGGCGTGGTGGAAAAAGTAGGTCCTGGCGTACGCAATATCCAAGTGGGCGACCGCGTGACAGGAGAAGGTCACATCGCTTGCGGACACTGCCGCAACTGCCGCCGTGGCTTGCAACATATCTGTGAAAACAGCATCGGCGTGGGCGTGAACCGCGACGGCGCATTCGCAGAATACCTGTGCATCCCCGAATGCAACGTGGTGAAGCTCGACGACCGTATCTCGGACGATATGGCTGCTATCATGGACCCATTCGGCAACGCTACTCACACAGCTCTCTCATTCCCCCTCCTCGGCGAAGACGTATTGATCACCGGTGCAGGCTTGATCGGTACAATGGCTACTGCTATTGCTAAATTTGCCGGCGCTAAGAATATCGTCGTGACTGACCTGAGCGACTATCGCCTGGACATCGCCAAGAAGATGGGTGCTACATGCACAGTGAATGCTGCTAAGGGCGAAACCGTACAAGGCGCTATGGAAAAGATGGGTATCCGCGGCTTCGACGTGGGTCTCGAAATGTCTGGTTCGCCTATTGCTTTCCGCGATATGGTAAGCAATATGTACAATGGCTCTAAGATCGCACAATTGGGTATCCTGCCTCCTACTACTACAGTAGACTGGAGCGAAATCATCTTCAAGGCACTTACCATCAAGGGTATCTACGGCCGCGAAATGTGGGAAACTTGGTACAAGATGCAACAGATGCTCGTATCAGGCCTTGACCTCTCGCCTGTGATCACTCACAAGTTCCCCATCGCTGACTTCCAAAAGGGATTCGATATCATGGAATCAGGTCAGTGTGGTAAGGTGATCCTGGAATGGGACTAAGCCTTGTGCACAGCAAATAAGCCTGTCCGTGCTTTCGGATAGGGCATAAAATAAGCCCCAAAGTTTTTCGAAACTTTGGGGCTTACTTCATTTTGACAAAGTCTTACCTTATTTTTCTTTTCCTTTACTTGTGACAGCGCTTAGAAGTAATATGTTGCATGCAGTTTGAAGGAGTTGGCACGATAATCTTCCTTGTTGCCATTCAATCCATTCAGGATGGCATCGCTCCAGTCTTCGACTCTCTCGCCCGACTTGCTCAAGCCAAAGTTGTAGCCCAAACCGATTTCAAGGTGCTTCAACACACGCACGCCAGCACCGACATTCCAGTTGACAGCAAGGTTTTCGCGACGGAAAGTAGTGCTGAACCAATTTTCCTCAGTGTCGCCCCATCCGAAGTCAAACTGTGGACCTGTGGCGATAAAGATAGAAAACGAATCGCCCAGACCAATATTATACCTTGCGTTGATAGGAAGCGAGACGAAGTTGGCTGTGTGTGTCGTAGAGAAATCGCCGACTGGCGTTTCCAATTTCAGATTGTGCTTGTTTTGCTGGAATTGTACCGAAGCGTCCAGTCCTAAACCGAGGATGAAACCAAGGTCAATCTTGGGACCGATAAACCAACCGGCGCGGTTGCTTGAACTAAAGAACTTCTCGCCCGTGCCATTCATATTCAGTTTTGTTACATTCAAACCGCCTGTCACACCCCAGTCAAAGTCGATGGCTTTCGCTGTGGGAGTACCTAATGTGAACGCGATGAGTACTAAGCTTAGTAAAATCTTTTTCATATTGGATAAATTTAGATGTAGTTTAGTATTGTTTTGGGGCAAAAGTAAGAAAAAAATACTGTTTGACCATTACATTTGCCCAAGCATTAAGTTTTTTTATGTTTTTTGCCTCTCTGTGATTTGTCTGGAAAAATATTAAAGGGGGCGAAAGAAATAGGTCTTGGCAAAAATCACACCTATTATATATATGGTCGTTTTTATCCCTATTAAGGTCTACTTTGTTCCTATTAAGGTCTACTTTGTCCCACGTAATATCTCGCGCTTCCCACCCACGGGACCCGCCAAGCGTTCTACGGCGAAGCCCACACTTTGCAGTGTGCGGCGCACTACGCCCTTTGCGCAGTAGGTGGTCAGGATGCCGCCCTTGGCCATTTGTCCGTACAAATGCGAGAAGCGTTCGGCCGACCACATCTCGGGTTGTTTCTCGGGCGAAAAGGCATCGAAGTAGACCACGTCGAAGGGTGTAGCGAAGGTGTGTTGTGTGTAGTCCGCCTCTACTTTGTGTAGCGTGAAGTGCTCGGACAATTGTACATCTTCGCCCCAAGGTGCGCTGTGCAAAGCGGCAAAATCGGCAGCGAGCAGGGCTTCTTCGTCGGCAGTCAGCCCCAGAGCCTCCGCCACCCTATGCGGATAGTTCAAGGGCAGGACTTGCTCCACAGCCAAGGGGTAAAGTTCGATGCTGGTGTAGTGCACGGGGCGCTGGGTGCGTCGGCTTTCCCACAAGGTCAGCAGGCAGTTCAACCCTGTGCCCAGTCCTATCTCCAGGACCCGTGGCGAGGGCGACGGATGGTGGCGCAGTGCCATCGCGATGAATATATGTAGCGATTCGGTCAGGGCGCCTTTGGTGGAATGGTAGTGCTCGTCGATTTCGGGTACATACAGCGTGCAGCTGCCGTCGTCTGTGGTATGTAGGGTACGTTGGGACATATCGGGGAATAGGGGTTAGAGGATAAAGGTGGGAGATAGAGAAAGAAACGTTTGACGTGAGTCTTACCATAGAGAGCATAGAAGCCAAAAGCATACAGCATCTGCAGCGCAGATAAGGCTTGCCACGTTTTACAGTACAAAAATAGCGAAAACGGCAATATCTACAGGAGAATCGCTCCTGTTTTTTATTTTCTCGGTCAAATAAAGAAAATATTACTATCTGTTGTTGTTATATCAATCATAATCTATATATTTGCAAAAACACATTAAATCCTTAAATCCCCTACATTATGAAAAAGTTAATATTCACCCTCGCGACATGCCTATTCGCATTGTCACTCACAGCAAGTCCCCTGATTGCAACAAGTGCGGCTTCGGCTATCGATGGCGTTCAACAAAACACTAATACCCCCGGTGTAGCTGCTTTGAAATTTATGAAGGTTTTACAAGGGAAGAGCACATTCGACCTTGATTTGTTCTATAGCAAAGACTTAGAAGAAGTGTACGCATTGCTCGAACAATTGTCACCTGAGCAAAGGGCAGTGGTTGACGAAGCTTTGAAAGAGGAGTTCAAGAAGCAATTCAAAGAACTAGTTAAAGAAGTGCCCGAAATAGTGAGTGTGACATTCTCTGTACTGGAAGAGACCATATCCCAAGATGGCAAGAGTGCTGTAGTTAAATTGCAATTGCACCACGAAGGATCCTCTGATGCAAAGAATGTACATCTGGTCAAACACCAAGGTAAATGGAAAGTTGACGTTGACAAACTTTGATCAAATATCAAATAAATAAATCCCGTTTCTCCCCGACTTTGAAATATAAGTTGGGGATTTTTTCTTCCTCTGCTCAGCGCTTTATTCCTTTCTACTCGGTGGTTTAGGGAATAGTTCTGATTAAGGTTTCGTCTTTCCAGCAGTCGCTTTTTTAGTTTTCGACCAAAGCATTTTGCCAAAAATAGAGATGTTGAATTAGTTTAGCGTCGTTTTTTTGAAATCCCCCGCTACTTTTTTGTAACTTTGCGCCTTGAAACTTGGCTGGGGCTTCTTGTAAAGCTGTTTTTTGAGGCTTTTTGCAATAAGGACATCGCTATCTGAACACATTTGTCCAAAGCAAAGCGCCAGCCAGCAATACCTATTTATTCCTATGCAAGATATTCGCAACATCGCCATCATTGCTCACGTAGACCATGGTAAGACTACGCTTGTCGACAAAATGCTGTTGGCAGGCAATCTGTTTCGACAAAACCAAAATGCCGGTGAATTGATCCTGGACAACAACGACCTGGAGCGCGAGCGCGGCATCACCATCCTGTCGAAGAACGTGTCGATCAATTACAAGGGCACCAAGATCAATATCATTGACACCCCGGGGCACTCGGACTTTGGGGGCGAGGTAGAGCGTGTGCTGAATATGGCAGACGGCTGCATCCTGTTGGTCGATGCCTTCGAGGGCCCTATGCCACAAACCAGATTTGTGCTGCAAAAGGCGTTGCAGATCGGACTCAAACCCATCGTGGTGATAAATAAGGTGGACAAGCCCAACTGCCGTCCCGAGGAAGTGTACGAGATGGTGTTCGACTTGATGTGCGACCTCGATGCGACCGAAGAACAATTGGACTTCCCCGTAGTCTATGGTTCGGCGAAAAACAACTGGATGGGCGAGGATTGGAGCGCCCCCACGGAATCGATCGACTATCTGCTGGACCGCATCGTCGAAGTAATCCCCGCGCCCGAACAATTGGAGGGTACGCCACAGATGCTCATCACCTCGCTCGACTACTCCAACTATACCGGCCGCATCGCCGTGGGCCGCGTGCATCGTGGCACCTTGAAGAAAGGCATGAACATCACCATCGCACACCGCGACGGCTCGATGGAAAAGACCAAGATCAAGGAAGTACATACCTTCGAAGGTATGGCGCGCCAAGAAGCCGAGAGCGTGAGCAGCGGCGATATCTGCGCCGTAGTCGGTCTGGAACGCTTCGAAATCGGCGATACTATTTGCGACTTCGAGGCTCCCGAAGCACTGCCCACTATTGCTATCGACGAGCCCACTATGTCTATGCTTTTCACCATCAACGATTCTCCATTCTTTGGCAAGGAAGGTAAATTCTGCACCTCGCGCCATATCAACGACCGCCTGGAGAAGGAGTTGGAAAAGGACTTGGCCCTGCGCGTAGAGAAGACCGAGGGTGCCGACCGCTGGATCGTGTCGGGACGCGGTGTATTGCACCTGTCCGTACTGATCGAAACGATGCGCCGCGAGGGCTACGAATTCCAAGTGGGTCAGCCCCAAGTGATCTACAAGCAGATCGACGGCGAACGCCACGAACCCATCGAAGAACTGACCATCAATGTGCCCGAAGAGTTCGCTTCGAAGATGATCGATATGGTGACTCGCCGCAAGGGCGAAATGACCTCGATGCAAAGCCTGGGCGACCGTGTGGATATAGAGTTTTTGATCCCTTCGCGCGGTATCATCGGCTTGCGCACCAACGTACTCACAGCGAGTCAGGGCGAAGCCATCATGGCACACCGATTCAAGGAATATCAACCCTACAAGGGCGACATGATGCGCCGCACCAATGGATCGATGATTGCAATGGAGGGCGGCACAGCCTTCGCTTATGCCATCGACCACTTGCAGGACCGCGGCAAATTCTTCATTTCTCCCCAAGACAGTGTGTATGCCGGACAAGTGGTGGGCGAACACGTACACGAAAAGGACCTGGTGATCAACGTCACCAAGTCAAAGCAATTGACCAACATGCGTGCATCCGGTTCGGACGACAAGGCGCGCATCATCCCGCCCATCATCTTCTCGCTGGAAGAGGCGCTGGAATATATCAAGGAGGATGAATATGTGGAAGTCACTCCCCAATCTATGCGTATGCGCAAGGTGATCTTGGATCACTTGATGCGTAAGCGTGCGGCCAAGGAAGATTGATCTGCCGCTCCTCGAACGACAAAAAATAAGTATGGTGTAGGTTTCGCAAAAAAAACCTACACCTTTTTTTAACGAGGTCTAATGTTTTTTGAAAAAGGTTAGGCTTTTTTTCTGCCCGCTTTTTGCTTATCTGACGAGGCAAATCAAACAAAATGGCAAGTGACTTCGACAAATGGCGCAATCCCTTCGACAATATATAATATTTGAGTATATTTGCTGGCGAATTGATAAACCTTAAAAAAACGATAGACTACTATGAACAATTTCGTATACGACATCCCCACCCGAGTGTATTTCGGCGAAGGACAAATCAAACATTTGGGCGAAGAACTCAAGAAGTATGGACAACGTGTGCTGCTGACTTATGGCGGCGGTTCGATCAAGCGTAGCGGCCTGTACGATGCAGTGATGCAACAGATGGCCGAGGCTGGGCTCGAGGTGTACGAACTGGCTGACATCGCACCCAATCCACGCATCGAGTCCGTACGCCGCGGAGCAGAGATGTGCAAGGCGCACCAGATCGATGTCTTGTTGGCCGTAGGCGGGGGATCGACACTTGACGCTACAAAGTTTATGGCTGCCGGCGCCCTGGTGGACCACGATCCCTGGGATTTCTTCAACGAACGCTGGGCGCCCATACACCGTGCTCTGCCCATCGTGACAGTGCTGACGCTTTCGGCTACAGGATCAGAGATGGACTGCGGCGGCGTAATCAGCAATCCCGACACGCAAGACAAGATTGGTCGCATGGCTCCTCCGCTTTTGCCCAAAGCCTCCTTCCTCGATCCCACTTATACTTACACCGTGAGCCAATATCAGACGGCGTGTGGAGCTGCCGACATGATCTCGCATATCCTCGAGGTGTATTTCACTACCGAGCCCGACCTGTATATGCTGGACTGCTTTATGGAGGGAATGCTTAAGACTATCATCAAATATACCCCCGTGGCTATGGCTGAACCAGACAACTACGAGGCGCGTGCCAACCTGATGTGGACCTCGTCGTGGGCCATCAACGGATTTGTCAACGGCGGTAAGCGTCATGCTTGGAGCTGCCACCCCATCGAGCACGAACTCTCGGCTATCTACGACATCACTCACGGACTGGGTCTGGCCATCGTCACTCCGCGTTGGATGAAATATTGTCTGGACGAAACCAACGTCGACAAGTACGTGCAGTTCGGTGTCAATGTCTTCGGCATCGATCCCTCACAACCCGCTATGGATATTGCGCACGAAGCCATCGACCGCCTCTCACACTTCCTGTTCGACACACTGCAACTGGACAGTACCTTCCCCGCCGTGGGCATCGATCGCACCCACTTCGCCACTATGGCGCGCAAGGCATGTGGTGGCAAAGTCCTGCCTGGTTTCAAACCCCTGAAGCAAGAAGATGTCGAACAAATATTTGAAATGTGTATGGCATAATACTTCCGTCAAAAGGATAAAAGGAACGGCACAAGATCATGAAGGTCTTGTGCCGTTTATAAAGTCATACTTCAAATATATGCTAGCAGTATGTTGTCTCAGCCCTTAGCGCAACCCAAACTGTCGGCCAGTTGTGCCTTGTTGCGAGCACCTACGATCACCGAGGTCACTCCCTCGTGATCCAATACCCAGCGCAGTGCCATTTGTGCCAAGGTCTTGCCTTCCTTTTGTGCTTGCTGGTTGAGCGAAGTCAATTGTGCGATCAATTCGGGTGTCAGCAATGATTTGCGCAAAGAGGCGTCACGCTGCATACGCGATACCTCGGGGATGCCGTGCAGATACTTGTCAGTGAGCAGACCTTGCGCCAAAGGCGAGAATGAAACGAAACCTAAACCCTCGCGACGCACCGCTTCCAATATGCCAGACTCCACCACTTCTTGATCCAACATATTCAATCGGCCCTGATAGCACAGGCAGCGCACGTCCCTTTGTCGCAGATACTCGATACCATACAAAGTGGCTTCAAGGGGCCAGCGCGAGATGCCTACGTATAGTGCTTTGCCCGAGCGAACGATGTCGACCAAGGCTTGCAGTGTCTCATCCAACGGGGTCAAGGGGTCATAGCGGTGGGTGTAGAATAAATCTACGTAGTCCAATTGCATGCGGCGCAAACTTTGATCCAGGCTTGCCATCAACGACTTTCGCGAGCCCCAATTGCCATACGGTCCTGCCCACATCTCATATCCTGCCTTTGTCGATACGAACAGTTCATCGCGATAGGGAGCCAGCGACGAGGAGATGATACGTCCGAAACGTTCCTCGGCACAGCCGGGAGGCGGGCCGTAGTTGTTGGCCAAATCAAAGTGAGTGATACCCTGATCAAAGGCATAGTGTAGCAACGCCCTGTTCTCTTCGAAATCCGCGGCGTCGCCAAAATTCTGCCACAATCCGAGCGAAACCTTGGGCAATAATATGCCGCTTTCGCCGCAGCGTTGCAAGAAATCGGTATCGGCATACCTTTTCTCGTTAGCAATATATTTTTCCATAATTATTAGTTGTATTAGTGATCAGCCAGCACAGAGTGTCAGGTGCGGTAGGTACCCTTTGCAGAAGGTGCTTCGCCCAGCGCAACCCCTATACCTTGCAAAAGTAAAAAAATATCAGAATATCCTCAGGGATTACTCCCGACTTTTCAGAAAAACGTCAGGTGTTTTTATAAAAAACGTCGAATTTTCACAAAAGTATTTGGTATTCAATGAAAAAGTTGTAACTTTGCGCCGCTATTAAGCAATAACCTATTAAATATTTTACATTATGTACTTAGATTCAGCTAAGAAACAAGAGATCTTTGGCAAGTACGGACAGTCTAATTCGGACACTGGCTCAGTAGAGAGCCAAGTGGCTTTGTTTTCTTACCGTATTGCCCATTTGACGGAACACATGAAGGCCAACCGTAAGGATCATACTACAGAACGCGCCCTCGTTAAATTGGTAGGTAAGCGTCGTGCCCTTCTCAACTACTTGAAGGCTCGCGACATCAACCGTTACCGTGACCTTATCAAGGCGTTGGGTCTTCGCAAGTAATCTCTTGCATTTCTCAAAAAGGAAAAATCATCGCTACCGATATCTGTTGGTGGCGATGTTTTTTTGTGTTTCATTATTATAGCACTTCCTTCTACAGAAGTCTATTGATAAGACAAGTGGGTTTAAATAAGCTTCGCCCCGATTAGTTTCGTACTAATCGGGGCGAAGCTTATTTTATCTTTTGTGGAATAGGTTGAATATTACTCTACGACTTCGCCCTTGAGCGTAGCAGATGATGCATCAGTGATGCGTACGCGGACGTAGTCGCCAACGCGGAATTCGTGGCGGTCGAATACTACGACTTTGTTTTGCTCGGTGCGACCGAAGAGTTGCTCACGCGAACGCTTGCTGACGCCTTCCACCAACACTTCGTACTCGCGGCCGATGCAGCGGCGGTTGGATTCTGCCGACAGTTCGTTTTGCAGGGCAATCAGTTCCTCGAGTCGGCGGATTTTTACCTCTTCGGGTACATCGTCGGGCAAGTGGCGTGAGGCGTAGGTGCCAGGGCGTTCAGAGTATTTGAACATAAATGCCGAGTCGTAGGCACATTCGCGCATCAGGGAGAGCGAGAGTTGGTGATCCTCCTCGGTCTCGCCACAATAGCCGGCGAAGATATCGGTAGAAAGTCCGCAGTCGGGCACAATGCGACGAATGGCGGCTACACGATCCAGGTACCATTCGCGTGTATATTTACGGTTCATCGTATGCAGTATGGCATTGCTGCCACTCTGTACGGGCAAGTGGATATGACGGCACACGTTGGGCTCGTCGGCAATGACTTGCAGTGTCTCGTCGCTCATATCCTTGGGATGACTGGTGGTGAAGCGTACACGCATCGAGGGAGCCTCGCGCGCTACAAGGCGGAGCAATTCGGGGAAGTGTACTGTCGTAGCGCCTTCGCCTTCGGGTGTGAAGGCGTAACTATTGACATTTTGTCCGAGCAGAGTCACTTCCTTGTAACCGCGTTCCTGCAAATCGCGCACCTCGGCCAGGATGCTCTGCACATCACGGCTACGCTCGCGACCACGAGTGTAGGGCACGATGCAGTAGTGGCAGAAATTGTTGCAACCACGCATGATGCTGACGAAGCCTGACAGACGATTGCCGCACACACGGTCGGGCACGATGTCGCGGTAGGTCTCGGTGGTCGAAAGTTCGATATTGATGGCTTTCTCGCCGAGCTCTGCCTGTGCGATCAGGTCGGGCAGCGACAGATAGGCATCTGGGCCTGCCACGAGGTCGGCGTGATGATCGTTGAGCAGACCTTCCTTGACGCGCTCGGCCATACAGCCCAACACACCGATGATCAGTTTGCGGCCCTTCTTGCGCATAGCATGCAGGGCTTCGAGTCGGTGGATGATCTTCTGCTCTGCGTTGTCGCGCACCGAACAGGTGTTGAGGAATACGGCGTCGGCTGTATCCACGCTGTCGCACATTTCATAGCCGGCCATACGCATCACGGCCGCTACCACTTCGCTGTCGGCCACATTCATTTGGCAGCCGTAGGTTTCGATATATAAATGCTTCATAGGGTAATGTTCGTTCTATTAATAGAGGTCTACGACAAAGCCGCCGTTCCAGGTCTGACCCGCTGCCAAGGCGTTGATGTAGGGGCGTTCAGACAGTTCGCCGTCGAAGCCGATGCGGTCGCACAGACCATACCAGGGTTCGGGGCAAACGAAGGGGGCGTGCTGACCTTGGGGCGACCAGAAGAGCCACACCGGCGCATCGCTTTCGATACGGAGCAACTTTGTACCGTCCTTGCGTACGAAGGTGGCTGCCTTGACTTGATGTTCGTCGAAGATCAATGCTTCGTTGTCAAAGGTCTCCTTGCAACAGGGGATACGACCCTCGGCATCGAAGGGCACGGGGAAGCGCTCGGGCGCAGTACATCCCTGATCCATCGCACGCAGCAAGGACTTGGGCTCGCCCTCCAGGGTGATGTAGCCACTCAGGGGCTCGTCGCGATCGTAGTCGGGCAGGTTGAATGCGGGGTGTCCGCCCATTTGGAAATACATCGTGCTTTCGCCCAGATTTTCTACGGCAAAAGCCGAAGTCAACTTTCTGCCGTCAAGACGGAAGGTCACCTGGATGCGACAGGGGAAGGGATAGTTGGCCAACTCCTCGGCTGTGGGCGTGAAGGAGAGCACAGCGTGAGTCTCGCTCTGTTCGAGAACAGTCCAAACCTGTTTGCGCACAAAGCCGTGCTTAGTCATCGACCACACGCGGCCGTCATATCGGTACTGTCCGTCCCAATGTCCGCCCACCGAGGGGAAGAGGATGGGCGACGTGCCGTTCCAAAATTCAGGATCGCGTTGCCACAGATATTCGTAACCCGTACGCACGTCCTTCAGGCTTTGCATTTCTGCGCCCTGGAGTGCGACTTGCAGTATCAATTCGTTGTTTTGTAGTGTAATCATTTGATGTATGATGTGTATGTGAAATGCTATATTTCTGGTGTCAAGTGTCTGCTGAAAAAAGGCTTAACCTTTTTCAAAAAACATTAGACCTTTTTTTAACGAGCCGTCGCGAAATTTCAACGAGCCGTCGCGAAATTTTTACGAGGTCAGACCTTGTGAAAAGGAGGTCAAATCAAGTGTGATTTACAAATGATATCCCCACTGGTCGAGGGCATATTGCCAATGCTTTTCGACGAGTTCGCGAGTTCGCGGTTCATATTCGTACTTATTCTTCTTGTACCCCTTCTTTGCGCCCACATATTTTTCGATGGCGGGGCGAGCTTCTTCCCAGCCGGGCAGGTCGAGCACCTTGTAGATTTGCTCTGTCATACCCAAGGCGTCGGCTTCGAAGTCCTCAAACTTCACCTCGATCAGATTGCCCTCGGGGATGCACGCCTTGTCCGCCTCGTACTGCTCGTAGAGTTTGGTGTAGGTGGCCAGGATCTGTGCTTCAATTTCCTCGTTGCTTAGTTCCTGCAACTTGAGCGGTTGGATCGTATTGGTGAAGAAAGAGCGCGTGCTCTCGAACACCGTATAGGGATTGCGCACGAGGTAGATAAATTTCGCGTTGGGGTACATCTTGACCAATTCCCTGACGCGTCCTGTGTGGGGCGGATTCTTCGAGAGAAATTGTGTGCCGCCGGTATTCCACAAGGAGATACGTACGAGCTTGTCAAACGTCGCCTTCCAACCCTGCAATTCCTCGTCGTCGATAGTCTGAAAGGTCAAATATTTGTCGCGATACTCCTGTTCGTATTTGGGGTAGAACCAAAAGTTATAATACGTGTAGGGCATCATATTAGATAGCGCAAACTCCTCCTCTTGCGGCAGATCGACGGCCAATTCCATATTGTCCGTAGGGCGCTTGTCGGGCATCAGCCACGCCATGGTCTTCTTGAAAAAAGACTGGCCGAACATCATCAGATGCGGGAATACGGTCTGATAGGTCGTGCAATAACCAAAGTGCTTGTCGCAGGAGAGGACGTTGTGCACAAACGTTGTACCCGAGCGCCAATGTCCCAGGATGAACACAGGATCTTCGGGCATTTCGCCAGCAGCCAATCGCTTTCTGAAGCGGCGGTTTTGGATCGGCGCCACGAGGGAAAGGATGCGACACACGACCTTTGTGAGAAAATATTTTCCACGCCACCCTTTGTGCACTTCACGCCCCTTGCTGATGGCTTTGAAAGTCTTCCAATCCGCGCCAACAAGGGTATTAATGGGAAGCTTACTGAATTCTATGAGTCCCATAAGCGTATTTTGTTTTAGAGAGAGTTTAGTCTATAGCAATCGGGCTATTTACAACAAAGGCCTTACTAAAATTCTATCAATCTCGTACCATCCGCCTGCTCCGTCAGAGAGACGTGCAAGGTATCCTCGGGCAGGAGATCTTCGACCAACTCTGGCCACTCCAGGAAGCAGTAGGCACCGCTATAGAAGTAGTCCTCGGCGCCCATATCAATAGCCTCGGCCACAGACTTCAAGCGATAGAAGTCGAAATGATAGGCCACGACATCGCCCGCCGTATCAGCGTATTCATTGACTATGGCAAAGGTGGGAGAATTGACCGTATCGCATACACCAAGGCAGTCGCACAGCGCTTTGGTGAACGTCGTCTTGCCCGCACCCATACTGCCGTGGAACGCAAAGATACGTTTTCCCTCCGCCAGACGTAGGAATTCGGCTGCTACCTCTGGCAGACTTTCTACGGAGTGAATGGTCAGCGTCATCCTACGTTGCCCACTTTGATCAAATACTCGGCTATTTGCACCGCATTGAGGGCAGCACCCTTGCGAATCTGGTCGCTGACGATCCAGAAAGTAAGGCCGTTGGGATTAGCCAAGTCTTTGCGGATACGACCTACGTATACGTCGTCCTTGCCTGCCAAGAAGAGTGGCATAGGATATTCCTTTTCTGCAGGATTGTCCATCAAGGTCAAACCCTCTGTATCCAGCACAGCCTGACGTGCTTCTTCGACCGAAATAGGTCTCTCTGTCTCGATCCAGATGCTTTCTGAGTGCGAACGAAGCGAAGGCACGCGCACACACATCGCCGATGTTTCGACGTCGGAGTGCATGATCTTCTTCGTTTCGTGATACATCTTCATCTCTTCCTTAGTATAACCATTATCCTGGAATACGTCGATTTGAGGAATCACGTTGAATGCTAACTGATAGGCAAACTTCTCTACAGTCACGGGGTCGCCTGCGAGCACTTGCTTGTATTGTTCGTACAATTCGTCCATAGCTGCTTGACCTGCGCCGCTGGCTGCTTGATACGAACTGACGTGGATGCGGCGAATATGACTGAGGCGCTCGAAAGCCTTCAACGCTACGACCATCATGATCGTAGTACAGTTGGGATTGGCAATGATGCCGCGTGGACGATCCAAAGCATCCTCGGCATTACACTCAGGCACTACCAAGGGAACATCTTCGTCCATACGAAAAGCAGAAGAGTTGTCGATCATCACAGCGCCGT
The DNA here is from genome assembly GCA_017383485.1 of Bacteroidaceae bacterium. Classification (GTDB taxonomy): domain Bacteria; phylum Bacteroidota; class Bacteroidia; order Bacteroidales; family Bacteroidaceae; genus Alloprevotella. The sequence continues at coordinate 81,618 of JAFNXM010000005.1, forward strand.
GCTTGGTGATATCTTCGGCGTATTCTTTAGAAATACCAGCACCCGCCGAGGTGAACACGATATCTACGCCCTTGAAGTCGTCGCCGTGTTGCAATTCGCGAACGGTATATTCCTTTCCGCGAAAGGTATATGTGGTGCCCGCACTACGTTTTGAGCCGAACAATAGGAGATTGTCGATGGGAAACTCTCTTTCGGCCAATACTCTGAGGAACTCTTGACCCACTGCGCCGCTGGCGCCTACGATTGCTACATTCATTGTCGTTTGTTTGTATTTCTGTTGATACTAGCAAGGGGGTGCTGCCAAATATGTCAAACCTACGTTCTGCAACATTTGTGGCACAACACGCCTTGTTTTATATTTATCCGTTGCAAAATTATAATTTTCTGACGGATTAAAACCCCGTATTTGCAAAGTTTTTCGTTACTTTGCAAGCGACACATAGACTTGTGACGGTGTTTGTTGATTATTTTTAACATGGGCACCGCCAGTTTTTTGTATTTTTTACATTCAAGCGCACCAGATATAATGTTTCAACAACTGTCGACATATTTGCCCGTGACCGACCCCACATGGATATTCTTTGTGGTGTTGAGCATCATATTGATAGCACCGATGCTGCTGGAACGGATGCGCATTCCCTCGGTCGTCGGCATGATCTTCGCAGGTGTGCTGATCGGTCCCTATGGTTTTCATATTTTGGACCGCGACAGCAGTTTCGAACTTTTTGGCAAGGTCGGCATTTATTATATCATGTTCCTGGCATCACTGGAAATGAATATGCAGGACGTGCAAAAGATCAAGGGGCGCGCCTTGACTTTAGGCTTGCTCAGCTTCGCTCTGCCGATGCTACTTGGTATCACCGCCAACATGTCACTACTGGGCTACGGTCTCGCCGCCGCCACCTTGATGGCAGCGATGTACGCCTCGCACACACTGGTCGCCTATCCCATCGTGATGCGCTACGGTCTGTCGCGTCGCAAGGCCGTATCGATCGCCGTCGGTGGCACAATTGTGGCAGACACCCTGACCCTGCTCGTCCTGGCCGTCGTGGGCGGTATGTTCAAGGAGGGTGTGGGTAGCAATGAGTGGATATGGTTGCTCGGCCGCGTTATTATTTTAAGCTTGCTCATCATTTTGACTTTCCCCCGCTTGGCGCGCTGGTTTTTCCGCCGCTACGACGAGAGCGTTGTCCAGTACATTTTTGTCATGGTCCTGGTCTTCCTGGGCGCAGGTCTGATGGAATTTGTCGGCATGGAGGGTATCCTTGGCGCCTTCCTTGTCGGATTGGTACTGAACAATAGTATTCCGCCCTCTTCACCACTGATGAATCACATCGAGTTTGTGGGAAATGCCATCTTCATTCCTTATTTTTTGATTGGAGTAGGGATGCTGATCAATGTGGTAGCCTTTGTCGAACATCCCTCAATCTTCCTGATCTCTGGGGTAATGATTGTGGTGGGCTGTGTGAGCAAATGGATCGCGGCGTGGAGTACGCAGAAGATTTTCAAGATGCAGCGTATCGAGCGCATCCTGATGTTTGGCCTGACCAATTCGCGTGCTGCAGCCACACTGGCGGTAGTTTTGGTGGGCTATAAGATTATTTTGCCCGATGGTAGTCGTTTGCTCAACGACGATGTGCTCAATGGTGCCATGATGTTTATCCTGTTCACCTGTATAGTCAGTTCGTTGTTCACGGAGCACGCTTCGCGCAAAATGGCCGAATCTGGCGCGGCAGAGGAGCAGACCCCGCGCGAAGCTGAGGACCGCATTCTGATCGCTCTGTCTAACCCCGAAACCGTGGCGCCTATGGTCAATGCCGCCTTGATGCTGCGTACGCCCAAGTCGCCCACGCCATTGACTGCGCTCAACGTCGTGTTGGACGATAATGCCGAGAAGCGCGAGGAAGGCGTCAAGCAATTGGAGCGTGCCGTACGTATCGCAGCAGAGGCGAATGTACGCCTGATCACACGTAGCCGTTGGTCGGTGAATATCGTCAGTGGTATCTCGCACACGATGAAGGAATTTAATGCATCCGACCTGATGATTGGTCTTCACCAGAAGTCCAAATTGACCGACGACTTCTACGGCCGCTTGTCTGCAGACCTCGTTTCAGCTATCGAACAGCAAATGATCATCTATCGTGCCGTCGCTCCTATCAACATCATACGCCACATCCACGTGCTGGTGCCTCGCAAGGGAGAATTTGAACCCGGTTTCCATCAATGGGCAGACCGTGTCGCGCTGTTGGCCGAGCAACTCAGTTGCCATGTCACTACGTATGGCGGCCGCGGCACCTTAGCGGATTTGCAAGCCTATTGGGATTCGAAGAAATACAGCATTTCTGCCGAACACCGTGTCTATACCGAATGGCACGATATGATTTCCATTGCGCACAACACCCGCCAGGATCACCTGATGGTATTCATCGTAGCACGCCGTGGCACCATCTCGCGCCGCAAATATATGGATCGCTTGCCCGAACAGGTAGAGCGCTATTTCTCGTCACGCAGTGTGATGATCATCTACCCCACTCAATTGGCTACAAACAGTGATGGCGCAACCAGCATCCGTGGTGGTGTGCCAGTGAATATGCGATAGGGTTTTGTCATAGTGTCATTATTTTTTTTGCACGAAAAGAGGTCCTGAAAAAAAGGTTAGACTTTTTTCAAAAAACATTAGACCTTTTTTTAACGAGCCGTCGCGAAATTTTAACGAGGCGTCGCGAAATTTTTGTGCGCTTTCTCTTGCTTCACAATTTGCCAATAGATGAGGCCATTTAATCCCCCCTTTTTTGTATAAAATCCGATATAAAATATGTTATTCCTGGAACGAACCACCCTGTTACTTGGTGCTGAGAAAATGCAACGCCTGTCCGCGGCCCACGTCCTGATCGTGGGTACAGGAGGCGTCGGAGCCTACGCCGCCGAAATGATATGTCGCGCCGGAGTGGGCACCCTGACGCTGGTCGACGCCGACTGCGTGTCACCCAGCAATATCAACCGCCAACTTATCGCCCTGCACTCCACCGTAGGTCAGAGCAAAGTGGAAGTTCTCGCCGCCCGCTTGCGAGACATCAACCCCGACGTCACACTACATTTGCGCCAGGAATTTCTGACCGCCGAGAGCGCCGCACAACTCGTCTCCGACGGTCACTTCGACTTTGTCGTCGACGCCATAGATACCATTCAGCCCAAAGTCGCCCTGCTCGCCACCTGCTTGAAAGAGCGCGTGCGTGTCGTCTCCTCGATGGGCGCTGGCGCCAAGACCGACATTTCGAGCATACAATTCTCCGACATTTGGCAGACCTACCACTGCGGTCTGAGCAAAAGTGTGCGCAGCGGATTGACCAAGGCGGGGCTGAAAGGGCGCAAACTGCCCGTCGTCTTCTCCGCCCAGCAAGCCGACCGCAATGCCCTGTTGGCTGTCGAGGGCGAGCGCAACAAAAAAACTACCGCCGGCACCATCTCGTACATGCCCGCCACGTTTGGCTGTTATTTGGCACAATACGTGCTCGAACGATTGTAAAATTTACATTTCAACCTCTATTTTGTGGGAAAAGTCTCTTTTTTCACATTTTTTTTGTATTACCAACACGTTACAAAGGCTTTGATTTCAAAATAAAGCAGTAAATTTGCGGCAAATTTTATCATTATGAAGAAATCTTTATTCTTGACACTTGCCCTCGTGATGTTGTCGTGCGTGACAGCTTTGGCGCAGGTAAACTTCAGTGTGAACTACAAAAAAGTATCCGCTAACGAGATAGACATCGTATTCAGCGGAAAAGCAGACGCTGGATGGCACGTCTATTCTACCAACATTCCCGACGGAGGTCCCAATCCCGCCATCTTTGGTGTGGACAAAAAGGACGGCGTCGAACTGGTCGGTGGTTTGAAGCCAGGCAGTGGTGCTAAGACTGCCTTTGATCCTATGTTCGAGATGAACATTACTTACTTCGAAAATAGCTGTACTTTCACTCAGCGCGTACGTCTGACCAAAAAGGACTACTCGCTCGAAGGCTACCTCGAATTCAGCGCTTGCAACGATATGAACTGCTTGCCTCCTACCGCCGTGTCGTGCAAACTGAACGGCACAGACGGACCCGATGCCAACGCTAAGGCTAAAGCAGAAGAGGCTAAGAAAAAAGAAGAGCAAGCGGCTGCAGAAGAAGCCAAAACTGCTGCAGAAGCAAGTCTGACCGCACAGCCCGATACCGCCGCTGTCGACACAGCAGCCGTAGCGCCCGCTGTATCTGGTGGCGACAATGCGCTCAATATGGACGCTCTGTGGACACCAGTCGTTGATGAATTGAAAGCATTCGGCGAGGAAAGCATCTCAGACAGTTCGTTGTGGTACATCTTCATCATGGGCTTCGTCGGAGGTCTCGTAGCGCTTTTCACACCCTGCGTTTGGCCTATCATTCCAATGACCGTGAGCTTCTTCTTGAAGCGTGCCGGAAATCGTCGCAAAGGTATCCGCGACGCGATGATTTATGGTGTGTCTATCGTCGTAATCTACGTAGGATTGGGCCTTATCATCACATCAATCTTTGGTGCGAATGCTTTGAACGACCTCTCGACAAACGCTTTCTTTAATATTGTATTCTTCTTGATGCTCGTCGTGTTTGCGGCAAGTTTCTTTGGAGGATTTGAAATAGCCCTGCCCTCGTCTTGGGGTGCAGCTATCGACGGCAAAGCAGAAAAGGCTACCGGTCTCCTGAGCATCTTCTTGATGGCATTTACCCTGGCCCTCGTATCATTCTCATGTACTGGTCCGATCATCGGATTCTTGCTTGTTGAAGTAAGTACTTCGGGTGGTTCGGCTTTGGCGCCTACGATTGGTATGTTGGGCTTTGCTATTGCGCTGGCTCTCCCATTCAGTCTCTTCGCCATGTTCCCCACTTTGTTGAAGAGTGCTCCAAAGAGCGGTGGATGGTTGAATGCTGTGAAAGTATGTCTCGGTTTCTTGGAATTGGCATTCGCTTTGAAGTTCTTCTCCGTTGCCGACTTGGCTTACGGTTGGGGCATTATGGACCGCGAAGTATTCCTTGCGCTCTGGATCATTATCTTTGCGCTTTTGGGAGTTTATCTGCTCGGTTGGTTGCGCTTCCCTCACGACGACGAAGCTACGCACACCAGCGTGCCTCGCTTCTTCCTGGCGCTCTTCCCCTTGGCATTTGCAATTTATATGATTCCTGGTCTCTGGGGTGCGCCTTGTAAAGCAATCAGTGCCTTTGCACCACCAATGTCTACCCAGGATTTCAACCTGCAACCAGACCAAATCGAGACTTTCAAGAACTACGAGGAAGGTATGGCCTACGCTCGCAAGGTGGGCAAACCCGTATTCTTGGATTTCACCGGTCACGGCTGCGTAAACTGTCGTAAGATGGAAGCATCTGTATGGGAATCGCCCGTCGTGAAGCAGAAGATGCAAGAAGACTACGTAGTCATCTCGCTCTATGTCGACGAAAAGGAAAAATTGGCTGAACCCATCGACGTCGTAGTAGGTGGTATGGAGAGAAAACTCCGCACCGTGGGCGACAAGTGGAGCTACTTGCAACAACATAAGTTTGGCGCCAACGCACAACCTTTCTATGTGTTGGTAGACCACGAGGGCAAGCCCCTGAACCAATCTTATTCGTACGACGAAGATATTGATAAATTCGTACAATTCCTGGACAAGGGTAAGGACGCTTTTGATAATAAGAAATAATCCCTGTCGCAGTTGATAGAAAAGGAGTCAAGCATCAAATTCCAAAGCGAAGAGGCGCTGTACCGTCACACTTCGGGGCTTTGATACTTGACTCTTTTCTTTTTCCCTCAAACCTTTTTTCACCGAAACTACACCAGACCTGCACACTATCCTATGATTTCGATCCTGATCCCCACGCACAATTATAATTGTATATCCCTGGTGACCGATCTCGCCGCTCAGGGCGATGCACTCGTGGCGCGCTATGGCCAGGATGTATTCGACTACGAAATCATCGTAGCCGAGGATGGATCGACCGACGTGTTGGTGATTGAGGAGAACTCGCGCATCACAGCCATCCCCAAGGCGCGACATATTTGCAGGAGGGAGAATGTGGGACGTGCTCGCATTTTGAATTTCCTCGTTTCCCAGGCGCGATTGTCCCACGTCCTGATCATCGACTGCGACGCTCTGGTCTTCACGCCCGACTATCTGTCCACGTATTGGGAGATGCACGATGCAGCAGACGTCGTGTGCGGCAGCATACAGTCGCCCGCGCGCTGTCCATATGGTTGCGAATTGCGCTATAAGTACGAGGAGGCTGCACGAGATATTCGTCGGATGGAATACCGCAAGGCACACCCCTATGCCCATCTGTCTACGTTCAATATCCTGTTTCACCGCTACGTTTTCGACCAGACACAGTTCGACGAACGTTGCACAGAGTATGGCTACGAAGACGCCTTGCTGGGCTTGATGCTTGAATCCTTGAATCTGAAAGTAGAGCATATCGACAACCCCCTTATCCACAATGGTATGGACCCAAATGCCGTGTATCTGAACAAAGTGGAAACAGCCCTGCGCACCTTGCATTATTTGGGCGAACCGATGCATTCGGCCTCGGCGCTGGTGGGATTGGTGCGCCGCATCCAGCGTTGGCATCTGACGCCGTTGTGCCGTTTGGCCTATCGTTTGACTCGCCCCCTGCTCCATGGACAATTGATGAGCCATAACCCCAGTATGACGTGCTTGAAGTTGTATAAACTGGGCTACTATTTGATGTTGGACAAGAAAAACAAACCTCGAAGGATTTAGGTTCTAAAAATAGTTTTTTTTTGCGACGTCTCGTAAAAACTTTGCGACGCCTCGTTGAAATTTCGCGACGTCTCGTGAAAATTTCGCGACGTCTCGTGAAAAAAGAGTCTTGGCTTTTTTCAACAAAATCTAACCTTTTTCTCGCGACACAAAATGATACAAAAATACCGCCAACTGCATCGCGCAATTGGCGGTGTTTTTTATGTATTGGCCAAGGTGAAATTCGCCCAGGATTACTTGTCTTCAGAGAAGAGTGGGTCCCAAGCGGGCAGGCGTGTTGGTTCGTGATTGTAGAGCTTCAAGAGTTTTTCGGGCACAAAGCGCTTTTCAACCACTACACGGAACATGTATTCGTCAAACCACTTGTCGGTCATGATCAAGTGACCCTTTACACCGCTGTTGGGGCCCCAAGAGTTTTCTACCATCCACTTCGTAGGCTTGCCCTCTGCATCCAGATCCACTGCCATCAATGTCATCGCGTGGCTTGAAGCAGATGCGAACGTGCGGATACGGTCTGCCTTGTCCATGGGGAAGTCTGTGTCGAACAGGGTAGCGTAGTCGAAGTTCTCGGTGCAGAGTACGCCAGTCTTGCTATCGTAGAATTTGCCCACGTCGCAGCTGAAATACATCATCGTGCTATCCTTGATCGACGCGATAGCGAGGGGTTTGATTTCCTCGATAGGCAGGTTCAAGTAGGTCCATTGTGCGCCGTCGTACGAGTGGCGGTCCATGTCGATGGTGTAGGTGCGGTGATAGGGGCGCGAGGGGTCATTCATCAACATCACGTAGTTGTTTTTCAAATCCTCGCCCACGTATTCATCGTAGAACGATTTTGGGGTATATTCCTTGGTCGAAACGGGACGGCCATTAGCATCCTTCATCGTCCATTTGAAGGTAGTAGGAGGTTCGCCCAGGCAAGTGCTCAGGATGCGATAGATAGTGCCGAGCATCTCTACTTTGCGCTTTTCGAGAACGGCGGGTTTTTGACCCTGTGCCGCACCCTGACGGAGCGCCAGACCGTATTCGCGCAGCTTCAGTGCGATGATTGCAGACATGCGTGAAGTGTTGTTGGCATTGTACGACTCGGGCATTACCTCAGCAGGCACAGCACCGTATTTCATCATCACGTCCTGCACACCACAGAAGGTACCACCGTCGCTCAGTGGATTCTTGAACAACCATTCCACCAGCTTGTCGTCCATAGGCTTCTTGGCGTTGTCGATCACCGCTTGCAGAAAGAGATTAGACTTCTCCAATTGGTCGTAGAAGAACGAGTAGGATTGCGAGAATTGGAAGGCGCCAAGATTATATTTCTTGATCATCTTAGCACGCATCACATTCATACCAGTGAACAACCAGCAGCGACCAGAAGATTGCTGATCGGTGATTCCCTTTGAGGGCACGCTGTGCGAGAAGTAAGTGTCGCTCGAAGCGGGGTTGTTGGGGTTCTTAGCCAGTTGGTTGATCGACGTACCAGCCAAGGCTGTGCGCAGTGCACGGTCTGCTGCAGAGTTGGGTTGCTCAGACTTGATCTTCTCAAGCATTTCGGGCGTGATGCCGCCCTTGCCTACTTGTGCCGACAGCGTGAAGGCTGGAGCAGCGAGTAATAGGGTCAGAAAGATTTTTTTCATATTTTTTATGTTAAGTATTTATTGTCGAAACAAGAATTATACATTTCGCATCACCCAGCCGTGCTTGTTGATAAAATCATACAGACGTGTGGTGACGATGAATACCAGGACTGAGCTCACCCAGCCGGCCAGTACGTCGACCAAGTAGTGTGCTTCGATATACACGGTGGCACCGCACAACAGGATGTAGAATGGTGCCATGTAGAGTATGTGTCGGCGACGATTCCTCCAGAGTAGGAATATCAATATCGTGGCGATGCCGACGTGCGACGAGGGGAATGCCGCCGTGGGGCGTTCGCCTGCGGTCTGTGCGCCGATGACGAGGCTACGGAATAGGCCTTCGCTACCGGGCGAGGGACGCATTTCGGTGTGCGAGGCGAGATAGTGCCCCATGTCGGGGAATACGCCCGCCGCAGCCTGGGTCTCGCCGATGGCGCAGAAGTAGTATTGTGGTCCGCCAACGGGCAGGAACAAGTAGACGCCGTAGTAGATCAAAAAGGAGGCGAGTACGACGAAGGCGGTGCGGTCAAAGCGCTCGGGGCAGTTGGCCAGGGGCGACAATACGACGAAAAATATCATCGGATAGTAGGCAAAATAGCCCAAGTGAAAGAGTTCGCTCCACAGGGTCGAGGAGAAGTTTTGGTTGAATAGTAATGCGGGCTGCATGCCAAAGAGTTGTTGGTCGGCGCCGGCGAAGATATGGTCCAGATAGGGGTACAGACGGCAGAACTCGTAGGTCTCGGGATACCAGAAGTTGAGCAGAAACATCGGGTACAGACGGCGTATGAGCAGGGTCAACCAACAGGGACGCCAGCGGTAGAGGGTGATGCACAGGGCTACACCTAATATAATGTAGGTGCGGTGGTGCAGCATCTCGTAAGGCGCAGAAAGTTTGTCGCCGTAGACAAAGATCAAAATCGTGGTGAAGAGGATGTAGGCAAACGTTGCCCACTCGACACCAAGTATGCCCTTGTTGTGATTGATCGGTGATAGTGGTTTTAGATCCATTGTTCTTGTTTATACCACGCAACGGCTGCTCGCACGCCTCGCTTGAGGTTGAACTTTGGCGCGAAACCCAGATCGCGCTGGGCGGCGGATATATCGCACTGCCAGTTGCGTTGTTTCATTATTCTGTATTTGTCGGTGTTGAGTGTCGAACTCTTTTTCCGCCATGCGGCGAAGGTTTCGGCTATAGCGCTGACCAGATACAACACGGCGACGGGTGCTGTGATGTGGAGTACGCGGCGCACGCCCATCTCCTGTTGTAGCAGGTCGGAGAAGGTGCGGCTGGTATACACTTCGCCGTCTGTCAGGAAGTAGGCTTTACCCTTTTCGCCCTTGGTCAATGCGCTGATAGCGGCTTCGGCCAGGTCTTGCACGTAGATGAAGGTGATTTCCTGGCGGCGGTAACCCACGGCGAAGTCGACGTGTTGTGCGATGCTCTTGGCCATGAGGAAGTAGTCCTTGTCCCTGGGGCCGTAGACCCCCGTCGGTCTCAGGACGACGTAGTCTAGCCCTTCGATATCGCGCAGTCCCTGTTCAGCTTTCCACTTAGATTTGCCGTACACCGTATTGGGCACAGGCGCGTCTGTATCCAGGATGGGCTGGTATTGCCAAGGGTTGTCCTGTCTGCGAGCCCCCTTTTCGCGAATAGCCCCCATGATGCTGAGCGAACTGATAAAGACAAAGCGTCCTGCGAGGCAAGATGTCTTGACCAGCAGGCGTGCCAGACGCAGCGTGCCGTCGGTATTTGTGCGATAGAAGTCGGACTTTGTGCGACACTTGGTAGCACCTGCTGCATGTATCACGTAGTCCCAAGCGCCATAGTATTGTCGGTGCTCTTCCAGTGACTCTTCCAGTCGATCGTCCGAACTGAGATCGAGGTAGAAGAAGTGGATGCGTGGGTCCTTCAGGTAATCGCGTGAACTGCCCTTGCGGACTGCTGCCCACACTTCAAAGCCTTGTTCCAACGCGCACTGCACGATGAAACTGCCAACGAAACCGCTGGCGCCGGTGATCAGAACTGATGGAGTTTTTGTGTTGGACATGTGGAAAAATGAAAGGGAGTTTTTGTCTGTAGTTTAATGAAAAAGGAGTGCGGAAAAGTGCGGTAAAAATTTCGCGACGCCTCGTTAAAAAAAGGTCTAATGTTTTTTAAAAAAGGTCTAGGCTTTTTTCAACGAGGCCTTGACTTTTTTTCTGCACCCTATTTCTCGGTAAAAGGTAATGAGATGCGCTCGGCCGAAAGTTCGGTGTCGTTCATGAACAAACGAGCACTTTCGCGGAATTTGTCAGCACTTTCGGTGGTCAGATATTGTACTCGTCCGCCCTTGCTCAGGCGCTGTTCCATCTCGGGGTGACGCAGCAGATAGTCGGCCAACTTTTCAGACACATATTCACCTTGCGATACGATCTTCACCCCTTGTGGCACATATTTTTCGATCTTGTGAAGCAGCAACGGGTAGTGTGTGCATCCCAGGATCAGGGTATCTATCTCGGGATCCTTTCCCATGATCTCGCTGATACGCTTTTCTACGAAATAGTCAGCGCCAGGCGAGTCGTATTCAAAGTTCTCGACCAGCGGCACCCAGATGGGGCACGCCTGACCCGTCACCTGGATTTCAGGATCCAACTTGCGCAACTCCATATTGTAGGACTCCGACTTCACAGTGCCTACCGTGGCCAGCACGCCCACATGCTTGCTCTGCGTGATGCCACACACCGTCTCGACAGTGGGGCGTATCACACCCAGTACACGGCGGGTGGGATCCAGGCGGTGCAGGTCGTTTTGCTGAATGCTACGCAATGCTTTTGCCGAAGCCGTATTGCAGGCAAGGATAACCAACGGGCAACCCATCTGAAAGAGTGCTTCGACCGCCTGCAACGTATATTCGTAGATCACTTCAAACGAGTGCGAGCCATAGGGCGCTCGGGCATTGTCGCCCAGGTACAGATAATCATACTGCGGCAGAAGTTTTTGCATCTGTCGCAGGATGGTCAAGCCACCATAACCAGAGTCAAAGACACCGATGGGGCCTATAGTCTTAAATTTGTCTTGGTGCATAAGCATTAGTTGACACTATGGCACTTGTTGGATTAGGGCTCTGTCGCCAGGAGTTTTTCGCGAACGAAGGGCATAGCATCCTCTGTCAACGAGGGGTGCAGGAAGGGGTGACTGCCCACGGCACGATTGACGATGCATTCATAGCCGCGCTCCAAACCAACGGCACGGATTGCTCTGTCCAATTGTGCTTTGACTGGCGCCAGGAGTTCGTACTCTGCCGCGACGAGCAAACTGTCACAAGCCTTGTTGAAAGCCAAACTTTTCTCCATTGCTTCCTGCAAATCACGTTGGCGTTTCAGCAGGATGTTTTCTGGAAAATCCTTTTGACCTTGCAAAAAATCAGCAAACATACGCTTGAACGTCGCGTCATTATACTCTGCTTCGTTTTCATATTTCACACGAAGATCAGCCAGTTCCGCTTTTGCTTTTACATAAGCAGGCATTTCTACGAGCAGGGAGTCATAATGTATCACTCCATACTTCACTTGAGATTGAGCAGACATAGTGGCTACTCCACAAAACAGGCTCGCGAGGAGCAGTAAGAGTGTTTTTTTCATACTTATTCTGATATATTATATATGAGTTGTTTCTGTTGCAAAGTTACACTTTTTTCCTGAGACACAAAGCTTTCGAATTATTCTGCGACGGGGGCAGCCTGCTTCTTGAAGAACAGGTAGACCTTGACCAGGCGGCGGTCGTCGCTGCTGCGATGTCGGCTCACGTAGATGGGTTCGCCTGCTGCATCAACGGTGTATTGTGGAAATTCCGCCTTGAATTTTTCGATATCATCGCCGCTCACGATCAGCACGCCCTGGTGTGGTTCCTCTTTGGCCTTGTCTATCGGAATCACGCGGTCGTCCAGATAGAAATTGATGGTGAAGGGGTGCATCCTGTTGGCTTCTACATATTCGGCGCGGTAGGAATAGATTTGCCCCGCGGGACAAAACATTTTGATGTCCTGAGCTACGTCATAATCGCTCTTGATATTGAGAATCGTGGGTTGATAGTAGCCATCCAGGGCCAGGAAGAGCGAGAGCACCATCATACACAGTGATAGCGGGAAAAGATGTGGCGCCTTTTGTCGCTCGGCGGGTAAGGTTTTGATCAGATAATAGACGACCATACCCACGGGCAGGGCTACGGCGATCATTTGCATTAGCGACATGTGTTGACCTGCTATCGCCGAAACAAAGGCTGTGATCTCGCCGTGGCTCATTCCTGCAAACCATTCAGGACGTATGCCGCCCAAACGAATGGCAAAGAAAAGCAAAGTCAGCAGGACACACAACGCGGCAACGAAGCGACCGAACCAGAGCAGAGGACGTGGGTTTTTATCCCTTAGCCATAACACAAACTCGGCGATGAAATACGCCAGGAAGGGATAGATGGGCAAGAGGTAAGTGGAGCGTTTGCTCGCAGGAATGCAATAGAACAAGAACATCACGACTATGCTCAACAAGGTGAACAGGCGTACGTCGTCCATACCTCGCAATCTGTCGAAGGCTTCACACCATGCCGACTTGGTCAGACATCGTTTCAATTTTGCACCGATCGCTGTGCCACGCATCTTGCGCCATGCTAACGGCAGAGCGAACAGGAACAACAAGGTGTAGGGTACGAAACCTGTGATGACGGTTTGCACATTGTACCACCAGGGATTGATGTGCGAAGCATAGGTCATCTTGCCCAACAATCTCAGCACGTTTTCTTCATAAATCAAGTCCAGGAAACGCTGTCCGCCGTGGGGCTGATGATAGGCTAGGTAGTACCAAATAAACAACGGCACCAACGCAGCAATAGCGAGCAAGGCTAAGCGCCAAAAGGCATACCAGAAACTGCGCTTACGCAAGAGCATATACAGTCCGACCACCATGCAGGGGAGCAAGACGCCGACGGGCCCCTTGGTCAGCGCGGCGCCCGACAAGCACAGCCAAGCGATCCAGGGCAAACCTTTCTCGCCACGCTCCGTCCATCTGTACATCGCATAGAGCGCCCCGACCATCAGCGCCGAGAGCAACATGTCCACACGACAAGCTACGCCGGCACGATGTACTTCGAAATTGCTCAGGGTCAAGAGTGCCGCGATCATAGCTACCTCGGTGCCGCGACGGCGTGCATAGAAAAAATAGCCAGCCAAGGTCATCAGCGATAAAGCCAACGCCGAGGGGAAACGAGAAGTGAATTCGGTCACCGCACCAGTGATGCTCGACACAGCGGCAATCATCCAGTGCAACAAAGGTGGTTTGAAGGCAATTTCATCTCCGTTGTTGATGGGCAAGATCCAGTTATTATACTCCAGCATAGAGTATGCCACGATAGCTTCTCTGGGTTCGCCGCGAGTATTAAAAAATGTATCGCCAAGGAATAAGAACAACGACAAAAGGCATATAATACATAGTATATAGGCCATGATGCGCTGTTGCTTTTCCGTATCGTTGGAGCTGAGGGAACTCGTACTTTTTGTCAGTAGATTCATCTTTTTTGTCAGTAAGTTCAGATATTTTGTCAGCAAGTTTGTTGTCTTGCTCTAAGCCGTAGGCGGGTTGGCAGAACACCTGATAGCGTTGCTCTGTCAACCCGTCAAATATGGTTGTGGTCTTTACTTCGCGAGTTTCCAAGTCGCGCCGTCGCGAGTATCCTTGATCTCGAAGCCAAGAGCACCGAGTTCGTCGCGAATCAAGTCACTTGTTGCCCAATCTTTGGCAGCCTTAGCCTTGGCGCGGAGTTCGAGCAGCATGTCGATCGCTTTGCCAAATGCTTCTTCGCGGTCGGCATTGCCTTCGGCTTCGGCGCGCAGACCCAAGATGTCTACGGCAAATGTGCGGAAAGTCTGCTTCAGAGCTTCCAAACCTTCGGGGGTGATCGTTTGCTTCTTGTCTGCAAGTTGGTTGATCACGCGGCATGCGTCGAAGAGGTGACTGATCATGATGGGCGAGTTGAAATCGTCGTCCAAGGCAGCATAGCATTTTTCGGTCAGTTCGGCTGCGTACGCTTCGTTCAAGGCTCCGTCTGCTACAGGCTCTACGCGTTCCATTTGTGCAAAGGCTTCCATCAATCTTTCCAGACCCTTTTGCGACGCTTGCAGGGCTTCGTTGGAGAAGTCTACGGTCGAGCGATAGTGAGCTTGCAGGATGAAGAAGCGGATGGTCATGGGTGAGTACGCCTGTTCCAACTTTTCGTGCGAGCCGTTGAAGAATTCGTCCAGGGTGATGAAGTTGCCCAAGCTCTTGCCCATCTTTTGGCCGTTGATGGTGATCATGTTGTTGTGCATCCAATAGCGTACCATTTGTTCGCCTTGTGATGCCACAGCCTGAGCGATTTCGCATTCGTGGTGGGGGAAGACGAGGTCCATGCCGCCGCCGTGGATGTCGAATTGTGCGCCCAAATACTTACGGCCCATAGCTGTACATTCGCAGTGCCAACCTGGGAAACCATCTCCCCAAGGCGAAGGCCAGCGCATGATATGCTCGGGTTGTGCTTTCTTCCACAGCGCGAAGTCTACCTGGTTGCGCTTTTCGCCCACGCCGTCAAGTTCGCGACTCGCGTTGATGACATCTTCCAGGTTTCTGCCCGACAGGATGCCGTACTTGTGGTCTTTGTTGTATTTTTCGACGTCGAAATAGATCGAGCCGTTGCTTTCGTAGGCATATCCGGCATCAAGGATTTGTTGCACCAATTGTTCTTGCTCGATGATATGACCTGTAGCGTGTGGTTCGATACTTGGTGGCAAGCATCCCAGTTTGTCCATTGCTTGGTGGAAGCGGTTGGTGAAATGTTGTGCCACTTCCATAGGCTCGAGTTGTTCGAGTTTTGCTTTTTTAGCAATCTTGTCTTCGCCCTCGTCAGCATCGTGTTCCAAGTGTCCCACGTCTGTGATGTTGCGCACGTAGCGTACTTTGTAGCCCAAGTGCTTCAGGTAGCGGAATACCAAGTCGAATGTGATCGCAGGGCGTGCGTGTCCCAAGTGTGCGTCGCCATAGACAGTAGGACCGCAGACATACATGCCCACGTGTCCGGGATTGACTGGGCGGAAGAGTTCTTTCGTACGTGAAAGTGTGTTATAGATAAAAAGTTTGTGATCTGTCATTTTTCTTTGTTTTTATAATTGCTTGCAAAGTTAGTGAAAGGTGAGCGAAGAGGCAAAAGAAAAAAGATTTTTTTCGTTTTGACTTCACACGGAATAAAGAGGGGGTCTCACGCAAATCTGGGGAATCTATAGAATTTGTTTTAAAAAGAAGGGCTAAAGGCAATAACAGAATACACAGAATTTAAGATTCTGTAGATTCCACAGATTCGCGTGAGCCCCCTTAACCCCTTCCACAGATACGCCGGAGCCACCCAGACACAAGCAGGGCGCAGTCACCATTTCGGTGCTGCGCCCCACATTCAAAATAACTATCTAAATTTACAATTTTTCAGATATTACCAGTAGCCGTTTCCAGCTTCTTCTTCCTCGCCACCCCAGATAGGGTTCTTCTTGTTGGTCAGCTGACCGCCATTAGAAGTATCCACTTCTTTGTCGCTAATCTTCAATGACGCTGCGATCATGCCTTCAGTTTCGAGGCGTACCGCGATAGTTTCAGGTTGGATATATGTCTTTTTCATGATTCTATAGTTTTATTTGTTTTATATTACTTCACGATAAACTTCTTGCCGTTTTGGATGTAGATACCACCCTTCACAGTGCTGAGTACGCGGCGACCGCTCAGGTCGTAGATAGGAGCGTTAGCATTTTCAGTTTCTACAGTTTCGATAGCAGTAGTTTCACCGTCGAAGTTGAAGCGGAGAGCTTGAACGTTGCTACCAGCTGGCATAGGCAAGTAAGCCTTGAAGCCGTTGTTGAGCCACTGACCGTCTGTCATCTTAGCAGTGTAGAAACCTACTTCACCGTCAACGAGACCTAATGCATAAGCTTCAGTAGTAACGTAAGTATCAGCGAAAGTACCACGGAGGTCATTATTTTCTTCAGCTACTGCTTCCTTTTCAGAACTACTTATTTCAAGGAATACAGCTTTCTTAGATTCTTCATAACCTTTAACGTACTTTAATACAACAGGAGTGTTTGCAGGAATTACACCATCTTCCTCATCAATACGAGTCATTTTGAAGTTATCACCTTCAATCTTACCAACATATGCTTCTACACGATGTACGGTTGTACTTTGCCAATCATAAGTACTCAAAGCTACAGGAGAAATGAGAGTTGCATAGCCAGCAGTTGTATTCATAGGGATAGGCAACCATGTTACTTCTGTGATTGTCCAGTTGTGTGCAGGGTGATCTGCGGGATTTGAAGAGCATCTGTTTACATAATTGTCAGTTCTATGTAACCAACGACCACCTGACATTATATTGTACTTTGCTACAGCACCATTAGCAGCTGCTACGAATTCAATAGCAGAAATATCATTTGAACCTACAGCTTCGAATGTCCAGTCATCTTTATTCAAACCAATATACAAGCCTGTACCATAAGCAATGAGATGACTGCCATCATAGTAATATACAGAAGCTGCATCATTGTTTGTTTGACTCAAAGCGATTCTACCTCCATCGGTTACACCACTTGTAATATAGTAGCCATCGTTGTTCATACGATAGAATTTACCTGCAACAGGCATATTCAATGTAACAGATGCCTTGAGTGCCTCTAGTTCTGCAATTTTGTCGTTGATTTCAGCAATAGAGGTATTATTGTTAATGCCTTCACAGAATTCTTCGAGAGCTCCAAACTGAGATTCAATATCCGCAGGGGCAGTGTACTTGCCTACTCCTTCTCCCTTTGGCAAGCTAGCATACATTGTCTTTGCGTCGGCAAGTTCTGTTTTCAAGGCACCAACGAGATCAAACAATTCGACAGGAAGCAATCTATAGCTATCGTTACCACCTGCACTCGTTGGATGAGATGTAGCCCATCCTACGAAACCATTATTTGTTTCCTGACCATCGGCACTATATCCATGGTCTTTGTCGAAGAGATAGAAGATATCTTGTGAATCAGCAATCTTGCCAATTTCAAAGTTCACTGGCGATACACTTGTAGAAGCTGAATTATTTCCCAATTGGAAGAACTTACCGTTACCAGACATGATGTTATAGTACTCACCATTCTTGGTAATCTTGAAGAGATAGCCTGCTTTATCTGTTGCCAAATCTCCATCAGCAACACTGTTTCTCGCACGCACCTTCCAATTGTTTAATTCTTGACTAACAATGTTTCCACGGCCAACGTTATTCAAGATATACCACTTATCAAGAACGAGTTCTGTTGTAGCTGCTCCAATAGAAGAAATCTTCATACGGTTCAATGAAAGAACAGGCACATCAACTGAAGCATTAGTTGCTTCCTCTACCAACCAAGTTGTACCTTCGTTGTCACCGCTACCGTGGTGCCAAGGTCCAATACTACCGCTTTGGTCGTCTATACAACTATAAGCAGTGGTAACATCTGCATTATTACTGAATACTACACCAGGACGATATCCAGCAGGTGAAACAAACCATTCACCCTCAGTACCCAGTTCACAGTTACTACCAAGCACCTTACCTGATGCTACATTGTGCATTACGACTTTGCCATCTGCACCATTGGTAAAGTACCAATAGCAATTATTATTAGCAGTTTCTATTTGTTGTGGTTTTGCTTGACTTTCGTCATATGCCAAGAATTTTTTAGAACGCACGCTCTTGATAGTATAAAGGCGCACTGCTTCTGTTGACACCTCGGGCAACATTTCGCGATTTGCATTCATCGCAGCCTCATTAGTTGTTGCACCTGTTGAAATGATAACTTCTCTAGGTGAAGCTTGAGTACGACGAGTCACCCAACCAA
This sequence comes from Bacteroidaceae bacterium, assembly GCA_017383485.1. Lineage (GTDB taxonomy): Bacteria > Bacteroidota > Bacteroidia > Bacteroidales > Bacteroidaceae > Alloprevotella. The sequence continues at coordinate 99,929 of JAFNXM010000005.1, forward strand.
TTTGATATTCGCTGAGGTCAGCAGTCAAACCTGTGAGGTCAACTTCCAAATAGTGATAACCATAAGGACTAGGTGTTCCGCTCCACTGTGAGTGCCAATACCAATCGTTTACACCTTCACCATCCTGTTGTGATGTAGCTCCGTCACAGAGTTCTGCTATAGAACCTTCACCAATATGAGTAGCATTACTACTGAATTTATCTTCAGTAAGTGTCACTTGATTACCATCCTTGTCATAAAGATAGAATTCTGCAATAGCAACGCAGGGGAAACCTGCTGGTTTTTCATTGTTGCTGGTCTTCATGAAAGTGATACGAAGTTTAGTGTCACCTTCAGGTAAGGTCAATTTACCAGAAGTCCATGTAAACTGAGTACCTTCTTGTGTAGTGAGCAAACCCTCACTAATGCGCAATGAATTTTGCGCAAATGCTGTAGCTACGCACATGCAGAACAGCACTAAAAGAGAAGTAATTTTTCTCATAGATTTTAATTTAGATATAATTTTGGATTAGGATATATTTGCTGCTTGGTATATAGCAAAAGAGTACACCGCATGAATTACCACCATCTCGATTGTAGGAGAGGTAGCATACATACGGAGATACTTTAGACGGGGCAAATTTAATGCTTTCGACTGATATACAAAGGGAATAGAGAGAAAAATGTGCTAAAAAACGACGAAGGGAGGAAATTAGACGATGAATTAGGGGGGTGGGGTGACAAAATGAAGGATGAGTCTCCACGTATCGCGGGTATCACACGGAGGTTTTGGGCACACGAATTTTATGTCTCACGCAAATCTATGGGATCTATGGAATTTGTTTTAAAAAGATACATGTGATACACGTGATACGTGGAGATTTACATACCCCCTCCGCACCTTTGGTGCTCGTCCCCCTGACTCAGGTGGACATTGCGGGATGTCCCGAATGGCCGCACGAGCGAAGCAAGTGCCTTCTGCGATTTCTGCGTGAATTTAAGAAGATTCCATAGATTTGCGTGAGATATTTTTCTATGGGTTTTTGTGTGGGCCTGAAAAAGGGGGGGATGAAAAAAAGGTTAGACCTTGTTGAAATTTCGCGACGCCTCGTTAAAATTTTGCGCCGCCTCGTTCAAACAAGGTCTAACCTTTTTTTATGAGAGTAAATGATGGTGTATCCTACACCAGAGAGTAAGCCGTTTATTTCACATGCTTTTCGCCACGATCGTTGATATATACGCCGTGAGCGGGAGTGGTGATTTGGCGGCCGCCGAGGTCGTAGAGCTTGGTGTCGCCTGCCTGGCCATTAGTCAGGACTTGGTCGAGGCCTGTCACTACCTCTTCGGTCTTTTCAAAGGTCCATGTGCTGGCGCCCCAGAATGGTTTCATCAGGATGTAGCCCCACACGTCGGCATTGACGTACCATGAATTTCCGCCCTTGCCGTCGATGATGCAGATACCAGTCTTGCCGTCCAGGGTACGCTCTTCGAGGGTCCAGTCGTAGGGCTTACCCAAACGTACCATTTGGTCGGTAGCATCGCTCGAGATATATGCTGCGGTTTGTGTGGCCTTGTTGATCAGGACGACTGTCGCGTCGTTGTTTTTCACTACTTGCCACAGCTGTGTATCGTCGTTGTTTTTGGTCTTAGGCTCTACCTGGTTGGACGAGGTGTTGGCTGTAGCATAGTATTGGCTGAACCATACGTTGTGGATGCGGTAGTAGTGGCCCGGATCGAAGCTATCTGCTACGCCTGTGCGCTCCATGCCGAGGAATTGGTTGTACTTTTCGACATATTCCTTGTAGGTCTTTTCGCTCACGCCACCCTTTTCAACCAGTGCCTTGGCAGGTGTGATGATGTCGTTCTTCAGGAAGTCCAAAGCAGACTCAGAGGGTTGTCCCATTTCGCCAGGTTTAGCGGTGGTGAGGAGGAGTTCGCATTTGTCCACGAGTCCCTTCAACCATGCGGTGAAGTCTTGCACTTCGACGATGCGCCATGTGCCGGGATAGCATAGTGCTGCGACGTCCTTGGCATGTACTTTGCCCGAGAGTTCGCCGTGCATACGCTTCACGTTGCCTGTCACATTTTTGTTGTAGCCAGCAACGGCAGAGATAGTCACTACGCCAGGGATATAAGTATAGTCGCCAGTAGCAACAGTAGCCTTGTCCACGCGGATAGGTGTGGCATTTTGTTCAACCAAAGTCACGGCGCTGTTGATGCTTGGCATTTGCAGAGCGAGGCCGTTGCATACGTTGCGCAGAGTGTATCCGCCGTTGGCCGCTTCGAAGGTCCAGAGCTCTTCGGGTTCTACTTGAGGTGTGTAGTGGAAACGTACGTTGGTGCCGTCGGCATAGACTGTCGAGCCAGCATATTGTTGCTTGTAGTAAGTCGCTGCTGATACGATTTGGTAAGTCTTGCCTGCTTGTGGCTGAACGATCTCGGCCGACTTGAACTGGCTGATAGCGCTGGACAGAGTACTTGCTGCACTGGCATCGCCTTCGGCTTTGTTCAGGGCTTCCTGCAATGCATCGTACATTTCTGCTGAAGGATAACCTACGCCGCCGCGTACGCTCTCGGTCAACAGTGTGCGCGCTTCGTCGAGGTCGGCTTCCAAAGCGGTCTTCTTGTCGGGCAAGATGTAGTGGGTAGCGTAGACATAACCCAGGGCGTCGAGGATCTCGTCGTGAGATTGCAGACGCGCATAGAAGTCGTCCCAATTTTTCTTGCTGGCTGGTAACCATCCTGTCTCAGACAATGCCAAAAGACGGGGCAAGAGTTGGTATTCCAATTCGTAGGCATCGTTGGTAGTCTCAGTCCACATATTACCTTGAACGCCGAGGCAATAGTCTTCCTTGCCGCCAAGTGCGCCGAGTGGATTGATGTTGTACACTTCCTCGATAGTATTATAGAAGCCGTCGCCCCATCCACCGTAATAAGGCTCGTCGATCTTGTGCTCAGAGAGGGGCACTTGCATAAAGTCGAGATAAAGTTGGTGATAAGGCACGATGATGCTCTTCAGTCCGAAGCTGGCAGCCTTAGCACTCAGGTCAAGGCTATTCCATGCCATGACGGCGGGCTTCACAGTATTCTTGCTGCTCCAGTGTGCCAGCAATTCGTCCCAAACGACGATGTCCTTGCCATGCTTCTCCTTGAGGTAAGTACCAAGCAACTCTACGAGCCAAGATTGCAACTCGTGTACGCCAGCCAGGCCTTCCTCCTGCACACGACGCAAGCAGTCGGCATTGTTTGCCCATTGCTCGGTAGGACATTCATCACCACCGAGGTGAATATATTGGTGAGGGAAGATTTTTGCTACATTGTCCAACACACACTTCAGGAAGTCGATGACCTCGTCCTTACCGATGTTGAGCACGTCGTGAGAGATACCGCCGTCGATGCGTACGCTATATTGCTTGTTGGGGTCGCAACTGAATTCGGGGTAAGATGTCACTGCTGCAACCATATGGCCGGGCAGGTCGATCTCAGGCATAATTTCGATATGGCGTTCTGCAGCATAAGCTACGATTTCCTTCAGGTCTTCTTGCGAGTACCACATGCCGCGGCCATACTCAGTATCGTCGTAGAAAGCAGCACCGTCGCCAGGATTGCTGAACGAACCGCTACGGATTGCGCCGACTTCTGTCAATTTGGGGTATTCGGGGATTTCGATACGCCAGCCTTGGTCGTCGGTCAAGTGCCAGTGGAAACGGTTCATCTTATAGAATGCCATGATGTCAAGGATGCGTTTCACTTCCTCCTTGTCAAAATAGTGGCGGGCAATATCCAACATATAGCCGCGGTGACCCAGTGCGGGCTGGTCGGCGATATTGACGTAGGGCACGGTCCAGCGTGTGTCGGCTGTGCCTTGTGAGAAGTATTCGCGGGGGAGGAGTTGCTTCAAGGTCTGCATGGCGTAGAAGAAGCCAGCATCTGTCGCAGCGGTGATGCCGATGCCTTGCTCGTCGACTACGAGAGTGTAGGCCTCAGCGCCGAGAGATTTGTCTTCGCTCAAATGAATCACGCCCGCAGTGCGGTTAGCAGTAGTAGCGCTTACAGCCAAAGTGCGGCCCGAAGCCTTTTGCCATTGCGTAGCAAAGCCTTCGACGTGCTTGCGAACGTTTTCGCTGGTATAAGTGATAGTGGTGAGCGAAGTGAAATCCTTTTGTCCGTCCTTGGTTACGGTCAAGTTGGCGGGATAAGGCACCAATGAGATGCTGCCCAGAGCACCAAATTCTGCTTCGCTTTGGAATTTCACAGGGTCGTTCTGGTCGCCCTTGTCCCAAAAGCCTACGCCACGATTTTCAGCAGGTCCGCCCCACAGGTTCATTGATACTGCAGAGTTGCCTACGGGTTGGATTTCGTAGTAGCCGGAATAAGTGGAATTGGTGGTCTTCACGATTTTGAATCGCGTAGTTCCTGAAGCCGCGCTGCTGGCTTTTACCATCGTGTTCTTGGCAGAATTGGCAGCACAAAGGCGCAGACCCAATTTGTTGGTGAAGGTGTAACCGTCGGCGTCGTTGCCTTCGATTCTCCACAACTGTCCGTCGGCAGCCGTAGCGGCGCTGGTGCTGATTTGCGCATTGTTGGTCGTAGCGGTAAAGGCATTGCCGCCATTCATGAAGCGAATCATGTAATAGACCACATTGTCGCTCGTACTAACTGTGGGAAAAGTTTGCGCCCACGCTGTGAAAAATGAAAACAGCGAGACGAGCAGTGAAAATGCTAAGATACGGTGTTTCATAATATAAAGATTAGGTTAATGATTTTAGGTGTATGTTGTCGTAGCAGTATTATTTATCCCTTGGTGATACGTCGCAGCGCTTCAACCAGGCGGCTATTGTCTTGACGGTTGCGGATAGCGATGCGGATGTACTGCCTGCCGCAGAAAGCCTTCTTGGTAGAGCAGTCCTTGATGAGGAGGTTTTCCTCGTTGAGCAGGTGTAGGGTCAAGTCGGCCGAATTCATTGGCGCGAGGACTTCGCACAGGAAATAGTTGGCCTGTGAGGGGATGACGCGCAGGAAGGGGATGGTGCTGAGTTCGTCGAAGAAATGACGGCGCTCGGCTTGGAATTTCTCGCAGGCCAGGCGGTAGTCCACTTCGTACTTGGAGAAAATCTGCATGTAGAATTCGGCAAACGAGTTGATGTTCCATATTGCTACGTCGCGCTTGATCTTTGCGATGAGTGCCTTGTCTGCTGACGCCAGGATGCCGAGGCGTAGGCCGGGCACGCCGAAGCTTTTCGAAATACTCTTCATCACGAGCATGTGGGGATAGGCTTCGAGCATCGCATTATTGAGCAAAGTGTTGCCTTCGTAACCCTCGCTGAAATCTACAAACGACTCGTCGACAATCAGGCGTATATTGCGCTCGCCTGTCCATTGTGCCAGGCGCAGCAGGTCTGCGTGAGGGATAAAATTGCCCGAGGGATTGTCTGGGTTGACTACGAGCAGGGTGTTGATGGCCTTGTCTGCGAAATACGCCATCAAGTCGTCGGCTGTATAGGTGAAGTCTGCATTCTGCGGCACGAAGGTTTCTACCTGTTCGGGGCGACAGCGGTTGGGATATTCCTCGAATGTGGGACAGGTCACGCCGATGCGTCCCTGTTCGCCCTCCATCAGGCTCTTGATCAGTTCGGCTGCGCCATTGCCGGGTACGATGTATTCGCGATTCACGCCGAAGCATTTGCCCGCCAACAGAGAATTGACGTACATACCCGAGGGGTATTCGGTCAGCAGCGTATTAAAGTTGGCGCGCATCTCGTCCATCATTCTGCCCGAGGGGTAGTAGGGATTGACTAAGTAGCAAAAATCCAACATGCCGGGGAAGCGCCAATAGCCGCCGTAGCGTGCCATGTATTTCTGCTTACGCTCTGCACCTTCGGCAAAGAGGGCTTCGGCGATATCCAGGTCTTGCTGGTCGTCGATCTCATACCATTTTTCGGTGGTGATGGGCAGTGCTTTCAGTTCGCTCTTGTCGAGGAAAGTGATCACGCGTAGCACCTGTTCGTAGTACTCGTTGTTGCCCAAAGCCTTGCTGTAGGCTTCGAGGAAGGGCACATATTTTTGCTGAGAGAACTCGCGCGAAAATTTATAGATATTGACCGTCTTGTGATAGAAGTCCACCTCGCTATACTTGAAGGCCTTTTTGGGCACGAAGTTTACGATATTATTGTCGTCGTCTATGCGCACCATCGTGCCATCCATCCAAGTTTGATATTTGGCTACGAGCGCCAGATTGGGCAGAGGATCATTGAGGATCAGGTCCAGCATGCTATCGTCGAAGATAAGGTCGCTTTCGACGAGCAGAGTGTCATCTTCTTGCAACTGTTCCTTTGCCAGTGCCAGCGAATAGATATTATTCGTCTTGTCGTACACCGGATTTTCGATGTATTCGATCTTCAGTCGGTCGTCAAATCTATTGCCAATGTATCGGCGCAGTTTTTCGCCTTCGTAACCCACGACGATGACGACACGGCGCAGATTGTGGCGCGAGAGTTGGTCGAGCATGCGGTCGATCAGTGGCGTGCCGTTCACACGTACCATACATTTGGTGTTGTCTTTGGTCAGGTCGCCGAGGCGTTTGCCCATACCTGCGGCAAGGATGATGGCTTGCATATCTTGAGGTTTTGTTTGATGTATATATTAATATGGTGTAGCCCGAAGGCATGTGGTCGTCAATCCAGCTGAGTCTTGAAGAAAATAGCGTGACCCGTGCGGTGCTCCTCGGGAGGTAGCGCCATATAGTCGCGGAACAGGTCCTTCAGGTATTGATCTACGTTGGCGGGGGCTTTGAATCGTTCGCCCTCGAATTCGATTTCGGTCAAGGGGAATACAGTGGCGCGCAAGTGTCTGTTGCCATTGCCGCTATTGTCCAGGGTGTTGGAGTAGTATTTGTCCTTTCGGCAGAACCATCCGCCGACTTTCCACAAGGTGGCAAAGAGGGCGCGCTTCATGCCGAAGTAAAATAGTTCGGCGGTAGAGCGCAGACTGTAGTAGTGCTGAGCGTGTAGAATCGCATTGGCACGGCAGTAACCACGGGCTACTTTGCGTGAAAATTTTGCGCCGAACGATGGCCATGCGGTCATGGGGAAGATGTCGACAAACAGACCCTTTTCGTAGGAGAGGGAGAAGTCGTCGCCTGCTTCTACGATCAGTGAATTGTTGTCGCGGACTTTGTAGACCGGCATGCGCATTTGTGGCTCCGTCTCGGGGCATTGCAGTGACAGATGCTTGGGCAGTTCGCGGCAGGCTTCGACCAATCGTGGCAGGTCCTCGACGGGTACGCAGATGTCTATGTCGTCGTCCCAAGGAATAAAACCGCCGTGACGCACTGCGCCGAGTAGGGTGCCGCTGTCCAACCAATAGGGAATATTGTGGCGGTCGCAGAGCGTGGTGATTTCGCGCAAGATGTCCACCAGTTTGAGTTGCATCTGGCGCAAGTGTTTCTGATTGTGCTCTGCCAGGTTTTGTTTGAAATTGCCTTGTGGTTGTATCTTCTTAGAGCTATCAGCCGCAGAAAGGTCAAGCCATTGGCAGAAAATAGGTAGGTCTTCGGGCGAGGTGAGCTTCTTGTTTTTCTCTTCGCCGTCTACCAAATGAATCGCGATGTTGGGTAGGTATTTTGCCACTACGCCGCAGTCGTCGGTCGCCTGGAATTGTGGGTCCTGCATAGCCAGTTCGAAGGCCTGTGCCAGGACTTCGCGGCGGAACGCCTGAGGTGTTTGCATACTGCGCAGGGTCGATCGCACCAGGGTGCCTTGTAACAGGTCGGCATCGGCGCGGACGATGGTGTCGGTCACGGGTTGTGCCACTGCCACGGCGCTGTGTTGTTCCAAGGCCTTACACACGCGGTCCACGATGGCATCTGATACCAACGGGCGAGCGGCGTCGTGCAACAGAAGGTTGACTACCCTGTCGGCATAAGCGCGCAGTGCTGCTTGAGTGGAGTCTGTGCGCTCGGCGCCGCCACACAGGATGTGCTTCACCTTGTGCCAGCCGCCGCGTGTCATCATTTCTTGCACTCTGTCCACATAGTCGGGATGCACCACTACGGCGATTTCGGCGATATGCTCGTTGCGGTCGAACGTGGCAACGGCGTGTTCCAGCACGGTCTTGTCCCCGAGCATCAAGAACTGCTTGGGTTCGGGTGCGCCAAAGCGTTTGCCGACGCCTCCGGCCAGAACTACTGCGACATTGGGAGTCATATTTTATAGGGTTTTATTTCGTGATAAAAAGTCAAAGTGTGATGGCGATGCCATGCTTTCGTTTTGCTTGACCGCCCTTGCTGTTTTTAGTTTCACGCCTTGGTTTTTCAATTCCAAGCCATGGATTTTTATGCTCAAAGCGTGTAATAAAAATTTCGCGACGTCTCGTTGAAAAAAAGTCTAACCTTTTTAAAAAAGGTCTAAGCTTTTTAAAATTCCTCGGCGACTTTTTTCAATCCCTCCAAATCTATTTTTTCGAGCAACTCTTCCACCGTCTCTTTGTCGGGATACAGTCGTAATTTGGGAGCGACATCGCACAAGGGGCAAAGCACAAATGCACGCTCGCTGGTACGTGGGTGGGGCAGGGTCAGACGTGGTTCGTCCATCACTACACCCTCCATCCATAGCAGGTCGATGTCTATCGTGCGGTCGGCATATTGTCCGTCGACGCTCTTGTGCCGGCGGCCCAGTTCGCGCTCGATTTCCTGCGTCACGTCGAGGATTTTCTCTGGCGTCAGGTCTGTGCGACACGCGACGGCGGCATTCAGAAACAAATGCTTGGACTCAAATCCCACAGGCGCCGTTTCGTAGAGCGCAGACCTGGCTTCGATGCGGCCTACCCGTTCATCAATCATCTCGATTGCACGACGCAGGTTCTCTTTGCGTTCGCCAGTATTTGCACCCAGTGCCAGATAGAGCATCTTCATCCTATGCCGTTTCTTCGAGGATTAGTCTACGATCAAGAGGGCGTCGCCGTAGGGGCCGAATTGGTAGTCGCCGTCGAGCGCTTCCTGATAAGCCTTCATCGTGAAGTCGTAGTCGCCAAACGCTGCGGTGAGCATGAGCAACGTAGAGTAGGGCAGGTGGAAGTTGACGAGCATAGCATCAGCCACGGAGAAGTCGTATGGAGGGAAGATGAACTTGTTGGTCCAGCCTTCGAATTCCTTGATGCGGCAGTCGGCGCTCACGCTCGCTTCCAGTGCACGCTGTACGGTCGTACCGATGGCTACGATCTTGTGGCCGTTGTCCTTTGCTGTGTTGACAATACGGCAGCACTCAGCATCCACGAACATTTGCTCGGAGTCCATTTTGTGTTTGGTCAAATCCTCGACGTCTGTGTTGCGGAAGTTGCCCAAACCGCAGTGCAAAGTGACATAAGCAAAGTTGATACCCTTAATTTCCATGCGCTTCATGATTTGTTTGGAGAAGTGCAAACCTGCTGTAGGGGCAGTCACTGCGCCGATGTGCTTGGCAAAGATGCATTGGAAATCTTCCAGGTCTTGTTCTTCCGACTCACGACCGATGAAGCGAGGGATAGGCGCTTCGCCCAAAGCATAGAGCGACTGTACAAATTCTTCGTGCTCGCCGTCGTACAGGAAGCGCAGTGTGCGGCCACGGCTGGTAGTATTGTCGATCACTTCGGCTACGATAGAATTGTCTTCGCCAAAGTAAAGTTTGTTGCCGATACGAATCTTTCGTGCTGGGTCTACGAGTACGTCCCACAGACGGAGTTCGCGGTTTAGTTCGCGTAGCAAGAATACCTCGATGCGTGCTCCAGTCTTCTCCTTGTTACCATAAAGGCGTGCGGGGAATACCTTTGTGTCGTTGAACACGAATACATCTTCTTCGTCGAAGTAGTCCAAAATATCCTTGAACATCTTGTGTTCGATTTCGCCAGTCTTGCGGTGCAACACCATCATTTTGCATTCGTCGCGATGGGGGGCTGGATACTTTGCGATTTTCTCTTCGGGAAGTTTGAACTTGAATTGTGAAAGTTTCATATCGTATATTTTTTTCTGATTGTCGGGTATAATATATATAATAAGGTGTGGGTGTGAGCAGGTCTTGGCTCGTGTGTAAGGCACAAAGTGTAGACTGCAACATACTACCCCCTCTGCGCATTGGCAAAGATAAAATGTGCACTAAGTGCGAGGTGTGGGCTCGGTTTCAACTTCGATTTGCTGCAACCAAAACTCAAATTGCTCCAGGGTCAGACAGTCTTGTATCGTGTATTCACCGACGCGTGTGCGGCGTAGGGCTGTCAGGTGCGCACCGCTTTGTAGTGCCTGGCCGATGTCGCGAGCCAGAGCGCGGATGTAGGTGCCTTTCGAGCAGACTACGCGAATGGTGATTTGCATCTTTTCCAGATCGTGGGCGATCAGACTGATTTCGTCGATGCGTAGGGGTTTGGCACGTAGTTCAACGTCTTCGCCTTTGCGCGCCAGGTCGTAGGCACGTTTGCCCTGCACTTTGCAAGCCGAGAAGGCGGGTGGCACCTGCATGATTTCGCCTACGAAAGTCTGCAATACGCGCTCGATTTCCTCGAGGGTAATATGTGCGGTGGGATAGGTAGCGTCTACTTCGTGTTCGAGGTCAAAACTTGGCGTCGTAGCACCCAGTTGCAAGGTGGCTTCGTATTCTTTCACGCCCGTTTGCAATCGTTCGATATCCTTAGTAGCGCGGCCTGTACAAATCACCATCACGCCAGTAGCCAGGGGGTCCAATGTGCCTGCATGGCCTACCTTGATTTTACGTCCGCGCATCTTTTGGGTGATGAGCCAACGCACCTTTGCCACCAGGCCAAAGGAAGTGATGCCATAGGCCTTGTCAAAAGTCAAAATCTGTCCGTCCAGAAAGTTCATCGTGAATCTATTTTTGTACGAGGATAGGGGCTTTACATAATTTCCAACTTAATGCCGCAAAGCATCAAGACCAAGATCAAACCACCTGCGATGATGCGGTACCAACCAAAGGCAACGAAGCCATATTTTGAGACAAAGTTGATGAAGAACTTAATCGCCAGCATCGCTACGATAAAGGCTACGACGTTGCCAATAATCAGCGTGCTCAGATTGTCCATGATCAGTGCTGTGCCGCCAGTCGAAAGGAGTTTGTATATCTTGTAAACTGTAGCGCCAAACATAGTTGGTACGGCCAGGAAGAAGGAAAATTCTGCCGCAGCCTTACGTGTGAGACCCTGAGACATACCACCGATGATCGTAGCCATTGAGCGCGACACACCAGGTATCATCGAGATACACTGAAACAAACCAATCATGAACGAACGCTTAGGCGTCATTTCGGTTTGCTCACTGCCCTTGTTGAACAGGCGGTCGCTGAAGAGCATAAAGATACCACCTACGACCAGCATCACTGCTACTACGGTCACGCTCTCGAGCATAGCATCGATGGCGTCGCTGAAGAGTAGGCCGAATACGGCGGCGGGTACGAAGGCGATGAAGAGTTTCCAATAGAAGTCGAACTTGTGCAGCAAGCGTCCCACGGCATTTGCGCCCTCGGGGGCAGGTGTGTTGTTCAACTGAAAGAAGCGTTTCCAGTAGAGTACCAATACGGAGAGAATGGCGCCGAACTGTATGATAAAGGTGAAGGCTTTGACAAAGTCTGTACTCTCTACGCCCAACAAACCCTGGGTGATGATCATGTGGCCAGTGGATGATACGGGCAGGAATTCGGTCAATCCCTCGACGATGGCGATAATTACGGTTTCTAACCAAGTCATATTCCGCTAAGTTTTATTGTTTTTCTACGACGTCTGTTGTATTCTCGCCCTTGTCCTTTGGTTTGCGAATGATAGCATACGCAATAAATAAATAGCCAAAGAAGCATACCACGGGGGCTACCTTGATGCGGCGTGCGCTAAAGATTTCGGGATTAAACTCAGTCTCGGTAGTACCGCTGCCAGACATCAAAATCAGTCCCAAAATGACAATGGCCATACCTACAGCCAGGAGGATGAAATTCATCTTGTCAAATGCGAAAACTCGTTTTTGTTTCATGTCAAATATGAATTGTGATAGGTTTGTATTCTGTTAGTTGAGGAAAAGGTCGTTGCTGCGCATACGCAGGTAGTGATTGACCGAGAAGAATGCGCACAGCAGTGTCAGCACCAAGCCGCACACCAGCACGCTGCCCATGGTGAAGAGTGTCACATCGTTGGTCAGCAGCATCGCGATGTAGGTGTCTGTCTGCGACATGTACCAAATGCCTATACCGAGCAGTACATTGGCCATCGTAGCCGAGATGAAACCGATCCAGAAGGCTTGTCTCATGAACGGACGGCGGATGAAGCCCCAACGTGCTCCGACCAATCGCATCGAGTGTATCAGGAAGCGACGCGAATAGATACTCATGCGCATCGTATTGTGGATTAAGGCGAAAGTGATAAACGCCAACAGCGCAGCCACACTGAGCAAGATGGTACCAACCACGGGTATCGTCTTGTTGAGGTTGTCGATTTCTTCGATAGGATAAATCACGTCGGCCACCCATGCGTTCTTCTTGATTTCGGGTGCTATCTTGTTGATACTATCCCCATTGGTGTACTCGCCGTGCAGGCGCAATTCGAGTTCGGCCAATATGGGATTGTCGTCGATGAATTCGCCAGGATTCATCTCCATGCTTTCATAGATTTCCTTGGCGCCCTCTTCTTTCGAGATGTACTTCATTTCCTTGACATACGCCTTGTTTTTCAACTCATTTTTCAAGGATTGCAGATCCTTGGCAGGGATGCTGTCCTTCAGCAGTACAGCCACGGGCATTTCCGAGCGTACCTGATTGCTGAAGTTGCCTGCGAGGGTTACAAAAAAGATGGCTCCGCCGAGCAGGATCAATACCAAAGTAGTACTGATGCACGTCATGATCGTATTATAGCTGCCACCGATTCTTTTTTTCTTTTTCGCCATAATTATGAGGTTCTTTTTATGATTTCTACGGTACGAAGTGGATACAATCCACCTAAATTCGTACAAAGTTACAAAAGATTGCGAATTTTTATGCCTTCTCCTGGCTTTTTAACACAGTTTTTATGCATTTTTCCCCGTTTTCCATCATTTTTGCCTCCAAATTTGCCGGTTCGGTGCTGTGTTGAAATGCGGCAGTCGATAGGGGATAAAAAGTGGTAGTTTTAGGGCGGAAAAATTTTGCGACGCCTCGTTGAAATTTCGCGACGCCTCGTTGAAATTTCGCGACGGCTCGTGAAAATTTTGCGACGGCTCGTGAAAAAAAGGTCTAATGTTTTTTCAACGAGGTCTAAGCTTTTTTTGACGGGGTTAAATCATGGGATTTTTAGGCGTATCGTGTGGTGATTTTTTCGCCCTTTCGCAATTTGTGAAAGTGATGCTCTGTCGCCCCGATCTATTCCCTTTTTTTAGACAAAAAACAGGGTGGCTTCGTTGATTTGTTCGATTTTGTAGGCGAAACGGCTTAAAAAACGTAATTTTGCATGATTTTCCGTAGGAAAAATATATTTTTGCACAAATATTCGACAAACACAGAAAAAATTAGACACTAAACATGAATATTCCCGAAATCACAGCAGCCGAAGCCGCATCGCAGATAGAGCATGGCGCCTTGATTGGCGTAGGCGGCTTTGGACCCGCAGGATCTCCCAAATATATCATTCCACAATTGGCACAGCGTGCGCGACAGGAGCATGCCGCTGGCCGACCCTTCAAGGTGAGCGTCGTGACTGGCGCTTCGATTGGTGCAAGTTGCGACGGCGAACTGGCAGAAGCAGATGCCATCGACCGCAGATTTCCCTTCAGTGTCAACGCGCAACTGCGTCAGGCATTCAACTCGGGACGTGTGCGCTACAACGACTTGAACCTGTCGGACAATGCCTCGCACCTGCGCCAGGGCGTGACGGGACAAATCGACTGGGGTATCATCGAGGCCTGCGATGTGCAAGAGATACATGGCCGCGTGCGTATCTATCTGACAGCAGGGATAGGTATCGCGCCCACGATCTGCCGCCTGGCAAAAAATGGCGTATTCATCGAACTCAACGCCTGGCACTCCACACGCCTGATCGGTATGCACGACATCTACGAAATAGAGGCGCCGTGGTTTCGCTCACCTGTGCGTATCACACAGCCTGTCGAACATATCGGTATGCCCTATATCGAGACGACGCCCGACCGCATCCGTGGCATCGTTTATACGAATGCGCCCGACGAAGCCCGCGAGATGTTGCCCGCTACGCCGGCTACGCTACAAATAGGTCAGAACCTGGCCGACTTCCTCGTGTGGAATATGAAACAAGGCTACATCTTCAAGGACCGATTGACCCTGCAAAGTGGTGTGGGTAGTGCGGCGAATGCTGTGGTCGGCGCCCTGGGTAGCCAACCCGACGTGCCCAACTTCAATATCTACACCGAGGTGCTGCAAGAAGAACCCTTGCGCTTGATCAGAGAAGGGCGCATCACTGCAGCATCTACCGGCGCACTGACCATCAGTAGCACGCATCTCAAGGACCTTTACGAAAATATCGATCAATACCGCGGACGTTTGCTGTTGCGCCCTTCGGAGATATCAAACTGCCCCGAAATCATCGCGCGTCTTGGTATCTGTAGCATCAACACTGCTATCGAGGTGGACATCTACGGCCACGTGAATTCGACAAAGATCTGCGGATCGAAGATGATGAATGGTGTGGGTGGTTCGGCAGACTTCACTTGCAACGCGATGCTGGCTACTTTCACCTGCGCCTCGACCACAAAGGACGGCCGCATTAGTTCGATCGTCCCCTTCTGCTCTCATGTGGACCACACCGAACACTATGTCGACGCCATCGTGACAGAATACGGCGTGGCAGACCTGCGCAACAAATGTGCGACGGAGCGTGCCGAGGCGATCATTGCCATAGCGCACCCCGACTACCGCCCTATCCTGCGCGAGTACCTTCGCATCGCACAACAAGGCGGCGGACACACACCACACGCCTTGTCCAAAGCATTTGCCATGCACGAGGCATTTATGAAGAAGGGCGACATGCGACTCACTACTTTCGAAGATTAACGAGGTGAATACCTTTTCCAAAAACAATAAATACAGAACACACAAATGAGCTTGACGAAATTAGGCCGACCACTGTTCAAAGGCAGAATCGGCGCTATCGAAAAATATACCAACGGAGCGGAGGAAATCCAACGCGCCGTGTTGGCAAGACTACTCCGCTCGGCAGAAAATACCGAGTGGGGCCGCTTGTTTGGCTTTGCACAGATGAAAGGTTACGAGGACTATGCGCAAAAAGTTCCCATCAACACCTACGAAGAGTTGAAGGCGTACATCGACCGAATGCGACAGGGCGAAGAGAATGTACTCTGGCCTGGCGCAGTGAAATGGTACGCCAAATCTTCCGGCACAACCAACGACAAGAGTAAGTTCATCCCCGTCAGCCAAGAGGGCTTGAAGAATATACACTACGCCGGCGGAAAAGACGCCGTAGCCCTGTATCTGCACAATCACCCGGAATCCAAACTCTTCAACGGCAAGGCACTAATCCTCGGCGGCAGTCATGCACCAAACTACAATCTGCCGAAATCACTCGTTGGGGATTTGTCCGCGATCCTGATAGAAAATATACATCCCCTGGTCAATTTGCTACGAGTACCCCAGAAGCGTGTAGCACTCCTGGCAGACTTTGAAGAAAAGCGCAATCGCATCGCAGAAATCGCCGTCAAAAAGGACGTGACCAACTTGAGCGGTGTGCCATCCTGGATGTTGTCGGTGATTAACCGCGTGTTGGAAATTTCAGGCAAGACCTATTTGGACGAAGTATGGCCCAATTTGGAAGTTTTCTTCCACGGCGGCGTAGCCTTCACCCCCTATCGCGAACAATACAAAGCCTTGATTCGCTCGCCCCGTATGAATTATATGGAAACCTACAATGCGTCGGAAGGATTCTTTGGCTTGCAGAGCGACCCCAACGATCCGGCGATGCTACTCATGCTGGACTACGACGTCTTCTACGAGTTTATCCCACTGGACGAATTGGACAGCGAACGTCCCAACGTCGTGCCCATCTGGGGCGTTGAGGTCGGCAAAAACTACGCCATGCTCATCACCACATCCTGTGGTTTGTGGCGATACCAAATCGGCGACACCGTACGCTTCACCTCGACGGCGCCATATAAGTTCGTCATCAGCGGACGCACCAAGAGTTTCATCAATGCCTTCGGCGAGGAATTGATCGTAGACAACGCTGAGCAGGGACTGCGTATAGCTTGCGAACAAACAGGCGCCGTAGTCAGCGAATATACCGCCGCACCCGTCTTCATGGATGCCGCTGGCAAGTGCCGACATCAGTGGGTGATCGAATTTGATAAGGCACCAGCTTCAGTAGATGAATTTGCGCAGATATTGGATCAAGCCTTGCAGGGTCTGAACTCAGACTACGAAGCGAAAAGATATAAGGATCTGACACTGCAAGCACTGGAAATCGTTCCAGCCCGTGCGGGACTTTTCACAGAGTGGATGAAACTGCGTGGGAAGTTAGGCGGACAGCACAAAGTGCCTCGTCTATCCAACAACAGAGAACTGATCGAGCAACTGCTATCTTTGAATGCTCAAACGAAATAAGTTTATGAAAAAAATACTCTTCACCTTTTCTCTCCTTTGTCTGATCTTCGCCTGCGCCAATCCTGGCTCGGGCCCCGATGGCGGTCCCTACGACGAAACACCTCCCCGTATCGTAGAAATGCGTCCGGCCTTGGGACAAATCAATGCGAAGCAGAAGAAAGTGGAAATCGCCTTCGATGAATATATCAAGGTGGAAAATGCTGTAGAGAAGGTTATCGTCTCTCCGCCCCAAATCGAAGTGCCGGAAATCAAAGTCCTGGGCAAACGCATATCAATCAATCTGAGCGACACACTCAAGCCTGTGACGACGTATACTATTGACTTTTCCGACGCTATTACGGATGTGACCGAGGGCAACCCACTTGGTAACTTTACCTACTACTTCTCGACCGGCGAGCAGTTGGATACGATGGAGGTGGCAGGACATGTGCTCAACGCTGCCGACTTGGAGCCCGTAAAAGGTATATTGGTGGGATTGCACAGCGACTCGACGGACAGCATCTTCAACACCAAGCCCTTCGAACGTGTAGCCCGCACCAATGGCGACGGCAGATTTTCTATAAAAGGCGTAGCGCAGGGCAAATACCGTATATTTGCCTTGCAAGATATGGACGGCGATTTCAAACGTGCCGCCGGCGAACGTGTCGCTTTCTCTCGCGAGGAAATTATTCCCTCTTCTTACCCCGCCACGAGGTATGACACGGTGTGGCGCGACACTATTACCATCGATTCGATCCGTGCTATTCCCTACACGCACTATACGCCCGACGACGTGGTGCTCCTGGCTTTCAACGAGGTCAATACGAAGCGTTATTTCCTGAAGACGCAGCGCGATGTGCCCGAGTGGTGGCGTGCGTACTTCACAGCACCTTCGACCGTTATCCCTACGATCAAGGGAATCAACTTCGACGAGCGTGACGCCTTTATCGAACAGCGTTCGCCGGGCAATGATACTATTACTTATTGGCTCCGTTCGTTCGAGGATTTTTCCAATCCCGACACGCTGCAATTCACCTATACGTACGAAACGTACGACGACTCGCTGGCGCAATGCAGGATGCAGACGGACACGCTCCAGTTGGTGCCAAAATTGACCCTGGCACGCCGCAACAAGATGCAGGCCGAGGAACTGGAGAAGTGGGAGAAAAAGCGCGAACGCCGTCACAAACGCGGCGATTACTCAGAGGAAACGCCTCCTGTGGAGCACCTGAAATTCGTCGGTCCGTCGCCCAATCGCATCACGCCCGAACAGAATATTTCCTTTGGCTTTGCCGAACCTATCACACGTCTCGACACCGCTGCCTTTCACCTGTATCTGCACGTCGACACGCTGATGCAGGAGGCAGAATTCGAGTTGGAAAAGTCCGAAAGCGACTTCCTCGGTTACACCATACGCGGCGAGTGGCGCAATGGTCAGAAGTACACACTCATGATCGACTCGGCGGCTGTACAGGGCCTTTATGGCAAGACCAACGACAACCTTCGCTTCGAATTCTCCGTACCCAAGATCGAGGACTTCGGTTCGCTGTTCTTCGTGCTCAACGGATCGGATTCCACAGCCGTCGTGCAATTGATGGAGGGCGAGAAGAAGGTGAGCCGACAAGTACCTGCGCCCAATGGTCGTGCCGATTTCTTCTACCTGAAGCCCGGCAAATATTACGTGCGTATGTTCTGCGACCGCAATGCCAACGGCAAGTGGGATACAGGCAACTATGACAAGGGTTTGATGCCCGAGGAAGTTTATTATTACCCCTCTGCGCTGGAGGTCAGGGCTAATTGGGACATCGAGCAGACTTGGAACGTACACGCTCTGCCTTTGACTCAGCAAAAACCATCCGAGCTTATCAAGCAGAAGGGTGACAAAAAGAATACGCCGCGTAATAAAAATGCGGAAAGATTAAAGCAATTGGGGCGCGATAAATAATGTCTGAAAAACAATCCAAGACTTCGTTGAAATTCCGCGACGCCTCGTTGAAATTTCGCGACGGCTCGTAAAAATTTCGCGACGCCTCGTTAAAAAAAGGTCTAATGTTTTTTGAAAAAGGTTAGACTTTTTTTCAACCACCCCTTTTCCCCGATTATGCGTATCATTATTGATGACAAAATACCCTTTATCCGCGAGGCCGCAGCCCAATTGGGCGAAGCGGTATATCTGAGCGGCAGTGCTATCAGCGCCGCCGACGTGCGTGATGCCGACGCCCTGATCGTGCGCACCCGTACCCGCTGCGACGAAGCCCTGTTGCAGGGTAGCCGCGTCCAGATGGTGGCGACAGCGACTATTGGCTACGACCACATCGATACGGCCTATATGCAACGCGCCGGCGTGGCGTGGACCAATTGTCCCGGTTGCAACGCCGACAGTGTGGCGCAATACGTACAGAGTACCTTGATTTTGCTCGCAGATGCCGGACACGTCGACCTGGCTGGCATGACGGTGGGCATCGTCGGCGTGGGGCACGTCGGCAGCAGTGTCGAGCGCATGCTCAGACGTATGGGATGCCGCATTTTGCGCCACGATCCGCCCAGGCAAGCACGCGGTGAAGAAGGTTTTGTTGATCTTGAAGAAATACAAAAACACTGCGACGTCATCACCCTGCACACCCCGCTCACTCGCGAAGGCGCACACGCCACGTTCCACATGATCGACGAGCAGTTCTTTGATGCCCTGCACCGCAGCCCAGTGCTGATCAATGCGGCACGAGGCGAAGTGGTGGACGAGGCGGCGCTGAAAACGGCTCTGAAAACGGGAAAAATCCGCACGGCGGTGATTGATACGTGGGAACATGAACCCTGTGTGGATCGCGAACTACTCTCCGCCGTCTTCCTGGGCACCCCGCACATCGCAGGCTACTCTGCCGACGGCAAGGCCAACGGCACACGCATGGCACTCCAGGCCGTAGCACGACACTTCGGTACCTCGTTCTCCGCTCCCGTACTGCCGCCCGCACTCCCCGACGGCTACGCCTATTATCCCCAGTGCTATTCGCCCCAGCATCCCTATGCCGAACTATTGCGTCACTATGACCCACGCCGAGACAGCGATGCCCTGCGCGCACATCCCGAGGACTTCGAACGACTGCGCGGCGACTATCCACTGCGCAGGGAGATGCCGCAACAAGAGTAGGTATAATATATTATAGAATATGTATAGGCGAAGAAAACCTCTTCGCCATAAACCACAAAAAGCGCCGCGAGGAAATTTCGCGACGCTTTTTTTATTGCAGGTATTGGATACTGTTTACTTCACCAATACTTTTTTACCATTCATGATATATACGCCCGCTGCAGCAGGTTGTGCTACGCGGCGGCCCTGGATGTCGTAGATGTAGCCATTGCCTTGTGTTTCGGTAGCGAAGGGTACGTCCATGATGCCTACTTGCACATCGTCGCCCGAGATATCGTCTGCACCGTCGGTCAACCATTTGAGCGAGAAGCGAACGAAACGCATTTCGTAACCGTCTACGAGACCATCCTCTTCGTAGTAGCAACCGATCGTGCCGTCGGGCAATACGGTCAATGAAGAGTAAGCCGATCCCTTAGGACAGATGCTCTTCTTCACAGGCCAAGTCTTACCTTCGTCTGTACTGAGGAATACGCTGACATTGCGACGCGAAGTAGCGTTGGGGATAGAGTGAAGCAAGCGATTCTTATTGCTACCACCGCTGATGGTAGTCAGGCGAATCATATCACCATTGCAATTGGGCTCTTGCAGTTGGCTCCATGTACCGCGAGCACTCCACGAGAGGCCGTTGTCTGCCGATGTCGCATAATATCTGCTACCGCCGTGACGCGATGATACGAGCAAGGCGCCGTTGGCCAACTCTACGATCTTCGATTCGTCGGCGTCGAGCAACGCTGATACGTTGCCCATCGTCCAGGTCTTACCATGGTCGGTCGAACTGATAACGTGTGCGCCAAATTCGCCGTGTGCTGTCGACGAAGTCTTGCGTACAGGCGCCACAGCCATGAGTGTGCCGTCCTGCTTTTGCATAAATGCGCCCGAGCTAACGAAGAGCGAATAGAACTGCTTACGCACGGGGTCAGAACATGTAGCGCCGTAGATCTGAGAAGTGATATCGACGGGCGCATCCCAAGTCAAACCATTGTCGTGACTAATGATGCATTTAATGAGAGGAGGATTGGTAGGCGTGCCCGAGAAGAAGCCGACCTTCGATGTAACGAGTACGACAATATCTCCGGTGACGCGGTCGGTCACAACGGCGGGGTCGCCGTGGCCGTAGTCGCCGCCGAGCGCCGCAGTACCAGCTATTACGACGGGTTCGGTCCATGTGGCACCATTGTCCTTGCTGACGCGAGCTACAACGTCGATATTGTTGGGCAAGTCACCATTTGAACCAAAACGGCGGTCGGTCACTGCGACAAGCCATCCGTTGTTGGCAGTCGTAATCGCCGGGATGCGGTAATAACGCGAACCATACGAGCCAAGATGTTCCACTGTGCTTGCCGAGAGGAAGACTGTCGCCTTATTATCAGGGTTGCCGTTCTTCACAGGCATGACTTCGCCATTCAAAGTATAAGTCTTGATTTCAGCATCCAAGGTTTCACCCTCTTCAGCATCTTCGCTAATATCTGCTACGAGCCAGTAATAATTTGCAGCCCCATTCTTCAGAGCCACAGGAGTAGTGAACTTTACATCAAATGCGCCGTCCTGTGCAGGCACCGCTTCACCCAGTAGTGTCGCGCCCTGCTTGCCAGCGTAGTATTCAAAGGTATCGTTCACTTGATACACCTTCACTTTCTTTGCAGCGTTGCTATTGAGCGAGCCGGTCAGACCTTGTATCGACTTTTCGCCGGTCAGACCTTCCACATCAAATCCCATGCGCAACATAGCGTAGTCGTTTGCACCGATACCCACTGCCATTGCTGCGTGCTGCACGTTCATATTCTTCACGGTGATTTCCTGTGCCAATTCGTCGGCGGTCAGTTCCTGGAAAGCCCAGAGTGATGCACCATTGTCGGCGGCAGCCCAAGTCACGATCACGACATTGTCCTGCTGAGCGTGGATAGGTTGTGCACTGGCGTCGGATTTGATGGTATAAGCACCGGCAATTTGCGCCGCGCCGTTCCATGGTGTGAGGGTGTAGTTGTATGCTGGTTCGCTCACCAGACCTGCGTTGGCGTGGTTCTTGTCTTGTGTCTTCGACATGTACTTGCCGCCGTAGTTCTTGATAGCTACTTTGCCGTTGCTACCCTTTTCGAAGCACCAGATCATTTGTGGATCCAACTTCACGTCGGCGTAGGTCAACGCGCCGTCGCCATTGGTCTTGATTGCCTTGCCTGCGCAGTAAGCATTGGAAGCCGCAGAGACAATATAATACCACGTTTCGTTGCCAGGCGTAGAGTATTTTACCTCAGCTCCTACGATTTCTTCGTAAGCCACATTGATCGTCTTGCCCGAGATAGTGATTGTAGCGCTCTTGCCGCCTTGTTGTGGCGCCGAGAACTGAGATGCTGTCACCGTAGTGCCTTTGGGGAAGAAGAAGTATCCACCGTTGTAGACTGCTTCCAAACCCAAGTTGGCAGTATTGCTGCAGGAAACCTTAGTATCCGAACCTATTTCACTAGCAGCCGCAGCGCCAGTCATATTTACTGTATAGATATCGTATTTGTCCAACGTAGCGGTGGGCACACGATAGATGTTGCTCGTAGCCGACGAGGTGCTGTAGAGACCAACGTAGGGCTGTTCGCTACCACCCGAAGCATAGGCCGACCAACGTCCGACCTGCATATTGCTATTCGAGCCAGTGATGGAAATAGCCGAAGTCGCAGTGCGCGCAGCCGTACCATTAGCGTTGAGATGGTGACCATTGAGTGCCTGAACATTGAAGTTTGTACCACCAGGTGTGATGTATACGAAAGAAGTTACGGGATTGTTGCTATCGAGCGCCGCATACTTCAACGGATAGTGGTTGGTCGCATTTTGGCGGAACTCAGCGTTGACCGTATGTATATAGTTTTTGCCTGCATTGATAGCACTTGTCATGTCGGCCATAGACCCACTGAGCACCTTCACTTGATACCAGCCCGCCTTGATTTCGCTTGGTGTCGAGATAGCGCCTTCTACGACCTCCTCGACCTTGGGTTCTTCTGTTGCCAATACGATTTTGTACTGACATCCCGCATCATCGCGGTCCATACCGTCTTGCTTTGTGCTCCAGTTGTAAACCTTCCATCCCAGTCCGCTTTGGGTTTGGTTCAATTGCACCGTACCGCTGCTGATGATGAAAGTACCAGGGCTGTTGCTATAACTGAGTTTCCATCCCTGGCTGGGCACCGAGGCTGAAGTAGAGATAGCCGCGTTGTAAGCAGCCGAAGGATTCAGATACGAATGGTCTGCTCTGTTGATAATATTCCAAGAGCCATCTGTGCGCGCTTCAAACTTCCAGTGCGATTTGGCGTAGTTGTTTTCAGTTTCGCCCAGGACTTGTGCTCCGGCACCTTGAGATGCGAGATAGCGAGCGCCGCGGTTGGGGGTGTAGAGTTGATACCACACCTCGTTGGTCGCCGTGCTGGTTTGAGGCAAGTTGATATTTTGCAACAGGGCATTGACCTGTGCTGTAAGTTCAGTACCCATTTGCTCAAATTGCGCCGCTGTACCACCATTTACCAAGAGGTCGTACGCTGCATCCAGTTTGTCCTTCAAAGGCGCCAAAGCCTCGGCGTTGTATTCGCCTACACCATTGCCTTCGGGCAGAGTGGCTACTTGGAAGATAGCCTTAGCCAAAGTCGTGCGCATCTCGAAGCGATCGTAGTTGGCTTGCGCTTGTGCGTCGGTCAGTGCGACAATAGCAGGATCATTGAGGGCTGCTGCGATCTTCTGAGCCACCTTGACGTAGCCCATACCATAGAGGTAGTTGCCAGTGAAGTATTTGCTATTGGGCACGTTGCCGCTGACGAAGTCGGTGTAGAGGTCGACGTATTCCACCTGACTGTCGGCATCGGCGATGGCTTTGATTTTAGCATTGAAGGGCACCACGCGGCCAGTGTTGGTAGTCGCGTTGGAATGGGGTTGGATGCCGAGCAGATAGATCTTGGCCGCGGGGGCAGCAGCCTTGACCTTGTTGACCACAGCCTTGTAGTTGGTCTCTGTGGCAGTGAGGTCTGCCGAACCCGTCACTTCGCTCACGCCAATATGCAAGCAGATGCGCGAAGGCATGCCCTTGCCGCTGAGATTGTTCAGGATGAGTGGAATCTCGTTGCTAGTGATGTCGAGACCTGGGCCAGGGAATCCCCAGCCTGTGCCACGGCTTTTCACCTTGTCGCTTTGCAGGAGTTCGTGCCATTCGCCGCCGTGTATCATTTCGTCGCCGATGATCAGGACGTCGTCGCTCTGTACGGGCAACATGCTGAAACATGTGGCGCGCATAGCGTAGGCTGCATTGCCGATGCCGCCGTGTTGTTGTGCCGAAACGGCGTTGTCGGGATAGGCACAGGGTGAACCGACATACTGGGCAATCTTGCTGGCCCACACCTGGTAACCCGATGCTTTCAGGTGAAGTCCGTCGAAGGTGTGGGTCTGATTTTGTGTCAGGCTGAGCAAGTCGTCCCACAGGTCGATGTAGGTCAGGCCGCGTTCGTTGCAGAATGCCTTGAGCGCAGCGTTGGTTTCCTTTTCTACCTCCAAGGTGCGCAGACCGTTGGTACTGGGCAGAATGCTTTGGATATAGATCTGTGTTGCAGGCGATACCTTTTGCAGATAGTCCACCATGAACTTTGTGTTTTGCAATACGTGTGCGGCGTTGTTGATGCCGTCGGTGCCGAGGTCGTTGGTACCGATCATCATAAACACCTTGGCGGGTTTGCCCGCTGCTACGGCGTCGATATTGGCCAGTGCTTCGTCTGTCACTGCGCCCGATACGCCACGGTTCATCACGTTGGGGTTGCTGCTGAAGGTCTCCCACCATTCGTTCATATTGGTGATGCTGTTGCCGATGAACACGATGCTTTTGTCGTTGGTCGAAAGCACCTTGAACGCATCATATCTGTGATTGCGGAAGGGCAAGTCTGCCTTGAGCATAGGCAGGCTCAACAGGAAGCAACTCAGAAACAATAATAATTTCTTTTGCATAAAGTTGGGATTTAGGTTAGTATATAATATTTCGGGTGTAAAGATAAAAAAAACATGAGACACTCGATAGTTTGAAAACGAATAAAAACAAAAAAAGCAGAACTTGTCATTTTTTTGCTCTCGTTTTAGGGCCTGAAAAAAACTCAAGGCCTTTTTTAAAAAACATTAGACCTTTTTTTAACGAGGCGTCGCGAAATTTTAACGAGGCGTCGCGAAATTTTCAGGCCCTTTTATGGCTTGTTTTTGAGGCGAGGCTTATTTTCGACAAAATAAGACTAAAAAATCTTAATCTTATTCGCAGATTCTGTTTTTTCTGATTACCTTTGTGCCAAACCTTAATATACAAATATGAAGATCAAGTACATTCTTTCAACTATGGCGCTGGCAGCTACGACTGCTGCTATGGCGCAACAAGTGACTATTTCGCCTATCCCACAGAGCGTGGCATGGGGCGACAAGGCGTATGATAGCGCCAGTGCTACCTATACCCTGCAAGGCGCCGACCAAGCCGATGCCGATGCCGTAAGAGCACTCAAGGCTAAGTGTCAAGTGACCGATGGCGCAGGTGCCGTGACCATCGTGATGGGTGAACGCGGCGATGCAGCAGTGGCTGAATATGCTGGCGAAATCCCTGAAAAGGCAGAAGGCTACTTGCTGAAAGTGGAACCGGGCAAGGTGGTGATCGCTGGACACGACGGCGCAGGTACATTCTACGGCGTGCAGTCGTTCCTGCAAGTGGCAGCACAGCCACAGGTGATGAGCGTCACTATCAAGGACTGGCCAGACATCGTAGAACGTGGCGTGGTGGAAGGATTCTATGGCAACAACTGGAGCCAAACGGACCGCATACGCCAATTCCAATTCTATGGCGCCAACAAGATGAACGTCTACATCTACGGCCCCAAGGATGACCCCTATCACCGTGGACGCTGGCGCGAAAACTATCCCACAGCGCAGGCAGAAAAGATGCGCGAATTGGCACGCGTGGCTAAGGAAAACAAGGTGAAGTTTGTCTGGGCGGTACACCCCGGTAACGATATCAAATGGAATGCTGCCGACGAACAAAATGTGGTGAACAAACTCGAAAGCATGTACGCACTGGGCATACGCTCGTTTGCCGTATTCTTCGACGATATCTCGGGAGAAGGCACCAGCGGTATCAAGCAAGCACAACTGATGAACTATGTGACCGACAATTTCGTGAGAAAGCACGACGACGTCGACCCACTCATCATCTGCCCCACCGAATACAACCGTGGCTGGAGTGGCAACACCTATCACTTCGAATTGCGCGACAATATGTACGAAGAGGTGCGCATCATGTGGACCGGCAACAGCGTGGTCGACTTCATCAACAAATCAGACTTGCAATGGATCAACCCACGTATCGGTCGCAAGGCCTACATATGGTTGAACTATCCAGTGACCGACTACTGCGGACGCCACCTGCTGATGGGACCCACATTCGGCGACGACCTTGATATCGAGGATATGGTGTCGGGCTACACTTCCAACCCTATGGAATATGCCGAAGCATCTATGTTGTCACTCTACAGCGTGGCAGACTATACATGGAACATGGGCGCCTACGATAGCGACGCTTCGTGGGAACGCGCTATCAAGTATCTGATGCCCGAGCGCGCCGAGGCCTTCCGCCTGTTCTGCCAGCACAACGTGGACCTGGGTGTCAACACACACGGCTTGCGCCGCACCAACGAATCGACCGAATTCAAGGGCGTAGCCACACGATTCAACAACGGCATAGCCAAGGGATACGACGCTTCGCTCGTGGCGGAAATGAAGGCACAGTTTGACCTGATGGTCGATGCTGCCGACGTGCTCCTGGCCAATACCGACCAACCCGAACTGACCGCCGAAATCACACCATGGGTGCAAGTGATGCGCCACACCGGTGTGCGCGGACAAGCACTGATGGAGATGTACACCTGCCTGAACGACAAGAATCCCGAAGCCTTCGTCGAAGCCTATCTGACCTACTTGGAAAATACACGAGCACAGGACAAGGTGATGTCGCGCGACTTCGACGGCTCGATCATGCGCGTCAATCCTATCGTGGCAGAGGTCGTGGTGCAACCTTTCATCAAGCAACACTTGGGCAACTTGATCGCCGAATATCGCCAAAACTATGACTACCGCCTCGACGTATTCCCCGCCGAACTCTTGGAAAAGGGTGAATACTATATCAAATACCAAGGCAAGTATCTGACCAATACCAACGATGGCGGCACAGGCGGCAATCCAACCTTCCAAGCCAATATCGACGATGTGAACCCCACACGCCAGCACTGGACTATCCAGGTGGATATGGAGACTGGTCGCTACAAGATCATCAACGCTAAGGACAGCCGCTATCTGAATGAATTGGGCAACTTCACCGCCAACAATTCGACCAACCCCTACGAAGCGGCATGGCACACCTACAACCTGTATCGCCTGAACGGTAAGTACGCCATCCAAAATGGTGGTAGCGCAGGCAATAAGTTCTGGACAGCCAACTCTACTCGTATCTCGCAAGATTCACAAACTACACTCAACACCGACCGCTTCATCTTCGAAATCGTACCTGTGAGCGGCGAGGTGGCTCACCCTGTGATCGAGGCTGGCAAGGAATACGTCATCCGCGACGAGAGCGGCAAATATCTGACCAACCCTAATCCTAATGGCTCGGGCAGTTACCCACAATTCCGCATACTCAACGTCGTGCAAAAGCAAAACCAATTGTGGAAGTTCACTATCGACCCTGTCAAGAAGCGCTACAAACTCGTTTCAGCCAAGGACAACAGATACGTCAACGAACTGGGTGACTTCGGTGTCAATGCCTTCTACAACGACTGGAATACTTACAACTTGACAGAAATGGGCGGCCTCTTCTCTATCCAAAATGCTGAATCTGCAGGTACAAACTACTGGGTGGTGAACAACGGACGCATCGAACCCAAGAATGTCGAACGTGCCGAAGCCTTCCAGTTTAATATTACGACCTACGAGGAAGCGACAGACTTGCAACAAGTCCTGCGCGACAACGGCGACATCCACTGCTACATCGACGGCGACAACCTCTGCGTAGAATCTGCAGAACCCGTGCAAAGCATCACTATCCGCAGCGTGGACGGCAAGACACTGCGCACCGTACAATCAGCACCTCAAATCTCATTGTTCGGACTCCAGGGCAGCATCTACTTGGCTACCGTACAAACCGCTACGGCTACCAAGACGCTGAAGTTGGCTAAGTGATCCTGAATAAAAGAGGTCTCACGCCTGAATAAGTAGTCTCACGCAAATCCAAGAATCTAAGAATCTTTTTTAGAATAATTTTTATAGATTCCCCAGATTTGCGTGAGGTTTTTAGAAATCCCTTCAGGACTACATTTACCAGAGTCTTTCGACTCAATATTTTTATAGTATTTATAGGTCCTTAACCCCTTGCCTTTAACCTTTAATTCTTTTCAAAAACATGAAAAAAATCCTTACTGCATTTCTCTTGACGCTCTCGGCGTCGACTATGGCGCAAACTGTGCTGTTTCACACGGGCGACGCTACTGGCTATCCCTATCGCATCCCTGCCATCACGACGACGGCACAGGGCAAGGTGGTGGCGCTGACTGACATCCGTCCCTGTGGCGGCGATATCGGTTATGGTCGTGTGGACATCCTGGGTCGTACCAGCCTGGACGGCGGCGCGACTTGGGGCAATGTGCAAAATGTATTGGTCGGTACGGGTTCGGGCCCCGAGACTGGATATGGCGACGCTTGCCTGGTGGCTGATAGCAAACGCGAAGAATTGCTGTTGGTCTGCGTGTCGGGCGACGTGCCCTATTGGAATTCGCGCGTGGAAAAGAGTCAACGCTTCGTGGCGACTTGGGGCAAATGGAACAAGAAGACACAGCAGTGGGAATGGCAGAAGCCGGTGGACCAAACGGCGCATGTGTACAAGGAACTGCTGGGAGGACGCATCAATGGTTTGTTTATGGGCAGCGGACGCATCTGTCAGAGCACCAAGGTCAAGGTGGGCAAGTACTATCGCCTGTATGCTGCGCTCTGTACGCACCGCGGCAACTTCGTGCTCTATTCGGACAACTTCGGTCGCTCGTGGAATGTCCTGGGTAGCGCTACCGAATCGTGTGCGCCAAAGGGTGACGAACCTAAGTGCGAGGAATTGCCCGACGGCAGTGTGTTGCTCAGTTCGCGTAAGCACGGAGGCCGCTACTTCAACGTGTTCCGCTTCACCAATGCCGAACGCGCCGAAGGCGTTTGGGGTCATCCCGTCGACTCGCACCTGGCTCCCGGTGGCATCAAGAACGAGGGCACGCCCTGCAACGGCGAAATCATGATCGTCCGTGCCGTGGTCGATGGCAAGCGTGGCACCTACGCACTGCAAAGTGTACCCGCAGGTCCTGGCCGCCGCGATGTGTCGATCTATTGGAAGAAGTTGGAAAAGCCCTGCGACTACAACACGCCCCTACGCTTTGCCTCAAACTGGCAAGGCGTCTATCAGGTGAGCCACACTTCGTCGGCCTACTCCACCATGACCCTGTTGCCCGACGGCCGCATCGGTTTCTATTGGGAAGAAGGCGAGCGCCCTGGCGGATACGACATGGCGTTCAAAGCCATCTCGGTGGAGGAAATCGTGAAGGGGAAATAAACAGGAATAATACTTGATATGATAGAGTAGGAGGGTAGCGAAGAGCGCCTTCCTACTTTCTCTTTTTAGTATAAATCAACCAAAGATTTTATTCCTCAAGAGGGGCTGAAAACTTCGCGACGCCTCGTTGAAAACTTCGCGACGCCTCGTGAAAAAAAGGTCTAATGTTTTTTGAAAAAGGTCTAACCTTTTTTTCTTTACTTAAAATAGGCTGACAAAAAGCCTTACGAAACGCGTTGCAAAAAGTCGGGCTTTGACAACAGAAAAAGGTTGAGTGCCACGCGGGCGCCCAACCTTTTCTATGAAATTCTGGTTTTTTTCAGTCAAATGTACTCATTACGCTTCGATCATTCTTGTCGCTTCGATGAGCCAGCGCTTTTCCATCTCGTCGTCAAGCAGCGGCAACAATCTATCGCACACCATGGTGTGATAGTCGTTGAGCCATGCCACCTCGGCGGCTGAGAGTTGGTCCAGATAGACGGGGCGCAGGTCGAAGGGGCAGAGCGTGAGTGTCTCGAAGCGGAAGAAGCGGCCGAAGGGCGTCTCCTCGGCAGGCAAGGCTAGGAGCAGATTCTCCAGGCGTACGCCAAATTGTCCCGCTACGTAGATGCCGGGCTCGTTGGATACGATCATACCGGCGCGGAAGGGGAGCAGTGTGCCCGGCGTCATATTCTTGCGAATCTGATGCGGACCTTCGTGCACGCCCAGGTTGGCACCTACGCCATGTCCCGTACCGTGTCCGAAGTCATAACCCTCGAGCCACATCTGATAGCGGGCTGCTGTGTCCAACTGCAGACCTGTGATGCCCTCGGGGTAGCGGCCCATCGCCAGGGATATATGTGCTTTCAACACCAGCGTATAGGCTTTGCGCTCCTCCTCGGTCAGGCGACCCAGGGCGACGGTGCGTGTCAAGTCCGTCGTAGCGTCTTCGTACTGTGCGCCCGAGTCGAGCAACAACAATCCGCGGGCTTCCAGCACGGCGGCGCTGTCGGCCTCGGCTTCGTAGTGTACGATGGCGCCATTGGGACCGTATGCAGCGATTGTGCCGAAGCTGAGCGAACAATATCTATCGCCCTCGGCACGCAGTGCGGTCAAGACTTCATCAGCATTGACTTCGGTGAAATTACCCTCTGCCACATGCTCGTCCAGTCGGCTCAAAAATCTGACCATCGCTACGCCATCGCGCTCCATAGCACGGCGGAAACCAGCAATCTCGGCTTCATTTTTCACAGCACGCAGGGCAGGGATGGGCGAGTCGGCGAAGGCGTATTCCACATCGTTGGCTTCGCAGAAGGAGATCACGCCGCAGTTCATCGCTTTGGTAAAGTAGACCTTGATATCATAGTCCTCCTTTCTGGTCAGAAGCATTTGCTTCCACGCATCATAGGGCATCACGCTTACAGCGGCTTCGCTCAGATGTCGGCTGGCTTCTGGCGTCAGTTTCTTCTGGTCTACAAATAGCGTAGCGCCTTTCTCCTCGACCAGTAGGTAACTGACAAAGTACGGATTGTACTGTATATCATCGCCGCGCAGGTTCAATAGCCATGCTATCTCGGACAGATCGCTCAGCAGGAATGCACGCGAGTTGTGGCTGATCTTGCCTATTTCACAGCGCACCCGATTCATTTTCTCGCTCACCTCGACACCAGCGTCGCAGATGTGCTGCAGGCGAATAGTACCGTCGGGCAGGGCCGGGCGATCCAACCATAGTGTGTCGAAGGGGTCGCTCTCGGTCGCCTCGAAGTGGAGCATGCCGTTCAGGGCAGAGACACTTTCCAACAAGTCCAGGGATGTGATCTCGCCCACGTAACCCACGGTCAGCGGTTCGGCGCCGATTTCCTTCATCAACCAATAGTTGGGCGGCAAGACGCCGTCTTCACCTTCGCGCATCAGTGTGAATGGCGAGCCAGCCAATTGCTGTTCGGCCTGCAGGAAGTAGCGTGAATCCGTCCACAGGGCTGCGCTCTTCAGAGTGACGAGTGCCAGGCCCGCGCTACCGGTAAATCCGGTCAACCATTGACGCACTTTCCAACGCTCGGGCAGATATTCGCTACCGTGTGGGTCGGCGGTGGGTACGATCAAGGCGGCGTAGCCACGTTCCAGCATCCACTGGCGCAGCAGTCCGACACGCTCCACCGCAGGATGCACCGCAGCAGCCGTCTCTTTATTCAAATCTTGTAAATCCGTCATGTTCGTTTCTTTTTCCTTTCTCTTGTTTATTCTGTAAGTGGGAATTTCCCCTGCAGATTACTCCTTGTTCAAAATTACCAAGGCACCGATGACACCGGGTACCCATCCCAGAGCGGTGAGAATAAAGATAATCAAAAAAGAACCACAGCCCTTGTCTACAACTGCAAGGGGAGGAAAAATAATAGCAAGGATAACTCTAAGTAAAGACATATTTCTATATATATAAGTGTGTGTAAAAATCAAATTGCGCACTGTCGCAACGCATTTGCAAATATAAACATTTTTTGTCACCTGCTGTAGTATCGTCTGTGCCTTTTGTGGAAAAATCTGCATTTCGTTCCTGTCGTTTCTACCAAGACCTCGTGATATTTTGCCCTGTTGTGGTGGGAAAATGGTCTTTCCTTTGTGAATTTTGAGAAAAGTTAAAAAAATATTGCACTTTTGTGTTACAAATCGCACCTTGCTGCGTTATACAGATAGAAAGCGCTCGAGAAAGTCCGCTACCATAAGTTAAACATCAACCTTTCCCAAAAGATGCAACACAACGAATCCGACATGCACCGCAACGACATATCGCCACACCACGGCGATATGTTGGGGGAAGGGTTTGTCTCGGGACAAGCAAGTAATACTTCGCGCGAAAAAACATTCACCAACGTGTTCCAGCGTCTGAATCGGCGCCTGCTACATCTGGCCCGCGGGATACTGGGCAACGAGATGGAGGCAGAAGATGCCGTGCAGGAGTCCTTCTGCAGGATGTGGGAGCGCCGAGAGCAAATGGGCAGCGAAGGCGAAGTGGCTGCGATGATCACCACCACCGTAAAAAATGTCAGCATCGACACCCTGCGCCGACAGTCGCACACTGGGACGATAGATATCGACGAGGTGGCAGAAACCCCAAGCACCGCCGAGGCAGAAACCAACGAAGCCGAAGAGCGATTCCGCCGCATCGAGGCTCTGATCGAAAGCGAACTTTCGCCTACAGCACGCCACGTGCTCAGACGCCGAGAATATGATGGTGCAGACTTTGACACAATAGCGCAGGAATTAAACCTACAACCCACAGCAGTCAGGATGCATCTGTCGCGAGCGAGACAAAAAATAATGAATGCTTATTTAGAACTACAACGCCATGAAACCTAATCCCCAAGATACCCGACCAACGCCCCCCTTGACGGCGCAACAAGCACGCAAGGTGGCGGATCGCTACATGCAGGGACTCACCTCGGTGGCCGAGGAACAGGCCTTGGCGCAATTCCTCAAGACACCGGCTGGTGCAGATGCCGAATTTGACGCCCTGCGCGCCGTCTTCGCTTATCTGGATATGGGCAGATTGATGCATGCCAAGGCCTCTACGCCAGTCCAGACCACTTCCGCAAAAGTAGCCGACACCAAGAGTACACCACAGAGGACTCAGGATGTTTTATCCCAATCGCAGAGCGCATCACACAAACCCCTGAGCGCATCACATAAACCTCAGGCCGCACGCCATCTGACCTTGTCGCCACGACTATTGAAGTCAGCTGCTGCCATCGCCGCATTGGTCGTAGGCGGATGGATGTGTTGGGAATTTCTCCCTACTTTGCAGCAACGATCCCTCGATACAGAGAATATGGCAATAGCCTATGTGGGCGGTAAGCCTATCACCGATGCTGCCACAGTAGACCGTATGCTGCAGGAGTCACTGCAAATGGTGAGCGAGTCCGAGGAAGTGGACATCGTGCAAGAGCAATTGAGCGATATGTTTAACACATTAGATGAAGAAGAATAATGAAACGCCTATTACTACTGACAGCAATATACCTGAGCGTGCTCTGCTGTGCAATGGGTCAGCAACAATTGCACGTGGGCAAGTATTTCGGGCAAAATACAGGCATCGCCGACCGTCCATCTACCACCGAAATCATCGTGTCGGGCACCGAGGTCAAAAAATATGGATTGAAATATTATCACAGCCTGACCTTCGAGGCTACTGCGACTGAGATCGACGACGTGAGCCGCCTGGTCGAAAAGGACTTGGCTACGGCAACGGGAAAGCAACTGAGGCGTCTGGGTGGACGCATCGTTGTAGCATTTTGCCAGGTGGGCACCAAGAACGGCATACACCAATATCTGTTGTTCAAAAATGCCCAGCCGCAGAAACAAGACGGCGCCAAGTTGACCATTATATACATGGAGGGACCAGCCTCCGCCGAAAAGTTGCGCAAGCATTTGAGATTTTGAAAACTACCCTAACCCTAATGTCAAACACTAAAAATAGAATAGATATGAAACCACGTTATTTCAATAACACACCAAGCCTGCGCAGTGCGATGCTACTCCTGCTCTCTGCGACATGTATTTCGCTCAGTGCGACAGCAGTCAGCGATACTTTGGTTACAGTGAAAAATGCGCACGAAGTGACGGTGAAAGCCGATAGCACTAACGTAGAAATCAATATCAAAGGCGCGGGCAATGATCCGACCTACGCCTACCACTTCCGGCGCTCCACCGACAAGGCCGTAGTAGACGAAGTGAGCGAAGGTGGCGGCGGTTGGGATTTCGGCATCGGTCTGGTCGGACAAACCATCAGCACCAAGTCGACCAAGATCAAGGTCGAGAGCAAAAATGCGCTGTGCATCGGCGGTGTAGGCTTTGGCTTCGTTTCCACCCCCGGCGCACAGGGTGGCGTGAACGTTGATATGGGCGAATCTCTTGAGATCTATTGGGACATGCTGCACATCCGCCACCGACTGCGCAACCGCAAGCATAGCATCGAATACGGTCTCGGTCTGGATTGGCGAAACTATCGCTTGACGGGCCATGAGCGTTTTGAAAAGACCCCTGACGGCATCATCGTTTCGCCTTACCCCGCAGGTGCGACGCACGACTATTCGCGCATCCGAACCTTTGCCGTGACCTTCCCTCTGCGTTATCGTTATGCGTGGACCAAGCACTGGGACTTCTCTGTCGGAGCCATGCTCAACATCAATGCGCGCAACAGGATGAAGACGGTGTATAATCTGGAATACGAAAGGGTGAAGGACGAGCAGCGCAATATTCATGGCAACCGCGTGACGGTAGATTTTATGGGCACGTTGAACTATCACTGGCTGTCGCTTTTTGTGAAATACTCGCCCTGCCGCGTGCTCGACCGCGACTTTGCCCCAGCCTTCACCCCCTTGTCTGTGGGTATCGGTATCGGACTTTAGTCGAACTTTCTCAGACATAAAAAATCCTCGGCTTTGAGGACAAAAAATTACCTTAGACCTTTTTTAAATTTCGCGACGCCTCGTTAAAATTTCGCGACGCCTCGTGAAAAAAAGGTCTAAGGTTTTTTTCGGCGCCCCTTTGACGATTTCCAAAGATGAGGTTCGTCTATGAAAAACAGGCTTATTTTATTCAAAAATTCCCTTTGGTCGATTCAGGCAAAACTCGTTTTTTGTACAGAAATATTTTTAGTAATTTTGCAAGGTGAGCAAGTGTGTCTTTGCTAAATAATAAAAATTCTCCGAACGATGCGATACAGGATTCTACTCCTACTTGCCTATCTAATGATAGGACTGCCCATATCAGCACAGCGCGTGGCACAAATTTTCTGCAGCGACGGCGTTTGTCTGACCGTCCCCACCGAGGTGATAGACTCACTGCGCCTGTCCACGGACGGGCAGTGCGTGCGCTTTGTCATCAGTGGCACAGCGCACGAATTGGATGCAGCGGTGGTGGACAGTGTGACCTTTGGCACGGGGCAAAGCGAAGTGTGCGTCACCTATACTGCCCACGGCCCGAGAGTAGTCAACCCCTATGCCTTTCGTGGGGTCGATGCGGCGATGCAGGATGGCGTAGTGCGCGTGATCAACAATCGGAGCGACGAACTGACTTATCGCCTGTCGGGAAGCGGAGTGGGTGGATTCAAACTCTACAGTAGCAAGAAGCAGACCTTGGTGCTGGACAACTTGAACTTGACGGCGAAATGCGGCGCGGCGATCAATATTCAGAGCAAAAAGAAAACGACTATCGAACTACCCGCCGGGACGAAAAACTCCCTGATCGACGTCGCAGTATATACCATGGAGGGCGAAGAGGATCAAAAGGCGACACTCTTTGCCGAGGGACAATTGGTCTTCCAAGGCGAGGGCGATTTGGCAGTCCAGGGCCTCTATAAACACGCCGTATGTAGCGACGATTATCTCAGCATAGAGGGCGGCAATATCACGGTGTCGCAAGCCGTGGGCGACGGTCTGCATACGAATGACTACTTTCAGATGACAGCAGGTCGGGTGACTGTGTCAGGCACTCAGGGCGACTGTATCGATGGCGGCGAGGGCTATGTGAAAATCGGCGGAGGCTACCTCAATCTGACGGCCTCGGCGGCAGACACCAAAGCGCTGAAGTGCGACAGCGTGATGTCGATCAGCGGCGGCGAAATAGAAGTGACTCTGAAAGGCGAACAAACGAAAGGACTGAAGAGCGGCAGGACGATGTCGCTGACTGGCGGCCGACTGCATTTCACCTGCTCGGGCGGCGTCGTTGTGACAGACGGAGATCCCTCCTACTGCTCGGCAATCAAAAGCGACGGACACATCCTGGTCGACGGTGCGTATATAGATATTGTACACTCGGGCACAGCAGGCAAAGGTCTCTCGGCAGATAGTACGCTGACCGTCATCTCGGGCGAAGTAAATATCGCGCTGAGCGGCGCAGGCGGCACCTATACCAACGCATCGAATACTAGCGACAAATATACGGCGACAGGACTCAAGGCGGACGGCGATATGCATCTGCTGGGCGGCACACTGACCCTGAGCGCAAGCGGTAGCGGAGGCAAGTGCGTTTCAGCAGACGGCGCACTGACCATCGGCGATGCTGAACATTCGCCCGTAATCAATGCCTCGACCACAGGCAGCCAGGTGGGCGGCACAACCAGCGGCGGCAGCACTGGCGGACGTCCTGGAGGTGGATGGCCAGGCGGTGGTGGCGGAAAGCCAGGCAGTAGCCAATCTGGTTCGGGAGGTAATCCCAAATGCATCAAAGCAGACGGCAATGTATTTATAGAAAACGGCGAAATCACGGTAAGTACTGTGAGCGAAGGCGGAGAAGGTATTGAGAGCAAAAAGATACTGACCGTGAACGGCGGGACTATTGTCGGTACAACTTACGATGATGTGTTGCAGGCTTCAAATGGTATCGTGATTGGTGGCGGTAACATTTATGCCTATGCCTCAAACAATGACGGCATAGATGCTAATGGTACGATCACGATCACTGGCGGCGTGATCTTTAGCACAGGTACCAACCAACCAGAAGAAGGCTTCGATTGCGATCAGAATACTTTCAAAATCACAGGCGGTTTGCTTGTGGGCATGGGCGGAGCGACCAGTACGCCGTCATCCAGTGCTTGTACGCAGCGCACAGTAGTTTATTCTGGCAGCGTGACGCAAAATACGCGTTTGTCGGTGTGCAATTCGTCGGATGGCTCATGCATTTTCAGCGTCGTAGCACCTCGTACACTCAACTCAATGACAATGCTATTCTCTTCGCCGGACCTGAAGGCCTCCACAGGATATACGATCTACACGGCAGGTTCTTATTCAGGCGGCACTACGTTTCAGGGGCTCAGTTGGGGAGGTTCTTACACCCCCGGTACATCCAAGAAAACTTTCACTACTTCGTCGATGGTCACTACCGTTAGATAAAACCGACAAATAGGCTTCATATCTTTTGACTATAGGGTCAATATGAAAATCGCCAAGGGTTGCTTTTGCGCAAATCTAAACAAATGCGCGAAAGAACTCTTGGCGGTTTTTCTTTGCTACGTAGCAGCAAAACTTGGTATCCTGTCCGCTATAATTTGCAGATTCACAAATAATGTGTACCTTTGCGAGATATTATGCGCGTACTTCTCGTAAATACTTCCGAACACACTGGCGGCGCTGCCATAGCGGCAAGTCGTCTGATGAAGGCTCTACATTCGCAAGGTGTAGAGGCGGAAATGCTCGTCAGTAAGCGCGAGAGCGAAAATCCCAAAGTGCACGCGCTACCCGGCAAACTGTTGCAAAAAATACGCTTCGTGGCCGAGCGCCTGGGCATAGTGTGGGCAAATCGTGGTAGCAGGAAAAATCTGTTTGCCATTGATCCCGCGACACATGGTGCCGACATCACACGACTGCCCCAATTCCAGCAAGCCGACATCGTGCATCTGCATTGGTTCAATCAGGGCATGTTGTCGCTGGGCGATATGCAGAAAATCCTGAAAAGCGGCAAACCTGTCGTATGGACCATGCACGACATGTGGCCCGTGACCGGCGTATGTCACCAAGCTGGTGCGTGCGAACGATGGCAGACCGGCTGCGGACATTGCCCATTGTTGCATGGCGGAGGTGGTGCAAAGGACCTTTCCACCAAGACCTACGAAAGAAAGCGCAAAACCTACGGCACAGCACCCATGACCTTTGTAGCATGCAGCGACTGGCTGGCAGACATTGCTCGCCGCGCACCGCTACTGAAGGGACGCCCCGTGCACAGCATCCCCAACCCCATCGACACAGCCTTCTTTGTTTCACAAGACAAGGTCAAGGCTCGTCAAGCGTTGGGCTTGCCTTTGGACAAAAAGATCTTGCTCTTTGTCGCCTA
The DNA here is from genome assembly GCA_017383485.1 of Bacteroidaceae bacterium. GTDB lineage: Bacteria > Bacteroidota > Bacteroidia > Bacteroidales > Bacteroidaceae > Alloprevotella. The sequence continues at coordinate 138,045 of JAFNXM010000005.1, forward strand.
CAAAGCCACTGATCCCAACAAGGGTATACAATATTTGCGTCAAGCCTTGGAGCAATTGCACGAAAGCGACGGCGCGTGGACAGAACAGTTGGCCCTGGTGCCCGTGGGCAAGGAAGCGAGCACACTGCAAGGCACCTTCCCCTGCGCACTCTTTCCCCAGGAATATGTGAGCAGTGAGGAAACGATGCGCAGGCTTTACGATGCGGCCGATGTGCTACTGATGCCGACGCTGATGGACAACCTGCCGAACACAGTGGTAGAGGCCATGGCCTGCTCGACGCCCTGTGTGGCGTTCAATGTGGGAGGTTTACCACAAATGATCACACCTGGTGTAGACGGCTATTTGGCGCGCTACAAGGATGCTTCGGATTTGGCGCAAGGCATCAAGGCAGTTCTATCCTCGCCCAACTATCCCGAAATGGCACGGGCGGCGCGTGAAAAGGCGGTCAGTACTTATTCCGAAGCTGCCGTAGCACAGCGCTTCATTGCCCTTTATAAAGATCTCCTGAAGCCTACAAAAGAGGGAGGAGAGCAAATCAAATAAGCAATATATAACCACTAAATACAAAAAAGTTTAACAATAAAAATGTCAGAACCTCCGCTTAAAATCTCGGTCGCCACTGTGACGTACAATGCCGCCGAGTTGATCGAAAAAACCATCGCTAGTGTCGAAGCACAAGACTATCCGTACGTAGAACACGTGATCGTGGATGGCAATTCTCAGGATAGCACGCTCGAGTCCGTTCATCACTATCAAGAGCGCAACAGCGTGGCTCAAGTGCGTCACGAAATCGTGTGCCTGAGTGAACCCGACGAGGGATTGTACGACGCGATGAACAAAGCCCTGGACTTGGCGACAGGCGAATACGTCCTGTTCTTGAACGCAGGCGACACCTTTCACGCCGCAGATACTTTGTCGAAGATAGCAGCCGTTGCTTTGCAAGAAAAAGACGGCGGCAAAACAAAAAAATATCCCGCCGTGATCTATGGAGATACTGACTTGGTCGACGCCGAGGGCCACTTCGTGCGACGCCGCAGACTCTCGCCACCATCACGTCTGACCTGGCGCTCGTTCCGCCAAGGGATGCTGGTGTGCCATCAAGCCTTTTTCGCACAAACCGAAATGGCGCGCGTCGCACGCTACGACCTGCGCTACCGATTCAGTGCCGACTTTGACTGGTGCGTACGTATCCTGCGCGAGGCAGCACGTCAAAAATTGGCGATATCAAATGCACGCATCACGGTGGCGGACTATCTGAACGAAGGGATGACTACACGCAACCACAAGGCTTCGCTCCGTGAACGCTTTGCGATTATGGTGAAGCACTATGGTTTGATCTCTACCCTGCTCTTCCACCTTTGGTTTGCTGTACGTGGGGTGGTAAAGAAATAACGTTGAATGTTGAACGATGAACGATTAAGGTTGAACGTTGAACGAAGTTGGTCTGATTTTCCTCATCCCCCCTTAACCCTTAACCTTTAACCCTTAATCCCCTCCTCCCTTTTTATGGAAAAATTGTACCAGAAATACTCTGCCCGATGCGCTCGCCAGGAGTGCTGTCGTCAGGACCTGTGGCAAAGTATGCAAAGGGCGGGCGTGTCCGGCGCCGATGCTGAAAAAGTGCTGGACAGGTTGGAAGACGAAGGGTTTGTCTCGGCCGAACGCTATGCTCGCGCCTTTGCCCTGGACAAGGTGCGCTATGACAAATGGGGCAGGGTGAAGATACGACAAGCCCTCTACCTGAAACGCATCGACGCGGCATATATCGACGCCGCCTTGGCGGAAATCCCCGAACAGGAGTATCGCGAAATCCTCGGTGCGCTGTTGCAAAAGAAGCAGGGGCAAGTGAAAGCAGATACGCCCTACGAAGAACGGCAAAAGGTGGCGCGCTACGTCATCGGCAAGGGGTTTGAACCACATCTGGTCTTCGAAATGCTCGACCTGGATGAATTTTGAGAAAATGAGTGATTGGGCGCAGGATGTGTGATAAATATGCCATCAGACCACGCCCAAGAAATATATAGTAAATGCAGTTTTTAACCACTCGAGACACAATGAGAAAAAACGCAGAGCAAGTCAATAATGAAACTATCCAAATAAAAGGTGCCCGTGTCAATAATCTGAAAAATATTGACCTGGAACTGCCGCGCGACCAGTTTATCGTCGTCACAGGCCTTTCCGGTTCGGGTAAGTCTTCTTTGGCCTTCGACACCCTTTATGCCGAAGGACAGCGCCGTTATGTCGAAAGCCTTTCAGCCTATGCACGCCAATTTCTGGGACGTATGCATAAACCAGAGTGCGACTATATCAAAGGTTTGCCGCCGGCTATTGCTATCGAGCAGAAGGTTTCTTCGCGCAACCCTCGCTCTACCGTCGGCACATCAACGGAGATTTATGACTACCTGCGCCTACTTTTCGCTCGTGCCGGACACACCTACTCACCCGTCAGCGGACAGGAGGTGCGCCGCAATACCCCCGAGGATGTGGTCAACTGCGTGTTGAACTATTCCCCAGGCACCCGCTTCACAGTCCTTGCTCCCGTAATAATTGGCGAAGGTCGAGATTTGGCGGGCCAACTGGAAATGTATATGAAGGCAGGCCTTTCGCGTGTCGATATGGGAGGAGAAATCGTGCACATCCAGGATGTGTCACACGACACGGCGGATACTTTGTATTTGCTCATCGACCGCATGTCCGTGGATAGTAGCCGTGATGCCATTTCCCGCCTGACAGACTCCGTCGAGACCGCCTTTTTCGAAGGAGGCGGCGAATGCTTGATACGCATCTACCCCTCGAATGTCCTGCACCGCTTCTCCGTGCGATTCGAAGCCGACGGCATCACTTTCTCTCCGCCCGACGACAATATGTTCTCCTTCAATTCGCCAATAGGTGCTTGTCCCAAGTGCGAAGGCTTCGGCCGCGTGATGGGCATCGACGAACAGTTGGTCATCCCCAATAGCGCCTTGAGCGTATACGAGGGGGCCGTGGCTTGCTGGAGGGGAGAAAAGATGGGAGAATGGAGAGAGGAATTCTGTCGCCGAGCACAGCGCAACGGCTTTCCTATCTTCGAGCCCTATTACAACCTGACGCGTGCACAAAAGGATATCTTGTGGCACGGCGACCAATTCGAAAAGACCCTGCCCAAGGAAGAACAGGTACACATCGACGCCTTCTTCCGCATGCTCGAAGGCAATCTGTATAAAATACAATACCGCGTGATGCTGGCACGTTATCGTGGCAAAACGATATGCCCCGAATGTCGCGGCGGCCGTTTGAAAAAAGAAGCAGAGTACGTCAAAGTGGGCGGCAAGAGCATCACTGATCTGGTGCGCATGCCGGTGAGTGAATTGCAGACGTTCTTCGCTACACTCAGCCTGAGCGAACACGACGCACAGGTAGCCGAACGTCTGTTGCAGGAAATACGTTCGCGCCTCGACTTCTTGGTTAATGTCGGCTTGGGCTACCTGACGCTCGACCGCCTCAGCAATTCGCTCTCCGGAGGCGAGAGTCAGCGCATCAATCTTGCTACTTCTTTAGGCAGTTCGTTGGTCGGTTCGCTCTACATCCTGGACGAGCCCAGCATCGGTTTGCATTCGCGCGACACAGACCGCCTCATTCGTGTGCTGCATCAATTGCGCGACCTCGGCAATACGGTCATTGTGGTCGAGCACGACGAGGATATCATGCGTGCCGCCGACTATTTGGTAGATATCGGTCCAGAGGCTGGTGCACACGGCGGAGAAGTGGTATGGCAAGGCGCCAGCGAATCCATTCCTCAGGCAGTAGAGGCAGGAGCGCACACCCATTCGCACACGCTGGCTTACCTGGCAGGCACAGACCAAATCCCTGTGCCCACGATGCGCCGTGCGTGGAACAATTATATACGTGTGCGTGGCGCCAGGGCTAACAACCTGAAGGGCGTCGACGTGGATTTTCCGCTCAACGTCTTCTCTGTTGTCACAGGCGTCTCGGGCAGTGGCAAGAGCACCTTGGTGCGCGATATCCTGTACCTCGCCTTGAAGCGCCACTTCGACGAGGTGGCCGACCGCCCCGGTGAACATATTGCGCTCGAAGGCGACCTGTCGCAAATCTCCGGCGTAGAGTTTGTCGACCAAAACCCTATCGGCCGCTCATCCCGCTCCAACCCCGCCACATATATCAAGGCGTACGACGAAATACGCAAGTTGATGGCAGACCAACCGCTGTCGAAGCAAATGGGCTACACCCCGGCGTATTTCAGCTTCAATGCGCCCGGCGGACGATGCGAGGAGTGTAAAGGCGAAGGCACTGTGAAGGTAGAAATGCAGTTTATGGCCGACCTGGTCCTGGAGTGCGAAGCTTGCGGTGGTAAGCGCTTCAAATCAGATGTATTGGAGGTGAAATTCCAAGGCAAGAATATCTACGACATCCTGGATATGACCGTGGACGAGAGCATCGAATTTTTCACAAATCACGGCCAGGAGAAAATAGCCAAGCGTTTGCGTCCCCTGCAGGACGTGGGCTTGGGATATATCAAGTTGGGACAATCGTCAAGTACGCTCTCGGGCGGTGAAAACCAGCGCGTGAAGTTGGCCTACTACCTGTCGCGCGAATCAGCCGACCCCCTCTTGTTCATCTTCGACGAACCCACGACGGGTCTGCACTTCCACGACATCCGCCGCCTGATGCAGAGTTTCAATGCCCTGGTAGAGCGTGGTCACACCGTACTGGTCATCGAGCACAACCTGGACGTCGTGAAATGCGCCGACCATGTGATCGACCTGGGTCCAGAGGGCGGCCGCGAAGGTGGACACCTGGTCATCGCAGGTACACCCGAAGAGGTGGTGAAGGCAGGCCGAGGCTACACGGCACGCTATCTGAAGGAAAAATTGCAGTAAAAATGGCCTAAAAGCAAGGACAAAATCCCTTCGAATCAAAGCCTGAGAGATAAGGCTTAAATTGTAAAAATAAAAAACCTACTCCTTTTTTAAATTTCGCGACGCCTCGTGAAAAAAAGGAGTAGGCTTTTTTGAAAAAGGTCTAACCTTTTTTTATCCCCCATTTTTATCTTTGTGCTGAGAAAAGTGATATGAGGCGAGAAAAGTGATGCAAATTTCGTGGAAATGGCACATTTTTTACAACTCCACTGCTACTTTATGCGTAAATGTATGCGATTTTTTACAGCAGAGGGCATAATCTGAAATTTGTCCTTGCCCTATATGGAAAAAAATCATACATTTGCCCCGTCAAAGGGTGTATCGTCTCGGCAAGGGGTGGTCGCCCGGGGACAAAATAAAGGTGAAAACCTGGTAGAACAGTAAGAAAACAAACGCAATATGAATTGGTTGACAGAAACCCTGCTGACGCCTTCGCCCATTCAGGCGGTGATCGTGATCTGCTTGATCTGTGCGATTGGTCTGTCTCTGAGTAAATTCAAATTCAGGGGTATCAGTCTTGGGGTGACTTACGTATTCTTTATAGGTATCTTGGCTGGCGCTTTGGGGCTAAACATTGATCCCAAGATGTTGGGCTATGCTGAAAGTTTCGGCTTGATCCTGTTCGTCTATATCCTGGGGCTGCAGGTCGGACCGGGCTTTGTGAGCACCTTTCGGCAGGGTGGCACGATATTGAATGTATTGGCGCTGGCGGTCGTCTTGATCGGTACGCTGATAGCCCTGTTTATCGCATGGATGGGCTGGGTGCCTATCGGCGATATGATGGGTGTGCTGTGCGGAGCGACGACCAATACACCCGCACTGGGTGCTGCGCAGCAGACGCTGAAACAACTGGGCGAGCCCTCGACGGGGGCAGCGCTGAGTTGTGCGGTGACGTATCCCCTGGGTATGCTGGGCGTGATATTGTCGCTGATCCTGATGCGCGTATGGCTGGTGCGTCGTGGCAAGAATCTGACCCCCGCAGAGACAGATGCCAATGAAGCGCACATCACCTCCTTTGAGGTGTGCAACCCCGCCGTGTTTGGCAAATCACTCTACTCGGTGGCTGGACTGGACGAATCGAAATTCGTCGTCAGTCGTCTGTGGCGTGGCGGCAAAGTGATATTGCCCACATCAGAGACTGTGGTGGAACAAGGTGACCGCGTGTTGGTCATCACACAGCAGAAGTGGGTGGAACAGTTGACCGTCCTCTTTGGCAAACATGACGACACGGACTGGAATGACAAGAATGTGGACTGGAATGCATTGGACTCAAAATTGGTGTCGCAACGTATCCAGGTGACACGTCCTGAGATAAATGGTAAACATCTGGGTTCGCTGCACCTGCGCAATCGCTATGGTGTGAATGTGAGTCGTGTGCAGCGTGCGGGACTACAACTCGTGGCTACCTCGTCTCTGACCCTGCGCATGGGAGACCGTGTGACCGTGGTCGGCGAGGCGGAAAGTATCGAAAAGGTGACGCAGGAATTGGGTAATGCGGTGAAGAATTTGAACGAGCCCAATATGGTGACCATCTTCATCGGTATCGTGCTGGGTCTGCTCCTGGGTTGTTTACCCTTTGACCTGGGATTGAGTTATCCAGTACGCCTCGGTTTGGCTGGCGGCCCTATTGTAATGGGTATTTTGATTGGTGCCTTTGGCCCGAGATTTCATATGGTAGCTTACACCACAACCTCAGCCAATCTGATGCTACGTTCGCTGGGCCTTTCGATGTACCTGGCGTGTCTGGGATTGGATGCCGGACGCGACTTCCTGGACACCGTGATGCGTCCCGAAGCTCTGGCGTGGATAGGTTATGGCGTACTCATCACCATGCTACCCATATTGATCGTGGGAGCAGTGGCCGTGGTGTGGATGAAAAAGAGTTTTGCCGCCACAGCAGGTATGCTATGCGGCGCAATGGCCAACCCAATCGCGCTGAATTATGTCAATGATACGATACCAGGCAACAAAGCCTCGGTGGCTTATGCTTCGGTGTATCCGCTGGCGATGTTCCTGCGTGTCATCTTGGCACAGATCATCGTGATGCTATGGTTTGCATAGCGCACCTATTATAATATACTCCTGAAAACGTAAAAAAATGCCTCTGTCACCAGAGCGTAGAAAATATATACAATTATGACACATCGTAGAAAGTCAACTCTGCTGAAAGGTAGGAATAAAGTCGTAGCCTACGTTACCCCGCTTTTGGCAGTCCTATTGTTGGTGTGGTTTCTGCCCCGAGAAGGGAAATTTGCTTACCTTTACGAGGAAGGCCGCCCATGGCGCTACTCGCAATTGATAGCCCCCTATGACTTTACTGTATACAAGACTGAGGCAGAAATGCTGGCCGAAAAAGACAGTGTGAAGAAAAACTTCACACCCTACTATCGATTGGATACAGTCAAGAGAAACGAGCAAATCGGTCTGATGCTCAAAAATGCATACACTACCCCAGGCGTCAACAATGCCGACTTGGCGTTGCTGAGAGAGCTCTTGCTTCAAGCCTATGCCGGTGGCGTCATAGATGGCGAGACTTACAACAATCTGTGGACCAAGAATTGCAAACAAATCGTAGTCCTGGATGGTGCACGCGAAACCGTGCGTCCAATTGCCGAACTGGAAACACCAGAAAGCGCTTACAAAAAGTTGGTAATGTACAATACCAACGGCGTGAGTGATGCCTTTATGAAAAAATATCAGTTGGAAAACTACCTGATAGGCAATCTGGAGGCAGACACCGATAGGACGAGCGTAGAATTGCAAAGAGCCTTGGCAATATCCGACTCGAGCACTCGAGTACAGACTGGGCAACTGATTGTGAATCGTGGACAAATAGTGACGGCACAGCATGTGAAAGTGCTCGACTCTATGAAACGCGAGAGCGAGCGTAGACTTGATCCACTGGAAGGTTACTGGGTAATCTTACTGGGCCAGTTCGTTTTTATTGCCATAGTAATAGCTTTGTTCTACTACTACTTGCGCTTGTTCCGTCGCGATTACTTGTGCTCACCACATCACTTGCTGTTGGCCTATAGTCTGATCACGCTCTTCCCGCTGGTGACCTATTTGATGGTAGATCATCAGTTCTCCAACGTCTATCTACTCCCCTTTGCCATGATAGCCATCTTTATTCGCGTCTTCCTCGATTCGCGTACAGCATTCGTAGCAATGGTGATCTCAGCTGTGCTTTCGTCGCTCGTATTATACACCGCCTACGACTTCCTGCTACTGCAGATCGTAGTCGCCATGGTGGCCATTTATTCTTTGCGCGAGTTGACCGAACGCTCTCAGATCATGAAGACAGCAGCCCTCGTTACGATCACAGGACTCCTGGTCAATTATGCATATAGTTTTGCACAGGGCATAGAGTTTCAGGCTTTGGACTTGCAGCGTATTATATATATATGTCTAAGTGGCTTGCTGTTGCTTTTTGCTTACCCCTTGATGTATATTATTGAGAAGGTGTTTGGCTTTACTTCCAGCGTGACGCTCGTAGAATTGACCAATATCAATCACCCCATATTGCGCAGGATGTCTAAGGAAGCGCAGGGTACATTCAATCACTCGATGCAGGTGGCCAACCTTGCCGCAGAAGTGGCAGACAAGATTGGCGCTAAACCACAGTTGGTCAGAACGGGTGCTTTGTATCATGATATAGGAAAAATCAGTAATCCCGCTTTCTTTACAGAAAACCAAAGCGGCGTAAACCCTCATGATCAATTGACAGAAATAGAAAGTGCACAGATCATCACGGCGCATGTTACCGACGGACTCAAACTTGCTGAAAAACATCACTTGCCTCAAGAAATCCGCAACTTTATTACGACACACCACGGAGCGGGTATGGCGAAGTATTTCTATATACAGCACGTCAACAAATATCCTTCTGACGAAGAGGATAAGGCTCTTTTCTCCTATCCCGGACCCAATCCTTTCACTCGCGAACAAGCGGTGCTCATGATGTGTGATGCTGTCGAGGCGGCCTCGCGTAGTCTGAAAGAATATACAGAAGAAAGCATCGCCAATTTGGTCAACAAAATTATCGACGGACAATTGGCCGACGGACACTTTAAGGAATGTCCCATTACGTTCAAGGATATTGCAGATGCTAAACAAGTGTTGATAGACAGCCTTAAGACAATTTATCACACTCGTATCTCGTATCCCGAACTCAACGGCAAACCGCAAGAACCCGTAGCAAAATCTCGCCAGGGACTATTCGGCGGTGGATTGCCTGGGACCTGGAGGAGACAACCTTAATCATTTGTCTCATTCCTCAAGGGTGCTAAAAAAATCAACCTAATATATATCCAATAGAAATAATAATAAAATAAATACGATATGACTGAACAATTATTTTCCACATTGCCCTACAAAGTTGCCGATATGTCATTAGCAGACTTCGGTAGAAAAGAGATAGAAATCGCCGAAAGCGAAATGCCAGGACTGATGGCGTTGCGCGAAAAGTACGGCAAAGAAAAACCCCTCAAGGGTGCTCGCATCATGGGGTCTTTGCACACGACTATTCAAACTGCTGTTCTCGTAGAAACACTACGCGAACTGGGTGCAGAGGTACGTTGGTGCTCTTGCAACATCTACTCTACACAAGACCATGCTGCGGCAGCGTTGGCACAAGCCGGCGTCCCCGTCTTTGCATGGAAGGGCGAGTCGCTCGCAGACTACTGGTGGTGCACACTGCAAGCTATGAATTTCGGCGACGGTCTTTGGCCCAACCTTATTGTCGACGATGGCGGCGATGCTACCCTGATGATTCACCTCGGCGTTCAGGCAGAAAAGGATGCTGCCGTATTGGATACACCATCGGGCAGTGGTGATGAGCAGGAATTGAAAAACATCCTGAAAGCTGTGCTTGCTGAAAACAAAACTATATGGCAAGAAATGGCTGCTGGTATGAAGGGTGTGAGCGAAGAAACAACGACTGGTGTACACCGTCTGTATCGTATGATGGAAAATGGTGAATTGCTCTTCCCTGCCTTCAACGTGAACGACTCAGTAACCAAGTCTAAGTTTGACAATCTCTACGGCTGCCGCGAATCTTTGGCTGATGGTATCAAGCGCGCTACTGATGTGATGATAGCAGGCAAGGTGTGCGTCGTAGCGGGTTACGGCGAAGTGGGCAAGGGCTGTGCGCAAAGTATGCGTTCGTATGGTGCTCGCGTTATTGTGACAGAGATCGACCCCATTTGCGCTTTGCAAGCAGCGATGGAGGGTTATGAAGTCTTGACTATGGAAGAGGCTGCACCTCTTGGCAATATCTTTGTGACTACAACAGGTAATATCGATGTCATCACCACAGATCACATGAAGGCGATGCCAGACCAAGCTATCGTTTGCAATATTGGTCACTTCGACAGCGAGATACAAGTTGATGCCTTGAAGAAGTTGCCAGATGTTGTTGTTACTAATATCAAGCCTCAGGTGGATAGTTATCTCTTCCCCGACGGACATCGCATCACTTTGCTGGCAGATGGTCGTTTGGTCAACTTGGGTTGTGCTACAGGTCACCCCTCGTTTGTGATGTCAAACTCTTTCACTAATCAGACTTTGGCTCAGATGGAACTTTGGGCAAAGGACTACGAAGTTGGTGTGTATCGTTTGCCAAAGAGTTTGGATGAAGAAGTGGCGCGCTTGCACTTGGAACGTATCGGCGTACATTTGACAAAATTGTCGCCAGCCCAAGCTGATTATATCGGTGTGCCAGTTGAGGGACCCTATAAGCCCGAACATTATCGTTATTAAAAACCTTTTTCCTCGAAATAATGAAATTTTCTGTAAAGGATATACTCTCGCGCACATACGCCGACGTCCTGGTTGTAGTAGCCTTCCTGTTGATAGGTTTCTTCTACTTCCAGACGCCAATAGTCGGCGATATGGTGCTCGGTGGTCACGACAATGATCAACCAGTCGGCGTCAATCAGGATGTGATCCAGCACCGCGAAGCAACAGGCGAAACTGCGCGCTGGACCAACTCTATCTTCGGCGGTATGCCGACGTATCAGATTTCGCCTTCGTACGAGTCTACCGACACGCTGTCTTGGCTATCCAAGGCGTATGGTTTGGGTACTTCGGGCGTGCTCAATTATGTGTTCCTCTACCTCATTGGCTTTTATATTTTGATGAGGGTATTGCGCTTCCGCCCCCTGACCTCCGCGTTTGGAGCCATAGCCTGGGCGTTCTCGTCCTACTTCTTCATCATCATTGCCGCCGGACACATTTGGAAGGTCCTTACTCTCGGTTTCGTTCCCCCAACGATAGCGGGTCTCATCCTTTGCTATCGTGGCAAATACCTTTGGGGTGCTTTCGTCACCGCCTTCTTTGCCGCGCTGCAAATTCTGTCCAACCACATCCAGATGTCCTACTATTTCGGCTTCGTCATGCTTTCGCTCATCGTGGCCTTTGGTGTAGGTGCTTTCTGTAAGTGTGGTAAGAAATGCAAAGCGGAAGAGGCTGCGCAGCCCAATGCTGGTGAGGACGAAGATACACAGGGCTTCCTGCCCCGCGTAGATGGTAAGCGCTGGCTCCGTGGTACTGCAGTCTTTGTCTTGGCTGGTATGATGGGCCTTTTGGCCAATCTGCCCAACCTCTACCACACCTATACCTATAGTAAGGAGTCAATGCGCGGCAAGTCGGAATTGACCAAAACGACCAAGGTGGCTGGCGAAAATGTCCAGGCGCCAAAGGACGGACTGGACTATGATTACATCACAGCCTGGAGTTATGGTGTAGACGAAACGCTGACGCTGATGATACCCGACTTCTGTGGTGGCGGATCAAGCGAAAGTCTCGCAGCGATGGACGCTACGCAAGATAATACCCAGTATCAAGACATCATGTATACCACTTGCACCGCATTTGGTATGAGCACAGAGGATGCATCTCCGATCACCTCGGCCTATTGGGGCAGACAGCCCATGACAGTCGGTCCGGTGTATGTCGGAGCTATCGTCTTCTTCCTGTTCGTGCTGGGCTGCTTCATCGTACGCGGACCATTGAAATGGGGTCTCCTGGCAGCAACGCTCATCTCCTTCATCTTCGCCTGGGGATACGACGTGCCAGCAATCACACGCTTCTTGATAGAATATTTGCCTCTTTATAACAAATTCCGCACCGTATCCTCGGCGCTCGTTATGGCGGAATTCACGATACCCCTGCTGGCCATGTTGGCGCTGGCACAGATCTTGCGCAAGCGCGACTTGTTCCACGAGCGCAAGAACCAGATCTACTTCATCACATCCTTTGTGCTGACTGCAGGTGTGTGCTTCATCCTGTGGGCAATGCCAAGCCTCGTGGGCGATTTGCTTACTGTCAAGGACAATAACTTTATCAATCAATACATCGCCCCCAATGCTCAAATGCTCGGCTATACCGTTGCCGACTACAAGGCGGCGCTCACTTCGGCACGCCACGACGTCCTGGCTTCATCGGCCTGCACATCGTTCCTGCTCATCCTGTTGGCGGCTGCACTCATCCTGGTCTACACCCGCGTACGTGCTGTCAAGGGGTGGATGCTCGTTGCCGTGTTGGGCGTAGTGACTATGCTTGATATGTGGGCAGAAAACAAACGTTATCTGAACGACGACAATTTCACCGATGCCTCTCACCACGAAGCCATGGTGCAAAAGACACCTGCCGACGAGATGATTCTGGCAGACACAGCGCTGCACTATCGTGTCGTAGATCCCAATTCGATTGGCAATAATGCCTTGGCTGCGCACCACAAGACCATTGGCGGTTATCACGCGGCCAAGTTGCGTCGCTACAACGACCTGATGGAAAACCATATCTATCCCGAATTGGGCGAAATGGTGGCGAGAATTAACGCCGTGGCTGACTATCTGAAAGAAGCAGGTATGACTGTGAATACGCCCGAAGGTCGCGTGTTGATGCAGGAATACCTTCTGGCAGACAGCACCCTGGCTACGCCTGTGCTGGATATGCTCAATGCAAAATATATCATAGTGGGCCGAGGTGCTTATGCTGTGCAAAATCTTTCGGCATGCGGCAATGCATGGTTTGTAGACCGTCTTGATTTCGTCAAGGGTGCAGATGCCGAAATCGCTGCTTTGAATGGCCTGGATACCCACACGGCTGCTGTGGCCGACGAGACATTCCGTGCTCAATTGGATGGCACTGCGCTTGGTCAGGGTACGGCTCGCCTCACAGACATGGTGCCCGACGAAATGCGATATGCTGTGCAGAGTGAAAAGGGTGGGGTACTGGTCTTCTCGGAAGTCTATTATCCCGGATGGACCGCCACTGTGGATGGCCAGGAAGTGGAATTGGGCCGTGTCAACTACGCCCTGCGCGCCCTGCGTGTGCCAGCCGGTCAGCACGAAGTCGTCTTGACCTTCCGCCCCAAGACTTTGACCCTGACCAACGGCGTGGCTTATGCCATGATTGCTGGCATGTTGCTCCTGCTCGTTGCAGCTATTGTCCTGGGTGTGAAGCAATGCAGAAAGGATTAGACCCGCGCTGATAGCGTGAAATGATATATAAGAAGTGGTGCAGTTGCTTGGGCAATTGCGCCACTTTTTTCATAAATAGGCGGTGGTGAAAGGGGGCTATTGCACCACCTGTGAGCCACCCTCGTTTTAGGACTCGAAAAAAAGTAAGACCTTTTTTGAATTTCGCGACGCCTCGTTAAAATTTCGCGACGCCTCGTTAAAAAAAGGTTAAGGCTTTTTTGAAAAAGGTCTAACCTTTTTTCGAGTCACCAGCATCGCGTGTTTTCGTCAAATGATCTGTGCAAAAAAAGTACTCATGGGGCGAAAAGGGCAAAAAAAGTAGGTCGTTTTTGCTAATCTTCTAATTTGTACATAATTATTAACAGACGAAAGGCGTATGAATGTCGATTTTTTTTCGCCAATTTGAAGATTTTTTCGTAACTTTGTCCCGATTTTTTGCACAAATTCAACAAAAGTGTATCATAAATGAAGCATTTTTTACCCCTTGCGTTCTTGGGTGCAGCACTGACTTTTTCTTCATGCATCCAGGACGAACCACTCAATGCTGAGTGCGATATCACAGGCATCGACTCCTTGTGGCTCAGCAATCACAAAGCGATGATCATTGGCGACCCTATTGTGACCAATACCACCGTATCGGTGACATTGAAGAAGGGCTCTGATCGCACACAATTAGACCCCAAATTTTATTTGACTCCCGGCGCACAGATTTTTATTACTGGCGAGGGCACTCCTGCCAATGGTGTTGTGCGCGACTTCACTGCTCCACAACTCTATACCGTACGTTCTGAGGACGGCAATTGGTCCAAGGACTACACCGTCTCCTTCAATTATCCACGTCCTATATCAGTGTGCAGTTTTGAGCACTATGCGCTCGACGCCAGTGGTAAGTTCTATCAATGGTACGAAGTGGACGCCAGCGACGAGCAGAATCCGCGTCGCGACTATTGGGCTACAGGGAATGCAGGCTTTGCTATGTCGGGAATGGCTCAGACTCCCGAGGGCTATCCCACTACGCCAAATCCACTCGGTGTGCGAGGCAACTGCGTATGTCTGCGCACCAGCGATACAGGTGCTTTCGGCGCCAGCACGCGTATGCCTATTGCTGCAGGAAATATATTCATCGGCGAATTCAAAACTTCGCAGGCGATGCTCTTCCCACGCAAAGCTACACGCATGGGCTTGCAATTGGTCGGTGGCGAACCCGTGATGCTGATAGGCTATTATAAATATACACCAGGCGAAGTGTTCTATGACAAAAACAAAGAAGTGGTCGAAGGACGCCGCGATAAGTGCGATGTCTATGCCGTATTGTACGAAGTAGATCCCGCTAAGTTCGTTCCGCTCAACGGCGACGATGTCTTGACTAGTAATCGCATCGTGTCGGTAGCACGCTTCGAAAATCCTGAAGAGCCCAAAGAATGGACTAAGTTTGAACTCCCATTCGTCATGAAGGAAGGAAAAACTTTCGATCGCGAACGTATGGACAACGATGGTTATGCTATTACCGTCGTAGCTTCGTCCAGTCGCGACGGACAAGTATTCGAAGGCGCTATCGGTAGTGAACTTTTTATCGACGAATTGGAGATTGTTTGGAAGTAATATACTCGGCCGTCTAATGAATGATTATCTACAAAGATGATTAAGGGTACTTTGAATTTCTCGTTCCTTATTCAAATCAAATCGTTCCTCGTTACAAAAAAATAATTATGAAAAAGATATATACACTGATCATTTTGCTCGCTTCCTTTACCTCAGTCTTCGCACAGAGCGGAAGCCACACAGATGATACCGACGAAAACTTGCTGCGTGCTGCTGTGCGCGGCTGGCACGTTCGTGTAGGTGCAGGATTCAACCTCGGCGGCACATCGCCCCTGCCCCTGCCCGCAGAAATCCGCGCTATCGACGGATTTAATCCAGGATTGCACATCGCTCTCGAGGGCGCAATGCAAAAACAATTTGGTGCCACACCATGGGGTATTCAGTTGGGCGTACGACTCGAATCAAAAGGGATGAGTACCGACGCTACAGTGAAAAACTACTACATGGAAGCCAAAGAAGCCGACGGCGGCGAGATCAAAGGCGCCTTCACCGGTCACGTCAAAACCAATGTGAACAACAGATATTTGACCTTCCCCGTACTGGGTGTATACAAAATCAACGAGCGCTGGAGCGTGTCGGCAGGACCCTACCTCTCGTGGATGTTCAACGGCTCATTCTCGGGCGAAGCCTACGGCAACGAAATCAAAAACGAATTGGGCGAAAGCATTGGTGTAGACGCCTACATCCGAGATCAGAATCCTACGGGCGAAAAGACTGAGGTGACCAGCGCGACCTATGACTTCTCGGGAAATCTCCGTAAGTTCCACTACGGTGTGCAAGTCGGCGGAGAATTTAAAGCCTACAAACACCTCTCGGCATTTGTCAATCTGCAATGGGGATTAAATGGTATTTTCCCTTCTGACTTCAGCAGTGTTACTTTCTCGCTCTATCCTGTCTACGGCACTTTGGGCTTTAACTATTTGTTCTAATATAATATAAATATAAGTCCACCTAACGGAAATAATAACTAACCAGAAAAAAATAAAACAACCAAAAACAATAAAAGCTTATGAAAAAAATTCTACTCTCTCTTATTGCAGTAGCATTGTTTAGCGCTTCGGCTGTAGCACAAACCGTGACAGACGTTGCAGGCGACTATCAAGGAAAACTCTACATCAGCTTGGGCGAACCAATCAACGCAGAAACTGAATTTATCGACGGCGAAAAGGTATCACTCGTTGCCAACGAAGACGGTACCGTTGACTTCAAGCTCAAAAACTTCGCTTTCGCAGATATGACTCTTGGCGATATCGAAGTAAATCACTTGCATTTGATATTCAAAGGCAACTTTGCTAAATTTAGCGACGTTGAGCCAGTAAACCTCGTATTCAACCAAGGCACAGATGCTGAAATTCATGCAACAGCCCTCATCAACGAACAAGAAAGCTACATCCGTGGCGAACGTATCGTTGTGGATTTGCCCGTAATGTGGACTAACGTGCCAGGAATGGACGAGCCCATGCCAATCTACGTACTCTTCGACGGAAAGAAAGTAGCACAAGCTGCAGAAATCGGCGTGAAGAATATCGCAGGCGGTTACGAAGGTCAACTCTTCATCGCTTTGGGTGAAGAAATCACTGACGAAACTGAAGCAATCGACGGACAAAAGGTAGAACTCTCTGCTGCTGGCGAAGATGCTGTGAACTTCAAGTTACCAAACTTCGCATTCGGCGATATGACTCTTGGCGATATTGAAATTACAAGCATCAAGGTAAACTTTAACGGTACAGCAACTTCATTTGAAGAAAGAGAACCCGTAAAACTCGTATTCAACGAAGGTACAGAACAGGAACTCCACGCAATAGCTCTGCTCGATGTCAACTACAGCAGCATCTGGGGCGAATCTCTCGACGTACTCTTGAATGTAATGTGGACCAATGTGCCAGGCGGCGGCGAAATTCCTATCAATGTGCGCTTCATCGGTGTGAAGACTATTACTGGCATCAACAACGTGACTATTGCTCGTCCTGCAACTCAAGGCGTATATAGCATAGATGGTCGTTACGTAGGCAAGGAATTAGACCAAAACCTCATACGCGGTATCTATATCGTAGGTGGCCAAAAGGTACTGAAGAAATAATAACGGAAAGCGAGTGTTATCCCTTCTATAAGGCAAAGCGGACCAGCACTTCTGCTTTGCGGATTAAGGAAAAAATGTCTCATATTATAGGAACTTTCTCATAGATCAAAGGATTTTTCTACAACAATAGACATCACAAGGGTTCACACTCGCTTTTTTTGTTTTTCATCTCCAATAAAAAGAATTTATGAAAAGATTATTCACATTTGCTCTAGCTTTGATGACCGCTTTCGGTCTTTCGGCGCAAGGTATCTACCAGTTTGCCGACCCAAGCTTTGAACAATACACAGGAAACGATACCGAGCCAGGAAATGGTTGGAATTCGTTCAATTCTGCCACTGGTGGTATGGCTGGTATGGGTAAGGGTAGTTCGCCCAAACCCTCGAGTGTTTCGCCCGGTGCTAATGGTACAGGACGTGCAGTTAAGATTTATTCAAAAAGTATTTTAGGTAAGAAAGCTAATGGTAACTTGACTACCGGTATGATTAATATGGGTAGCATGACGCCAGCGGATGCGAGCAACCACAACTACACTAAGCGCGACGATGCTACACATAGTTTGCGCTTTGCCGGACGTCCTGATGCTGTGACCTTCTATGCGAAATTCAAGAGCGGAGGTTCGCCCAACGGTCGTGGACAGTTTATCCTGCACGGCGACGTGGATTTCCGCGATCCTGAAGTGAGCGATCAAGCATCTTACCGCATCGGTAAAGCTTCAGCTTTGGTCAACGCATCAAGCGATTGGGTGAAGTATGAAGCCAAGTTCTCGTATGATCAAGCTCAAGGCAATGTGCAATACCTCCTCGCTACGTTTACCACTAATCCCACTCCCGGTGGTAGTGCAGGCGACGAATTGATCGTAGACGAAATCTACTTCATCTACTATCACGCTTTGACTGCACTTTCTTACAATGGCAAGTCGTTGAATCCTTCGGAAAGTGGTGGTAGCTTTGACCTCTCAGCAGAAGAGTATAGCGAATCAAAACTGTCATATACGGTCAAGGGCGCAGGGGCTACTGTCGAAAAGTCTTTCAATAAGTCTACTGGCGTTTTGACCTTGACTGTGAAGGGTAGCTACTACGCTTCAAATGCAAACAGCAAGACCGTATATACATTGCAGTTTGCTAAGTCGGAAAATCCCGACCCAGATCCTAATCCAGAACCTGATCCCGATCCCAACCCCGGTACTGAAGTGAAACCTTTGGGCGCTCCCGTATCAACATTGACTGAGCTGAAGAATAGCGTGACTTATGCGCTCTACAATCCAGCTTATACTGCGTATGCGAAGTATGCTCCTGCTTATTCGACTTCTTATGTTTGGACCGCTGGTATGAAGGGTGATGATACTTCTCATGCTTTGGCTTCGCAGACCTATGCGGAACCTTTCGACCCCGCGGCGAAGAGTGATGCGTGGATGGTAGTGACATTCAACGGCAAGTATTATATATATAATATGGAGGCGAAGAAGTTCCTCACTACGCCCGATCCTAATAGCACCACTGCTGGTCGCGAGATCACCTTCTCATCTACTCCTGTCGGTATGACGGCTGTCGAATTGTCCAACTCATCTTTTGCCCTCACTGCAGGAGGTGGCGACTACAACTATATGTGTGCTGCACCTCAGCTGACCAATTCTCCACTCAGCATTTGGGATACGCAAGATGCTGGTTCGGCTTGGCAATTTATGGTCAACCCCAATGTTGAAGCAGACCTCAGCGTGTTGGCGCTGATCGACGCTTCGATCAAACCAGACGTAGATGTGAACGTAGAACCACAGGGCGGCATCATCACAAACCTTGATGAAATTCGCGACGACAAGACTTATACGATCTACAATCCTACGTTCAAGGCCTACGCTATCTATGACGAAGTCTATGCTAGTTCGGTGTCTTACGTCTGGGCAGCAGAAATGATTGGCGATGCAGGACATCCTCTCTACACCCAAAACTATTCGAAGCCTCTCGATACGACTGCAGAGGGTTCAAGCTGGATGATTGTGCCATTCGATGGTAAATTTTATTTCTACAACGTTGGTGCAGATAAATTCCTCAGTGTGCCCGAATACAATGGCGAGACTAAGCCTGTGACACTCACCGAAAGCGTGACTTCACTCTTCATCGAGGATATGGGAGCTGGTAACTTCGCCATCACACAGCACGGCGGCACTAAGGAATACCTCTGCGCGGCGCCACAAAACTACATCGCGCCACTTTCTATTTGGGAAAAGACTGACGCAGGTGCTGCATGGCAATTGCGCGAGAACCCCAACGTGGCAGCGCAAAGCGACATATTGGAACGCATCTACCCCACAGCTATACAGGGCGTACAAACCGAAGCTGTGCGCAAGGGCGTCTACACCATCAGCGGCGTGTATTTGGGTGCCAAGGCAACCAACTTGCCCGCAGGTGTATATATCATTGATGGCAAGAAAGTGCTGGTGAAATGATCTCGGTAGAATTATCACGGATAACTCTATAAAATGGGCATCCCTCGGACGAGGGGTGCCCTTTCGTTTGGACTTTGTTTAGCACGAGAATTGTTTTGCAAAGGCACATTTTTTGTCAAAATTTTTCGCATTTTCGAAGAGTGAGAATCGCTTAAAATCCACCGCCAGTATCTTTGGCTGCAAATACAGCACTCTCGCGAGGTCTAAATTCGCAGTTTTTTGTACAAAAAGTCAAAAAGCCTTAGGTTTTTTAGCGAAACCTGTGAAAAAGCAGGGCAAATTTCCAATTTTCTGTGCGTCGAAAAAGATGAAAAAGTCAAGGCCTCGTGAAAATTTCGCGACGCCTCGTGAAAAAAACATTAGACCTTTTTTCAACAAAGCCTTGGCTTTTTCCAAAAAGGTCCTGTCTCGCCGAAACAACAACTTCTATTTCATCAACAGCGTTTGTCAAAATTTTTCGCATTTTTTGTTTACTCTCAGCAACCATTAAGACAAAAAAAGAGGAGCGTCTGCTCCTCTCGATTTATGCCTTGTGCTTAGCCAATTCTCGTGCCACACTTTCGCGCGTGTGCTTCCACCGCTTATGACTCCAAAGCCACAGGTGCGGTTGGCGTCGTATCATACGCTCCAACTCCTTCATATAGAGTTGCGTCAGTTCATAGTCGGGATATTTTGCGGGTTCCTCGGTCACCAGATGCAGACGCATGTGATAGTAGCCACGACGCACGCGCTGCACGTCGGCGATATAGATAGCCGCGCCCACCTTCTTGGCAATGCGTTCGGTGCCTGTGAACACTGGGGTGTCCTGGTGCAAAAAGTCAGCCCACTCGTGTATGCTGTTGGGCAGAGGTGATTGGTCTGACACGAAACCTACGATCGAGCGCACGCCCTCGGCCTTCATCTTCAGTATTTGTCGCAGTGCTTCGTACTTCGAGATACTCTTCGAACCAAAACGTTGACGCAAGTCCAGGAATAGGCGGTCGAACGCCTTGTTCTTCAGTGGACGGTACAATTGGGCGCTGGGCACGCGGCCGTGCTCTCCCCACAACGGAATCGAGGATACCCACTCCCAGTTGCAATAGTGGCCCAGGTAGATAAAGGCAAATGGGCACTTCTCGAGCGACTCTTCCAAGCGCGGCATACCCTCGATGATCATTCTTTGCTTAATTTCCTCCTCGCTTATGGTCAGCAGTTTGATGGTCTCCACGATATAGTCGCAAAAGAAGCGGTAGAAATCGCGTTCAATGCCTCGGCGCTCTGCGGTCGTACGCTCGGGAAACGAGGCGTCGATATTTCTGCGCACCACGCCGCGGCGATAGCGCACCACGTAGTAGACGAGCACGAACAGCACGTCGGACAGTACATAGAGCAGACGCAATGGCAGATGCGAAAGCCCCTTGAGTAAAGCAATCAGTATCTTCATGCGTGCAAAGGTAGAAATATTTTTTGCACGCGCACACGTAATATTATATATATGTGCCATATTTACAGAAAATCGCGTAATATTTGCTACAAAATGACGATAATTCACACTTTGCCACAATTAAATACATTATAAAACCCTTAGTTTGAAAAAAATCAGTATATTTGCACGCCAAAAAGTATGCAAAATAGAAAATAACTAACATAAAAACACAATTAAAAACCATGCAAAACAAAGGATTTGTTAAGGTCATCGCAGTGCTCCTTACCCTGATTTGCTGCTTCTACCTCTCGTTCTCATTCGTTACTAACAAGTACGAAAAGAACGCAGACGCGTATGCTACAGCTAAGATCAAGGGCGGAAAATATGCTGATGACAATGCAAAAGACAGAGCATTCAACGATTTCCGCACAGCCTATCTCGACTCAATGGGCAACGAAAAGGTGTACATGTGGAAGACCTTGAAGGAATGTCAACAATTGCAAATTGGCCTCGGTTTGGACTTGAAGGGTGGTATGAACGTCATCCTCGAAGTATCTATCCCCGACTTGCTCAGAAGCACAGCCGGCACAGACAAGACCGTACAGGCTAACGTGAAAGAAGCAGTCGCTTACGCAGACTCAGTAGCAAAAAGAAATGGTGACGACGTGCTCGACGTATTCGTAGGTCGCTACCAAGAATTGTACGGCAAGGATAAGTTGGGTGGTGCATTCGGCACAAACCTCGATGGCATCTCGGCTAATTCTACCGACGCACAGGTGAAAACAGCTTTGCTCGCTAAGATCGAATCAGCAGTAAGCAACGCTAACGAAGTGATCCGTACACGTATCGACCGCTTCGGTGTGGCACAACCAAACATCCAAATCCTGAAGGGCCGCGGACAAATGGGTCAAATCATGGTAGAAATGCCAGGTATCAAGGAACCCGAACGCGTACGTAAGCTCCTCACAGGTAGTGCTAACCTCCAATTCTGGGAAACATACAGTGCTGCTGAAGTGAGCGGCTTGGCAGAAGTAGTAAACGGCCACTTGCAAATCCCTGGCGGCGGTTCTATCGTCGGATATACTCGTTCGAAGGAAGATACTACTGCTATCATGCAAGCTTACCACGCTAACAAGGCTTCTCTCCCCGTAGACCTCGTATTAGCTTGGAGCGTGAAGGAAGAAAGCCAAACTATGAGAACACAAGACGGCAAGGTAGAAAATGTCGTTCTTGGTTACGCTCTCTATACCCTCAAGGCAAAGAATGGTGGTCCTTCAATGGAAGGCGACGTAATCAAGACTGCAAAGGCAGACTTTATGGAAGGCAGTAAGCCCGTCGTATCTATGACAATGACCAACCGCGCTTCTGCAGAATGGGCTAAGTTGACAGAAAGAAACGTAGGCAAGTCTGTAGCAATCGTTCTCGATGGCTATGTATACAGCGCACCAAACGTCAACGAAAAGATTGCCGGCGGTAATTCTCAAATCTCTGGTAGCTTTACAATCGACGATACGCGCGACCTCTCTAACGTCCTCAACAGTGGACGTATGGACGTGAAGCTGACAGTAGTTCAAGAAGAAACAGTAGGTCCTTCTTTGGGTGAGGCATCTATTACAGCAGGTCTCACAGCTTGTGTATTTGCACTCGTGCTTTTGATGATCTTCATGTGCTTGGCTTATGGTATCATCCCAGGTATGGTAGCCAACTGCGCACTCTTGCTCAACTTCTTCTTCACTTTCGGCGTGCTCACTTCATTCCAGGCCGCACTCACTATGAGTGGTATCGCCGGTATGGTGCTTTCTTTGGGTATGGCTGTCGATGCTAACGTATTGATCTACGAACGTATCAAGGAAGAACTCAAGGCAGGTAAGAACATCAAGACCGCACTTGCTGATGGTTACGGCAACGCATTCTCTGCAATCTTCGACTCTAACTTGACATCAATCATCACTGCTGTTATTCTTTACAACTTCGGTACAGGTCCTATCCGTGGTTTCGCATTGACTCTCGGTATTGGTATCGCAGCTTCATTCTTTACTGCAGTATGGATGACTCGTATCGTATACGAACACTTCCTCAAGAAAGACAAGTGGACTAAACTGACTTTCACCACTCCTTTGACTCGCAACTTCTTGGCTAATACTAAGGTGAAGTTCATGGAAAAGGGTAAGAAGTCTGTTATCGCATTTGGCGTATTTATGCTTATCTGCGTTGCATTCTTGGGTATCCGTGGTTTGTCAAAGGGTATCGACTTTACAGGTGGTCGTAACTATGTTATCGAATTTGAAGACAAGAATACTAAGCCCGAAGCTGTTGAAGCTGCAGTACAAGCTGCTGTGAAGGCAGATACTAAGGATCCAGATGCTGCGGTTAACGCTATTTCTGTCGTAACAGCAGAAAGCCGTTGCGTACGTTTGACTACTAACTACCGCATCAACGATACAGACGAAAATATCGACGACCAAGTTGACCAATTCGTTCACAAAGCATTGAAGGATGCTGGTTTGATTAAAGCAGAATACGATGTATTCAAAGATCGTCAAAACAAGACTGGTGGTTCTATTGTATCTGCTCAAAAGGTAGGTTCTTCTGTCGCTGCAGATATGGTTAAGGGCGCTATCATCAGTGTGCTCTTTGCACTCGTAGCAATCTTCCTCTACATTTTGGTACGTTTCCGCAACGTAGCGTTCTCAATTGGGTTGTAAATTTAACAACACAATTTGCAGAATCATGTAAAATAATGCAATTGATTTTTACAGGTATTCTTTCTACAGAAAAAAATTCTCGATACGACACTTTGGTAAACATCGCCACAATTCAAGGAAAAACAAATATCCTGTTTAGACAAAAAATGAAAGAAACTCTTGCAAGTTTTGGTGATGCTTTAGATTTGATAAAAGAACTTGAAACAATCGATTTGTCTTATGGAAATAGAACTTAAATTTGATAATGACGCATACAAAAAAACTTCTCATGTTCCTCAATGTGTGATTTCTGATTTTAACTTAGGTACAATGCGATTTAAGTGGGATGAAGATAATCAAGTTCGAAAAAATTATTTTTCTAAACTTTATCCAGATAAAAAAATAATTGATATTGAACTTTGTCATTCAAAAAAAATTATGGAAGTTGAAAATCAATTTGATATTGAGCAAATTCAAAAAAATCAGATTTTGGCAGACGGAATTATCACAAAAAATACAGATTATGTTCCAGTTGTTACAGTAGCAGACTGTATGAGCATTTTCATTTTTGACGATAAAAGTCTTACATTTGGAGTTTTACATTCTGGGTGGAAAGGTACAGGAATTTCAGAAGAAGCAATAAATATCATCTTGAAAAAAAATCCAGAAAGCAAACCTGAAAATTTGCATTTTATTTTAGGTCCTCACATAAAAAATTGTTGTTATCAGGTTGATAAAGAAAGAGAAGAATATTTTTCAAAAAATTTTACTCCAGACTGTATCACAAAAATTGATGAAAAAATTTATCTTTCTTTGGAAAAAGCAAATCTATTTGTTTTAGAGAAAAATGGAATACCTAAAAAAAATATTGTAAGTTTTTCTGAATGTACTTGTTGCACAAAATTAAGCGATAAAAATAACTCACCTTCAAATCAATTTAAATATGGTTCATTTAGAAGGCAAAAAGTTTTAGAAAATGGTGAATTTCAAGTGATGGCAGCTTCAATTTCCATGTAACTTTCAACTAACTTGAAAATCTTTCCTATAATATGATATAAATATAATTGTATAAATCAATTTTGGAGAAATTTTTATGTCAGATGTAAAATCTCAATGTCGCGAATTAGTTAGAGATGCCTTGAATAAATTAATCGAACTAAAAAATCTTGAAGTAGAAAAAATTCAGGAAAATGATATTTTAACTGAAACTCCACCTGATCCTTCAATGGGTGATATTGGTGT
>JAFNXM010000006.1 GCA_017383485.1 Bacteroidaceae bacterium
GTTGGAATTCAACTAATCTTTTGTCTTCCAGCAGGGCGATGGATACATCTTTGGGTTGGACATCAATTATTACTTCGCTTGTCATGTTGGTATAATGTTTTCTTTTTCTGTGTAAAAGTGATGTGCCAATACACCTGCGTACTTGAGTGTACATTCCAGTATATTGGCACATGTTAACAGAAAGCTACACGCAAGGATTACTTGCTTTTGTGACGATTCTTTCTCAGTCTTTTTTTACGCTTGTGAGTAGACATTTTATGTCTTTTCTTCTTCTTTCCGTTAGGCATAGTTGTAAATTTTTATAACCGGTTAATTAATAAATTTATTTTTGCTTGCTGATTTCGTGCATAAAAGTCTTAGCTGGCTTGAATGCTGGGATATTGTGCTCGGGGATGATGATAGTAGTGTTCTTAGAGATATTGCGAGCAGTCTTTTTTGCGCGCTTCTTCAAAATAAAGCTACCAAAACCTCTCAAGTATACATTTTCTTCGTTAGCAAGTGATTCCTTCACTGTGCTCATGAATGCTTCTACAGTATTGAGGACTGTTGTCTTATCAACGCCTGTTTTTTTTGCAATGTCTGAAACAATTTCTGCTTTAGTCATTTTAGTATAGTTTAAATGTGTTGTGTGATATATTTTTCAAAACGAGTGCAAAGATATAATTTTCAAATGGTTTGAGAAAATCTTCTCTCGCTTTTTTACACTTTTACAGGTATTTTTTCTACTCTTGCGATGTGTCTGCCACCTTCAAAATCAGTTGTGAGGAATTTTTCCATTATCTCTTCTGCTTCTTGAGTGGTAACAAATCGACCCGGCATCACCAAGACGTTGGCATCATTGTGTTGACGTGTGAGGCCAGCGATTTCTGCAGTCCATACCAATGCTGCACGGATGTGTTGGTGTTTATTCAGTGTCATCGAGATACCTTCACCGCTACCACAAATAGCAATACCTCTGCTCACTTCGCCAGCTTTGATACCATTAGCCAGAGCATGTGCAAATTCTGGGTAGTCGCAACTATCTGTCGAGTGTGTACCGTAGTCTGTGAATGGGATGCCTTTACTTTCTAAATATTGCTTGACAAATTCTTTGAGTTCATACCCAGCATGGTCACTTGCCAAACCAATTGGAGATAGATTCATAATGAGTGACTTATTGTTTTCGACTAATTTCAAGAATGATTAGAGATTTATGCGTTTTTTCACTAACTTTCAAATTAATTTGTTAGTTAGTAAATTATTCTGCCATGAATTGCTTTACTTCGTTGTAGATGTTTTGTGGTGTATAACCGAGTTTTTCGTCGAGTACGGTGAATGGTGCTGAGAAACCAAAACTTTCCAAACCATAGACCTTACCATTAGGTCCTACTACACCTTCGAATGTCACAGGCAAACCTGCTGTAAGACCGAAGACCTTAACATTTTTGGGAAGGATGCTTTCTTGATATACTTTGCTTTGTCTTCTGAAGAGACCCTCACTTGGGCAACTCACTACTCGCACCTTGACGCCTTCAGCCTTGAGCAATTGTGCAGTTTCTACCAATGTGCTCACTTCAGAACCTGACGCTACAAGCACAACGTCTGGTGTTTCTTCCTCCAATACCACGTAAGCACCCTTTTCCACTTGCTTGTAGTTTGGTGTACCAGGGATATCCTTCACATTTTGACGGCTAAAGATGAGGGCAGTTGGAGTATTCATATTTTCCATAGCTAAGCGCCAGCATTCTGTTGTAGCATGGACGTCACATGGACGGAAAACTCTGACAGCATCGCGTCCGCTGTGATTCTTGAGCTTTTCCATCAAGCGGATTTGTGCTTCTTGTTCTACAGGTTCATGGGTAGGACCGTCTTCACCTACGCGGAATGCGTCGTGACTCCATACGAACTTCACAGGAAGCTCCATCAAAGCTGCCATACGGATAGCAGGCTTCATGTAGTCTGAGAAGACAAAGAATGTACCCATAGCCGTCAAGATACCGCCATGCAATGTCATACCGATACATACGCAAGCCATGGTCAATTCTGATACACCCGCTTGGAAGAAACCACCAGCGAAGTTGTCGCGTGTGATAACAGTGGTGTGTTTCAAGAAACCGTCAGTCTTGTCAGAATTGCAAAGGTCAGCACTTGATACAATCATATTGCCCACGTGTTCTGAGAGCATAGAAAGACATGCTGCGGAAGCATTTCGGGTTGGACCGTTGGGCTTTTGTTCAATTTGATCCCATGGCAATTCGGGCAACTTGTTTTCCCACCAGTTCTTCAACATTTCTGCCTTTTCGGGATTTGCAGCAGCCCATTCTGCTTCTTCTTTTCTTCTTTCTGCTACGATAGTCCTAAGTTTAGCCTTTCTATTATCATAGAGTTGGGCAGTTTCTTCCCAAATCACGAACGGATTTTCTGGATCTGCTCCCAGGTTCTTCACAGTATTAATATAGGCGTCTCCACCAAGAGGAGCTCCGTGTGTAGCACAGTTGCATTCGTATGAAGAGTTATCTGCCTTTCTAGCCCCCTTACCCATCACACAGTGACCGATGATGAGGGTAGGGCGACTTGTTTCTTGATTAGCCGCAGTCAATGCTTTGCGGATTTGGTCTACATCATTACCATCGATTTCCATCACGTTCCAGTTCCAAGCACGATATTTTGCAGCAGTATCTTCCGAGATAACGTCTGCTGTTGGAGTAGAAAGTTGGATCGCGTTGGCGTCGAAGAACATGATGAGGTTATTCAAACCTAAGTGACCAGCAATACGGCCAGCGCCTTGGCTGACTTCTTCTTGCACGCCACCATCCGATATGTATGCGTAGATTTTTTCTTTATTGAAGCCGGGGTTTCCTGTGCGAGCGTAGAGCGCCTTTGCTGCAATCGCTGCACCTACTGCGTATGTATGACCTTGGCCAAGAGGGCCGCTAGTATTTTCGATACCTCTTTCGAAGTTCTTCTCAGGATGACCTGGTGTAGGAGAACCCCATTGACGGAATTGCTTCAATTCGTCAATAGAAAAGTTGCCAATCAGAGCCAACTGAGCATAAATCATTGGCGACATGTGACCTGGGTCAAGAAAGAAACGGTCACGACATTCCCAAGCAGGACATTCTGGATCGAATGTCAAAAATTCAGAGTAAAGAACGTTGATAAAATCTGCACCACCCATTGCGCCACCAGGATGACCTGACTTGGCTTTTTCTACCATAGATACAGCCAACACTCTGATGTTGTCGGCAACGCGATTCATGAGTTCTTTAGAATTCTTCATTATTTAAGTTTGTATAGGTTTATTTCGCCGTTTCCAAGTAGAGAAGGCGGTTAAAGTTCATAATTGTTGCAAAATTAGTGTATTTTTTCAATACCACCAAGATTTATTTGCAGATAAATTGTACAATATATAAATTACGGAGTAAGGTTCACTCTTTTTTTCATCGAGTCACGTATGTTATTAAGAAAGGTAAAAACCTTTTTGTCATCTTTTATCTTAACTCAATTCTCAGTTCGAGTTACCAATTAAATGTGCTGACACAATAAAAAATCATTATTAGATAAAAAAATAATAAAAAAGTTTGTGCAAATTCAAAACTTGTTTATAACTTTGTTTTTGCAAATGTAAAGCTAATTGCTATGAATAACAACTTCGACCTACACACTTCGCTGAAGAAGTATTTTGGATTTGATGGTTTTAAGGATAGCCAAGAAACAATCATTCGAACACTGCTAAGTGGAAAAGATGTATTC
This sequence comes from Bacteroidaceae bacterium, assembly GCA_017383485.1. Lineage (GTDB taxonomy): Bacteria > Bacteroidota > Bacteroidia > Bacteroidales > Bacteroidaceae > Alloprevotella. The sequence continues at coordinate 3,733 of JAFNXM010000006.1, forward strand.
GTACTCATGCCAACTGGTGGGGGTAAGTCGTTGTGTTATCAATTGCCTGCCCTACTAATGGAGGGAACGGCAATAGTAATATCGCCACTGATAGCACTGATGAAAAATCAGGTGGACGCCATCCGACATACGAGTGAGGATGATGGTGTGGCACACTTTATCAACTCGTCACTGAACAAATCACAAATAGACAGGGTGCGTGCTGATATTGTGTCAGGGCGTACGAAGTTGCTGTATGTGGCTCCGGAATCTTTAACTAAGGAGGAGAATATCGAATTTCTGCGCCAGGTGAAGATATCATTCTATGCCGTAGACGAAGCGCACTGTATATCGGAGTGGGGGCATGACTTCCGCCCCGAATATCGCAAGATACGACCGATCATAAGTCAGATATGCGAAGCACCGGTAATCGCGCTGACGGCAACGGCGACTGAGAAGGTGAGAACGGATATCAAAAAGAGCCTGGGCATCTTAAATGCTGCGGAGTTTAAAAGCTCGTTCAACCGTCCGAATCTGTATTACGAAGTGCGCCCAAAGACGGAAAACGTAGACAGGGATATCATTAAGTACATCTTGCAAAATCAGGGAAAGAGCGGTATTATATATTGCCTGAGCAGAAAGAGGGTAGAGGAGTTGACCCAGGTGCTACAAACGAACAACATCAAGGCCGAGGCATATCATGCCGGAATGGATTCAGCGCTACGAACAAAGACGCAGGATGACTTTATTATGGAGAAAATCGATGTAATCGTAGCAACCATAGCCTTTGGCATGGGTATCGACAAGCCTGATGTAAGATTTGTCATCCATTACGATATCCCCAAAAGTCTGGAGGGATATTACCAGGAAACGGGTAGAGCTGGGCGTGATGGTGGCGAGGGTGCTTGCATAACCTTCTACAACTCGAAAGATCTACAAAAACTGGAAAAGTTTATGGAAGGTAAACCCGTGGCAGAGCAAGACATCGGCAGACAACTACTGAAAGAAACTGCAGCCTATGCCGAATCGTGTGTATGCCGCAGAAAACTGATACTACATTATTTTGGAGAATCATACGAACATGACAACTGTGGCAATTGTGACAATTGCCGTAATCCTAGAAAGAAAGTGGAAGCAAAAGAATATCTCAAACTGGTAATCGAAGTAGTCCTTGCGACTAAAGAAAAATTCAAGGACGAATACATTAAAAATATATTAATAGGTCGAGAAACCGACGAAATCATGGCACACCACCACGATGACCTGGACCAATTTGGTGCTGGTGATGAGGTGGACGACAAGGTATGGTTGGCAGTGATAGCTCAGGCATTGATTGCTGGCTACTTGGAAAAGGATGTAGACAATTATGGCGTGCTGAAGGTAACAAAAGAAGGACAAAAGTTCCTAAAGAAACCTGTAAGTTTCACCATCGTGGAAAACAAGGACTTTGACGAAGTTGAAGATATCGAGCCAATGCAGGGCGCTGGTGCCTGTGCAGTGGATCCCGCATTGTATCAAATGCTGAAAGACTTGCGCAAACGTATGAGCAAGGAATTGGATGTACCACCATACGTCATCTTCCAGGACCCCTCGCTTGAAGCGATGGCAACTATTTACCCTCAGACTATCGAGGAGTTGCAAAATATCCCAGGTGTGGGTGCTGGTAAGGCTAAACGATATGGCGATGATTTCTGCAAACTAATTAAACGTCACTGTGAAGAGTTCGAAGTAGAACGTCCGGAAGACTTACGAATTCGCACCGTAGCAAACAAGTCGAAAATAAAAGTCAGCATTATTCAAGCCATCGACCGCAAGGTAGCATTAGATGATATCGCTGTATCAAAAGGCATTGAATTTGGCGAACTGCTGGACGAAATCGAAGCAATCGTATATTCGGGCACAAAGTTGAATATTGACTACTTCATCGAAGATGTGATGGAGGATGAACACGTCAGCGATATATACCTATATCTGAAGGAATCAGAAACCGACGACCTTGAAGCAGCACTCGAAGAACTTGGTAATGATTATAGCGAAGAGGAAATCCGACTAGTACGTATCAAGTTTATCTCAGAGATGGCTAATTAAGACATGGGTTAAGTGCGTAAGGTTAAGGGAACGCCTCACACACTTTAAACTTTTTTAACCGCAAAAAACTCGTCAACAAAAAAACAACTATATAATGGATTGTAACACAAATCAAGAGACTCAAGAGAAAAAGTCATTGAACTTCATCGAACAAATCGTTGAAGCAGACTTGAGTAAAGGTAAAAATGATAGCAGAGTACAAACTCGCTTTCCACCCGAACCCAATGGATATCTACATATTGGCCATGCCAAAGCGATCTGTATAGACTTTGGTTTGGCAGCGAAGCATGGTGGTGTGTGTAACCTCCGCTTTGATGACACTAACCCTACAAAGGAAGATGTGGAATATGTTGAAGCGATCAAGGAAGATATCAAATGGTTGGGTTATCAATGGGGCGAAGAGTATTATGCCTCTGACTATTTCGGACAATTGTGGGATTTTGCCATAAAGCTGATCAAGCAAGGGCGTGCATATATTGATGAACAATCGAGCGAGGAAATAGCTAAGCAAAAAGGCACACCAACACAAGCTGGCACAGAAAGTCCATATCGCAATCGCCCAATAGAAGAAAATTTGGCACTCTTTGAAAAGATGAACTCAGGAGAAATCGGCGAAGGCGAAATGGTGTTGCGTGCCAAGATTGATATGGCAAGTCCCAATATGCACTTCCGCGACCCTATTATCTATCGTGTAGTACATCATCCTCACCACCGTACAGGTACTACGTGGAAAGCGTATCCAATGTACGATTTTGCACACGGTCAAAGCGACTATCTGGAAGGTGTGACTCACTCGCTCTGTACACTGGAATTTGTGCCTCACCGTCCATTGTATGATCTACTTGTAGATTGGATCAAGGACGACAAGGACTTGGATGACCACCGTCCAAATCAGTATGAATTCAACAAATTGAATTTGAGCTATACGTTGATGAGTAAGCGCAATCTGCTCACCTTGGTTAAAGAAGGTCTTGTATCAGGATGGGACGACCCCCGTATGCCAACACTTTGTGGTTTCCGCCGTCGTGGTTATTCACCAGAATCTATTCACAACTTTGTAGGCAAAATTGGTTATACTACCTATGATGCACTGAATGAGATTGCTCTGCTTGAAAGTGCTGTCAGAGAAGATTTGAACAAGCGTGCTCTTCGCGTATCTGCTGTATTGCACCCTATTAAGTGTACCATTACCAACTACCCAGAGGGTCAAGTGGAATATATGGAAGCGGTGAACAATCCCGAAAACCCAGCTGATGGCACACACACTATCGCATTCAGCAAGCACCTTTGGATTGAGCAAGATGACTTCATGGAAAATGCCCCCAAGAAATACTTCCGTATGACACCAGGAGGCGAAGTGCGTTTGAAATCCGCCTATATTGTGAAATGTACAGGTTGTGTGAAAGACGAACAAGGCAATGTCGTAGAAGTACTTTGCGAATATGACCCAGAGACCAAGAGTGGTATGCCAGGAGCTGAACGCCGTGTCAAAGGTACTATTCACTGGCTCAGTCAAGAGCACTGCAAACCAGCAGAAGTGCGTCTCTATGACCGCTTGTGGAAAGTAGAAAATCCACGAGATGAAATGGCTAAGATTCGCCAAGAGACTGGATGCGAAGCACTTGAAGCTATGCAACAAATCATCAATCCAGACTCATTGGAAGTATTAACCAATTGCTATGTCGAAGACTTTGCTACACATCTTGCCCCATTAACTCACCTGCAGTTCCAACGTATTGGTTACTTCAACGTAGACCCAGATACTACTGCCGACCACGTCGTATTCAATCGCACAGTTGGACTGAGAGACAGCTGGGCAAAGAAGTAATTCTTACAACACTTTTATATTGAATCTTGGACCATGGAGATACTCGATTACTCCATGGTCTTTTTTTATATATTTCACGACACTACCAGGATTCAAATAAAAATTCGTACCTTTGTCGCTATCTAATCGTCAAAATACATTATGAAAATAAAAAGTGCTGAATTTAGTATCAGTAATAGCCGTGCCGACAGATGTCCTGATGGCAATATGCCTGAGTTTGCATTTATCGGTCGAAGCAATGTGGGCAAGAGCAGTTTAATCAATATGCTGACTGGACGCAAGGGTTTAGCGATGACTTCGTCAACCCCAGGAAAAACAATGCTTATCAATCACTTCATCATCAATGGCGAATGGTATTTGGTAGACTTGCCCGGCTATGGATATGCCAAGCGTAGCAAAAGGGATACCGAAGCACTTGGTCGCATGATCAGATACTATGTCACCGAGCGCAGTCAATTGACATGCTTGTTTGTATTGGTAGACTCACGCCACACACCACAAAAAATTGACCTTGATTTCATCACCATGCTCGGCGAGGAAGGCGTTCCCTTTGGCATAATCTTCACCAAAGCAGACAAGTCGCCTGGCTCAAAAGTTGCTCAAAACGTAAAAGCATTTCGTCAAAAGTTGCTCGAAACGTGGGAAGAAATGCCACCATATTTCATCACCAGTAGCGAAAACGGAAAGGGCAGGGAAGAAGTTCTCGGATATATCGAGGAAGTGATGAAACATATCATTGAAGAGTAAATAAAACAAACAACAATGAAAATACGCTGGACTCATAGTATCAATACGGTAAAAGTAGGGCTCGCCATTGTAGCCATACTTATCACCATCGTATCACTATGGGTATCTCGCGAACTGATCAAAGACTTAAAACAAGAGGAGCATACACGCATGGAGGTATGGGCAGAAGCTATGCGTGCAATGGGGCGAGCTGATGAAACTACCGACCTAACATTGGTGCTAAAAGTGCTCGAAGAAAATGGTTCAATCCCAGTTGTCGTACTGGATGCTAATGGCACTGTACTCGAAAAGCGAAACCTCGAAGACACCAACCTCAGTGGCCAGCAATTACAAGCAGAGATTGAAGCCATGAAGCAGTCAGGACGAAGCATACGCATACTTCTGACAGACAATCCAGAGGACATAGCAGTGAAAAACAAAGAATACATCACCATTTGCTATGGCGAATCTCTGATGCTAAAACGCCTTGCTTCATATCCATACGTGCAACTGGGCGTAGTAGCCCTATTTGCCCTCATCGGCATATACGCCCTGCTATCCTCAAAGCGTGCTGAACAAAACAAAGTATGGGTAGGACTCTCGCGCGAAACGGCACATCAGCTTGGCACACCTATATCTTCGCTTACAGCCTGGACAGAAGTGTTGCGAGAGACTTATCCCGATGACCCTATGCTTTCCGAAATGGGCAAGGATGTCAGCCGTCTGCGCTTGATAGCCGAACGATTCTCGAAGATCGGTTCTGCTCCGGAATTAAAGGAAGAAAATTTGTGCGAGGTTGTAGCTCGTGTCGCAGAATACATCAGTCATCGTGCTTCCGACCAGATCAAAATGAACATCAGTGTACCCGCCGACGAATTGAGTGTACACATGAATGCTCCACTGTTTGAATGGGTCATCGAGAATCTATGCAAAAACGCCATAGACGCTATGCAGGGCAAGGGACAATTAGATTTGTATATTTATAGAGCAGAAAACAACGTCATCATCGAAGTCACCGATACTGGCAAAGGCATCGCATCGGGTAACTTCAAAAATGTATTCCGCCCAGGTTTCACTACCAAAAAGAGAGGGTGGGGACTGGGGCTCTCACTTGCCAAACGCATTGTAGAGGAATACCATCACGGCAAAATATACGTCAAGCGCAGTCAAATTGGCGTTGGTACTACCTTTGCTGTTGAGTTGAAATTGAGATGATATGCTCTATTCTTATCACATGCCAAATATTACAATCAAAAGAGTCTAACCTTTTTTAAACAAGCCGTTCTGGAATTTAAAAAAGGTTAGACTTTTTTAAAATTAGACGTCGCGGAATTTTCACGACGTTTTTATTTACACTAATTTATCGCAGAATGTACTTTCTGCCGACTTTGCTCCTTACGCTGTTGTGCCAATTGATAGGAATTATAGACGTTGTGCCAAATGCTATAAAAACCACCCGCCAGACTTATAATTGGAGAAAGGTAGGTGTAGCTCAACCAAATGGCAAAGATAGTATTCTTCTGCCCCAATGACTGGCTGGCTGCGATCGATTCGCCATATTTCCTGCCCAATGCTCGCCCTGCCCAAAATTGGAAAACGCATGCAATCATACTACCCAATGCTATACCGGACATGATACCCCACGAAGCATGACTGTGATATATACTGCGAGCAGTCATAGCTATGGCTATCGAGAGGGCGACAAGCCATATAGAGAACGAGAGGTGGGATATAGAGACTATCCACTGATGCCATCGTGGGAGAAAGCGACGAAGTATCTCGGCCGTGAGTAGTGGACAAATCATAACGGGGAATACACGACTGATAATCAAACCAAAGGATGCCCAAAATCCCAACTCGGGGCGAGGGTGTAGCATGGGCAGGAAAGCAGGTATGACCAGCGCTATGGTAAGATTGATTAGCATGACATAAGTCACTACGCTGCCTGAATTTCCACCGAGCTTCTGCGTAACGACAGCGGATGCTGTGGCTGTAGGACAAATCACACAAATCATGGTAGCCTCTGCAAAAAGACGCCATGGGTGGGGCAGAAGTAATGCAAAGAGCAGGCAGAGCATGAAACCTGCAACCTGTATCAACAACAATCGAAAATGAAGTCGAGTGGGGCGTAGTGCAGCAATATCCACCTTGCAAAATGCCGCCAGTAGCATACAGAAAATCAATACAGGTTGGACCACAGACACAATCTCTGAAAGATGGGTGGCATAGATATGTAATGGTGGCAACAGGCGATATAGTATATAACCAAGAGCACCAAGCAGCATAGCAATTGGCAATGACCAGTGGCGTATAAATTTAAACATTCTATGTGCGATGTACGATATAAGTTGTATGAATAAGTCTTATTTTTTTCAGAAATAAACTCCACATTAAGGTTTCATCGCCTCTAATCTCAAAATCTCGTCTCGCAATGATGCCGCAGTGATAAAGTCAAATTCCTTGGCTGCCTTTTTCATCATCTTCTTTAACTCTTCAATACGTTCAGCGGTGTTAATTTCAGAAGAAACTTCCTGGACTTTCGTTGCATAGGTAGCCGAAGGCTCAGCTGCTTGTCTTGTCGCAAAATCAGTCATGGCATACGACTTTTCTTCCGCCTTCTTGCTACTGATCCACTCATTGTCATTGATTGACTTTTTAATTTGTTTTGGTGTAATATCGTGCTCCGCATTATATTTCAATTGCTTTTCACGTCTACGATTAGTCTCGTCGATAGTCAGTTGCATCGAACTTGTGATATGCTGGGCATACATGATGACTAATCCATTTACATTTCGAGCAGCGCGGCCTGCTGTTTGAGTGAGGCTACGATGTGAACGAAGGAAACCTTCCTTGTCGGCATCCAGAATAGCCACCAATGACACTTCGGGAATATCCAACCCCTCGCGAAGTAAGTTGACACCAACCAACACTTGATAAATACCACGTCGAAGATCGCTGATGATCTGTACCCGTTCGACAGTATCTACATCGCTATGAATATAGGCCGTATTGATACCATGATTCAGCAGATAGGTAGTCAACTCCTCTGCCATACGTTTGGTCAATGTGGTAACAAGTATACATTCGCCACGAGGAATACGATTTTGAATTTCCTCCATTAAGTCATCTACGGGATAATCAGTGTTTCGGACTTCTATCGGTGGATCCAACAAACCGGTGGGGCGTACCACTTGTTCTACTACGCAACCTCCGCTTTCATTCAATTCATAATCAGCAGGAGTAGCACTGACATAGATAGTCTGTGGAGTCAATTCGCAAAATTCCTCGAACTTCAATGGTCTGTTGTCAAAGGCAGCTGGTAAGCGGAAACCATGTTCGACCAATGAAGATTTGCGCGAATGGTCGCCACCATACATTGCACTGATTTGTGGCACACTGACGTGGCTTTCATCAATGACCATCAGAAAATCTTTGGGAAAGAAATCCAACAAGCAGTAGGGACGAGTGCCAGGGGCACGACCATCAAAATATCGGCTATAATTCTCGATACCACTGCAATGCCCTAGTTCACGTATCATTTCTATATCATAGCTCACACGCTCTTCAAGACGTTTGGCTTCGAGATTTTTTCCTATTTCTCTAAAATAAGCCACTCTTTCCACCATATCATCCTGTATGCTGCGTATAGCCATTTCACGCGTCTCGGCAGTAGTCAGGAAGAGATTGGCTGGGTAGATTTTGTATTCTTCGTAAGTAGTGACCCTTTGCCCTGTATCAACATCCACCTCCTCAATACTATCTATTTCGTCGTCCCAAAATGTGATGCGAATCAAATGTTCGGCATATGCTAGAAAGACATCAACCGTATCACCTTTTAGGCGGAAATTGCCTGCCTTTGGTGCTGCATCATTTCGGACATAAAGTCCATCAACCAAACGACGTAGCAATACATTTTGTGCCAACTTCATCCCCACTCGCAAGTCAATGACATTTTCATAAAACGCCGCAGGATTTCCCATACCATAGATACAAGAAACAGAAGAAACCACAATGACATCACTTCTACCTGACAGCAACGAAGAAGTAGCAGCCAAACGCAAACGGTCTATCTCAGCATTGATTGCCAAGTCCTTTTCAATATAAGTATCTGTGGAAGCGATATATGCTTCTGGCTGATAGTAATCGTAATAAGAGACGTAGTATTCCACAGCA
>JAFNXM010000007.1 GCA_017383485.1 Bacteroidaceae bacterium
GCAAGTATCTCTGTCAGAAAATAGAACTGACGTTGGACACGGATGGGGTGCAACCACTGAAGAAAGGTTATTTCTTTGAGATTGAGTAGGCGAACTTTTCCCGTAACCTGCCCAACCACTCCAATCGGATCCTTCACTTTGCTTCGAGCCGATATGCCCAGGCGGAAAAAGTTCGCTTGCCATGCGGACTACTTATGTCTATTCTTATACGGGTCAGCGGTGGAGAAGATGGCTTCTTGACCGATACGTCTGCGCTTACGCTTAGAGGTTCCTACTTTTTCGGAAATCAAGCTCTTGAAATCCCTAGCAGTCTCGCTGGGGCTTTCTTGTTTTATATCTTCAGCGGTAGGTGTCTCATCAGTCCGTTTACTTTCGGTCGCAGATGGAACTTGCAAAGACTGTGCTTTGCAGTCCTGACGTTCAGCAGACGATGCTGGTTGTGCGGTATGCGACGGGGCGCATGGGGGTTGGGGAGCCGCACTTACATCATGCTTACTGCTGAAGGCTTCCTCGTTTGACGGACTCTTTGCTTTCGACACGGGAATTGATGGGGTGGTTTCTTCCTTTTTACTACTTAAACCACCTTTGAAGTGCTTGGTTTCCTCATGAACGGTAAGGTTATCACCTTTCAGATATTTATTCGTAGTACTAATATCACTATGACGTGCCTGGTCACGTGCCACTACGATACCTTCGGAGTTCGCCAAGTCTCTAATACCAGAGTCCTTCAACGAGTAGAACTGCTTGCTATCATCCCATTTAAGTGCTTCGCGTACCTTAACGAAATACTCACGGAAGATACGACTATCTGCCATCGTTTCGCTTGGTTTGAAATCCTTACCGAAAAGATATGAATGTCCAGGTCGGTCAAATATCTTGAGTTCTACCATCAAACGGATGATTTCATCATTGAGACCCACCATGCCGTCACGGCGGTTCTTACTGATGGCACCAGGAACAAACACACGTTGTTCCTTGATTTGGATATTCTCCAACTTGATTTGTGCTAACTCAATAGGACGGATGAAAGTATAATACTCCATCAAGCATGCCAACAAGTAATGTTTGTTGGTGGTATTCAAATAAGTTTGGAGGGATGAAAGTTCACCTGTTGAAAGCGCATTGCGTTTCTTGGGTTCTTCTTTCAACTTCTTGATCTTGGATGTTGGGTTCTCTTTCAGATAACCTTTTTCTACCATCCAAGCACAGAAAGTTGAAAGCCACGTAAGATAATTGTTACGTGTACGTGATGAACTTTCACGGTCAATAAGAATGTGGTCGAGGAAGTCGGACAACAAGAATGTGTCCACTTGATAACAAAATTTGAGGGGAGTGGCGCGAGTCTGTAACCAATCACAGAAAATACCTAAGTAAGACAAATAACCATAGGCAGTCTTACTCTTCATTGATTTATTTTCTTCGCTACGACTCAAATAAGCCTTGTAAAGTTCAAGGCACTCATTGAAGGGAGTGTGCTCTCTGGTACTTTCTGTTTTTACCCATACGTTCCAACCGGAACGAAGACGTGCAGTAACGCATGTGATAATTTCAGCAGCACGTGCTTTGCGGTCTGTTGTTTTTTTGATTTTATTCAGGCAATACTTCTTTCTGCGAAGTGCACCTTTGACGGGGTCAAAACAATAAAAATCTACGTACCAATTTTTGCCAGTATGAAGGACAGGAAGACTGTAAGGAAGTACATCATAAAGGCTGTTTGGAGCGATGGCTGTGGTATACATTTTTTTTGACATTTTTTCGCCACCTCAAATCTGAAATGAAGACAAAATGCCTGTTTATACTGCGTCCCATTTTCGTCCCACTTGTTTTTGCTTAGTGGGATAAAAACAAAAAATGTATGCGATAAATTGCTTTATCTACATACATTTGTTTGCTTTTTAGTTGCGGAGACCCGACTCGAACGGATGACCTCCAGGTTATGAGCCTGGCGAGCTACCAACTGCTCCACTCCGCGATGTACGATTGACATCGTTTCTTGTTTGCGAGTGCAAAGGTAGTAACTTTTTTCTTACTGACCAAATCCTTTCGCTTATTTTTTCAAAAAAGAGGGGGATTTTACGATTTTGGATAGGGAATGATAGTGGGAAGTTATCAAATTCCTGGATTAAAAGTTTTATTTTTGTCAAAATTTTTCGCATTTTTCGAGAGCGAGAATCGCATATTTTCGTTCGCGAAAAATATATTTTGCTACAGCGCGAGTACGGGGGCATAGAATATGCAGTGAGATGCGCATATTTTTACACGAGCCCTACTCCTCGATTGCATATATGCATAATTATGCAGTTTGGACTATATTTTGGGGAATTTGAAGTAAAGAAAAAAGCCAAGACTTCGTTGAAAAAAGTCAAGGCTTTGTGAAAATTTCGCGACGGGTCGTGAAAATTATCCAAGGCTTTTTTTCAACAAAGCCTTGGATTGTTTCAACAAAGTCTGACATCTGCGCCTCAAAGTTACTTTTTAGCACAAGTGCGTTTGTCAAAATTTTTCGCATTTTTGCCTTCGACACATCGCTACGTTTTGGGCGACTACAAAGATACCAGCAGGGAATAGTTGATCGTATCAGCAAGGATATTCATCCCTGTCGTATCGTATTCGGTCAGTGAGCAGGATTGCGCCATCTGAGGTATAGTTTCTTCTGCAGATACTCTGTGCGCCATCAGTTCACCACTTTGCTTTAACGGAGCGGGCATTGTACGTATTTGATAAATGGTATCACGCACAGTGTGATATACAGTATCATAGATGGTTTCGACTCGTGCTGTTTGAGCGTCATCTTTTTCCTCATTGCCGTTTGATGGGAAAGTGAATATACCGATAATATATCCCACACAAGCGGCGACTGCTACGCGGGTCCACCAAGCGAAGACTGGGGCTTTGCTTGCCGAGTTTTTTCTGGGCGACTGGGGCGGTATCAGTCCGACATTCTGCTCATCGCGTATAGCCTGTGCTGCATTTGCTATTTGTTGTTCAAATCCTTTCATAATCTTTCAGTTCATGTTTCAAGTAGTTCAACATTCTGTGCAGTCGGGATTTCACTGTTCCCTCTGGCATATCCAATATTTGTGAGACTTGCGCCACAGTCAATTCTTCTTCATATCTCAGAGCGAAAAGGGTGCGCTGCTCTGAGGGTAACCTTTCAAGCGCTTCGCTTAGTGCCTTCCGCATCGTCGCTTGGTCTATTTTTAATTCCGCATCGTCGCTGTCAGTTTCTTCGTACCGTAGGCTTTGTTCGGCAGTATATTTTTCCTGCAACTCGGCATGTCGAAAATAACTTCTACTGATATTATAGGCAATAGTGTACAGCCAGGGGCGAAAGGCAAAGTCGGCTTTGTATTGATGTCGCATGTACCATACTTTCATAAAGGTCTCCTGACAATCATCCGCCGCCCTTTCTCTATCTTGGTGGTACACACGATAGAAGAATCCCATCAGCCTTTGTGCGTACCTTTGATAAAGTTCGTCGAAGGCCCATTCGCATCGCTCCTCAGCGACCCTTTGCATCAAATCCTCGTCCACCAAATGCCTACTTTTCCTCTTGTGCAAAAATCGTATCATTGGCAAAATTGTTTCAGGTATTCAAGATAAGTGGCTTTGGTACTTTCGGGCAATTGTGTGTTAACCACAGAGGTTTCAAGTATTTGCTTCAACCAATCTGCATCTGCCATATTGCCCATTTGCTTATACTTCTTGATGTATTCGGCTAACATCACGACATAGTTGGCTTGTATCATTTCGCTGCCTTTCCAATAGGTTTCCGGACGGAACTTGGGCATGTACAAATATTCGTAATGGTATTTGTGAATAACCTTCTTCGCAGCGGCCCAATTATCGTATGGCACTGGACTATATTTAAGCAACAACCCCTCGCGATACAGGCTGTTTGCAATCAATCTGTAGGCATCGACCAAAGAGGGCTCGCAATAAACTGGGCGTCCGGTTTTCTGACTCAGATATTTGATAAACTCCACCGCATTTATATCATCGTTGGTAGAACTACCGACGGGGTTGACGCTGGGTGTATAAGGCGCTATACCCAGTTTCTTGCAAATACTGTCTGTGTATTCCTTGATGCAGAGAAAACTACTCACCACAATCATTTTGTCCTGATGCACATGCATAGCACGCTGCATCATTATTTTTGGGAAAAGGTCCATATCGCCGCGCCCTATATAAATTGCATTTTCGGGTAGCCCCTCCAATTGATTGTAACTATACCGCAGCACATAGTCGGGGTAATAGGCGTGATGGTATTGCATTGTCAACAGTTCGTCAAACTGCTGTGCTCGTTTGCCCGTTCCCTCTGCCGCACCACAACGCCACAGATAGCCCAGCAGGCCATCCACGGTCGCAGGGTCAATATCTGCCGGTATCATGTCCAGCGCTCTGTCGGCGAAATCACTTTTTCCACCTTGTTCGACCTTGTATCGACAATAATTATAAGTGAATGTGCCGGGAATAGCTTGCTCCATACGATTCATCACATACCCCGAGGAATCTGCAGGAGTCACATTCTCATTAAACCAATACTTCAGATAGTATTTCGCATTGAACAGGTTGCGCCAAGCCTCTTCTGATTTTGGAGACTTTTGAACTTCTTGCTCCCAAGCTTTGGCTTGCTGGGCGTACCACGTCGAATCTTTTCCCGACACAATGACGGGCAAAACGGTTTCGGCACTTTGTGCAAATGACAATAGGGGGAATAATAACGAGAGAGCTATAGCGCTCAGGAAATTCAGATATTTCATTTCTTGGGGTTTTGATACATTAAATTATGTGCTATCTATTCTCTGTGAAGACTCTTCATTATTGCATACGCTCAAAGAAGCATTTCGTTCCACAAAGTGCAAAATATTTTTTGAAAGACAAATTTAATCAACCAATACTAATCTTTCACAAACGCCGTATTGTTTTTGCCACAAACATTTGCTATGACAGAAAATCAGTGTATTTTTGCCTTGACAATAACAGGTCTGCTAACAAAAAAAGTTTCTTATTTATATATGACAAAAATACTTGTGACAGGCGGCAGTGGCTTCGTGGGTAGCAGAATAGTGAAAAGATGGAGCGGGGTATACGAAATTCTTGCGCCTCAACACCATGAGATGGATATCACTGATGCTGCAGCCGTGAAGCAATACTGCAGAGCGCATAAACCTGACGTCATCGTTCACACAGCTGCTATTTCGAATACGGGATACTGCGAAGAACACCCAGAGGAAAGCCTTCTGGTCAACGCAACGGCGGCTATTGGCTTGGCAGAAGCTGCTGCAGAGATTGGGGCAAAGTTTATTTTCTTCTCAAGCGACCAGATTTACAATGGCAATACGGAGCAAGGCTTGCTTTATGAAGACATCGACGTCGCACCAGTGAATCATTATGGCCGACACAAGTTGCTGGCGGAACAGGGTATTATGGAATTACTCCCCGACGCTGTACTGTTGCGCGCCACTTGGATGTACGATTTGCCAGCAGAGGGTTTGCCAGCACATCCCAACTTTATAACCAATTTGCTGAACGCTGCGAGCACAGGCCAACCTCTCCGCTTTGCCACACACGAGCATCGCGGTATCACAGATGTGGGCGAAGTGGTGGAATACCTACCCAAGACCTTCGAACTACCTGGCGGCGTATATAATTATGGTTCGGAAAACGAACTCAACACCTACGAAACGGCACTGCGCTTTGTAAAAGATTGGCAAGGCGAAGAAACGGCAAATGCAATCGTTGTGCCCGACACAGAAAGGTTTGGCCAGCAACCACGCAATATCTCTATTTCGACCGACAAAATCACAGCGTTGTCATTGGGCGAAATCGCTTTTACAGATACGCTGGAGGGACTAAAAAGATTCGTTCGGGAAAATCGTCTATCCAAATAACATTTGCAACGTAAAGCACTCTTCGGGGATCAAGACTTTGCCGAAACACTACGACTATAAGTGACGAGCACAACACCTCCGAAGACGGTCGCAGCGGCCAAGACCTTCTGCCAACTAAGTGTATCCATTCCCACACAAATACTCACGGCAATGGCCACAATAGGCTGGACATAGGAATACATACTGACCAAGGTGGGGCGAATACGCTTTTGCCCAAAAGGAATCAAAAAGTAAGTAATAAATGTCGAACAGATAATCAGAAAAGCCAGTTCGGTCCAATACACATTATCAGGCACGCTGTAATCAAACATCACGATTTCGCCCACCGCCAAAGGGAGTGCCATAAGCGAAGAGAAGAGAAAAATCCACTTCATAAACGTGATGACCGAATACTTGCAAATAGTGGGTTTAAATAATCCCAGATAGAGCGAAAAGCAGAGCGAGTTGGCTATCATCAGCAAGAGTCCCCACACACTGGTCTGGATAGCAGTATCTGCCCCCGTCGCACTATTGAGAATTAAATAAACAATGCCGCAAAAACTCAACGCTACACCGCCAGCCTTTCTCAGGGTGATCGGTTCGTGCAAAGCAAAGTAGGCAATAAACATCGTATAGATGGGCGAAAGCGAGGTAACGATGGAACAATCCATTGGCGTGATAGAAGGGATGGCTATCAGAAACGTCATTTGAGTAAGGAAAAATCCCAACACTGCTGCCATGAAGATTTTCAGATAATCCTTGCGGTCCACTTTCTCTTTGGGCAGAAAACTGCCAATAAGCCAAAACAAAAGTCCTGCTCCCAAAGAACGAAGACAGAATAGCGCTACGGGCGATAGGAGTTGACTTGTGGTCAAATCCTTACACACAATAATATTTATCCCAAAGATGGTATATGCCACAAAGCATGCGAGATGTCCTAGAGTATTCCCTTTCATAATAGGTCTTAATGGTATAAATGCAGAAAAATTATCTGCCAGAAACGACGCCTTTGCTCGTTTCATCAGAATATCGGCGCAAAATTACGACCTTTTTTCGGCAAGAGCAAACATCAGATATTTTTCTTACCTTTGTCTGCCTTTTTGAAAGGGATACAGAATAAATTAAAAGGATACAAAATAAAAACGTATCTTTGCACTGAAATAAAATACAGAAATATGAGTTTATCAAAATTTGAAAGCGAAGTAAAGTATATTGCACAAGACGTCGACACCGTATATAGCAGATTCGCCGACTTGCGCAACCTCAGCGTGTTGAAAGAACGCATGTCCGATCCCGCAGTGCGCGAAAAGTTGCAAAGCCAATTGCCTGCGGACAAAATAGAGGAGGCCGAACGCCAATTGCAGAACGTCGAATTTGAAGAAGACAGCATCTCGTTGGCATCACCTATGGGCAATGTCAAATTGGCTATCGTAGAGCGTGAAGCGCCTAAGTGCATCAAATTCCAAAGCGAGGGTTCGCCCATCCCTCTCTACGTATGGATCCAACTCCTACCCCACGGCGAGGGCGAATGCAAGATGCGCGTCACCATTGGCGCCGAGGTGAACTTCTTCATGAAGGGCATGGTGTCAAAACCTCTGCAACAGGCTGCAGATGGACTTGCTAATATCCTTTCTACTATCCGCTAATTGCTATTGGCATTAGGGTTAATTTCAAAGCACAAAACGCAGACTTATGAAACTTTGGCAAAAATCCACCATAGTAGCCGAGGAAATCGACCGATTCACCGTAGGCCGCGACCGCGAACTGGACTTGTATCTCGCACCCTACGACGTATTGGGTTCGATGGCTCATATTATCATGCTCGAAAGCATTGGCTTGATCGGACATGAAGAGTTGCCTCAACTACTCGAGGCCTTGCGCAAAATATACGACGACGCTGTGGCTGGTCGCTTCACCATCGAGGAGGGCATCGAGGATGTGCACTCACAGGTCGAGCTCTTGTTGACACAGCGCCTGGGGGATATGGGAAAGAAAATTCACAGCGGTCGCTCGCGCAACGACCAGGTGCTGGTGGACCTGAAACTCTCCACCCGCAATGCCATCCGCCGTGTAGCAGAAAGCACCTTGCGCCTATTTAATGCTTTGCAAGCGCAAAGCGAGCGCTACAAAGACGTATTGATGCCTGGCTACACACACCTGCAGGTAGCCATGCCTTCCTCCTTCGGTCTATGGTTGGGCGCATACGCCGAAAGTTTGACTGATGATATGCTCTTGCTCGAAGCCGCCTACCGCATGACCAACCGCAATCCCCTGGGTTCGGCAGCAGGCTACGGCTCGTCCTTCCCCCTGGACCGCGAGATGACCACACGTCTGCTGGGTTTCGACAGCCCCGACTACAACGTGGTATATGCTCAGATGGGCCGTGGCAAGAACGAGCGCAACGTCGCATTTGCTCTGGCTGGCATCGCTGGCACTGTGGCAAAATTGGCCTACGATGCTTGTTTGTACAATTCGCAAAACTTTGCCTTCATCCGCCTGCCCGACGAATGCACCACGGGGTCAAGCATCATGCCGCACAAGAAGAACCCCGACGTATTCGAACTAATACGTGCACGCTGCAACAAACTGCAAGCGCTGCCTTCGCAAGTCGTGATGATGACGAACAACCTGCCCTCTGGTTATTTCCGCGACTTGCAGGAGGTCAAGGAGGTATTCCTGCCTGCATTTGATGCTCTGATCGAGTGCCTGGATATGACCACCTACATCATACAGCGCATGACGGTCAACGAACACATCACCGAGGACAGCCGATACGACCTGATGTTCTCTGTCGAGGAGGTCAACCGCCTGGCAGCCCAGGGGATGCCCTTCCGCGATGCTTACAAGAAAGTAGGCCTCGATATCGAAGCGGGCAAATTCCGTCCCAACAAATCTATTCATCATACACACGTGGGTAGCATATCCAACCTGTGCAATGCTCAGGTAGCCGAATTGATGCAAAGCATCTACCATCGCTTCGGATTCGAGCAGGTAGCGGCAGCCGAAGAGGCACTATTGAAATATCACGAAACACTTTAATCACAATAAGCCTCACCCCTGTGAAATTTATCTCAAAGTTTTCAAAAGGACTATTCACCTTCATCACCAGCGGCATCATCATGATCCTGTCGCTGGTTTCTTGTTCGGGCGACATCGACCACGAATTTGCACAACATCGTGCCTTCTTTCGCTATCAATACGTCGCCACCACCCCACCCCTTTATGCAGCGCTCAACAATCCCGGCATGTGGTGCACCATCAGTTTCCCCAATGGGATATATCGTTTCACGTTGCTCGACGGCACAGGCTTTGACTATCGTCCCACTGCCCTCGATTCATACACCCGCCACGAATGTATCAACGGCTTTATTGTTGGCATGCCCAGTCTGCCCGACTTTTCTGGCCGATTCGACCTGCGGGCCTACGACAGAGTTTGTCCCACGTGCTACGAGGAGGCGGCTATTCAGCGTGACCTGACCCTGACGGCCGAGGGCAAAGCCGTGTGCGGGCGTTGTCATTGTGTGTACGATTTGAACAACGGCGGTTTGCTGATCGAAGGCGGGCCAGGAGAAAAACTATTCCGCTACCGCATCAATTACGCTCCCGTGCAAAATATCCTGATCATACAAAATTGATTCTGTCTGCTCTGCCACGCCCCCGATTAACTCTGTCTTTTCGTACATAAAAAATGCGAAAAATTTTGACAAATGCGCTTGCTCTAAAAAATCGAGTTTAGGGTGCGACATCAGACTTTGTTGAAACAATCCAAGGCTTTGTTGAAAAAAAGTCTTGGATAATTTTTACGAGACGTCGCGAAGTTTTCACAAAGCCTTGACTTTTTTCAACGAAGTCTTGGCTTTTTTCTTTACTTCAAAGCCCCAAATTTGTAGCCCCCGCTGCATATTTATGCAAATATGCCATCGAGGAGTAGGGCTCGTGTAAAAATATGCGCATATCGTTGCATATTCTATGCCTCCGTACTCGCGCTGTAGCAAAATATATTTTTCGCAGACGAAAATATGCGATTCTCGCCCTCGGAAAATACGAAAAATTTTGACAAAATACGATCCATTTATATCGTCATAAAAGACATTTTCTGCAGGACAAACACACGGGGTGAATAAAAGAAAGCAGGGCAGCCCCATCAGGACTGCTCTGCCTTGCCTATCAGGTGGAAATTACTTTTTCAAAAAGCAAGTTTTTAGCACGATACCGCTACCGTCGATTTTGCAATCCACCTCTTCGGGATTGTCAGTCAGACGGATACTCTTCACCTTTGTACCGCGCTTGATGACCATAGATGAGCCTTTCACCTTGAGATCCTTGATCACTGTGACGGCATCGCCGTCGAAAAGTTCGGCACCATTGCTATCGCGGGGCACTGTAGCTTCCTCGGCAGCCTCTGGTTCGGCTTCATTGAATTCGTGACCGCAGTCGGGGCAAACGTAGAGCGAACCGTCAAAGTAAGTGTACTCGCTGCCACATTTAGGGCATTTTGGAATGTCGTTCATATCAGTATGTTTTTGTAGTTAATAATATTTACATGAATAGGTTGCGTAGAAGAAATTAGAAGATATTTGCCAACTCTGCCAAGGAGGTGATAATGTGAGTGGGGACTGATTCGTCCACAGTCTCACGCTCCCAAGTTTTGCCTTTCAACCATACCGTTTGGCAACCGAGGCTAGTTGCTGGAACAATATCTTTGCCAAAGGAATCGCCTATCACGCAGCACTCCTCGGCACCAACTCCAGCCGCCTCGACCCCCAGGCGATAGATGGCGGGATCGGGTTTGCGAATACCCACCTCTGCGCTTTCGATGACGGCGGAGAAATGTGTCAAACCGTAGTCCTGGAGAACGGTGCGCACGTTGCCATAAAAGTTGCTTACCAAGACTAAACGATAGGTCTGAGCAAACTTATCCAACAAGGCACGCGCACGGTCAACATTGTGCTTGGCATAATCGTGGCAGTATTGCGCAATCGTCTGAATGGCTTGTAGGCGCTCCGCCTCGGTGGGTGTCCACATCTTTTGCTCAACCAAGTAGCGCGTCTCCAGGTCGACTTTCTTCAACAATACTTGGTGAAAATTGTCGGTCGGAGCTATGATCTCCTCTCTGCCTAAAGTGCGCTCGCCAAATACATAGGCATCACGAAAAGCCTGCCACGAGACCACCGACAAAGTATTGGCAAAAGCGCACACCTGATCTGCGTGTTGGAATCCCTGCCACAGAATGTGCGACCAGTGCATGCCGTCGGTGTCCAAAGTACCACCGTAGTCGAATATCAATGCTTTTGTTGCCATTACTTCGTCTATATTGTGTGAGCTATTTCATCAATCGTTTATTGCCAAACTTCACCAGGAATACACCTACGAAAATCCAAAATAGTTCTCGGATACGGGTATAGAAACTAGCGAAGACACCAACGCCACCAGCTGCAATGCCCAGGATGTTTACGATAATGGCCATACCACCCTCGCGTGCGCCCAACTGCATGGGGAAGAAGAACAACAAATTACCCATCAACGAGGTAAATGCCAAGATCAAGAGGGCATCCCAAAACGTTGCGTCCATACCAAATGCCCAGAGAATGAATAGAAACTCTAATGAATTGATGACACGGCCAAAGTATTCGCATGCCAGGCTACCCCAAAAGGCACGAGGCTGGCTACGCAGATAGGCTATATTCTCGTCAACTTTCTGCATCGCCTCTTGATGTTTGTCGTAGAACTTTTGCGCGGGACCTTTGACGTAGGGGATATAGAGGAGCGGCTTATATACTTTCTCGATCATTCCGTTGCGATAGCCGTAGGCAAAGATCCATAGCGCCAAAAGCAAGATGGCGATATATATCCCAAAGAGGGTCCAAAGCCAAGGTGCCATCTTGTCGAAACAGAATATGATGAAAACAAACACGGCCGTGGTCCACAAACAAAAGTGCGACAGGATGTGCATCATAGAATAGAGCACTACGCTGGACATGGCACGGGGCGTACCAATATAGTGTGACAATTCCATCACACGGTAAGGTCCTCCACCAAATCCAAAAGGCGTGACATAACTATAGGCAAAGCCCGAGACGGTCAACTTGTAGGAGTGACGATAAGAAAGGTGTTTGTCGTGCGTACCAGAGTTGACTATCATCTGAAAAGCCCAGGCATTGAGCGCATAGACAAAGACCCACACGCCAAGGACCGCTGGCAAATACAATCCGGCACGTGCTATATCATCATAGAGTTGGGCAAAGTCGCCCTCGAAAGTAAGCACCATTACAACAATGGCTCCGACGCCAAAAAGAAGAAAGAGATTGCGAACGAGGGGTTTCATGTTATTTCGTTGTTGCGTAGTTTGACAAATTGGATTCCAAATGACGGCACAAAGCCTCGTGACGGCCGCGCATACAATAATAGAGAGCGAGCAACACTGTAATCTCAAAGACAGGATAAATCCAAGGATGTCCGAATAAAATCGAGACGTACAAGACGATGGCTCTGGTATTAAATGTCAATATATTGGCATATTTCATCAGTGGCAAACTGCCCGCACGAAAATCTTTGACCAAATCTGCAGGAAGGTTTCTGCCGTACATTTCATCCAACTTTGCCTTGAAACTTTGGAACGCTGGCGATTGTTTTTCCTGGGCACGAGTGTAATTACCATAAAAATAAAGAAAAGCCTTCCAAGCCCAAAACTCACGCCACGAGAGCGAGTAAAATTCTTCTCTCAACTTCTTAAAATTATCCAATTCCGAGCCGCTCTCACCCTTGATAAAATAGAGATGAACATTACGGTAATAATCCGCCAACTGGCACTGTTTGCCATGACAAATAAAGCCCGCATAAGCGCAAAGTAGCCAAATCCAAATTCCCCAGTCATATTGTGGCATGAAGGGAATTGGTTGGAATGTCAGACGTAGGCAAATCGCGGCGTAGATACAGAAAAACCACACATCGCCAGCGAATCCGTCCAAGATTCTGCCCCATCGTGTTTTCTTGCCGGTCATGCGTGCCATTTGTCCGTCTGCACTATCATACAAATTCGCCCACACGAGCAACAAGATGCCGATAATATTATAATAGATATCATCAAAATAAAACATCACTGCGGCTGCTATACCCAAGATAATGGAAAGTATCGTCACCACGTTGGGATGCACATTGAAGGCGTTGAAAAATCTTGCCCACAAGTAACCCAATGGGCGCGTGAAGTAGATATCAAGCCACTCTTCCGTATCGTTGGATTTATATGTCGCCGACAATTCTGTAGATTCCTTCATATTATTTTATTTATATGTATTCCTTTTATAATAAGTATTTATTCCCGACGGATTTCACTTAACACACATTCTGCAATAGCACTGGCTGCAGCATCTCGGCAACGCGAAAAACTCGGGAAGTCGTTGAAGTCTATCAAGTAGATCTCACCTTGCTCTGTCAACACGGCATCTCCGCCATAAATAGTAAGTCCTGTGAGGTGCGCCGTCTGATCTGCAATAGATTTGAAGTAGGTTTCGTTCAACGGGAACCCTTGTGGCGAACCATTATGCCTTTCCAAACCAAACTTACTGAAATCATTCTCTGCCGTAGGGTAATAGTAGTAGAAAAAGTCTGTACCCTTGACACCATAAAACTTTATCAAATCACCTTCGACATGTGGTGTCGCGACAACTTCATCTATCCCCCTTTGCAAAAAGTCCGACATTGCAGTCAGATAGGTGTCGGCATCTGTAATGAAGGCGACGTCTCCAGCCACCTCCGAACGGGCATCGTTGCGTTTCAACCAAAGGGGATAGTCACAAGGTGGGAAGCTGTCTGTAGCAGGTCTCAACAAATGCGTCTCGACCCAGGGCAAACCCGCCTGATGCAGGGTGTGATAGAAACTTCCCCTACTCGCTGTTCGCAATGCCGTAGGTTGATTGAGCACGGGGATACTTTGCTGTGATAAAACCTCCAACTGGCACAACACGGCATCAAATCGTGCCATCGAAAAGACGACGTCTGGTTGCACTGCCACCCAATCCTGTGGTGAAAAGGTTTTGACCTCGGCTTCAGGATAAGTCATCACCTCCACGCCATGCGCCACCAACTTCTCGCAAACCTTAGCAAAAATGGCAGCATCCCTTTCCTCGGAGTTTGGAGAAAAGCGTGGATGTCGACTGATGCCTAATATTCGTGTCATAAGCTGTATTCAATATTTATCTATCGCACACCTTCGTCTATTTATCCTTCACGGGCTGCCAAGAAAGCCTCAGCTTTTTGAATATCTTCGGCATGATCGATATCTAATATCTTGGAGAAAGGATAGGCACGTAGATGTAGGCCGTCCTGTATCAGACCTCGCTGGAAATTGCGCATACGACTTTGTCCCTCTGCCATACATCTGTGCAAAGTAACAAGGGCGCGTGGCGACAGGGCGTAGATACCACCCGAAATATATTGATCGCCACAATTGGCATCGTTGAAGGCGGTGATATTCATCTCGGCATCCGTCGCGACATAAAGGGGCTTTTCGTCGTCCACGTAGTCTGTCACTGCCATCACGCCGTCTGCTTCAGAATTTGGAAAGTCCCGGATGTATTTGGCAAATTCCTCCTCTCTGAAAATCGTATCAACGGTGGTCAGACAAAAGGGAGCGTCGCCCAAATATGAACTGATCGCATGAAAACTGTGCATCGAACTGGGTGTAGTCTGTACGACCAGTGTTATTTTGCCATATTGTCCTTCGTTTTTCAACTGACGCACGAACGCCTCGGTTTCTGGGTGTAGCTTGTTGACTACGACAACGGTCTCCTCTGCTCCATTCTGATGAAAGATACGGAGGAGACGTTCTATCAAGGCTTCGCCGCCTACCTTCACCAAAGGCTTTGGCGCCGAAATGCCTTCTTGTGCTAATCGGGAACCTTCACCCGCTGCGATGATGGCAAACTTCATTCTGCTTTTTCTTGGGGAAGCGTGTGGCGAGAGCGTTCGCTGTCTTCACGACGTTCGTGATACAATTTTGGCAAGGGGTTTTGCTTTGCCTCATCATCAGCCTCGCGGTTACGCTTAATATCCATTGCGGCATAAATAGCACTGCGCATTGATGCAGCATCAGCTTTTCCCTGACCGGCAATATCGAAAGCCGTGCCGTGGTCGGGCGAAGTGCGAACGAAAGAAAGACCTGCTGTCACATTGACGCCGCTGTCCATACCGAGGGCCTTGAGTGGTATCAAACCCTGGTCGTGATACATCGCCAGGATGCCGTCAAAGTGCGTGTACATAGCGGCTCCGAAGAAACCATCGGCGGAATAGGGTCCAAAGCAAGGAATGCCTTCGTCCACCAAGGTTTGTATTGCTGGTGAGATGATTTCCTGTTCCTCGGCACCAAGGGTTCCGCCATCGCCCGAGTGGGGATTGAGCGCCAGCACGGCGATGCGTGGCGAGGAGAGCAAGAAGTCGCGACGCAGACTTTGATATAGTGCACGCAGACGTGTTTCTATTTTCTCCTGCGTCAATTGTCCTGCCACTTGTTGCAAAGGTTCATGCACGGTGGCAAGGGCCACGCGCATCATCTCGTTTTGCAATATCATCAAGGGTTCATTTTGTCCCTCGGCCGAAACGGAAGCCAAATATTCAGTATGACCCACGTATTTGAAACCCGACAGTTTCATTGATTCCTTGCAAATGGGTGCGGTGACAAGTGCTTCGATTTGTCCAGCATTCAAGTCCTCGGTAGCTCGTTCCAAAGCAACGTAGGCTGCATGTCCTGCTTCGGCACTGACTTTGCCCCATTCCAGGGGGACATCGCCTGGGACACAATCCACAAGGTTCAACTTGCCAGGCAGGGCTTCATTTGCAGATGCCACGACATTAAACTGTGCTTTCATATCCAAAGCCTTGGCATGTGCCAGGGCTAATTTGAACGAGCCATATATCACAGGTGTGCACAAATCAAACATAGGAGCGTCGGCGAAGGCTTTGAGGATAATTTCGTAGCCCACGCCATTCGTATCGCCATGTGTGATTCCGACCTTCATAGGTGGTCTGCTGGGACGCTGCACCTGGGGTGTTTCTTCTGTTTCCTTGTTTCCTTCAAATACGGGAACGCGGTTGCTATGGTTTCTTTTATCTAATGCCATAATTCGGTATTAAGGGTTTATAGGTTATAGGGATTATAGATTCGAGGATATGACCAGAGCAGATACAAAGTCATCAACTTTTCCGCCCGCATTCCTCTGATTACATTTAGGTCAAATGGTTTAAGCCTGATCCGTAGCCTGATTTCTTTCTTCTTCCTCCTTCTTTGTCGAGAGCAAGCCACACGCCGCATAGATATCCTGACCGCGCGATGCACGTATGGTGGTGAAGAGACCGTGCGAAGTCAAGTAGTCGCGGAAGCGAACCATCGCAGCATCATCCACACCATGCAGCGGCGTATCGGGGATGTCGTGAAAACGAATCAAGTTGATACGGCAATCCAGGTCTCGCAGGAGATTGACCAGAGCACGGGCATGCTCCATCGAGTCATTGATGCCACGAAAGACGATATATTCAAATGACAAGCGGCGTTGCTTTGGTGCCGAAGGATCTACGGGGCGGCGTGAGCAGAAGTCATAGTTGCTCAACAGTGCCACCATCTCTGCCACCGAATAAGCCCTTTCGGCTGGCATCAAGGCACTGCGTCCTTCGTGCAAGGGATGGTGCAGGGAAATAGCCAAGTGGCATTTGCTTTCATCCAGGAAACGCTGCAAACCCTTCTTGAGGCCTACGGTAGAGACAGTGATGCGCTTCGGACTCCATCCGAATCCCCACTCCTCGGTCAAGACCTGTGTGGCACGCAGCACGGCTTCGTAGTTGTCAAACGGTTCGCCCTGTCCCATGAATACGATATTGGTCAATCGTTCGCGCTGGGGCAAAGCATAGATCTGATTCAGGATTTCGCTGGCGCTAAGCGAACCGTTGAATCCCTGACGGCCAGTCATACAGAAAGCACAGCCCATCTTGCAGCCCACTTGCGAAGACACACACAGGGTTGCTCTGTCGCCATCGGGGATATAGACCGTTTCGACGAAGTGGCCGTCGAGCGTGCGATACAAGTATTTGATTGTGCCATCCACCGAATGCATGGCTTCCACGGGCGAATGATGTCCGATGCAATATTTAGCCGACAATTTTTCGCGCGCCGCCTTCGACAGATTTGTCATACCATCGATATCAGCCACGCACTTGCTGTACAGCCAGTCTGCCATTTGCTTCGCCACAAACTTAGGCAAAGCCAATTCCTCTGCCACGTTCTTCAACTCGGCAGGCGTCATCCCCAGCAGGGGTATTCTGTTGTCAATAGATACCTTCATTTCGTTACAAATTTACAAGAAAAATATCA
>JAFNXM010000008.1 GCA_017383485.1 Bacteroidaceae bacterium
AAAGACCTCTCTTTGCCAATACTGTAGTAATAGCAGCAGTCAAAGTAGTTTTACCGTGGTCAACGTGACCAATGGTACCGATGTTTACGTGCGGTTTTGAACGCTCGAATTTCTCTTTAGCCATAGCTGTATAATATTTATATTGTGAATAATTTTCTATTATCTCTCAAAAGAAGAGCTGTTAGCGAGACTTGAACTCGCGACCTCTTCCTTACCAAGGAAGTGCTCTACCGCTGAGCTATAACAGCAAAGGTGAGCGGAAAACGAGGCTCGAACTCGCGACCCCCAGCTTGGAAGGCTAGTGCTCTACCAACTGAGCTATTTCCGCATTCCTTGTTTGTTGGTAGTGGGCAAAGATGGATTCGAACCACCGAAGGCGTAAGC
The DNA here is from genome assembly GCA_017383485.1 of Bacteroidaceae bacterium. Taxonomy (GTDB): domain Bacteria; phylum Bacteroidota; class Bacteroidia; order Bacteroidales; family Bacteroidaceae; genus Alloprevotella. Next base: position 385 of record JAFNXM010000008.1, read on the forward strand.
CAGCAGATTTACAGTCTGCCCCATTTGGCCACTCTGGTATTTGCCCGTATCTCCCTTGGATTTCGTAGCCGAAATTTGCAGCCGCTCCGAAAAGAGGCTTGGAAACGGCTGCAAAGTTAGGCATTATTTTTTACCCGCAAAACTTTTTCGGGTATTTTTTTATTTAGTGCGTTGTTTTTCTTTAAATTTCTCTACTTGTTTCTGCAGTGCTTCTACACAGAGATCTACGCCTTCTTCGAATGTATCGCAAGTTTTATCTGCGTGCAGATTTCCACCTGGCATAGTAATGCTCATTTGCACTTCTTTGTTCATCGCAGTTTCTGGCTTTACTACTTTGAGTACCACATCAACTGTTGCGTCTTCACAAACCTTAGCAAATTTTGCTGTTTTCTTTTCAATAAACGCTTGCAACTTTTCTGTTGCATCGAAATGAATAGATTGTACTCTAACTTGCATAGTGACCTCCTTTTTTAAACTTTTATACTCTTTTCAGAGCGTGGTTCTATGAAATTTAATAATACGCTGAGGTTACATCTGCACAGAGGCGGATGTGATCCTCTGCTTTCAATGGCGAATATACTACTTTTTTCGTTCGCAAAACAATTTTATCTGTTATTTTTTCAAAAATCTGAGGAATATTTGGATAATTTCAGAGTGGCACGCCATAAACATTGCTGTGCAACACATTTTGACGACCAAGGGGGAAGCCGGAAAGAGGGGAAAAGGAAAGAGCGGGAAAGAAGAAAAAAGGGGGAAAGGGAGAGATATTAAGACCAAAGCACCACCAACTCCGATTTCGGCAAATAGAGCACGCTTTATCGAAATAGCGGCATTGGGTTATGATTTATTCCGAAAAGCCTCGGCATGCGAATATATACATATATATAATAAAGGAGTGCGGCGTTTCACAACGACACACTCCAAAATCAAATAATCAATTACTAGTTTTACCAGATTCCGCTGGTTTCTTCTTCTGAATCTTCTGTATCCCAGAAGCTTTTCTTGTTGGTCAATGATTCAGTACCATCGTATTCAGTGTAACCAAAACCAACGCTTGCGGCAATCATACCTTCTGTACAGAAATTCACTTCCAATGATTTAGGTTGTATATATAACTTTTTCATAACGTTCTATTTCTAATTTAATTTGTGTTTATACTCAGCCTTATTTCACGATAAACTTCTTGCCGTTTTGGATGTAGATGCCACCCTTGACAGTGTTCAACACACGACGACCGCTGAGGTCATAGATAGCAGAGTTTGTTTTGCCTGTCACTACGCTTTCGATAGCAGTAACTTCGTCTACCATCAACTTGAACGCAGACACGTTGCTGGTACCGAGGTTAAGGTAAGTCTTGTTAGCCTTCAAAGTAGAACCCACCTTAGCTGGATAGAAACCAATACCGAGGTCACCACGTACGAAGATGTATGATTTTTCAGGAAGTGTAACGTCTGCACCTGCAGAGTGTGAGAAAGCATTTTCTGGAACTTCTACTGAAGTCTTATTTGGGTTCATAGTTACTCTTTCTGCACTACCCACCAAAAGTACACCAAAGTTTGCAGGTACTACGCCTTCTCCCAATGCCTTCAACGAAATCACATCTGTGCCATTTACTTCGCTTGGTTGTGCGTAGTAAGCTGTCACACCCGATGGGATGGTTGTAGCGTATGGTGCGCTGAATGTACCAATACGACCCTCCATATTGCTGAGCAATTGGTCATCTGCAGTAATTTCTGCGAGGTTGACGTTTAATGGAACGTTAACATTAACTGCTTCAAAGATAAATGAAGATCCATCGTCACCCAGGCCACTATTGTTCCAACCATTCACAGCCATTTCGCTATTCCAGTAAGAAAGGCAATTGTATGAGTTGTAAGTATTATTACCATGTTGTGTCCAATAAGAATTTTCAGAATCCTTTACTTTGACACACCAATAATCACCTGTTTTCTTTGATTTAACAAATGTAAACTTAGTCTTGTAATCTGCAGCCGAATTAGGATCTTCCAACCATGCAAAAGCATTAGATTCGTCACTTGTATTAGCAGACATTGCAAGGATTTTACCTGTTTCATAATTATAGAAACTATAGCCTTCTGTATCATTACCAGTGATACACCAATAGCCACTTTCATCTGGAGTCGAAGATTTATCCAAAGAGAGATAATTTGTACCACTCTTTATATTGTCACCACTTAAGCATTTAAAGTTACCATTCTTGATAGTATAGAATTTTGTATTTACATCCCAACCATTAGCTGTGGGTGCTTGTGAAACTGTTACATTTGTTGGCGCATTCTTTGTGTCAGACTCTTCTGATTCACCGCCACCAGATTCACCGCCACCAACTTCCGAACCATCGATAGCTTCAATTGTAAGAGTTTTAAAGGATCCGTCACTTATTGTTACTGGAGAACCCATTTCTGAAGGATTCAAAAAATAAGTTGTTTCATAATAAACTCCACCAGTTGATTTTGCCCACATAATCTTATGGGTATCACCATCCTTTAGAACGATCCAACGTTGTTTATCACTAGTATACCCATCAACAAGTGTTGCAGTATATCCATTACTATCACTTCTGCGGAATAAATACTTCTCAGTTGATACAGACTTAATATAATAAACCTTATGACCATCACCTGATTGAGGAGCTAAAACAAACTTAAAATGAGTTGCTTCATTTTCTTGATTATATCCAACGCTTGTGTCATAAGTTACATAAGAATTTTCTGCGTAAATATAAGCTTCTTTACCTAGATTTTTTGTAAACTTGATAGTATAGACCTTAGATTCGTCTAACACTAAATCGTCAGTAGCCATCGATGGCACCACCCCAACAAATGTAAATAGTAGGGCGAGTAAAAACGTAATTTTCTTCATAATTGTTAGAATTTGTATTGTTAATAATTTATTGTTTTAGTCACTTTGTTAAGCCATGTAACTATACACCACACAGCGTGGCAAAATTAATATAAAAAAATCTATGAATTTGACGTAAATACATGAAAACTAATGCAAAACGGCATTTACCCCCCCCTATTTTGCTAAGTCGAGTTTGCAAAATGAGGTATAAAATCATCAAAAAGGGGAATGTTGTGCACGTGGGGACTTCGCATCGTGGGGCGCGAAATGGCGAAAAATGTTTTGGGCGATTTGTAGACGCCACAGTGTGGTGTCCCTACGCTCATATTCCCCACCCCTGTCAAAAAAAGTCAAGGCCTTGTGAAAATTTCGCGACGGCTCGTTAAAAAAAGGTTTAATGTTTTTTGAAAAAGGTTAGACCTTTTTTTAGAAGCATCATATTGTGGCGTCTGAATAGGCCTCCACGCCTCGCGAATAGCACGCTAAACAATTGCTCCACGCTGTATTCGCTGAATTCACTTAACGTAAGATTTCTAAACAACCCGTTCGCCAAAACTGCTGCGAGACACGTGAGATACGCCGGCGCACTTCAACAAAAAAACAGCCGACGACACTCCATGGGGAGCGCCGTCGGCTATTATATATTATATGTATCGATTAATCCTTGACAGGAGTCATCTTAGTCTTAGCCATATTCACATAGCAGCTTGCGTATGAATATGTACCATAAACTTTACCAGTAGCTTGCAAAGAACCATCTGCACCGATTTCAAATACGAGGTCTGCAGAATCTGTATCCTTCACACCAAAGTTCTTCAAGATAAGTTTGTTGTCTACGAGTTCGTAAGGAGCAGATGCAGACATAAACTTCGCGCCGTTGAGACGGAGATCAAGAGTTGCATAACCTGCTTGCAAGATACCTTCTGCTGTGCTGTCGATATAGAGTGTACCTACGATCGAAGGCACTTCTGCTTCATAACCACTAGCGCCCAGATAGAAGTCACCGGTGTACTTCTTAGCCAATTGAGCATCTGCGATTTCTGGCACGAGGCTTGCTGTAGTCAAGTCTACGTTCATGCCACCAGTCACACCGTAGTAGGTCTCGCGACCGAGGATACGGCCATCTTCTGTCACGGTGAATACGACGTCGGTAGTCTTTGTTCCACCATTGCCGTCGCCTACCTTCACGCCCTTGAGGGTGAGTTTGGTTTCGCCGAGAACGTAGGGCACGCATGAATTGATCAAATCCTTGCCTTCTGCGCTACAGATCAGTGTAGCGTAGCCTGCCTTCTTGCCGCCGTTAGCATCTTGATCGATCAACAGTTTACCAGCCACCTTGATTTGAGTTTCGCCAGATGTGCCGTTGTATGTTGCAGTGTAGACGTCGGCCAATTCAGGCAGTTTCACTTCAGGAGCAACGAGAGCATTAGCTTGGTCGAGCACTACGTAGCTATTATCAGATGTCGAATAGATGCGTTGGCCTGCGCCAGTGTCCTTCAGCCATGCCTTTTGCTTGTCAGCAGAAAGTTGGAAGACGAAGGTCATACGGTTTGTTCCTCTGTGGCCAGTACCAGCCAATATTGTAGTCAAGGTGATAGTATTATCCTTAGCATTGTAGATATACTTTTGGCAGTCAGCCACAGCTGAATAATACTTAGTATCGCCATAGATTTGGATATCGAGTGCAGCGTAACCAGGTTTTTCCTTACCCATCAAGTTTTGATCCATGTAGAGGTAAACCTTTTGCTTAGCTACTTCAGAACCACCTTCGAAGCAACCGAGCACCTTTTCATTGATATACTTCGATGGACCTTCCCATTTATCTACCACTTGTTCGGTGTAAGTCATCGCATTCATATCGAGGATAAACACACGTTGCTGACCATTATAGTCAACAGTAGCCACACCACTTTCCATCACGTAAGAATATTCCTTGCCATCGATTTCCACTGTACCGAAGCCGTCAAAATAGATAGAACCGGCTTCACTACCCTTTGGCAAGTAATAACCTGCTTCCTTACCTTGCATTGTAATAGTAGGTTCTTCATTGCCTGAAACGTAAGTATACTTTGCAATAGTCTGTCCATCTACTGCGATCATAGCTTCAGATGTTTCGCCGATGCTTGTACCCTTCTTGAATGTCAAAGTTGCTACCTTTGAGATGTAGCCATAGTTGTCCATCCATACGTGTGTCAACTCGCCAGTATCCTGATCTTTCATTTCCAACAGGCCCTTGTAAGCATCGCCAGTGCGGAATGCGCCGATATAGGTGAAAGGTTTCTTGCCAGTCACATAAATGCGGGTATTTTCGTGTCTGTCTTGGTTGTAGTCGTGGATTGAGATGACGATATAGTCGTTCACAAGGAAAGTACCGTTCACACCATAAGTGGGTTGGTCGCGGAGTTCGAGGTCTGCACCTTCTTCGTCATCTTCTTTAGGCTCTACGTAGTGAGTAAATCCGTTGCTGCCTTGCTTGTATTCGAACACGTCAACAAAGTTATACTTCATCGCATCGTCAGACTTGATGTGGCATGTACCATTCGCCTTGAGTTCCATGCTCAAAGGAGGAATATTGTCGCGATCAATCAAACCATTTGCTGCAGTATATTCATAACCTGTGTACTTGCCCAAGAAATCGCAACCGAGATAAGTATTCAATTCCATTGATGTGCTGCGGATCACAACGGGTTCGTTGGGCATATAGAACGCCCAGGCATCGATACCGAGCAAGTTGTTTTCCTTTACATCCAAGAATACGAAACCTTCGATATCGCTGTAGACATTGCCAGTGAGTTGACCGACAATTTCCAATTCGTGAACGTAGCCTGGCTCTGTGCGTACATCAAAGTGAGGCTTGCCGTTGGGCTTATCGCCCGTCCAGTTCAGTGGTTTATCCGCGCCCATCAAATGATCGTTGTTGATACAGTCCAGCATCACGATAGGTGCGTGGGGATCACTTTCACATTTGATTTCCAAATAATCACTGCTCACACCCTGATACATGATCGAAGCAATTTCTGCCATAGAGAAATCGTAAGTTGCCCCAGTCACCAACTCGATGTGAAGTGTAGTATATACATCTGATGCAGGATCATCCTTCAAGTAGGTAAACTTATTGATATCGTCTACCATAAAGGATTGAATCAATCCGTTGCTACCCATGATGTCCAAACGGTCGCATACATAGGCTTGGCTCACTGATGCTGACAGGAAGAGGATCAGCGAGAGAATATATTTCATCATCGTTTTCATTTGCCTAAAGTGATTTTGTGCGACATTCCGTTAACTTTCACGACATAGTTGCCTGCACCTAAGCGGTTCAAGTGCAATGTATAGGTGCCACCATTTGCCTTTTCTGAAATCAGGCAACGGCCATCAGCACCGAAGACTTGCACATTAGCACCTTCAGGCAACTTTGAAAATACCAAAGTACCATCTTGCCATTGCATACCCTCAGCATCTTTATTCACGCCGTCGATGCCAACACTTTCATCAAAGGTAAAACCAATCAATTCGCTTGAAGCGTATGACACTCTGAAATTCTCTGAACGGAAGGTTACTGACGTTCCACTGAATGTGGTGGTCATGCCTTCGCTCAAGTTGATTTGCGCCACATCTCCGCTTTTCAGCGAAACCAAGACGCTGCGGTAACCATCCGCCAACATTGTTGAGACGCCCACTGTCAGGATGAACATCACCAACATAAGTTTTTGTTTCAACATAGCTTTGTTGTTTTAATATATTATTAATTTGTATTTACCCTATGTTAAAGTCCGCACACCGACCACTCCGCAGGATGCGGTGCAACCGGTGTGTGTATTTTACTATCCCATAGGTCGTAGTTTTTATTCAAGTTATTTACCTGTGTAAGCAGTTCCCTTTCCAGCATAGGAAATACTTAGTGTCTTCATCGAGCCGCTTGGCGAAGAGCTCCAAGGGGTAGTATATGAATCCAGCAAGTTCAGTTGCACATTATATACATCACCTTGCTTCGACACGTTCAGTTCACCTTGTTGTGTCTTGTTCATATAGTCATTATCTGCCGACGAGTGTTGAATTTCCTTATACTTGACTTCCCAAGTGTAGGGTTCAGTTTGCGCCAGATTGATTGCGCCTGTACCGATCAAGGTACTACGCAATTTTATCATTGGTGTGATCATCGCATCGTTTGGCGATTTATTACCTTCGCTCATGAAGTAGAAATAAGTATAACCACCGCTTTCCTTCACTTGCATTTCGGTAATATCCACCTTACTTATCACTTCAGCATACGCATTAGATACGGTAAATGAATTACCCACACTTTGTGTCAGCATCATTTCGTCGAAATTGTCCACCATCTTAGTTTCACCATAGTAGTCACCGGTCAAGATAGTTCCGTCAGCGAGTGTAATATTGTAGGTGAAATACACACCATTCTCACCTACCGAGGGATCTGAGTAGGCTGTAATATAACCAGTAGTACTCGCGTCAGCCTTGATCTCAGTTTCGTCTATATAGTTAATAATAGTCAAGGTATAGCTTTCGGGATTCTGTGCCAAATCCACCTTACCTGAATTGAATTTGCTATTGGACAAAGAGAACAGCACGGCATATTCGCCATTGTGCATATCGATAACTTTGTCTGATTCAACGGGGCCAAAGGCGAAAGTTCTGGTACCTGTCTCAGCATCTACCTTGGCAAAAACAGTACCTACTTTGTTCGTATAAATATCGCCTGCGCCAGGGATAATAGTAAAGCGGTTGGTCGCAGTATATCCTGCAGAGAATGTACCACGATAGGCAGCACGCAAACGGCCACCGCTATAATAAGCCTCAAGACTTATGGTCAGCGTATTTCCTGTCTTATCTTTATTGATGCGGAGCGAACCTTTTGCATCTTTTACGGTAGTATTTCCGTTAATCTTAAGGCGCACTTCTTCAGCAGCGGCTGTACCGAGCGTATATTGCACGCCCAAACCACCATCAGGCAAAGTGATAGAGAGCAATGGCGTTGATGCGTCATCACCAAAGAGGTTGTAGGTTGTACCGCCATCAGACTTCACCTCGCGCACAGTATTGATATCGTAAATTGTATTACCGATTTCGCACTGCTTTGCCAGTTCTTCAAGTTCGATGGTAGTGAATTCTACCTTTTCTACTTCAGAAACGCGATAATCCACCTTGACGCCATCTGTCGTATATACCGACATGATTTCCTCTTTTTGCTGCGCTGACATTGTCAACGCGGCAAAAGAGAAAGCCAATGTTAATATTTTTTTCATTTTCATCGTTTGATCATCTTAATTGGTTCACATGTGCCCACTTTCACTACGTACACGCCCTTTGGCATATCTTTCAGAGAAACTTTTGTAGCACCCAATTTAGACCACACCTTCTTACCGCTCATATCATATACGTTCACTTGGTCTGCAGGTTTCACAAAGCCCAGGAGCAATGTTTCTTTGTCGAGATAAGTGTAAGTAGGTGTTTGTTCAAGGCTACCGATACCAGCAGGCAATTCAAATTGTGGCAACACTTGGCCAGACCATTTACCTGTAATATTGTAACCAGCGTCATCGAACACGTTGATGTCTACGGCGTAGGTATCACCTTCCACCCACTTGTAGTCGAACGAACCAGCGTATGCAGGAGCCAAACCATCGGCTACCAGATAGCGACCTTCAGCGAAGTGATACCAGCGCGTACCTGTCAGGTCACCGCCATTGTGGAAATAACCCTTCATTGATTTGAAGAGACCAATGTAGTAGTCCCAGTTTTCTTCCATGATAGAATAAGTACCTGAAGGAGGTGCAGCTGCACCCAGTTCTGTGATGAAGTTCAGACGGAAGATATCACCGCCGTTGTCTACGATTTCCTGGTCGAGTCCTGAAGGCGAACCGATATCCAGGTAGAATCTACCATAACCCATGATATCTTCGTCCTTCCACAAGCGTGCTCTTGGGATTTGATTGAGGTCCAATTCATAGTCTTGTGTCAACGTAGAAATGATTGCGCCTTCTGGGGTATCCACCGAGTTGTCAATAAGGTTGATTCTACCCTTGTAAGTACCCTTCACTGTGTAGTCGTCATCTGTACGCAAGTCTACAACCACAGTATATACGCTATCTTCGTCTATTGACACTTCGACTGTACCATCTGCGATGTAGCAGACAGCAATATCCATTGTTTCGAAACGTTGTTGCACGAAAGAACCCATTACGATAGTAGTACCCATATAGTCTACCACAGTACCGGGATAGTAAGTCCAGCGTTGGAAGTTCTTAGCCACCTTGTAAGTACCAGGCTTAACGTGAGCTTCCTTGAAATCACCAAACAAAGTATTGAAGAGGTTGATCTGCAAGCAGTGACCTACACCAGTGTGTGCGCCGGTTTCTCTGTCGAATTCGCAGTCGTAGAGGTTCAACGCAATATTACCAGTCTTGCTTTGGAACAAGTCGCCCATATAGCATCCCAGCGCGCCGGTAAAGTTCAAGTCCAAATCCTTACCGATCAAAGGATAGGGGCTGTTCACCGTGCTCTTGCGCTTGTAAGTAGGTTGTCCCTTGTAAGTGAAGGTATAAGTATTCTTACGATAAGTACCCTTAAACTTCACTACCAAGTCGCCGTCTTCAGCATAAGATACTTCAACGTCACCCGACAAGTCTACCATATCCACATTCTCGCCTTCGTAGTAATAGAGGGCCGAGTAGTCTGGGTTGAAAGTGATGTTTTCTGCATCCAGGCTTGACTTATAAGTACCTGCAGGGAGTGCAATGGGAGACGTAGGGTCTGCATAGAAGTCCAAAGCTACGACCCAACCATTTGTAGCCTCAACGGGAGTCACCGCACCAGAACTTGCATCAAACTTTGCATCGAAGGATGAAAGGATCATGTAGTAGTTGCAAGGCGTACTTGCTTCATAATATACAGCACCAGGGCAGTAAGTCATTTCAAAGTCACCAGAAGCTGGCAAAAGCTTTGGCGCAGCAGTTTGTGCTGGCACTGCTTTCTTCACAAATGGCACTTGCTCTTGTGCATTCAAAGCGATAGAAAAAATCATCGCCAAAAGGAGTAAAATTTTCCTCATCTTATAAATATTTTTAGGGTTTGTACAGAATTTTGAACCAGGTAAGTTCCCGCGGGAATACCTGAAAGTGAAATTTCACAACGGCCACTGGCGTCACAGTCTGCCTGGCGCACCACAGCTCCACTCATCGCCACCACGACTACACGGCCCGAGCAACCGCTCACTGACACCTTGCCATTCAACAAAGATATACTAAAATCTGAAGCAGTCACCGTATTTTCGATACCTACGGGAACTTCTTCGAAAGTAAAGCCACTGACATTGCTGCGCTCAATAGTTGCCGAAGCCGCAGAGGAAGTGATCACCATATCCTGATCCACAAATTCCACCTTTGGCTGATCCGACAGCACAAAGGTACGACGGCTACCGTCGGTCATATTTACAACCAACATCGAGTCAGCCCATGCAAACAGAGGCAGAAGCAATAATACTGCTACCAACTGCTGACGAAAATTTCTCATAATTCAATAATATTGTAACACATCCGGCACCAAAATGAATTAGGCGCACTATGATTTATTCGGCAAATATACTCAAAACTTTTAATTTTGGCACCCAATCATCACATTTTTACTAAATAATTGTACCTTTTTGCCACATTTCGCCTCATTATGTCACATTTTGAGCCCATCTCACAAATTCGTCCCACTATTTATTTTTTCCAAAGCCGAGTTTTTTTCAGACAGACCATCGGACCCATAAAATCAGCGCTAAATGAGGCGCAAAAAAAGTCCCAACCTTTTTTAAATTTCGCGACGCCTCGTTAAAAAAAGATTAGACCTTTTTTGAACGAGGCCTAGGATCGTGAAAATTGGCTTTAACGGAGTACAAAATGCCGACTTCAAAAAAGGGCAGAAATCATTACTTCAATACACCATATTATATATAGGGCAAAGTTTATTCATCCCAAACACCGCTCGCCAAGACCCCAAAACGAGCAACAAAAACATAGAAAATGCATCAAAAAGAGAAAAAAAGAGGGTAAAACTTGTTGCTTATAAAATAATTGCCTAATTTTGCACTCCGCAAGAAGAATGAAATAAAAGTAACAAAATAATAATAAACAAATCTCAAAATGATTGTAGTACCTGTAAAAGAAGGCGAAAACATCGAACGCGCCCTCAAGAAATTCAAGAGAAAATTCGAAAGAACTGGTGTTGTTAAAGAACTCCGTGCACGTCAACAATTCGACAAACCTTCTGTATTGAAGCGTTTGGCTCGCGAACGTGCTGCTTACGTTCAACAACTTCGCTCACAAGAAGACTAAATGAACGCCAGTCGCCATCGTGCGAAAGAAATAATTCGGCTCGCTCCTACGACAAGTAGTTGCGAGCCGAATTTCGTTTGCAATACACCCACATCTGCACAGATATTTTCAAGAATGTATGCCAAACAGGCTATTATCTGCAAAAAATCAGTATATTTGCAAAAGAAAATAGCTTTCGCAACAAACCTTAATCATATTACATCATGAAAAGACTTTTGTACATCTCATTAGCAGTCTTTGCTCTCCTCTTTTCACAGGAAACAAAAGCCCAACGCTACGACGTACCCTCTATCCCCAAACAAAGTCGTACAGTCACCAAGTCGGGACCAGTATATGGCACACAATACGACTGGCTATCCGTACGCTATGCCAACTACGACGACATCTATGGTATGGACAAGGGGCAATTGAGAGTCCTGCGCAACTCCATCTACGCACGTCATGGACGCAAGTTCAAGGACAAAAACCTGCGCGCCTATTTCAATACGCAAAGATGGTACAAACCTATCTACGACGAAATACCCGCAAGTCGCCTCAACAAGTATGAAAAGGCAAATATCGAGTTCCTGAAAAAACTGGAACAATAGGTAGTCCCCAAAAGATAACCCTAAATTTTAAAATCATACATCATGAAAAAGAACTTACAAAGAATTGGACGCTGGGTGCTCAGTGCTTGTTTGCTCTTTACTACAAGTGCGCTCTCAGCAGAAATCAATCCGCAGCCTTTCGTCATTCCTGAATTGCAAACATGGACAGGCGCAGAGGGCAGTGTAGAACTCTCGGGCGTATTGCGCGTCAGTGGCGGCGACAAAGAGTTGACCCGCGTGGCAAATGCCTACGCGACTGACTACAAGACCATGTTTGGCAAGGCACTCACAGTGAAGAAAGGCGCGCCAAAGGCCGGCGATGTGCTTTTTGTACTGAAGAAGAATGACAAGGAATTAGGCAAAGAGGGCTACCGCCTCAACATCGGCAATCACATCACCGTGACTGCAGCAACTGCTCAGGGTGCGTTCTGGGCAACACGTACATTGCTCCAACTCTCCGAACAATACGCCGCATTGCCTAAGGGCGAAACCGTGGACGTACCCGTGTACGAATTGCGCGGTTTTATGATTGACGTAGCGCGTAAGTTTATGCCTATCGACTATCTGAACGACTTGGTAAAGGCAATGGCTTACTATAAAATGAATGCACTCCAGGTGCACCTCAACGACAACGGTTTCCGTCAATTCTTTGGCGGCGATTGGGACAAAACTCCCTCGGCATTCCGTCTCGAGAGCACACAGCACCCTGGTTTGACTGCCAAGGATGGCCACTACACCAAGAAGGAATTTATCGACCTTCAAATCTTGGGCGAAAACAACTACGTTGAAGTGATCCCCGAAATCGACGTACCAGCACACAGCTTGGCATTCGTACACTACAAGCCTCAACTCGGTAGCAAGGAATACGGCATGGACCACCTTGATATGTTCCACCCAGAAACTTACCCCTTCATCGATAGCGTATTCCGCGAATATCTCGAAGGCAAGAATCCTGTATTCCGTGGCAAGCGCGTGAATATTGGTACCGACGAATATAGCAATCGCGATAAGAAGGTGGTGGAAAAATTCCGCGAATTCACCGACCACTACATCAAGTTTGTAGAAAGCTTCGGCAAGCAAGCTATGGTATGGGGTGCGTTGACACATGCCAAGGGCGAAACACCCGTGAAGAGCGAGAATGTCATCATGAACATTTGGCACAACCCCTATGCTCAACCCAAGGATATGAAGGAACAGGGCTACAAGCTCGTATCTATCCCTGACGGCCTCGTATATATCGTGCCAGCTGCCGGCTACTACTACGACTACCTCAACTGCAACTACCTCTATAGTCACTGGACTCCAGCCAACATCGGCGGCGTACAGTTTGAAGAAGGCGATCCCGACATCCTCGGCGGTATGTTTGCAGTGTGGAATGACCACCACGGCAACGGTATCTCTACATACGACGTGCATCACCGCACCTACCCTGCGCTCCAAACGATCGCCGTGAAGTGCTGGACAGCCAGCAAGACCAAACTCCCCTACAACGAATGGGATGCTAAGCGCTGGGCATTGAGCGAAGGCCCCGGCGTGAACTGGTTGGGCCGTATTGGTGCGAAGCAAAGCCTCGTCGCAGAGATGGCAGCAGTGAAGCCTGGCGACAAACTGCCCTACGAAGAAATCGGCTACGACTACACCGTATCGTTCCAAGTGAAAGGTGCAAAGGAAAACAAGGGCACTGTACTCTTCAGTTCTGCTCACACTAAGTTCTACATCTCTGACCCCAGAGAAGGCAAGCTTGGTTTCGAACGCGATGGCTACCTGAACACATTCAACTATCGTATTCCTGATGGACAAACTGTCAATATCACTATTCAGGGCAACAACAAAATGACTCGCCTCTATGTAGACGGCAAACTCAAGGAAGAGCTTGGCGTGAAGCCTCTCTACGTGATCAACGATTACAGAAAGGCCAACTACATCTCAGATCCCAATATGAAGAATGTAGAGCTCTACAATACCGATGGCGATAAGATTTACTATCAACGCACTTTGGTATTCCCACTTCGCAATGCAGGACAATTCAACAGTACTGTTTCTGACTTGAAAGTTTGGAACTATCTCAAGCAAATGTAATCAACAGAAATATTATACAAATAAGCCGCTGAGCTACGACTCAACGGCTTATTTTTTATTTGCCTAATCTGTACGAATGAACAAAGCTGGAAATTCGTTCTATCGCTCAGAAGTGACGTCTTATAAAAGTTGCCATACGCTAAATGTTCACCTCTACGCCTTATTCTATCTCAACAGACACAGAACACTTCACATACTTTTCACTGCATCAAACAGCCTCATCACATTGCCGAATACTGCGCGTTCAGCCATTGGAATCTCGCTTCAAGCCAATTCTTCATGATCTGCACTTCGTTTTCATAGGAACCTGCAATCGTACTATTGGGCCAAACGTAATTATACAACGTACCCCACTTATTATTATTCTCTGCCGCAGAGTGCTTCAGATAGCTGGCGTTGTCATTGATATTTTGATAAATCTGATCCCTATTATCATAGAAATAAGCGAAACGGTGCTTCACTTCTTTCACAAAATTGGGATCCTGGAAGAGACGGTCAAACCACAATACGTTTTTGATCCAAAAACCTTCGGGCGACTCACATCCATTCTCAATCGTATTGCCAAAAGCGATATCATAATCCCACAATGGGCCCATTTTGAGCTTACCACCTCTAGCTAGGTGCATATAGCAGCTAGAGAAGAAGCACGCATCATTGTTCTTGGTGATTTCGTTAATCAGATACCAATCTACAAACGAAGCCACATCTATATATTTGGTATATCCCTTAGACGGATCCTTAAAGTCATCGGAGAACAATACCCGCTCGACGGTATTCAGATAGTCCACCACATAATTGTAGGCAGAATCGCCGACCTCGACTTCGGGGCTCTTTATGTTGATTGGTTGACCGACACGCTTCACGATGAAGGTAACGTCCGTACTATCCGCCTTGGCATCCACTTCAAGCAAATAGCCGTCATCGCCGACATTGACTCTGTCAGCACCGACCTTGATCTGCTCTGCCAATTGATAGGTGCCACAGTATTCACCATTGAGCACTAACTCCACGAAGTGCGAACGATTGGTGTATTCCAGTTTGCTCATGCGTCCCATATCAAAGGCCGTCTTGTTGCGCACGAATGTCTTGTCCACATAGTTGGCCAGCAGCACCCACTCCTTATCTGCAGGTTCACCGAGCAAAGACACTTTTTTATCAAACTTCAACTTATAGGGGCGTTTGGGCATCAACCAAGTCGAATTGCCACGTCCTTTGATCTTCACACTATCCTCAAACACATCGCCAGCGCCGCGTGTCACGATATCTTCAACGATGCGGAAAGTTCCGGACAGATAGTCGTCCTTGGATTCCACTGGTGCTCGGCCATTAGTGTTGATATAAATGATAGGTAGTCCTGTGAAGCAGGTCACACGCAGAACATACGTTTTCTGTACATTCTCCGCCTGCAACTGCAATACCACAGGTTCAGAGCAATCCAATGCTGTCACGCCACTCACGACTTCGACGCCATTATGCATCAAACGGCCTGTTCCAACGCTAAAAGTAGGCACAAGCGTTTTGTTTTCTACAATTTGCGGAATATGACATGCAATCACACTATCGCCTATGACCTCGCACGCCACATCAGACACCAATTGCAGACTGTTATTGCTGGAAAGAAAGGTGAAGTCCTTTAGTGTCGCTGCGTCTGCTGCTTCGACACTTTCCTCAATATAAATCGTATCTTCGCAAGATGTAAATGCTATACTTAACGATAAAAATAGAAATAACCAAAATCTCATAATACTATTCTTTTATCATTTTAACAATATTACAGAGCAAAATTACTTTTTTTATTTAAAACAGAGCACTTTTTCCCATTTCATCGTAAAACAAATTACTTTTTAGGAGAATATGCCAAATGGCCAGAACAAAAGAAAGACCTCCATCAACAACGATGTGTGCTGATGGAGGTTTGAATATTCACCGCGGGGATTTTGCTCCCAGCTCTATTGTTAGTTTATAATCAACTCGTCAACGAAGAGGAAACCTACGTTACCCTTTGCGCCGTGCCATTTGGGCAATACGTGCTCTGAGAGTGCCTTCACCTTGACGAAACGCACGGTTTCAGCGGGGAAATTGTAGCGGTGCTCGTAGATTTCATCAGGATCGCTTTCCTTCATTTCGGGGATGTCTTTCTTCACCACGGTGCGGTAGTTCACGCCATCGTCCGACACGCTGATTTCCACGCCGCGCGCATCCATCACCCAGTTGCTCTTGAGAATAGTCACATTGAAGCCCACCTGCGAGATTTCTTTGGGTTGTCCGAAATCCACCACTGCTTCCAGGTCTGTACCACTGAAGGCAATCCAGCGACCTGTGTTATAGTTGTTGGTTTCACCCCACATACCATCGGTCAGCATCTTGGCACCGCCGTATGTATATTGGTTGTGCGAGGGCTGGAGCAAGGTCACCTTGCAACCTGTAGCCTTGTTGAAATTGAAGTTCTCAGTCAGCGTGCGCGTTTTACCGCTTGGACGGAACGCAGCAGCCTTGAACGTAGCAGTTTTGTTAATCAACACACCATCACCATAGCATGCAGAAGATGCAGTAGGTTCGCTACCATCCAAAGTATAACGGATTTCTGCGCCATCGATAGTGCTCATTTTTGCGATGATTCCGCCCTTTTCTGGCGAAGACACGTATTCTGCTTCAGCATCAAACACATGCTTTGCATAGTTGTAACCCTGCAGATCGTACAATTGGATGAAACGGGGCAAGCGTTGACGGAATGCTTCGTAGTCGCGCTTTTCTTGTGCTGTCCATTGGATTTCGCTCAATGCTGCCATACGGGGCAACTCCATATATTCTACCTGGCGATAGTTGGGGATATATTCTGTCCACAGGTTAGCCTGTACACCCACGATGTGTTTAGCCTGCTCTGCAGTGAGCGACTTGGGCATAGGATTATATGAATAGACGAGTGCCAAAGGCAAGCATCCACCGATAGCGATAGGTTCGTTTTTGATATCAGCACTTTGATAGTAGTCGAAATAGAGGTAGGTATTTGGTGTCATCACAACGTCGTGACCTTGCTTAGCAGCTTCCACGCCACCAGCCTCGCCGCGCCATGACATCACTGTAGCACCTGGTGCCAAACCGCCTTCGAGGATTTCATCCCAGCCGATCATCTTTCTGCCTAAAGTAGCGAGGTGTCGACCTGCGTGGCGGATAATATAACTTTGTAAGCGTTCTTCGGCAGTGTGCTTGTGGTCGGCCTCCAATTTTTCGTGCTTGATACGTGCTTGGCACTTGGGACAAACTTTCCATCTCACTTTTGGACATTCGTCGCCGCCCACGTGGATGTATTCCGAGGGGAAGAGTTCTACGATTTCGTTGAGCACATCGTCGATGAATTGGAGGACTTTGTCGTTGCCGGCGCAGAGTACGTCATCAGATACGCCCCACATCTTCCACACTTCGTATGGGCCACCTGTACAACCGAGTTCGGGATAAGCAGCCAGTGCGGCTTGCATGTGACCGGGCATATCGATTTCGGGCACGATGGTAATGTGGCGTTCTTGTGCATACTTGACGATAGCACGTATTTCCTTTTGTGTATAATAGCCTTGGTGTGGCGTACCATCATAGTTTTCGGTATTGTGACCAATGACTGTCTCGGGACGATACGAACCCACTTTCACCAATTTGGGATACTTCTTGATTTCTACACGCCAGCCTTGGTCGTCGGTCAAGTGCCAGTGCAAACGGTTGATATTGTGCAATGCCAGCATATCAATGAATCGGCGCACAGAGTCAGCGGTAATAAAGTGGCGAGAAACGTCCAGATGCGCACCACGGTACGAAAATCTTGGCGCATCGTTGATTTCTACGGCAGAGAGTACTTTACTCTTGTTCGCACCAGCCAAAACTTTGCGCAAAGTCTGTACACCATAGAACACGCCAGCGGGAGTTTTACCTTGAATCAAAGCACCCTTATCACAGACTTTGAAGCTGTAGCCCTCGGCATTGGCAATTTTATCGTTGATCTGCAACAGAATTTGATTACCCTCGCCCACTTTTGTGGTAAGTTTGAGAGAAAGGCCTGTTGTCTGCTTCACGTAATCGGCCAAGAATTGTGCCTCACGCTTCAGGTTGACATCACCCTTTTGATAGCAGATTTGAGTTTTAGCATTCAGGGTAAATGCTGCACCCTGTTTCTGGACGATTTGATTGGGCAAAGGAACTACGTCATAATGGGTTTGCTGAGCATTAGCTACCGCAGACAAACCGAAAAAGCCAAACGCTAAGATGGCGGCATAGAAAGATTTGCGAATCATAAAGGAATTGTTATGTTTATAGGGTTTAAGTTATTCTTCTAAATGCAACGGACATCTCGTCTTTCGCCTACCGTTTTGCCGAGAACTTGACTACAATTGAGCATATCCATTGGACAACCTTACAAAGGTATGGAATATTTTTGTATTTTTGTGAAAATTTCGAAGAATAATATTTTATAATGTACGCCAGACCATAGGTGCAAAACGCGCCAACGGTATAAAGCGACGCATCACAGATGACCACAATTGAACAAAATCAAGCGACCCTGCAACGCTTTCTGACCTATCTCAAGGCGGACAAGGGCTACTCTCCACTCACGCTGACAGCGTACGAGGGAGACTTGACTGATTTTGCAAAATTCCTCCATTCCATCGACGAATCTTTGACTTGGCAGGACGTAGACGCCGACTTGATCAGACGATGGGTGGTGGCGACTCGCGAAGGCAATATCGGTGCGCGCAGCATCAAGCGCAGATTGAGTTCAGCACGCTCCTTTTTCAAATATTTGCTGATGATGGGCGAAGTGGAAAAGAATGTAGCACGATTGGTCAAGAATCCGAAAGAAGACAAACCCCTGCCCTACTTCCTACGCCAGGAAGAAATCGACCAACTCCTGGATCACACGAAATTCCCCGACACTTTCGAGGGCATGCGCGACAGATTGATCATCCTGACCTTTTACAGCACAGGCATACGTCGGGCCGAGCTCATCGGACTGAACGTAGAGGATGTCGCGCTGTCTGCTGGTGAAATCAAGGTAACAGGCAAACGCAACAAGCAACGTATCGTCCCCTTTGGCGAAGAGTTGAAACATGAACTGACAGCATATCTCGCAGCACGTACAGCACAGATGCGACTGCCAAATGCTGAAAAAAATGCGATGAATAGGGCATTTTTTGTAACAAAGTCTGGGGGAAGGGTGACAGAGGCAGACGTACATAAAATTGTAACTGGCTACCTCTCACTCGTCACACAGCAGAAGCACCGTTCACCACACATCCTGCGCCACACCTTTGCCACCACGATGCTCAACAATGGGGCAGATCTCCGTGCAGTGCAGGAATTACTCGGCCACGAGAGTCTGAAAACTACCGAAATCTACACCCACACCACCTTTGCCGAATTGAAAGACATCTATGCCAAGGCACACCCGAGAGGCAAGAAGGCAGAAAGCGAAAACAATAGCTGATTTTCCGATGAAATGGGAGATTTTTGGCATTTCACGCAGAAAAATTTGCATTTATATTACCCCGGGAATACTATAAAACTACGAAATACTACACATAACCCACACCGGTAAAACTTATCTACCACACCCCCGAAAACACCACTATCCGCACAGCACTGCTGCGGATATTTTGGTCATATACTTACTACTAAAACTCCGTAAATACAACGATACCATTATGAAAAAGTTTATCCTTTCCATCATACTGGCACTCTGCACCCTGCCCGTTTTGGCACAGTTGAACATCCAAGTACACTACGACTTTGGTGGAGCTATCTATGGTCAGCAGCTCTCTAATCGTCCACATTGGGTGGCCACCATCGAAAATTTCACCCCCGACAAATGGGGCAGCACCTTTTTCTTTGCCGAGGGGGAGTTTGGCGATAGGACTGTGAAGAGTGGTTATGCAGAAATCGCCCGTGAGTTGCAGTTCTGGAAAGCCCCCTTCGCCGTCCATATCGAATACAACGGCGGACTATCCGCCGATGCTGGAGGATACGACGACGCCTACCTCGGTGGAGCCGCTTGGAATTGGGCAAATAGCGACTTCACCCGCACATTCTCCGTGCAATTGCTCTATAAATATATGGCCAGACAGGCCAAAGGCAACCGCCATTCGTGGCAACTCACCACCGTGTGGGGCGTACATTTCGCCAAAGGGTTATGTTCCTTTATTGGCTACGCAGACTTGTGGCAGGACAAGCGCGTGAATGGTTCACTCGTCCTGAGCAGCGAACCCCAATTTTGGGTAAACCTCAATGCCCTGAAACGTATCGACGACCAGTTCAACCTGAGCGTAGGCAGCGAGTTAAGAATATCCAACAACCTCGTCTGGCCCACCACCGGCACAAACAACCGCTTCTATGCCATCCCCACCCTCGCCCTGAAGTGGACGTTTTGACCCATTCCGAGGGAAGCATATCTTCCCTTCGCCACCCCACCTCGCCCTATGATTTCACAACCCTAGACCTTTTTCAAAAAACATTAGACCTTTTTTAAACTAGCCGTCGCGAAATTTAAAAAAGGTCTTACTTTTTTTCAATCATGTTACACTTTAGGAAAAATTCTATTGTGAATTGCTTTCAAATTAGTACTTTTGCATAGGTAGAAACATCGCCGGTGGTGTATAGCAGTCGTCCGTGGTGCGTTTGGGCTCAATTTTCTCAACGAATGCTTTATAATCGTTAAATTTTTCGTTTTTTTGCCCATAGTATTGCACGTTTAGTTTTTTGTATGTAGATTTGCGGAGTCTTGGGGCAGTCACGTATTGTGATGATGGTTGTTAAGGACAGCCGCTTCAAGACTTTTTTTTGTATCGCATAGGCTTGTTCAAATCCTTTTTTGTGTTCTTCAAATTTTATAATCCATTCATTACCTCTAAATTTGAAGGTATAAATGTGATAGCAAACAACGCCTCTTTCTTCCTTCTTTTTTATATTATTTACATCTTTAGGGTCATTCAAATCTTTACCCTCCCCTAAATAACTTCGCCTTTTATATGCTAATTTATTGAGTTGCGAATTGCTTTCAAATTAGTACTTTTGCATAGGTAGAAACATCCCAAGATTGAGAAAGGCGGGTTGTCTATGACGATACAGGTCCCTGTATAGCCTTCGGCTTGGTAGTCTCCAGCAGGGCGGAATGGTCGCATGATACGTGCCCCCTGTGGCACCGGGTAGTTGTCGAGGACATATTTCAGCACTGCGTCGTAGACAGCTGGTGGTAGGCGCAGTCGTCAGTGGTTCGTTTTGGCTCAAATTTCTCAACGAATGCTTTATAATCGTTAAATTTTTCATTTTTCCCCCATAGTATTGCACGTTTAGTTTTTTGTTTGTAGATTTGCAGTGAAAAATTGGTGCGCTGTTCACATGTCGGAACTATTTATAGTTTGCAGGCTTCGGAGAGACACCAATTTTTTTATATAAATCTCATTGTGTAAATATTGTCGCTCCCATGATCTGTTGTGAATTGCTTTCAAATTAGTACTTTTGCATAGGTAGAAACATCTGTTGTTTTTTTAGTGAAATCAAAATGTAAGTTGTGAAGACATTAGGTTGCCCTCGTCCTTTATCGGGGGCTTTTTTATTGTCTAAAAAGAACTGACGAGCCTTTGCTTTTCATCAGTTTTTTTACGCCTTCAAAAAATAAAATAAAAAAACTATGACCTTTCGGACTTATAATAAATAAGGGCATATTAAGAGTTTTTCGAGGACATTTTTCAAGCCCTCATCTACGCTAAAGATGAAGGGCGTTCTTATGGCGATAGTATCTTTGCATTGTCAATCCACAACACGCAAGCGTGCGTAAAATGATCATAAGGATATGTATGGAAAGATCATCAAGTGTGATGAAGCCACGCACTATACAATTCACTCCATATAATCAAACAAAAGATTGACAGCGCTCTTTGACTTATTGTACAAAAGGGGAAAAGATATTAATAGGCACAGATAATACAAAATGGACGGCAGGCAACAAAAACAAAGAGGGTGTGCCATATAGGGCACACCCATCTTGAAACATATTGCGATTGAGAATATTACTCTGCTGCTGTTTCTTCTGCTGCAACTTCTGTAGCAGGAGCTTCTGCAACTGGAGTAGCACTCTTCTTGCCTGAACGGCGAGTACGAGGTGCTTTCTTCTCAGTCTTAGCCATGTTTTCGTTGTAGTCTACCAATTCGATGAAGCACATTTCTGAACCATCGCTAGGACGGAAACCAGTCTTGATGATACGAGTGTAACCACCGGGACGGTTAGCTACCTTTTGTGATACTTCTCCGAAGAGTTCAGTTACCACATACTTGTCTTGGAGGTAACGGAAAACTACACGACGTGAAGCTGTAGTATCCACCTTGCAACGAGTGATAAGTGGTTCAACGTACTTCTTCAACGCTTTTGCCTTAGCAAGAGTCGTATTGATTCTTTTGTGCTTGATCAAAGAACATGCCATGTTAGAAAGCATAGCTGCTCTGTGAGAAGCTGTACGGCTCAAATGATTGAATTTCTTGTTATGTCTCATTGTTTAATTAATCCTTATCTAATTTATATTTAGAAATGTCAGTTCCAAACGACAAATTTTCTCTCTCAAGCAACTCTTCAAGTTCAACGAGTGACTTCTTACCGAAGTTGCGGAACTTGAGAAGATCAGCCTTGTTAAACTGTACAAGATCGCCCAATGTATCAACATCTGCAGACTTGAGACAGTTGAGAGCACGAACAGAGAGGTTCATGTCAACAAGACGAGTCTTGAGCTTTTGACGCATGTGAAGGATTTCTTCATCGAATTCTTCATTGTCCAAATTAGCACCGTCTTCGATGGTAATCTTTTCATCAGAGAAGAGCATAAAGTGGCAAATAAGAATCTTCGCAGCTTCCTTCAACGCATCTTTTGGATGAATGGAACCGTCCGTAGTGATTTCGAGCACGAGCATGTCGTAGTCAGTCTTTTGCTCAACGCGGAATGGCTCAACTGCGTACTTGACATTACGGATAGGAGTGTAAATAGAATCGATAGCAATCGTATTAACATCTTTGCAGAACTCGCGGTTTTCGTCTGCGGGGACATAACCACGACCCTTGTTAATGCTGATTTCTATCTGCATCGTGGCTTTGGGTTCGAGATGGCAAATCACTAATTCAGGATTTAACACTTCAAATCCAGAAAGGTACTTGTTAAGGTCACCAGCTTTAAACTCAGTAGAGTTAGATACAGTGACGTTAACTGTTTCAGTTTCGAATTCTTCAACTAACTGTTTGAAGCGTACCTGCTTCAGGTTGAGGATAATGTTGGTTACGTCCTCAATTACTCCGGGCACAGAAGCGAACTCGTGCTCAACACCATCGATTTTGATGGTGTTGATAGCAAAGCCTTCGAGCGACGAGAGCAAGATGCGACGTAGCGCATTTCCGACAGTTGTGCCGAAACCTGGCTCCAAAGGACGGAATTCGAACTTTCCGTACTTAGAGTCGTTTTCCAACATTACCACTTTATCGGGTTTTTGAAATGCTAATATCGCCATGAATATATTCAGTTTATAAATTAGTTTTTAGAGTACAACTCGACGATCAATTGTTCCTTGATGTTTTCAGGAATATCTGCACGTTCGGGTTTGTGAAGCATCTTACCAGACTTTGTAGCTTCGTCCCATTCCATCCAAGCATACTTGCTGTGATTGAAACCAGCGAGTGAGTCTGCAATTACTTCCAAAGACTTAGACTTTTCACGAACTGCGATAATTTGACCGGGTTTTACGCTATAAGAGGCGATATTAACAACTTGACCATCCACTGTGATGTGCTTGTGGTTAACCAATTGACGAGCAGCAGCACGAGTAGGAGCGATACCCAAACGGTATACTACGTTGTCAAGACGGCATTCCAAGCTTTGAAGAAGTACTTCACCGGTAATACCACTGTGTGAAGCAGCCTTTTCAAACATGTTGCGGAATTGCTTTTCCAAAACGCCGTAAGTATATTTCGCCTTTTGCTTTTCAGCCAACATGATACCGTATTCAGAAGTCTTACGACGACGTGAATTACCATGTTGTCCTGGAGGATAGTTACGCTTTGAAAGTACCTTATCTGCTCCAAAAATAGCCTCACCGAACTTACGAGCAATACGAGACTTAGGACCTGTATATCTAGCCATATTATTCTAATTGTACGTTTAAATGATTATACTCTTCTTCTCTTGGGAGGACGGCAACCGTTGAATGGCAACGGAGTTACGTCGATGATTTCAACTACTTCGATACCTGCACCATGGCATGCACGAATAGCAGATTCGCGACCGTTACCGGGACCCTTTACATAGGCTTTCACCTTGCGAAGACCGAGATCGTAAGCCACTTTTGCACAATCTTGTGCAGCCATTTGAGCTGCATAAGGAGTGTTCTTCTTTGAACCACGGAAGCCCATCTTACCTGCTGATGACCAAGAGATAATTTGACCTTCGCTATTTGCCAAAGATACAATGATATTATTGAAAGAGCTATGTACGTGCAATTGACCCATTGCATCAACCTTAACCACTCTCTTCTTAGTAACGACTGTTTTCTTTGCCATATTCTATTTATTATTTAGTAGCTTTTTTCTTATTTGCAACAGTCTTTTTGCGACCCTTGCGAGTACGTGCATTGTTCTTAGTACTTTGACCACGAACTGGGAGACCGAGACGGTGACGAATACCACGGTAGCAACCGATGTCCATCAAACGCTTGATGTTAAGTTGGATTTCTGAACGAAGATCACCTTCTACCTTGAATTCTGCACCAATGATTTCACGAATCTTAGCAGCTTGGTCGTCTGTCCAATCCTTAACCTTAATGTCTCTATCAATACCGGCTTTGTCTAAAATCTTAGCCGAACTACTACGACCTATACCATAAATGTAGGTCAAAGCAATTTCGCCTCTCTTGTTTTGAGGCAAGTCTACGCCAACAATTCTTATTGCCATATAATTATACTTTTATTATGCGAAAACTGGATTAACCCTGACGTGTTTTGAATTTAGGGTTCTTTTTGTTAATCACGTACAGGCGACCCTTACGACGCACGATCTTGCAGTCAGCAGTGCGCTTCTTTAATGATGCTCTTGTTTTCATATTTATGTTTTTCTTTATTTGTATCTAAACACTATTCTTCCTTTTGAGAGGTCGTATGGACTCATCTCAACCTTCACCTTGTCTCCAGGGAGAATTTTGATGTAGTGCATACGCATCTTTCCTGAGATATGGGCTGTGATTTCGTGCCCATTTTCTAACTCAACTCTGAACATTGCATTGCTCAATGCTTCTACAATTGTTCCGTCTTGTTCGATAGCTGTTTGTTTCGCCATGTTAATTATTTTGTCGTTCTACTTCTTCAATTCCTTCAAATGAGGATAAGATTTCTGCCTTACCACGATGAATTGCTATGGTATGTTCGAAATGCGCTGCTGGTTTCCCATCACGAGTGATTACACTCCAACGATCTTCCATCAGCTGAATTTCTGGACTACCTAAGGTAATCATAGGTTCAATTGCAATACAAAGACCGTTTTTCAATTGTTTACCAGTACCCTGTCTACCATAATTTGGCACCTGAGGGTCTTCGTGCATTTCTCGACCGATACCATGTCCGACGAATTCCTTGACAACGCCATAACCATATTGTTCGCAATGTGATTGAACAGCGTAACTGATGTCTCCAATTCTACGTCCGACGATTGCTTGATCTATTGCCTTGTATAGAGACTCTTTGGTCACCCGTAGCAAATGTTTGATTTCTTCTGAAACTTCGCCTACACAAAATGTATAACAAGAATCTCCGTTGAAACCTTCAAGCAATGCTCCACAATCGACAGACACAATATCACCTTCTTTTAAAGGTTCGTCATTGGGAATCCCGTGAACCACGACTCCATTTACTGAAGTACAAAGCGAAGCAGGAAAGGGAGAACCATATGGATTTGGAAAGCCCTTGAATGTAGGAACTGCTCCGTGATCACGGATAAATTGTTCAGCCAAGGTGTCCAACATTCGGGTAGTGACACCCGGCTTTACAATTTTAGCAACTTCTGCGAGAGTTTGTCCAACCAGTTGGTTGGCATTTCTCAGCAAATTTATTTCATCCTCTGTTTTTAAGTAAATCATCAGAAGTTGTAACGATTAATTAATATGCTGACACAGATGCACCGCGTGAGCGAGTGTGACCTGAATTCAACAAACCATCATAACGTCTTACTAAAAGATGACTCTGCACTTGTTGGATGGTGTCAAGAACAACACCCACAAGGATCAACAGAGAAGTACCTCCAAAGAATTGTGCGAAACTTTGTTTTACACCGAACAGGCCTGCGAATGCTGGCATGATGGCGATGATTGCTATAAACAAAGATCCCGGCAGCAAAAGGCGTGTCATCACCTTATCTAAATAATCTGCAGTATTCTTACCGGGTTTGATACCTGGGATAAATCCATTGTTGCGCTTCATATCTTCTGCCATTTGAACGGGGTTCAAAGTGATTGCAGTATAGAAATATGTAAACGCTACGATAAGTGCAACATATACTACATTGTAAGGGATACTGGTGTAATCACGGAAACTACTAAAGAAACCATTACCGTCGCCTGTTGTAGAAAGTGTCAAGGGGATAAACATGATTGCTTGTGCAAAGATGATAGGCATAACATTTGCAGCAAACAACTTCAGTGGAATATATTGACGTGCGCCACCGACTTGACGATTACCTTCAACTCGCTTAGCGTATTGTACAGGAACTTTTCTTGTAGCCTTCACCAAGAGAATGGCCAAAGCCATTACTGCGAGGAGAGCAAGAATTTCGAAGAGGAACATAATAAAGCCACCACCTTCAGCACCTGACCATGCAGAAACGAATTCTTCAATAATAGCGGACGGGAGACGTGCAATAATACCGATCATGATGATCATTGACACACCGTTACCAATACCCTTGTCGGTAATGCGCTCACCGAGCCAAAGGATAAACATACTACCAGCTGCAAGGATAACCGTAGACGTAGCAAGGAAACCAAAGCCATCGCCTGCTTCGAATGCAGGACCTACTTGATATTTCAAATTAATCAAATACGCAGGAGCTTGGAATAACAAAATTGCAATTGTCAACCAACGTGTATATTGATTAATCTTGCGACGACCGCTTTCGCCTTCACGTTGCATCTTTTGGAAATATGGGATTGCAACGGCACACAACTGAATGACAATCGATGCTGATATGTAAGGCATGATACCCAAAGCAAATACAGAAGCATTTGAGAAAGCACCACCCGAGAACATGTTCAACAAAGACATCAAACCTTCGCTTGTTTGTTCTTGCAAAGCACCCAACTTATTAGGGTTGATACCTGGCAATACAATGAATGAGCCAAAACGGTATATAGCAACAAAGAGGAGAGTTATGAGGATTCGAACTCTCAAATCCTCAATTCTCCAAATGTTTTTAATGGTCTCGATTATCTTTTTCATGAATAGAGATTGGATTAGATTTTAGTTGTTGTTCCACCAAGAGCTTGGATAGCAGCTTCTGCAGTCTTAGAGAAAGCATGAGCTTCAACAGCCAACTTGATAGTCAACTCACCATTACCAAGAATCTTTACCAATTGGCGAGAAGAGATAAATCCTGCTGCAACCAATTCTTCAACACCAATCTTTTCATAACCCTTAGCTTCTGCCAAAGTTTGAAGAGTAGAGAGGTTGATAGCCTTGTATTCTACACGATTTATATTCTTGAAGCCGAACTTAGGTACGCGACGTTGCAAAGGCATCTGTCCGCCCTCAAAACCTATTTTCTTGCTGTAACCAGAACGTGACTTAGCACCCTTGTGACCACGAGTAGAAGTACCACCCATGCCAGAACCTGGACCACGACCGATACGCTTACGTGTTTTTACAGCACCTTCTGCAGGTTTTAAAGTATGTAATTTCATAACTTCTTCGTTGTTTTATTTATTCTACGACAGTTACCAAGTGGTGTACTTTACGAATCATTCCTTGTACTACAGGATTGTCTTCCTTTTCTACTACTTGATTCATCTTTTTCAATCCGAGAGCATCGAGCGTGCGCTTTTGATCGATAGAAGCACCGATACGGCTTCTAGTTTGTTTGATCTTTATTGTTGCCATAGTAATATTATCCTCTAAATACTTTTTCCAAAGATACACCACGATGCTGTGCAACAGTGCGTGCATCACGCATTTCACTCAAAGCCTTGATAGTAGCCTTAACCAAGTTGTGAGGGTTAGAAGAACCCTTAGACTTAGCCAATACGTCAGTAACGCCAGCGCTTTCCAATACAGCACGCATAGCTCCACCTGCTACTACTCCGGTACCTTCTGATGCAGGAAGAATCACTACTTCAGCACCGCCAAACTTAGCAGCTTGTTCGTGAGGTACAGTACCCTTCAAAACGGGAACCTTAACCAAGTTCTTCTTTGCAGCTTCAACACCCTTAGCGATAGCAGCTGTAACTTCACCAGCCTTACCAAGACCGCATCCGATTACTCCCTTGCCGTCACCAACAACGACGATTGCTGCAAACGTAAAGGTACGACCACCTTTGGTTACTTTAACTACGCGATTGATAGCAACCAGTCTATCTTTCAATTCTTCGCTATTAACAATTACTCTGTTTGCCATAATCAATTAGAATTTAAGTCCACCTTTACGTGCACCTTCAGCAACTTCTTTCACACGACCGTGATAAAGATAACCATTACGGTCAAATACCACAGTTGTGATACCAGCTTCAAGTGCTTTTTGAGCTACAAGTTCGCCAACCTTAGCAGCTTGCTCTTTCTTTGGCATTGCTTCCATGCCCAAAGATGATGCTGCTACGAGTGTGCTTGCAGTTTCGTCATTGATAATTTGTACGTAAATCTGCTTATTGCTTCTGAATACGCTCATGCGGGGACGCTCGGTAGTACCAGAGATTTTATTGCGAACCCGATATTTAATCTTAATGCGTCTTTGTTCTTTCTTTGTTGTCATAATCTTACAAATTTAAAATTACTTAGCACCTGCAGACTTACCGGACTTTCTACGGATTTGCTCACCGAGGAACAAGATACCCTTACCTTTGTAAGGTTCAGGCTTGCGGAATGAACGGATTTTTGAGCAAACCATACCGAGAAGTTGCTTGTCGCAAGACTCTAAACAAATATACGGGTTTTTATTTCTCTCAGACTTTGTTTCCACCTTAATTTCAGGGGGGAGTTGGAGGAAGATTGCGTGAGTGTAACCGAGAGAGAATTCAATCAAGTTGCCTTGATTTGATACACGGTAACCTACACCTACGAGTTCCATTTCCTTCTTGTATCCTTCTGATACACCAACTACCATGTTGTTAACGAGAGAACGATACAAACCGTGGTAAGCATGCTTTTGCTTAGTTTCCACGTCTGTGTTGTTTTCGTCAACAGTGAGTGTGATAACGTTGTCTTCAACTGTTACGATGATAGAAGGATCTACAGCTTGGCTTAACTCACCCTTTGGTCCTTTTACAGACACTACATTATCCTTCAGCGTTACAGTAACTCCTGCAGGGATGTTAATCGGCAATTTACCTATTCTAGACATATTTCCTCCTATTATTAGTAAACATAGCAAAGAACTTCACCACCAATTTTCAAGGTAGCAGCTTCTTTGTCTGTCATTACACCTTTGGACGTTGAGATAATTGCAATACCAAGTCCGTTGATAACTCTAGGCATATCCTTGTAACCTGTATACTTACGCATACCAGGAGTAGATACGCGGGTCAAGCTCTTAATAGCGTTAACCTTAGTTTGAGGATTGTACTTCAAGGCAATCTTAATTGAACCTTGAGGACCATCTTCAACAAATTTGTAGTTGAGGATGTAACCCTTGTCGAAGAGAATCTTAGTGATTTCCTTCTTCAGATTTGACGCAGGCACTTCAACAACTCTGTGCTTAGCCTGAATTGCATTACGCAATCGGGTCAAATAATCTGCTATTGGATCTGTCATAATAAAAATTGTTTAATTAATCGGGACTGTCCCGACAATATTAAAAAATTAAAAATAAATTACCAGCTTGCTTTCTTTACACCGGGAATCAAACCGCTAGAAGCCATTTCTCTGAATTGAATACGAGAGAGACCGAACAAGCGGATATATCCTTTTGGACGACCAGTGATCTTGCAACGATTGTGCAAACGGATAGGGTTAGCGTTGCGAGGAATGCTTTGGAGTTTACGTGCTGCTTCGTATGCTTCTGCAGGATCGTTAGACTTGTTAACAATTTCCTTCAATGCTGCACGCTTAGCCGCATACTTGGCTACTAACTTGGCTCTTTTTACTTCGCGAGCCTTCATGGATTCTTTTGCCATATCTCAATTAGTTATTTTTAGCGTTTTTAAAAGGCAGACCGAACTCTTTCAACAATGCGTAACCTTCTTCGTCTGTTGGAGCAGAAGTCACGAATGTGATATTCATACCAAGGATACGATCGATTGTATCGATGTTGATTTCAGGGAAGATGATTTGTTCTTGGATACCGAGGGTATAGTTACCACGACCGTCGAACTTGCTTTCAATACCCTTGAAGTCACGGATACGAGGCAATGCCACGCGAACCAATTTTTCGAGGAATTCATACATCTTCTCACGACGAAGTGTTACCATTACACCGATAGGCATCTTCTTACGAAGTTTGAATTGTGCAACGTCCTTCTTAGAAACTGTTGCTACTGCCTTTTGACCAGTGATTGTAGTAAGTTCGTTGATAGCTACTTCGATGATCTTCTTATCAGCTGTAGCCATACCCAAACCCTGATTGATAACAATCTTTTTGAGTACTGGGATTTGCATTGAAGAAGAGTAGTTAAACTGCTTCATCAAAGCCGGAGCAATACGCTCGGCATATTCCTTCTTAAGGTTTGCTGTATTACTCATTATTTAATCTCCTCTCCTGATGTTTTAGAATAACGAACCAACTTACCATTCTCATTGCGACGGCGACCTACGCGTGTAGCTTTGCCAGTCTTTGGGTCAACCACATTCAAGTTTGAGATGTGGATAGGTGCTTCCATCTTTACGATGCCACCTTGAGGGTTCTTAGCGCTAGGCTTCTGACTTTTAGAAACCATATTTACGCCTTCGACGATAGCACGTTGCTTTTCTACAAGCACTTTGAGGACCTTACCAGTTTGTCCCTTGTTTTCGCCTGCGTTAACGTAAACTGTATCGCCGCTTTTGATATGTAACTTACTCATACTATCTGATTTCTGTATTAAAGTACTTCTGGTGCCAAAGAAACCACTTTCATATTGACTGCACGGAGTTCACGAGCGACAGGACCGAAGATACGGCTAGCTCTCAATTCACCAGCGTTGTTCAAGAGTACACACGCATTATCATCAAAGCGGATGTATGAACCATCTGGTCTGCGAATCTCTTTCTTAGTACGTACGATCAAAGCCTTTGATACTGCACCTTTTTTAATATCACTCGACGGAATCACGCTCTTTACAGATACAACGATTACATCGCCGACAGAAGCATAGCGTCTTCTAGTACCACCGAGAACTCGGATACAGAGTGCTTCACGTGCACCGCTATTATCTGCTACTGTTAATCTAGATTCTGACTGTATCATAATTACTTAGCTCTTTCTACAATTTCAACGACTCTCCAACGCTTTGTCTTACTCAAAGGACGAGTTTCCATGATCAACACAGTATCACCCATGTTGCAGTCATTCTTTTCATCATGAGCATGGTACTTCTTAGTCTTGGAGATAAATTTACCATAAATAGGGTGTTTTTCCTTGAACTTAGCAGCAACTACAATGGTCTTGTCCATCTTGTTGCTAACCACAACACCTTGTCTTGTTTTTCTTAAATTTCTTTCCATCAGGCGACCATTTTATTTGTTAAGTTCACGCAACACAGTTTTCATCTTAGCGATGTCACGACGTACAGCTTTGATCTGTGCAGGGTTTTCCAAAGGAGAGATGCTGTGGTTCAATACCATGTGGTTGTACTTAGCAACCTCAGCCTCGATGCGCTCAGCCAATTCATTGGCAGGGATTTGTCTAATTTCTGCAATTTTCATAATCAAGCGTTTTTATCGTAATCGTGTCTCACTACAAACTTTGTGGTAACAGGAAGTTTTTGTGCTGCCAAGCGAAGTGCTTCTTTAGCTACTTCAAAGGGTACACCTTCCAATTCAAAGATAATACGTCCAGGAGTAATTGGGAATACATATCCTACGGGATCACCCTTACCCTTACCCATACGTACGTCAGCAGGTTTCTTAGTAATTGGTTTATCTGGGAAGATACGAATCCAACTTTGTCCTTCACGTTGCATGTAACGTGTCATTGCGATACGTGCTGCTTCGATTTGGCGACCAGTGAGCCAGTGTGTATCAAGGCTCTTTATACCAAAACTACCAAATGCAAGTTGGTTGCCACGTTGTGCATTACCTTTGCAACGGCCTTTTTGCGGTCTTCTGTATTTTGTTCTTTTTGGTTGTAACATAATACTCTTAGTGTGAATTAACGGTTGTTATTTCTCTTGTTACGGAACTTGCGGCCATTGCCATTATTTCCGCGTCCGCTTTCCTTTTCAGGAGTGAAGTTTGGAGTAAGATCGCGCTTGCCATAAACTTCACCGCGGCAGATCCAAACCTTGATACCGAGGATACCAACTTTTGTCAAAGCTTCAGCGTGGCAATAGTCGATATCAGCACGGAGTGTGTGCAAAGGAGTACGTCCTTCTTTGTACATTTCGCTACGTGCCATTTCAGCACCATTCAGACGGCCACTGATTTGCACCTTGATACCTTCAGCGCCAGCGTGCATTGCGTTTGCAATAGCCATTTTGATTGCGCGACGGTAAGCGATTTTGCCTTCAACCTGGCGAGCGATGCTCTTCGCAACGATAGTAGCATCAAGGTCGGGCTTCTTCACTTCGAAGATGTTAATCTGTACGTCCTTGTCTGTAATTTTCTTGAGTTCTTCTTTGAGTTTGTCAACTTCCTGACCACCCTTACCAATGATTATACCTGGGCGTGAAGTGCACACGGTAATAGTGATAAGTTTGGGGGTACGTTCGATGACGATGCGTGCAACGCTAGCCTTAGCCAAACGTGCATCAAGGTATTTGCGGATTTTGCTATCCTCGAGCAAATTGTCACCGAAGTTTGAGCCTCCAAACCAGTTAGAGTCCCAACCACGTACAATACCAAGTCGGTTGCTTATCGGATTTACTTTTTGTCCCATACTATTTCTTATTAATCATTAGTTTTAGTACCCACGAACACTGTCACGTGGTTTGAACGTTTACGAATTCTATAACCTCTACCTTGTGGTGCTGGACGCATGCGTTTGAGAGTCACACCTTCGTCAACAAAAATCTTGGTTATGAACAATTCGCCATCTTCAGCCTTACGCTCATTCTTTTGTTCCCAGTTGGCGATAGCCGAACGAAGTACTTTTTCTACATCTTGTGATGCTGCCTTCTTTGAGAATCTGAGGGTACCGAGGGCGCGATTCACCTCCATGCCGCGTACCATGTCTACTACGTAGCGCATCTTGCGGGGTGAAGAGGGAACATTTTGCAACTTAGCAAAATATTGGGTTTTCAGGGCTTCTTTTCTTTTTTCAGCCGCTAATCTTTTTCTAGCTCCCATTTATTAATTTCTCTTTTTAATTTCTGGATTGAATATCCCGTTTATTATTTTTTCTTGTTACCGCCGTGGCCACCGAACTTGCGTGTGAGTGCGAACTCACCGAGCTTGTGTCCTACCATGTTTTCGGTCACATAAACGGGGATGAATTTATTTCCGTTGTGAACTGCAATTGTATGACCCACGAAATCTGGGGAAATCATTGAAGCTCTAGCCCATGTCTTAACTACGCTTTTCTTGCCGCTTTCATTCATAGCAAGCACCTTCTTTTCCAAAGATACAGCGATGTATGGACCTTTCTTTAATGAACGACTCATATTGTTCTTATTCTTTTAGTGCTTATTACTTCTTATTGCATCTTTCGATTATGTACTTGCTTGATTGCTTCTTAGGTGCTCTAGTCTTCTTACCCTTAGCATACAAGCCTGTACGTGAGCGTGGGTGTCCACCACTTTGACGACCTTCACCACCACCCATTGGGTGATCTACTGGGTTCATTACAACACCACGGTTGTGAGGACGACGTCCCATCCAGCGTGAACGACCTGCCTTACCTGAGCTTTCGAGAGCGTGGTCTGAGTTACCAACACTACCTACTGTAGCTTTACAAGCGCTCAAGATCTTGCGAGTTTCGCCTGAAGGAAGTTTGATTACACAATAAGCACCTTCACGAGAAGTCAACTGAGCGAAGTTACCTGCTGAACGCACGAGGAGAGCACCTTGACCAGGACGGAGTTCAATGTTGTGAATCACTGTACCTACTGGGATGTTCTTCAAAGGAAGTGCGTTACCGATTTCAGGAGCAGCTTCTGCACCAGAAAGCAACTTGTCACCAACTTTCAATCCGTTAGGAGCGATAATATAACGCTTTTCACCATCAGCATAGAAGAGCAATGCGATACGAGCCGAGCGGTTTGGATCGTACTCGATAGTCTTCACTGTTGCGGGTACACCATCTTTTTCTCTCTTGAAGTCGATGAAGCGGAACTTTCTCTTGTGACCGCCACCGAGGTAACGCATAGTCATCTTACCAACATTGTTGCGACCACCACTTGCGCGCTTACCACATACGAGAGATTTTTCAGGTACGGATGCAGTAATTTCTTCGAACGTACCTATAATTTTGTGTCTCTGCCCTGGTGTTGTGGGCTTAAATTTACGTACTGCCATCTTTTATTTAGATATTGCTATAAAAATCGATTGTTTCACCTTCCTTCACAGTCACGATAGCTTTCTTGAAAGCATTTGTGCGACCCTTGAGAAGGCCAGCCTTTGTGTAACGGCTCTTATTCTTGCCTGCGTAACGCATAGTGTTTACATCCACTACAGTCACACCATACAAAGCTTCAACTTCAGCCTTAATTTCGAGCTTGTTTGCTTCTGGGCGAACAATAAAGCCGAACTTGTTTTGCTTTTCTGAGACAGTATTCATCTTCTCAGTAACAATAGGTTTGATAATGTATGCCATTTCTGTTCGATGCTTTATTTAGTTAAAACTTCATTGATTTGTCCAAGTGCGTTTTCTGTTACGAGCAATACACCTGCGTTCAATACGCCGTATGTATTCAAGTCAGCTGCGCAAGACACTTTCACTCTTTCCAAGTTACGTGCAGACAATACTACATTCTTGTTTACGCCTGGCATCAAAACCAACACCTTTTGACCTTCTACCTTGAGATTCTTCATGATCTCAACGAAGTTCTTAGTCTTAGCTTCTGCCATTTCGAAGTCTTCTACAACTACAATAGCATTTTCTTGAGCCTTGTATGCAAGTGCACTACGACGAGCCAAAGACTTAACTTTCTTGTTCAACTTGAAAGAGTAGTCACGAGGTTGTGGACCGAATACACGAGCACCACCTACGAGTACTGGAGAGTTGATATCACCACG
This sequence comes from Bacteroidaceae bacterium, assembly GCA_017383485.1. Taxonomy (GTDB): domain Bacteria; phylum Bacteroidota; class Bacteroidia; order Bacteroidales; family Bacteroidaceae; genus Alloprevotella. Next base: position 35,823 of record JAFNXM010000008.1, read on the forward strand.
GCGAGCACCACCACCACCTTTTTGACGGCCGAGCTTGCGAGTTGAACCACTCATTTCACTTCTTTCCTTAGCCTTAGCTGTACCTTGACGTTGAGCTGCGAGGTAACGACGAACATCGAGATAAATCGCGTGGTCGTTTGGTTCAATACCGAAAACTGAATCATTGAGCGCAACTACTCTGCCAGTATCTTCACCTTTGATGTTTAATACTTTTACTTCCATTACTTCTCAACAATTACGATTGAACCTTTGCATCCTGGCACGCTACCCTTAATCAAGAGCAAGTTGTGTTCAGGAATTACCTTTAACACTCTCAAGTTCTGAGCTGTCACACGCACGTTACCCATTTGGCCGCCCATGCGCAAACCCTTGAACACCTTAGCGGGGTAAGAACAAGCACCGATAGAACCGGGCTTACGTGAACGGTCATCTTGACCGTGAGTAGTTTGTCCTACACCACCGAAGCCATGACGCTTCACAACGCCTTGGAAGCCCTTACCCTTAGAAGTACCAACAACGTCAACAAAGTCAGCGTCGTTAAACAATTCTACGGTCAAAGTGTCACCCAAGTTCAATTCTTGTTCAAAACCTGTGAACTCGGCCAAGTGACGCTTGGGAGTAACTCCAGCCTTCTTAAAGTGACCCATCAAAGGAGCAGAAGTATTCTTTTCCTTTGCATCTTGGAAGCCTACCTGCACTGCAGCGTAGCCATCCTTTTCGACACTTTTAATCTGAGTTACCACGCAAGGACCAACTTCAATCACAGTGCATGGCACATTCTTGCCATCAGCACTGAATACGGATGTCATTCCGATTTTCTTTCCTAATAATCCTGGCATTTCAGTTTATTTTAAAATAATTAAGTTAATTTTCTCACTAATTCCGTAGCCCTCAATCACCGTCATGACCATGGGGCGGAAGGTTATCACTAACCGCGGCAAAAGCCATTAAAAATAAAGCAGTTATCGAAATATTACTACTTTTCGGAGTGCAAAGATACGCATTTATTCCTAAACAGCAAATATTTGCCACTCTTTTTTTCAAAATATTTTACAATCACTCAGCGACTTCCGTTTCAAACGATGAGCAAGAAAAGTGAAACGTCGAAAGATAAAAGTTGAGAGAAAAAAAAATTAGACCTGGACTATAAAAACAGAGAAGCACCAAAGAAAATGCATGTTTCATAACATAAAAATTCTTTTGTTCATCCCCTTTCATCCCTTGCTTATTGCCCATTCTTCCCTCACACCTGCCCATAACAAACCCTTATACACATAATATATAATATACACGCGTGCGTGTACGCATATATGTACGCACACGCACGAGTAGGGTGGAAATTATCCGAGCCCAGTATTAGCAGTTCAACCTACTATATACCAGTTCCACATTATCCCAATCCACCTTTTCGCCATTGGCATCCTCAAACTGATCGCCGATTCCTGCTACGATTTCCAGAAAGTCAGCCACAGCTTCTTCCTCTGTTGCGCCGTAGCCACAAAGTTCTTCTATTTCGGCAGGATAAACTACGAAGTCTATATCTTCTACTTTTTCAATAATCACTTCAATCTGTTTCATACCTAAATATTTTAAGGGTTAATATTTATTTCTACCTCCCACAGACACAACTACGGCTTACGTGAGGTTAGCAACTTCAAAAGTAAGTAAAATCTTTCGATTCTTTGTCGCCAACTCTATTAATTTTTGATTTACCGAGCAAAAAATGCGCTAATCTATTAAACAACACATCTAGGAAAAACAGGAAACAACAAAGGAACACTTCCAATAGAAGCATTCCTTCGTTATTCAATTCCGTCAAAACAATTACTTCACCATTGCCCTGAATATTTTTTTACCTGCAGGATTTGCTGAATCTACCCCATGGCTAGGCGAATATTTACCTGCAGGCAAGTCTGTAAGCACATACGCATTACATCTTCTACCAGCGATCACTTTATCTGTAACAGCCGTATTAACTGCTGTAGCTACAAGGCTCACGAGTGCTCCCAAACCACTACTTCCTGCATTAATACTAGTGTCTAGTCTAATATCCCCTTCTCTATTATAAAGGATTTCTCCTGTTTTTGTAGAACGAAGTACATATTCTATATTAACATCCAAATAACCAAGTGCGGTTTTACGCTTCCAGTCCTTGATTATGGTAAACATGACAGCATCTGCTCCAAGCACCTTCCCAAAAGTGCTTACATCACCTTCCAAGAACATTTCTGCATCATATGCACTTTCCTGTTGAAACATCTCCATGGTCAAATAAGGAGAGAACACATAATATCCCTTTTCACACAAAGGTTGATATAAGGTGGTATAGAAATAGTCTTTTGCCTCAGCATGAGTAGTCTGATTTATTGGAGGCATAATCGCTATAGTCAAAGGTTTTTCCTCATACATTTTTGCATATTGGTCTCCCATTAACACAGGAGTCGTACATGATGCAAATGCCATAGCGGCTATTAAGAACATAAATATTTTTCTCATTTTTCCAATTGTTTAATAATTCGTGAAATGTACTTTTCTGACTCGGGATAAAGTTTTATTTCGTCTTTCATCAATTTTAGCCCTTCTTCCTTCTTACCTGCAAAATATAACATATATCCATATTCGGCACAGAATCCTGGAGGAACAACACCGCGAGTACCAACCTGTCCCTTTGATAATTTCTCGTATTCCTTAAACATATTATCTTTCAATTCATCCGTCTGCTTCTTACTGTATTGATAAGTAGCGTCCTCATAATCATACCAAGAATAGAGCGAAGATGAAGTTGTACAAGATGAAAGTGCAAAAACAGCAAGTGCACCAATAAATAACTTTCTCATATTTACAATATAATTTGTTTAACCTCTTGAGTTGACAAGAGCAATTTCTTTTGATAAACCACCTTACCACCACTTACTACTTTTATATGCCTAGCACCAGTAGCAACACCATATTGAGTACCCTTAGCATGTGACTTCTTTTGCTTCACAACCTTTGCCGAGAATGATGGTACGCCATCTATCTGCACTTGCACTTCTTGGTTTGCATACTGACCTGAACTTACAAAAAGTAGATATGCAATATCTTCCTTACCTCCTTGTTGAGCTACAGGATAATTCGCACAACCTAAAAGCAAGAATGGGAGAGTCAATAAAACTAAAAACCTTTTCATTTTATTTCTTCAATTACATACTGGTTCATATTTGTAGCATTTATCTCGTCTGTTCCTGACACTTCAACAAAAGCATATTCAGTCTCAGGTGTATCTCCTCCAGTCATGATAACTTTTGCCTTACCGACTTCTTTTCCTGGTAAGGTTATCATTATACCAGTTTGCGGATTTTTAACTTTCTTTCCTTTTGTCTTAATAGCAAACGTCATGCCTTCCTTAATGCCTTGACTGTTTCCACCAGCTATAAGGATGGCGTCAGAATCGTAAGAGAGGAAATAGGTCTTCCATGAGCTATTGGTACATTTATTGATGATATTCTCTACGAGTTGACCTATCGCTTCTGAGATTGCCTTATCACTCAGAGTTGCATCAAAACTTGCCTGACCACCAACACCAAGAGTTGTCTTTGTAGTCAATTCTGCAGAGCCTTTTGCCTCATCAGAGTAAATAATCAATCCTGTAGAAACATCCACCAATCTTATAGAAACCGCAGCTTCTACTACTTGCGTTTTCTGCGAAGAGAACACACCATTCTTTCCTACATTTTTTCGTCCATATTCAGTGATTGAGCCAATAATCATATAGTCTGCGCCAATAGTAGCAGCACCAGACTCTCCCTTTTGACATTCCTCAAGCAAAGAAGACAAATCGCTTCTTTCCAACAACAAGAATTTACCAGAAGCTGCAAGTTTTGAAGACAAGATATCCAAAGCCTGCTTACCCATTGGATCATTTTCTTTATCATAGAAAATGCCCTTTGCATATTGGGTCTCATTAGAAAATCTACCAATTGCAACTTTTCTTTTGAGAGACATACCCTGCTCTTGCTCGCTAACAGGATTTTCTATTATCTCAGTATCACGCTGTGCAAAGGCTGCCACTGAAAAAATCATTGACAGAGTAAATAATATTAACTTTTTCATACACTATATTTTTACTATTTTCAACTAGAAATCTATACCCACAGAAATATTCAAGCTATGTATATATGCTCTATTTGTAGTATAACTGTAAGAATAATATTTATACCCTTGCGCTGTATAACCGAGTCCAACATTGAGTCCTAAGTTCTTTGCCAAGCCAATACGAGCACCAATACTAGGCGAAAGATACAAACCACTTATATCAACAGCTGTATACCCCACTTTCAAGTCAAAGAAGGGCGACACACTACCTTGGCCAATATTTGCTCTAAAATTTGCAAACACAGGAATAGCCAGTGCACTATCAAAATAATCTAGTTTATAGAAATCTAGGCCTACACCAGCACCCACAAATATATTTTTATTCAATTGATATCCATGAGAAGTTGTAAATCCAAAACCCAATGAATTGAGTTTTTTATACACGCCATCATTACCGGGTTTTAACGTCAAATCCACAAACCCCTTATAACGACCGCCTTGAATTTGTTGCGCACTTACATAAGAAAAGGTCGAAACCAAAAGTACTAAAATAACAAGTATTCTTTTCATAATATTGACATATAAGATTAACCCTACTCTATTTCGGTTTTTCAGGATACACCGGAAGCTCCTAAACTCGGTAAGTACGCACACAAAAAAGCGTGGAGCTTTGTCGTACTTATCCTCAAGGTGTTTGGCGTAACCTACCGATAGAACAACTCAAAGCCCACGCAATGCGCGAGCATCTCGTCATATTCCTATCGGTATCTTTTAGTCACCAAACTTCAGAGGATAGAATAAAACGTAAACGCTTTTCCAATATGTCTAAAATGTGCGTATCAATATACGCTAATGTTTCATAGGCTCATTATTTTGTGAATTTACTTTCGCAAAAGTAAAAAATATTTAATTGTCAAGAAAGGTTTCGCATCACTTTTTTCACCAGAACTAAATAATTGGCGACATCCCTGTTTTCATAACTCCATAAAGCCTTCCAACACCCCCACTCCACCCCAAAAGAAAAAAGTCAAGGCCTCGTAAAAATTTCGCGACGGCTCGTTAAAAAAAGGTCTAATGTTTTTTAAAAAAGGTCTTGACTTTTTTTGAGGGGCAAATTAAGGGAGGAAGGGAGCAAAGGGATGTAACATTTTTTTCGCTTTTTTATGGTTCATAAGGGAAAGAAAGGGCGAAAAAATTTGGTGGGCTGACGGATACCCACTACCTTTGCCCACAGATGGTCGGAGCACGAACGCAATGGGCGGGGTGGCATACGGCCCGAATATTGAACAATAAAAAACTGAGTATTATGGCAACGAAATTTTATAAATGCGCACATTGCGGCAATGTGGTTCACAAGGTAGTAGACAAGGGTGTACCCGTATTTTGCTGTGGACAGAAAATGGAAGAATTGGAACCCAACACCGTAGATGCGAGCGGCGAAAAGCATGTACCCGTGGTGACACGTGTGGACGACTGCCGATTGAAGGTGGAAGTGGGTAGCGTGGCTCACCCTATGCTGCCGGAACACCACATCGCTTTCGTGTATGTAGAATGCGAACAGGGCGGTATCCGCGTGGATTTGACCGACAAACCCAAAGCAGAGGTGTGCGTATGTGGCAACAAGCCGGTGGCTGTGTATGAATACTGCAACCTGCACGGATTGTGGAAGACTGAACTATAACGACACTACGACATAGGACACGACGTCCGCATACAAAAAAATACGACCTGGGGCTCTCGAGATGAACCTCAGGTCGTATGCTTTATTGTAAATTTACTACAATATCTATGTAGTCACAGATCTTTCTTTATATCGCGCTTGACACCATATACATCAGCGCACATACACTTTCCTACCATTGATGATATAAAGGCCTTTCTTCAATTTGCCAAGTCCAGCGGGGGATTGTGGTACGGCGCGACCACTCAGGTCGTAGATGCGCAGGGATTTTTCCTGTTGTACACCTACACCCGTGAGGGCGGTGATGTGCGAAGCGCCATAGACGTAGACATCGTGAGCTGGCATGGTCGCGGGCACGTCTTGCCAGCCTTCGAAGGTCATGTGCTCACCCAAATCTACAGCAGGGGGAACGATCTTTTCACCATATTTCACCTGCTGCGTAGCATAGTGCGCGCCGTCCAGGTAGTAGTAGACGCTATAAGTATTGACTTCGTAAGCAGCCGATACGACCAAATCGTGAGCAGGCATCACCTTGGGCAGGTCTTCCCACTCGACAAAGGTGTGACCTTCCTTGTCGGGCGCAGTGGGTGGGATGATTTCGGCACCAACCTCGAGGGTGTCGGTAGCAAACGTTTTGCCGTCGACCATATAGGTGATGCTGTGCGTCGGAGTGACTGCCGACTGCACTTCAAACGAGACCTTGGCATTGCTCAAAGTCATCTCCTTGCCCGAACGCAGGGAGAAGCGTATTTTGGACAGGACCACCTCATATTTTGCCGGCGCCAAAGTGGTCGTAGCACGGAGCTGGAGCGTAAAAATGGTGCTGGCGCCCTTGCCGGGTATGGCTGCATTGGCATCTGAATAGGCAATGACTCTGTATATCCCACCGCTCAACGAACTGCCTAAGAGGGTGTGTCCCATCAGGCGAGACCCAGGTGTGAGACTGCCCTCTACCACCTCGACGCCAACAGGCAGTGTGACGTCCATCTGAAAGGCGGTAAAATTGGTCTCGGTGGCGTCGAGCTGGACATCAAGCGCCCAGGACTTTCCTTCCTCCAAGGTTTCTATATAGCCCTTGACTGAATTTTGCGAGAGGGCGTGCTCTGTCCCCAACATAAGGAGGAGGAGAGAAATGACGATATAGATGATGCTGTTTTTCATACCTCAGAGATTTTACAATATTACTTTTTTACCATTAATGATATACACGCCGTGCTGCAATCCGTCGAGCGATTTCACACCCTGCTTAATCAGGCGGCCGCCGGCGTCATAGACATCCACGGCCTGGGGTTGTGCTGGCGCTACGACTTGCTGAACAGGTGTAGCTTCGCCAAATTGGAAGCGCACAGAGGATGGGCGCACTCGGCAATCTTCGCCCACGCTATTGGTCAGTACGGCATTGTCGATGCTCAGGATACGTCTGTCGGCAGGAACGGTGGCCAGGGGCGACAAGTGCAAGGCAATAGACATCTCGCCCACGGGGAGCAACACCCCGGCAGGTGAATAGACGATGATGCGATAGCGGGTGTCGTCGAGTTGCTCCATGCGATGCGAGAAACCATCGAGCGACGCAGGCAATACGAGGTGAGACACTTGCATCTCGGCAGGCACGACGACATCAAATTGTGTAGCAGAATAAGCGCCTTCGCGTATCTCAAATTGGAGATCGGCGGTAGCAGAGGCTTCATCTTCTTTCACCATAAAAGGCTGACAATTGAGCGCTGCTTCGGCTGGTGTCAACTGCATCTGACGTGTGGCCGACACGCTCTGATTCATGACTAACGAAACGAGGTGCACGAGGTCGTTGATGGTCACATCGGTGTTGGCATCAACGTCGGCTTGCTGGAAGTCGAAGGTTTCATTTTCACGTTGCAAGAGGTGGTTGACCACACATACCATGTCCGCCACTGTGATATAACCATCCTGGTTGACATCTCCCACGGTGATAGGCAAAGGTGTATCGAGATCGTAAGGCGTCAAGATACCGAAGGAATATTCCGCACGACGGCGCAACCAGTCCTTGGTGCGCTCTACGATAGGTTCATAGTTATTGCCATCGCTCCACTTCTGCGCATTGTGCAGAATAGAAGGTTTGGCATAGGCATAGTAGTCGTCGACGTATTCTATGAGTTCGTCGAGGTGATTTTCTACGAAGTCTTTCCACTCGGCGTAGCTAGCGCGCTTGACTTGCTCACTATTCCAACGCAGGGCCTTGAAGAATTGGGCGCCGTTCTGACTGGTGAAATAGTCGTAGTAGTTGACTTCAGGATGTGTACTGCAATATTGACTATTGTTCTCGTAGCCGTACGCCCAGTCAAAGTCCCACACGGGGCCGAATACGTATTTGCTGTGCAGAGCCAGGAGGTCTTCCTTGTAGAGGTGGCAACTTTTGGGGTGGCGCAATTCCAGATTCATCACCAGTTCGTTGACGAGCAAGAAGCGGGCGAGCATATCCACATCCACAAGGTTTTCGTATGCCGAGCCACCACTGCGCAGAGTATTGGTGAGATTGTTAAAGTCGTTCTTAATAATCGTGAACTGCGCATTCGGGTCGGCGTATTCAGAGAGGTCGGGATCCTTGACATTGACCGGTAGCGAATAGGCAGAAGTCGTAAAGCGGTAGGTCTCGTCGTAATAGGTGTCGAGTTCAAGTCTTGCAGCGTTGGTCTCGTCATCCAGGTCAATGCTATTGTTAGAGAATCCGCATTGTTGTGTGAAGTTGTAGTTACCACGATAGTTACCATTCATATACAATTCGACGGGGATAATGCGATTGGCGCCTGCCGTCTCGACCATGGCAGCAACCTTCATCGCCATTGCATTTGACAACATTGAACCAGTCTGTCTGTTGGCCAGCAGCACCCAACTCTTGCCCTTGGTCAAGCCAAAGGGTTTGACGCTGCTATCAAACTTCAGACGATAGGGGCTTTTGCCCGTTTCACCAGCCCAACTACTATTACCACGGCCGCGAATATTGACAGAATCCTGCATACTGGGGAATACGCCAGCACCATCTATCGTGATATGAGCACGTAGGTAAGTTTCTCTGTCGGCAGGCATCTTGCCCCCCTCGATGTTGATATCTATACGCGGTACTTGGGTTGCTTTGTCTGTCAACCACTCTACGTCCACCGCCACCTTTCGTCCACTCTGCATCCATGTCATTGCGTAGATAGCAGGTTGCAGCAATTCGGACTCGGTGATACTGACAATTTCTGCTTTGTTAAGCACCAATTCTGCCAGGCAAAGGTAGTTCTTATAAGTCGCTTTGGTCATTTCAAGGCGAACTCTGTCAAACGGCTTTTCTGCAGAGATAACAGGCGACGTATAACGCAATGAGATGCCATTGGTAGGGAGGCCGTCAGCTGTAGTAAGTTTTTTTACCTCTATCCAGGTGACACCACCGTCGGAACTTACTTGCACAGAGAATTCGCTTGGACATTTATTTGCCGCGTCAGGACGTGTGACATATTCAAAAGAGAAATGCGAGATTTCCTCGGGCAAGGCAATATCTATATAGGGCGACTCATCAAGTGGCAGAGGTTTGTGTTCTCCATTGCCCCATGTAGAGTGAAAAATAGTTTTAATATTGCCGTCGAGCATCTTGCCCAATGTTTCCGACACAGTATTGGTGGGTGCATTGGTGCTGAGCATTTCTTCGGTCAAAGCGATGGGGGTCTGCTTGTACTTGACTTCTGGCGCACTCCACATTTCATCTTGAATCTTTCTGTACTGCAGTTCGCGCGCCTTGCTGTCCGTGAGCACGTAGGTCACAGTTTTATCAAAGCGCAAGCGGGATACTTTGCTCACCTGCTCTACCCCATTGACGTAGGCCTTGGCTGTGGGCGAACTCAACTGAAAGGATGGCGTCAGGCGCTTACCTATGGCGCCAACTGTAGCAGTGACGGCATCAGGGGTGACGTTGGCTTCAACGTCGACAAAGACTTGATCGTTGTACTTATTGTTAAATTTGAACGAGGTAAACTCTGGCAACTGCGGCGCAGCACCTAATGAATCGACTTCGCTTGCCGAATACACAATGACTGAATCATTGACCAAGGTGATCTTAAGTCCGCTGTCATTTTCCTCAAATGCCTTGTACACTTCGACAGGGAAAATATCCAGTCCACCATTGCTGAGATAGATATACAAAGGTTTCTGCTGTTCAGCAAGAAGACTTATTTGCAGTCCAAGAACGAGCGACAATAAAAGTAATAACCTTTTCATATATTATAAAGATTACAGGTTAACATTCCGTAGTTTTGTAGATTTTTTGTCAAATCCAATGCCTACAAGGCGAAAGTACTTCTTTTCAAAAAAACGGCCAAAAGTTTTTTACATTTTATCCTTCTTTACCAGGACTAATGCCATCAACCAATTGGGCAGGATGCGCATTATAGGCACAAGCATTGCCCAGCGCATGGTAATCGTAGCAACACCTTTGCGACGGTCGATAGCACGCACAATAGACCTCACAGCCTTTTCAGGTTTGAGTACCCAAAAGAATTGTTTGGGATTTGCAAGCAGAGGTGTGAGTACAAATCCAGGGCGTATATCTGTCACGCAAAGGCGTCCGCCAGTGCGCATGGCACGTTGCCTTATCGCTTCCAGATAATGCGACTGAAAGGCTTTAGAAGCAGAATAGGCGGGCGCTGGAGCCAAACCTCGCACGCCAGCAATACTGCTGATAGCTGCCAAATGGCCAAAACCTTGCTCTTTGAAATAAGTATAAGCCCAATCCACGATTGCTGTCCAGCCGACAACGTTTGTTTCGATCATGGGGCGTTCCGCTTCATAGGAGAGCACAACATTTTGATTGCCTACGCCGGAGCTTAGCACCAGCAAATCCATGCCGCCCATCTGCATCACTAATGCTTTCAGTTGTTCAACGCATGCTTCAGGCTGTGTCACATCACAAACTGCTGTATATACGTCTGGGTGCCCAGCTGCGACTTCTGCTAACAATTGCTGGCGACGTGCTGCGACGCCTACGACACATCCTCGTGATATATAAGTCTCGGCTATTCCGCGGCCCAAACCTGATGTTGCGCCCACGACGAGTACTCGCTTGGGGGTATACTTTTTCATATATTTATCTACTAGTTGACGTGATTATTTACTCTCTTACAAATCGCCCGGCTTCTGTGATATGAAATCCTGTATGCTTTGCACGCTCTACGACCTTATTTCTTTGATTATTTGCCTTCGACTTCAAAGATTTTCCTACACGCTTACCTGATTTCTTTTGAGATGGTTTTGTTTTTCTCATTGCTTCATTATTTATATTAAGGCAATAATGATATTTCACGGATTTACGTAGCAAATATACGAGATTCCCACAATATAAGCCCTAACCAAATACGTATTTTCCGCTACGAATAAACCTTTTTTAGTTATTCACCACTCTTTGCATTTTAATTAATAATATCTATATTTGCAACAAGGCTGAAGAAATGTGCTAATGTTTGTCGAACCCTAACGCACATACAATAATAGATAAGCAACGACTTTTTACCAATAAACCTACGCAAAATGAAGAAGATCATCAACCCCTTTATCAACCTGGAAGGATATAATTGCTTTGGCTGCGCACCCAACAACCCTTTTGGCGTAAAGATGGAGTTTTATGAAGATGGTGAGGATATAGTCTGCCATTGGACACCCCGAAGCGAATATCAAGGTTGGCTTGACACCCTGCACGGCGGAATACAGAGCGTTCTGCTGGATGAAATCTGCGCTTGGGCGCTGATGCGCAAACTGCAAACGGCAGGAGTTACCTCGAAAATGGAAACACGCTTTTTAAAGCCAGTCAGTACGAACGACACAATGATAACACTGCGCGCTCATATTGCAGAACAGAAAAGAAATATCGTCATTATCGACGCTACGTTGGAAAACAGTGCAGGAGAAATTTGTTCACAGTCACGCTGCACCTACTTTGCTTTCCCACAAGAAAAGGCTAAGCAAGAAATGTTTTTCAGTGGATGCCTTACTGAGGGGGAATAACTTCACACAGACTTATCAAAGATTCGTCACATTGAAGGACAAGACAATATCGATGTATAAGTCAAGGCACAATTCAGACACTTGTCAAACGATATAAAATAAGGAGTCTGCCGTCATAGAATAAGGATACAAAAAAATGTTCTCGCATGCGAGAACATTTTTTATCTGAAGTGATTTCAGACTACACTTTAATTTCAACTTCAACACCACAGGGGAGTTCGAGCTTCATCAAAGCGTCAACAGTCTTAGCAGTTGAGCTATAGATGTCGATGAGACGCTTGTAAGTAGAGATTTCGAACTGTTCGCGGCTCTTCTTGTTAACGAATGTAGAACGGTTAACAGTGATGATACGCTTGCGAGTAGGGAGAGGAATTGGACCGCTAACTACTGCACCTGTTGCCTTAACGTTCTTAACGATCTTTTCTGCTGACTTTTCAACGAGAGTGTGATCGTAAGATTTCAATTTGATACGAATTTTTTGACTCATTTTTATTTTTGTTTAATGTATTCCGCAGGCGGTTCGGACTAAGAGTCATTCGTTAGTCCGATGCCTGTCGGGATGTCAATTGAAGTTTACTCTTATTTAATCAAATCTACGCGACCCTTAACTTCTTCGAGCACAGCCTTAGCGATGCTGTTAGAAACAGGAGCGTGGTGATCGTATTGCATTGAGCTTGTAGCACGACCAGAAGTGATAGTACGGAGAGCTGTAACGTAACCGAACATTTCTGCGAGGGGCACAGTAGCCTTAACGATACGTGCACCGCTACGAGCGTTGTCCATACCTTCTACTTGACCACGACGCTTGTTCAAGTCACCGATAACGTCACCCATGTTTTCTTCTGGAGTAACAACTTCGAGCTTCATCATTGGTTCCATCAAGCAAGGACCTGCTTGAGCACAAGCGTTCTTGTATGCTTGCAAAGCTGCGATTTCGAATGACAATTGGTCTGAGTCGACTGGGTGGAATGAACCATCGAGGAGCTCAACCTTGAGGCTGTCGAGAGGATAGCCACCGAGCACACCGCTCTTCATTGCGTTTTCGAAGCCCTTTTGTACTGAAGGGATGAATTCCTTAGGAATGTTACCACCAGTTACCTTGTTTACGAATTGGAGGCCGCCTTCCTTGAAGTCTTCATCTACTGGACCAACGTTAACGATGATATCAGCAAACTTACCACGACCACCAGATTGCTTCTTGTAAACTTCGCGGAGGTTAACAGTCTTAGTGATAGCTTCCTTGTAGTTTACTTGTGGCTTACCTTGGTTACATTCTACCTTGAATTCGCGCTTCAAACGGTCGATGATGATATCGAGGTGGAGCTCACCCATACCAGAAATAACTGTTTGACCGCTTTGTTCGTCAGTCTTCACTGTAAATGTTGGGTCTTCTTCAGCCAACTTAGCGAGACCTGTAGAAAGCTTATCGAGGTCTTTTTGAGTCTTAGGCTCAACTGCGATACCGATAACAGGATCGGGGAAGTCCATAGATTCGAGTACGATTGGTGCGCCTTCTTCTGCGAGAGTGTCACCAGTACGGATGTCCTTGAAACCTACACCTGCGCCGATATCACCAGCACCGATCACGTCAACAGGGTTTTGGTGATTTGAGTGCATTTGGAAGAGACGGCTCACGCGTTCCTTCTTACCAGAGCGAACGTTGTAGATGTAAGAACCTGCTTCTACCTTACCAGAATATACGCGGAAGAATGTCAAACGACCTACGTATGGGTCAGTAGCAATCTTAAATGCGAGAGCAGAAGTCTTTTCGTCTTCGCTTGGCATACGAGATTCTTCTTCGTTTGTATCAGGATTCATACCGATAATAGCGGGAGTATCCAATGGAGAAGGCAAGAACATACATACGTAGTCGAGAAGAGTTTGTACACCCTTGTTCTTGAACGAAGAACCACAAGTCATAGGAACGATATCGAGTGCGAGTGTACCCTTGCGGATAGCTGCAACGATTTCTTCTTCAGTGAGGCTATCTGGATCTTCGAAATATTTTTCCATCAAGGTTTCGTCTTGCTCAGCTGCGAGCTCGATCATCTTGCCGCGCCATTCTTCGCATTCGTCAACCAATTCAGCAGGAATATCTTCTACAGAGTATTCTGCACCCATGGTTTCGTCGTGCCAAAGGATAGCCTTCATCTTGATCAAGTCAACGATACCCTTGAAGTTTTCTTCTGCACCGATGGGCACTGAGATAACGCAAGGTGTTGCACCAAGTACTTCCTTCATTTGACGTACTACTTCGAAGAAGTCTGCACCAGAGCGGTCCATCTTGTTGACGTAACCGATACGAGGAACGTTGTACTTGTCAGCTTGGCGCCATACAGTTTCAGATTGAGGTTCAACACCACCTACTGCACAGTAAGTAGCTACTGCACCGTCGAGTACACGGAGTGAACGTTCTACTTCGGCAGTAAAGTCAACGTGTCCCGGAGTGTCAATCAAGTTGAACTTGTACTTATTACCACCCCAAGTCCAGTAAGCTGTAGTAGCTGCTGAAGTAATTGTGATACCACGTTCTTGCTCTTGGGCCATCCAGTCCATTGTAGCAGAACCGTCGTGTGTTTCACCGATCTTGTGTGTCTTACCGGTATAGAAAAGGATGCGCTCACTGGTTGTAGTCTTACCAGCGTCGATGTGCGCCATGATACCGATATTACGGGTCAAAAGTAAGTCTTGCTTTGCCATTTTATTATTTGGTAAAGAGATTAAAATCTGAAGTGAGCGAACGCACGGTTAGCTTCTGCCATACGGTGCATATCTTCTTTACGCTTGAATGCACCACCTTGTTCATTGTATGCATCCATGATTTCAGCTGCGAGCTTGTCAGCCATGGTCTTACCACCACGCTTACGAGCATAGCCGATCATATTCTTCATAGAAACTGATTCCTTACGGTCAGGACGGATTTCAGTAGGTACTTGGAAAGTAGCACCACCGATACGACGGCTCTTTACTTCCACTTGAGGAGTCACCTTATCAAGAGCAGCCTTCCAGATTTCGAGAGCTGACTTTTCTTGATCCTTCATCTTTTGACCTACGATTTCGAGTGCACCGTAGAAGATTTCGTAAGAAATATTCTTCTTACCATCATACATCAAGTGGTTTACAAACTTAGAGACCTTAACATCTCCGAACACGGGATCTGGAAGGATAACGCGTTTCTTTGGTTTAGCTTTTCTCATTGCTTTTTAAAAATTTGGTTGTTAGACAGGTTGCAATCAAAGTTCTTCAACTCCCCTTTGGGATGTTTACTCAACCTCACTGCTGACCAAAATTAAATTGTTTTTACTTCTTAGCTGCTTTAGGACGCTTAGCACCATACTTAGAGCGACGTTGTGTACGGTTTGCTACACCAGCAGTATCCAATGTACCGCGTACGATGTGGTAACGTACACCAGGGAGGTCCTTAACACGACCACCACGTACCAATACGATGCTGTGCTCTTGCAAGTTGTGACCTTCTCCTGGGATGTAAGAGTTGACTTCCTTAGAGTTTGTCAAACGTACACGAGCTACCTTACGCATAGCTGAGTTAGGTTTCTTAGGGGTTGTAGTGTACACACGTACACAAACACCTCTACGCTGAGGGCATGAATCCAAAGCAGGAGACTTAGACTTGTCTGCCGCTACACTTCTACCCTTTCTTACTAATTGTTGAATAGTAGGCATAGTTTTGATTTTTAATTTGTTATATATATTGTTTGTTTGTATCTAAACTGTAATCATAGGTGCACACTACACCTTTCGGGCGGCAAAGTTACGAAGTTTTTTTGAAACTCGCAAGGTTACAACGAAGTAATTATTACCACTTTGATAAGTTTTTTGTTTCACGATGCTTGAAGTGGAAGTTTCTCCATACATTGAAAAAGGATGTACACGACCCATTTTTCAAACGCAAAACAGACTTTCTACTTGCCTGAATATTGGTGTAAAAAAAAGTCGGCGCGGAATTTTAAAAAGCCTAGACCTTTTTTAAAAAAAGCCTAACCTTTTTTGAAAAAGATTAGACTTTTTTTTCGAGGGGTCTGCTCCCCCACATTTTTTATCCTTTAAGATCTGACATAAGGTTTACTGTATACCTTATATATAATAATAAGTGTACCATTTTCACATTATGCCTTCTGGCGCACTTTATCGCCGGTCCTATTCGTGCTTGACAAATCCACAGGCTTCTATCGCTTTAACCACGATATCGATGCACTTTTCGCATGTAGGCACATCCACGGCTTCTGCCATGACACGCACCAGGGGTTCTGTACCTGAGGGGCGAACCAAAATACGGCCATCGCTGCCCAACACTACTTCAGCTTCAGAAATGGCAGCTTGCACCAAAGGTGCAGACATGACTAAGACTTTTTCTGTCACTGGGACATTGCGCAGCACCTGAGGGAATGTTTTCACAGATTGAGTCAATGCCGAAAGCGTTGACTTCTTTGCAAGCATCACTTCCATCATTTTAAGGCTTGTCAGGATACCATCTCCCGTCGAAGCATACTTGCCAAAGATGATGTGACCCGACTGCTCGCCACCGATGACGTTTTTGTTGGTCGCCATATATTCATACACATACTTGTCGCCAACTGCGGTTTTGACATACTCTATACCCAATTCATCAAGCGCCTTGAACAATCCCAAGTTGGACATCACTGTCGCCACTACGGTATTGGTTTTCAACTCGCCCATCTCTTTCAAGTAGCGTGCATATATATACAGGATCTTGTCGCCATCTACGACATTTCCCAGTTCATCAACACACAAGCAGCGGTCTGCATCGCCGTCGTAGGCAAAGCCTGCATCCAGACCATTCTCTACGACAAAGCGCTGAAGTCCCTCGATATGCGTACTGCCGGCATTGCGATTGATATTCGTACCATCCGGTTCGGCGTTAATCACGTAGGTCTTTGCCCCAAGTGCATTAAATACAGAGGGAGCTATGTTCCATGCACTACCATTAGCACAATCCAGAGCAATCTTCTTGCCTTTGAAAGAGTAGAGACCCAGTGAAATCAGATAACCGATGTAGCGATTTCGACCCTCGATATAATCCACAGTACGTCCTATTTTCTCGCGAAGGGCATAGGGCGGTATACCGGATTTGCCATCCAGGAAATCTTCTATCAAACTGATAGTCTCGTCATCCATTTTCTCACCATTGCCATTCAGTAGTTTTATCCCGTTGTCATAGTAGGGATTGTGGCTGGCTGAAATCATTATACCGCAATCAAAGCCGTCGCATTTGGTGACATAAGACACAGATGGCGTAGTAGTGACATGAAGCAGATAAGCATCAGACCCAGAAGAGGTAATACCGGCTGCCAGTGCATATTCAAACATATAAGAGGAACGCCTGGTGTCCTTACCGATCACGATTTTTGCCTCTCTTTGTTGCGCTGCAGCCTTTTCGCCGAAGTAATAACCCAGGAAACGGCCTATCTTGAAAGCAATCTTTGCAGAAAGTTCAACATTGGCTTCACCGCGGAAGCCGTCTGTTCCAAAATATTTTCCCATAGTCTTTTTATACTGAAAGAAAAAAATAAGGTTGCCCTATCTGTTCAAACAGAGCAACCTTCATTATATATAACATTCAAGGTCACACCAAATGTGCGATCCATTCTTCGCGGTCGCCGGGAAGGAGATCCACCATAGGTATTTCGATCATCGTGTAACAGCCTGGCTTTTGGCGCATAGTGGCACGCGCTACGCAAACGAGGACTTGCGCTGTGAGCGCAGGGTTGTTGATGCGCATATTGAATTCGAAGAGCTGGTTTTGTGTCACACCCGACACACCCTTGCGCGTCATATTCACGCCATGACCCATATCGATTACGTCGTCCACACAGGGCACCTCGATCACGTGAGTCTCATCATTGACAAAGTAGGGATCTGCCTTAACCGCTGCTGCTACGGTAGCAAGTTCATAGCCCTCTTCCAACTCTACATAAACCATACGGCGATGAATACCTGTACCAGTGGGGATAGTCATCGAAAGGGCCGCCTTGACACCTTCGATAGCCTTGACTGCAACAGTGTGGCCCATCGACATACCAGGACCGAAGTTGGTATAAGTTATACCCTTTGGCGCAATGGCTTGGAGCAATGTGCGCACGACCGAGTCGCTACCTGGATCCCAACCTGCAGAAATGATGCTAACAGCACCAGTTTCCTTTGCAGATGCATCCAAAGAGCGGCGTAAATCTACTATTTTCGAGTGAATGTCAAAACTATCTACAGTATTGATACCCTTTGCGAGCATCTTCTTTGCATATTCTTCAACACTGCGTGTGGGAGTACAGAGCAAGGCCACATCTACATGACCCAAATCTTCAATTTCGCTGACTACTTTATAAGCAGAAAGTTCGGCGGGACAACCTTGCGCACCATTTCTACGCACCACTCCTGCGATTTCAAAGTCGGGCGCAGCATCGAGTGCTTGCAACGCATATTTTCCAATATTGCCATATCCTACGATGGCTGCAACTATTTTTTTCATAATCTTTATACGATTTATTAAGTCTTAGTTAAAAGCGAGTGAAAGTATTGGTAAAAGAGCAAATCTTAGTAAAAAGAGTGAGAAGAACATGATGCTCTCTCACTCTCGTATTCTTCATTAAGCGTCACCTTCTGGCATACCAAAAGGTGTAGCTGTACGACCACCCTGTTGTTGTTGTTGTTCCATACCAGGAAGGTTGATTGGACCAAATGCAGCTTCATACTTCATCACATTATCTTGCAAAGCAAAAAGCAAACGCTTTGCATGCTCAGGAGCCAGGACAATACGGCTCTTAACATTTGCTGTAGCTATGCCGGGAAGCACGCGCACAAAGTCAAGCACCATCTCAGCACTGCTGTGAGTGATAATTGCCAAATTTGCGTATGTACCTTCTGCCACATCTGGAGTAAGCTCTATCTTCAGTTGATTGTCATTGTTTTTATTTGCCATTATTCTATTGTTTATTATTAGATTAAACTTTATTTATTCGAATGAAAACTTATACATTCAAAAGAGAACTCATTCTCTCAAAATGAACATCAATTCACTCAAAACCGTACAAAATTACAGAGTTCATACGGACTGACCAAACAAAGTGATATTGTTTTTCTATTATTTTTGCTTTTTTATAAAGCAACTACATCTTTTTTAAAAAACAAAGAAACAGCAGGAGCAGACAAAATCATATCTATAAGTATCAATTTCAGTCTGCAAATTGAGCTATACGACCAAAATCACATGACGAGATAAAGAGACGAGGAGATGAAGAATGTTGAAAAATAATATCTCAAACGAGAACAGCAAATAAATACAACTAATATTATATCCAAATGGAAACCGCTTGAAAAGATCATTTTGTCTTTCCAAGCGGTTCGTATAGGGCGGCGGCTACCTACTCTCCCACCATTAGGCAGTACCATCGGCGTGGACGGGCTTAACTTCTCTGTTCGGAATGGGAAGAGGTGGAACCCCGG
>JAFNXM010000009.1 GCA_017383485.1 Bacteroidaceae bacterium
AAAAGCATTGGATCAATACATAGATTACTACAATAACAAAAGAATTAAAATAAAATTAAATGGGATGAGCCCAATCAAATACAGAGAAGTATCACACATTCAATAATGTTTAACTTGTCCAACTTTTGGGGTTCACTTCACGATCAGGGGGAGGTTGAGTTGCAAGGGGATAAACATACCCAGAGCGAAAGCCAGGGCCGAGATGCCACAGAAGTTGAGCACCAGCGCGATGCAGGCACCGATACCATAGAGCAACCAGGGCGCACCCTCGCCCGACATCAGTGGCTCGATCACTGCAGCCATAGCACGTGCTTGTGGAGCAGCCATGACGTCAGAGTTGTCGGGAGTAAATCCGTAAGCCTTGTTCAAAATCATGATCACACCACCCACGGTAGCCGCAGATACCAGGATGCCCAGGAACTTGTAAGTCTCTTGATACTTAGGCGTAGAGCCGAGCCAATAACCAATCTTCAGGTCGGTGATGAATGCACCAGCACTTGAAAGCGCCGTACATACCACACCACCCATAATGAGCGCTGCGACCATACCCGAGGTTCCCTTCAAACCAACCAGCACCATGATGATAGAGGACAGGATCAGCGTCATCAGCGTCATACCGCTCACGGGGTTAGAACCCACAATCGCAATAGCATTGGCTGCAACGGTGGTGAAGAGGAAGGCAATCACTGCCACGATAATAACGCCGACAATGGTGAAGAGCAAATTGCCACCCATCACGTCAAAGTAGAAGAACAGCGAAATGATGATGATGGTGAGCAACGAGCCGATAGCGATAATCTTCATCGAGAGGTCGCGCTGTGTGCGCACTTCTGCCTGGTCGGCAGCACCGCCTTTGAAGATTTTGCCTACTAATGAGAAGGCACTGCGTATCACACCCCAACTTTTCACTACACCCAGGATACCAGCCATAGCGATACCACCGATACCGATACTCTTGGCGTAACCAAAGATTTGCTCGGCAGAAGCATTGGCTGCTTGTACACCATTGGCCACCTCGACAGTGGGGAAAATCAGTGCTATACCAGGTACGATGACCCACCACACGAGCGCCGAACCGGCACAGATGATTGCGGCATATTTCAAACCGACGATGTAACCCATACCCAGCAGCGCCGCACTGGTATTGATGCTGAACATCAACTTCGTCTTGTCAGCCACCATCGTACCAAATTCGGTGACACGGCTGGTGAAGTTTTCTGTCCAAGCGCCAAAGGTAGTCACTGCAAAGTCGTAGAGACCACCAAGCAGACCTGCTACGAGCAAAGGCTTAGTTTGGTTGCCGCTCTTCTCGCCTGACAGCAGCACCTGTGTCGATGCTGTGGCTTCGGGGAAGGGGTATTTGCCGTGCATGTCCTTGACAAAATATTTGCGGAAGGGGATCAAGAACAAGATACCCAGCACACCTCCCAACAATGAGGCGAGGAATACTTGCATGAAGTTGACCGAAAGTTCGGGATATTTGCATTGCAGGATATACAGAGCCGGTAGGGTGAAGATAGCACCCGCTACGATCATACCCGAGCAGGCACCAATACTCTGAATGATAATGTTTTCGCCCAAGGGATCCTTGCGACGTGTAGCGCCCGACAATCCCACGGCAATGATGGTGATAGGTATGGCAGCCTCGAAGACTTGACCCACCTTCAAACCAAGATAAGCCGTAGCAGCCGAGAAGATGATGGCCATCAGAATACCCCAAAAGATACTCCAGGGTGTCACCTCGCGATAGGTTTGCCCAGGCTTCATCAATGGCTGATACTCTTCGCCCTCGCGCAGTTCGCGATAGGCATTTTCTGGTAATTGTGTTTCTTTCATTGATTGTGATGTTTTATGTTGTTGGTAAAATTATTGTGTGTCGGAGTGATCGGAGTCCTCAGAGTTCTCGGAGTCCTCGGAGTGATCGGAGTCCTCGGAGTGATCAGAGTTCTCAGAGTCCTCGGAGTTCTCAGAGTCCTCAGAGCCCTCAGACATACTCAGATACTCAGATACTCAGTAGATTTAATCCATGCGGTCACGATAGTCCTCGTAGGCATAGTTGCGCAGGACTTCGAGAGTACCATCAGCATGCAGCAGTGCCAGCGAGGGATGATGGATGCCGTTGAACATATTGGTTTTGACAGTGGTATAGTGTATCATATCCTCGAATATGATCGTGTCACCGATAGCCAAGGGACGCTCAAAGCGCCAGTAGCCCATGAAGTCGCCTGACAGGCAGGAGTTGCCGCCAAGGCGATATACCGTATCTTCAGTCTCGTGCCCCGCAGCATCTTCGCCCTCCAGGGTTTCGGCACCACGCACACGTGGCCAATAGGGCATTTCGAGGCAATCGGGCATGTGGCAAGTGAACGACACATTCAGGATGGCTGTCTTGATACCATGGTTTTCGACAATATCTACCACCCTGGACACGAGCGGCCCAGTCTGCCATGCAAAGGCACTGCCGGGTTCGAGGATGATTTGCAGATTTGGATATTTCGCACGAAGGTTTTGCAGCACGCCGATCAGATGCTCGACGTCATAGTCGGCACGTGTCACAAGATGACCGCCACCCAGGTTCAACCACTTCACCTTGCTCAGCCATGGACCAAACTTCGCTTCGATATGCGTCAAGGTATTTTCCAAAGCGTATGACGAACTTTCACAGTGGCAATGACAATGGAAGCCCTCGATCTGACTGGGCAATTCGGCAGGCAGATCCTTTGCCAACACACCGAAACGCGAGCCTGGCGCACAGGGGTTGTAGAGGTCCGTCTCGATTTCGCTATACTCTGGATTGATACGAAGTCCGCACGACACGCCTGCTGCTCTGTCGGCAAAGCGCTCAAATTGTGTGAGCGAATTGAATGAAATATGGCTTGAGCATTTCACGATATCGTCGAAAGTACCTTCTTCGTATGCCGGAGAATAGGTGTGCGCTTTCGAACCGAATTCCTCAAACGCCAATCGCGCTTCGTACAGGGATGAAGCTGTGGTGTGCGTGATATATTCGCGGAAGATAGGAAAAGTCTTCCACAGGGCAAATGCCTTGAAAGCCAAAATAAATTCTACGCCTGCACGATCGGCAATGCTTCTGATGAGCGAAAGATTGCGACGCAACTTCTCCTCCTCGAGAATGTAGCAGGGCGAAGGCATATTGGGGTAGGGGTTGGTGTACATATTAACCGAAACACTTGATTTATTAAATATAGGACCTTAAAGCCAAATGTCCTTAAGGTCCTACGATATGCATTTATGCAATCAGAACTTCATTACATGATGCCGCGTTCGCGCAATTCCAACTGCCACTTCCAAGCAGTGCTGAGTGAATCTTCGAGAGTGTGTACAGCCTTCCAACCGAGCTTTTGGTTAGCCTTGTCTACATTACCCCAAACCTTTTCGATATCACCTGCACGACGAGCTACGACCTTGTAGTTCAACTTCACGCCTGTGCACTTTTCGAATGTGTTGATGAGTTCGAATACGCTGACACCCTTACCAGTACCTACGTTGTAGATTTCTACAGGTTCTTCGTTCTTGCCTTCCAGGATACGAGCCATAGCGCAAACGTGAGCCTTAGCCAAGTCGATGACGTAGATAAAGTCGCGGATGCAAGAGCCGTCGGGAGTATCATAGTCGTCGCCGAATACTGAGAGGCATTCGCGGATACCAATTGCAGTTTGAGTGAGGTAAGGAATCAAGTTGGCGGGTACACCATTAGGCATTTCGCCGATGATTGCAGAGGGGTGAGCACCGATTGGGTTGAAGTAGCGAAGGAGAATAGCCGAGATAGGAGCACCACTCTTCACAAAGTCTTGTACGATTTCTTCGTTGATAGCCTTTGTGTTACCATAGGGGCTTTCTGCTTGCTTGAGAGGAGCATTTTCAGTAACGGGGAGGTTTTCAGGATCAGGTTGGCCATACACTGTACAACTTGATGAGAAGATGATACCCTTGACATTGTACTTAGGCATCAACTTGAGCAGGTTGATGAGCGAAACGATATTGTTTTCGTAGTATTTCAAAGGTTGTTCAACACTTTCACCTACAGCCTTAGATGCAGCAAAGTGGATGATACCTTCGATGCCAGGATATTTTTGGAATACAGCTTCAAGGCCTGCGAAATCGCAGCAATCTACTTCTTCGAAAGCAGGACGAATGCCAGAGATCTTTTCGATGCCGTCCACGACATCAGCTTTAGAGTTTGACAGGTTGTCGATGATGACTACATCATAGCCTGCTGCTTGCAATTCGACAGTAGTGTGTGAACCGATAAAACCAGTACCACCAGTTACCAAAATTGTCTTTTTCATAATTACTTTATTTTGTTTATTTAATGTTTTGTCCGATATTGTATGCAAAAATACAAAAATATATTAAGTATGAGGCTTGTATCTTTGCGTTTTTGATGATTTTAGCGTGCAGTAGGTGTTTTAATAAGCAAACAGGGGATATTTTTCCATAGTCTCGTTCACACGTTTGCGTACTGCTGCGATGACATTTTCGTCCTCAGGCGCATTGAGCACAGTCTCGATCATTTCTGCAATTTCGAGCATCAAATCTTCCTTGGCCCCACGTGTAGTAATCGCAGGAGTACCGAGACGGATACCCGAGGTTTGGAAAGCGCTACGGCTATCAAATGGCACCATGTTTTTATTGACTGTGATATCTGCGGCAACAAGTGCATTTTCAGCTACCTTGCCTGTCAAATCGGGATATTTTGAGCGTAAATCTACGAGCATACTGTGATTGTCCGTTCCACCACTGACGATGGTAAATCCGCGACGTGTCAATTCCTCAGCCAGGCATGCTGCGTTCTTTTTCACTTGCAGCGCATATTCTTTGAATTCGGGTTGCAGTGCTTCGCCAAATGCCACAGCTTTGGCAGCAATCACGTGTTCCAATGGGCCACCTTGTGTGCCTGGGAAGACTGCACTATTGAGCAATTGGCTCATCTTTTTGACTTCGCCCTTGGGTGTAGTGAGTCCCCATGGATTGTCGAAATCTTTGCCCATCAAGATAATACCGCCGCGTGGTCCACGCAGTGTCTTGTGCGTAGTGGATGTGACGATATGGGCGTGCTTGACGGGATTGTCCAAAAGGCCTGCTGCGATAAGGCCTGCGGGGTGTGCCATATCTACCATAAAGATGGCGCCGACCTGGTCAGCAATTTTGCGCATGCGGGCATAATCCCATTCGCGGCTGTATGCCGAACCGCCACCAATCAGGAGTTTGGGCTTGTGCTCGAGTGCCAGGCGTTCCATTTCGTCGTAATCGACCATGCCTGTTTCGGGCGAGAGATTATAGCCAACGGGATTGTACAGGATACCAGAGGTATTTACCTTCGAGCCGTGCGACAAGTGACCACCGTGGTCGAGGTTTAAGCCCATGAAAGTATCACCGGGTTGCAATACGGCGAGAAAAACAGCTGCATTGGCTTGAGCACCAGAGTGCGGTTGAACATTGGCATATTCTGCGCCGAAGAGTTTGCAAATACGTTCGATAGCAAGGTTTTCTGACTGGTCAACTACTGCGCAACCGCCATAGTAACGCTTGCCGGGGTAACCCTCTGCATACTTGTTGGTCATGTGGCTGCCCATCGCTTCCATCACTTGATCGCTCACGAAGTTTTCCGAAGCGATAAGTTCGATGCCGCGCATTTGTCGCTGACGTTCGGCTTCGATCAGGTCAAATATTTGTGTGTCTCTTTTCATGTGTTAGATTTAGGTTTAGGGTTATTCTATAGATTTAGTTGACCAATTTCAATCCTTCCAGGCTTTGCTCCTTGCTGCAATAGTGGCAGGTCAGCGTATGCTTTTCTTCGCCATTCGAGTGGAACACGGTTTCCATCGGTTCGTTGTTGGTGATGCACTTTGGATTAGCACATTTCACAATACCTCTCACTTCCTTTGGCATCACGACTTTCTTCTTTTCCACCACCTCAAAGTTTTTGATGATGCACAGGGTCACATTGGGTGCTACCACTGAGAGCAAGTTTAATTCGGCGTCGGTGAAATATTTATTGAATACCTTGATAAGGCTCTTACGTCCGAACTTTTTGCTTTCAAGGTTGTAACCGATCACTACAGCCGATTCCTTGATATCCTCGAGGTGGAGCAAATTGATCACTTCAAAAAGCTTCGAACTTGGTATATGGTCGATGACAGTACCGTTTTCTATTTTGACTACAAGTTGTTCTTCTCTTTTCATAAACACGCTTTTTTATCGTTTAGGAATCATTAGAGGATGATAGTCTTGTCGTTTCTGACATCCTCGATAGTCAAACCCAGTGCATCGCAGATGATAGCTTCGCGAGCATAGAGGCCATTCTTGGCTTGCTGGAAGTAGTATGCATGTGGATCTTCGTCTACATCATAAGCGATTTCGTTCACTCTGGGCAGTGGGTGCAGAATGCGCATATTTTCTTTCGCCTTTTCCAGCATAGCAGCTTTCAGCACATACACATCTTTCACACGTTCGTATTCCATCAGGTCGGTGAAGCGTTCGCGCTGCACACGTGTCATATACAGGATGTCTGCCTGGCTGATGATGTCCTCGTTGAAGTCTTCGTGCTCTACAAACTTAATGCCATGCTCGCGGCAATATTGTTTGTATTCCTCGGGCATAGCCAATTCCTTGGGAGCAATAAAGTGGAAAGTAGGGTTGAAGTGGCGCATAGCCATCAGGAGCGAGTGTACTGTGCGACCATACTTCAAATCGCCCACAAGGTGAATATTCAGATTTTCCAAAGTACCCTGTGTCTTGTAGATAGAATAGAGGTCGAGCATCGTCTGAGTGGGATGCTGATTAGCACCATCGCCAGCATTGACCACGGGCACGGGAGCTACCTCGCTGGCATACAGCGCAGCACCCTCCAGGTAGTGTCTCATCACGATAATATCGGCATATCCACCGACCATGATGATCGTATCCTTCAGGGTTTCGCCCTTGGTAGAACTTGTCACCTTGGGGTCTGTGAAACCGATGACGCGTGCACCAAGGCGATTGGCAGCAGTTTCAAAGGACAGACGGGTACGTGTAGAGGGTTCGAAGAACAAAGTAGCCAAGACTTTACCCTCAAGAATCTTGCGATTAGGATATTTTTCAAACTCCTGTGCCATCTCAACGAGGTACTCGATTTTCTCCTTGGTGAGATTAGCAATGGTCACTAAACTATGTTTCATATGCTATAGTATGTATTAGACATTGGCAAATTTATAAATTTTTGTTTTAAAATCATCGCTGTAGCCACATTATTTTGCAATTAATGATGATATCAAGACACTAAAATAGCCGTTTGACGAGAATAATTACTCGCTTTCAGCCTATCTCACTACTGCGCACATTTCTTTCAGTGATTTATGTGCCATTGAAAAGGCAAGACTTTTTTCAAAAATACAGAGACCTGTTTCGAACGAGACGTCTCATAATTTTAATAAGGTCTAACCTCGTTTGCGGGTCAGAAATTTTCTGCGAGATTGTCCACCATGTCGCATTTTTATAGCGTGTCAGGATTTCAAGGGGTATTTGCAATATACAACAACGAGGCGTCAGTCGTATTAAAAAAAATAGCAGTTGCAGATTTTCACACTATCCACAACTGCTGTTATTTTATTTATTCATTTGCTATATTAAAGCAAATTATATCAATCAATTAACCTTCTTCTCTTGAAGTATTAATTGCAATTCGTCAAGCTGAGCTTGGTCTACGCAAGATGGTGCGTCGAGCATGACGTCGCGACCAGAATTGTTCTTGGGGAATGCGATACAGTCGCGGATGCTGTCAAGGCCTGCAAAGAGGCTCACCCAGCGGTCCAGACCATAAGCCAAACCACCATGAGGAGGTGCACCATATTTGAAGGCGTTCATCAAGAAGCCAAATTGCTCTTGTGCCTTTTCTGGAGTAAAGCCGAGTACGTCGAAAATCTTAGCTTGCAATTCTGCATCGTGAATACGAATACTACCGCCACCTACTTCTACACCATTGCAAACCATATCGTAGGCATCGGCCAATACGTTTGCAGGGTCGGTGTCGAGCTTGGCAATATCAGATGGTTTGGGTGATGTGAAGGGGTGGTGCATTGCCATCAAGCGACCTTCTTCTTCGCTCCACTCGAACATGGGGAAGTCTACTACCCAGAGGAGCGAGAACTTATTCTTGTCACGAAGGCCGAGACGTTCGCCCATCAACAGGCGCAATTCGCAAAGCTGGCGGCGAGTCTTCATTGCATCTTCACCACTGAGGATAAGGATGAGGTCGCCAGGTTGAGCATTCATCGCAGCCTTCAAGTTGTTCAGCACTTCGGGTTCGTAGAATTTGTCTACCGAGCTCTTCACCGAACCGTCTTCGCCTACGCGAGCATATACCAATCCCTTGGCACCGATTTGTTGACTCTTCACAAAGTTGGTCAATTCATCCAGCTGCTTGCGTGTATATGAAGCACAGCCAGTAGCACAAATACCACCGATATATGCAGCGTCATTGAATACGGGGAATGAGCCAGTACCCTTCATCACATCCATCAGTTCTACAAACTCCATACCAAAGCGCATATCGGGCTTGTCGGAACCAAAACGACGCATCGCTTCTGCCCATGGCAAGCGGAGGAAGGGTTGTTCGCCCAGGTCATATCCGCGTACTTCCTTGAACAGGTGCTTTGTCATTTCTTCGAACAATGAGATGATATCGTCTTGTTGTACGAAGCTCATTTCGCAGTCGATTTGTGTAAACTCGGGTTGACGGTCAGCACGCAAGTCTTCGTCGCGGAAGCACTTCACGATTTGGAAGTAGCGGTCCATACCTGCTACCATCAGCAATTGCTTCAATGTCTGTGGAGATTGGGGCAATGCATAGAATTGACCAGGATTCATGCGCGAGGGTACGATAAAGTCGCGAGCACCTTCGGGTGTAGAACCTACCAATACGGGAGTTTCCACTTCGATGAAACCCTTAGCATCGAGGAAGTGACGTACTGCCAGGCAGAACTTATGGCGCAATTCGATATTCTCGCGTACATTCGAGCGACGCAAATCCAGATAGCGGTACTTCATGCGCAATTCGTCGCCACCGTCAGTATTTTCTTCGATAGTGAAGGGTGGGGTGTCGCTGGCGTTGAGCACCTTCATTTCAGATACGATGATTTCGATGTCGCCAGTAGGCATCTTGTCGTTCTTAGAATAGCGTTCGTTGACTACACCTGTGACTTGCAAGACATATTCACGTCCCAATTTGTTGGCATTGGCACAAAGTTCTGCATTGGTTTCTTCGTTGAAAACCAACTGAGTGATGCCGTAGCGATCGCGCAGGTCTACAAAGGTCATACCACCCATTTTGCGTGTACGTTGTACCCAACCAGCAAGGGTCACTGTCTGACCTACATTTTCGATGCGGAGTTCTCCGCAGGTATTACTTCTATACATATTTTATTTATGGCCTATTGCACACTCCTCGACAAATATCGAGAAATGTGCAACAAAGCTTTGATTGATTAATAATAAAATTTCGTGTTTAACGTCTCGGCTAATCAATATTCTTGCCAAGAAGTGATATCCAAATCTTCGATATCTACGCTGCAGAATGCAGAGATAAATGCCGAAGCCAAACGCGCATTGGTGATCAATGGAATGTTGAGGTCGATAGCTGCACGTCTGATCTTGTAACCATTGGTCAATTCGCCAGAAGAAAGGTTCTTGTTGACATTGACTACCATGTCAATTTCCTTCTTGTGGAGCATATCCAAAGCTTGTGGGTGACCTTCTTCGCTTGGCCAGTAAACCAATGTGTTTTGGATACCATTTTCGGTCAGATATCTGCTTGTACCGCCTGTAGCATAGAGGTTGTAGCCGTGTTCTGCCAACATCTTAGCAGCAGCGAGCATTTCTGCCTTTTGCTTACCATCACCGGTTGAAAGCAGGATATTCTTCTTAGGAATGCGATGACCGACTGCCAACATACTCTTGAGCAATGCAGTCTTGGAATCAACGCCCAAGCAACCTACTTCGCCAGTCGATGCCATGTCTACACCGAGTACGGGGTCAGCCTTTTGCAGACGGTTGAACGAGAATTGTGATGCTTTCACGCCGACATAGTCGAGGTCGAACAAGCTCTTGCTTGGCTTTTCAACGGGAAGGCCCAACATAATTCGAGTAGCCAATTCGATGAAGTTGATCTTCAATACCTTGCTTACGAATGGGAATGAGCGAGAAGCACGGAGGTTACATTCGATGACCTTGATATCATTTTCCTTGGCCAGGAATTGAATGTTGAAAGGACCGCTGATGTGCAATTCCTTAGCGATTTGCTTAGAAATCTTCTTGATACGGCGTGCTGTCTCTACATACAACTTCTGTGGTGGGAATTGGATAGTAGCGTCACCTGAGTGTACACCAGCATATTCCACGTGTTCGCTGATAGCATAAGCAATGATTTCACCATCACGAGCTACGGCATCCATTTCGACTTCCTTGGCGTGCTGCATGAAACGGCTCACTACGACAGGGTGCTTCTTGGATACATCTGCTGCAAGGCGGAGGAAGCGTTCGAGCTCTTCCTTGTTAGAGCAAACGTTCATCGCTGCACCTGAGAGTACGTATGAAGGACGTACCAATACAGGGAAACCTACGCGGTCGATAAATGCGTTGATGTCTTCCATAGAAGTCAAAGCACTCCATTCGGGTTGGTCGACACCAATACGGTCGAGCAGAGCAGAGAATTTATCGCGGTCTTCGGCATTGTCAATATATTGTGCTTGAGTACCGAGGAGAGGAATACCTTGTTCGTCCAATCTGACAGCGAGGTTGTTAGGAATTTGACCACCAGTACTTACCACAACACCGTGAGGTATTTCAAGGTCGAGGACGTCCAATACTCTTTCGAAAGTCAATTCGTCAAAATACAGACGGTCGCACATGTCATAATCCGTAGAAACTGTTTCTGGATTATAGTTGATCATGATTGAACGGTAGCCTTCCTTTCTGATAGTATTGAGTGCCTGAACACCGCACCAGTCAAACTCTACAGATGAGCCGATACGATAAGCACCACTACCGAGTACGACTACGCTTTTGCCATCGTGTTGGAATGGAATATCGTGAGCAGTGCCACCATAGGTCAAGTACAAATAGTTGGTTTGTGCAGGATATTCTGCCGCCAATGTATCAATTTGCTTAACTGCTGGCAAGATGCCCATATCCTTTCTGTATTGACGTACTGACATAGAAGCCTTTTCGGGTTCCATGGTCTTGTCAATACCAATAGCACGAGCAATTTGGAAGTCGGTGAAACCTTGAACTTTAGCCTTGAGAAGGAGCTCCTTAGACAATTGTTCTAAAGATTCAACTTGTTGAAGTTCGAGGTCGGTATTGTGGATATTAACCAGCTTCTTGAGGAACCATTTGTCAATCTTAGTGAGTTCGTAGATTTGGTCTACAGTATAACCTTGTTGGAAAGCCTTTTCAATCACGAAAATACGCTTGTCTGTTGGTTCACGAAGTGCAGCGTCTACATTGTCAATCTTGAGCTCTTTGTTTTCAACAAAACCGTGCATGCCTTGTCCAATCATACGCAAACCCTTTTGAATGACTTCTTCAAAAGTACGGCCGATAGACATGACTTCACCTACTGATTTCATAGACGAACCAATTTCACGGTCTACACCACGGAACTTGCCGAGGTCCCAACGTGGGAATTTACCTACAACGTAGTCAATTGCTGGTTCAAAGAAAGCAGGAGTGGTCTTTGTTACAGAGTTCTTCAAATCGAAAAGACCATAACCCAAGCCCAACTTAGCAGCAACAAATGCCAAAGGATAACCTGTAGCTTTTGATGCCAAAGCTGAAGAACGGCTCAAACGTGCGTTGACCTCGATTACGCGGTAATCTTCTGAGAAGGGGTCGAAGGCATATTGCACGTTACATTCACCGACGATACCGACGTGGCGAACGATGCGAAGTGCTAATTCCTTGAGCTTTTGGATTTCGTTGTTGTTGAGCGTTTGAGCAGGAGCAACTACGATACTTTCACCGGTGTGGATACCGAGTGGGTCGAAGTTTTCCATGCTACATACTGTGATACAGTTGTCATATTTATCACGTACTACTTCGAACTCGATTTCCTTCCAACCCTTAAGGCTCTTTTCCACCAATACTTGTGGTGAGAAGGAGAAGGCTTTTTCAGCCAATTTGTTGAGTTCGTCTTCGTTGTCGCAGAAACCAGAACCCAAACCGCCGAGAGCGTATGCAGCACGAAGAATTACGGGATAGCCCAATTCCTTAGCTGCTTTGCGCGCTGCTTCGATGTTGTCGCAAGCTTCGCTCTTGATTGTTTTGACATCGATTTCGTTCAAGCGTTCTACGAACAATTCGCGGTCCTCTGTATCCATAATGGCTTGAACAGGAGTGCCGAGCACTTTCAAGTTGTACTTTTCAATAATACCGCTTTGGTAGAGTTGCACACCACAGTTCAACGCTGTTTGTCCACCGAAAGCAAGCATGATGCCGTCTGGCTTTTCCTTTTGAATGACCTTCTCTACGAAGAAAGGAGTGACGGGCAGGAAGTAGATGCTATCAGCAACACCTTCTGAGGTTTGTACTGTAGCAATATTGGGGTTGATAAGTACGGTTTCAATACCTTCTTCCTTGAGAGCCTTCAATGCTTGTGAGCCAGAATAGTCAAATTCTCCTGCTTCACCGATTTTCAAAGCTCCAGAACCTAATAACAATACTTTCTTTATTTCCATTTTGTTTGATTTTTCGAGATTGTTGAATTGTTTCCTTAGTTTATAATGCATTTACGAATTCGTCGTACAATGCATCTGCTTTTACAGGATTGTTGCAAGATTCTGGGTGGAATTGTACAGCAAACCAAGGATTAGTATTGTGCTTGATGCCATCGTTTGAACCATCGTTCATATTTACAAACAATTCTTGCCAGTCGCTGGGCAATGTATCAGCCTTCACAGCATAACCATGGTTCTGGTTGGTGATATAGCATTGAGTAGTGCCAACACGACGTACTGGCTGATTGGTAGAGTGGTGACCATAAGTCATCTTTTCTACTTCTGCACCGACAGCCTTAGCGAGCAATTGATTGCCAAGGCAGATACCCATGCAGGGTCTTACTTTGTCGCCCTTGAGGAATGTGCTGATATTATTGATAGTTTCAGTCACCAGGTTAGGGTTGCCAGGACCATTACTGATCAAGAGACCGTCGAATTCGAGTTCGTTGAAGTTGTAGTTCCATGGTACGCGCACTACCTCTACACCTCTTCTGGTAAGGCTGCGGATAATATTATTTTTCACGCCGCAGTCTACGAGCACTACCTTCTTGCTACCACCAGCATTATAGGTCACAACTTCGCTGCAAGAAACGGTTTCTACGAGGTTCACTTCGTCGTATTGCATTGCCTCAGGTGCTTCTTCGCCTTCGAATACCAAGGTACCGCTCATCACACCCTTTTCACGCAAAGTCTTAGTCAATTCGCGAGTGTCAATACCAGTGATAGCAGGGATTTGTTCACGCTTCAACCATTCGCCCAGGTTTTCTGTGGCGTTCCAGTGGCTAAATGCTTCGCTGTAATCGGTAACGATTAATGCTTTAACGTGAATTTTATCACTTTCGAAGAACTTAGCAACACCATTTTCATCCTTTTCGAAAGGAGGTACACCAATATTACCAATCAGGGGGTAGGTGAGTACGACAATTTGTCCTGCATTTGAAGGGTCAGTCAAACACTCTGGATAACCAATCATAGCTGTGTTGAAAACCACTTCACCTGAAACTGCTTTTTCGTAGCCAAAAGATTGACCGGAAAATTTAGTTCCATCACTGAGTACTAAAGTTACATTTCGCATATTGTTTATATTTTTGTTTTTATTTTCGCTATTTTACAAAAAATGCCACCCTTACCGGCATATTATTACCGGAGGTGGCATAAATATTATTTATCCAAATAGAATTTTGGGTATTTATTTCCCCTGTTTCTACTGCAATATGTATCAGATTTAGCTATGTTCATAGAAAGATATGGTGTTATCATCTATTTTAGGCGCAAAGATAATCTTTTTTTCGCAAAAATAAATGCTTTATGGTATTTTATTTTTAGTGTTTTTTACAGTATATAAAAATAATGCCACTTCGAATCTACGAAATGGCACTATATATAATATAATAATTAGTATTATTCCTGGAAGCGTTTGCTTGCGCGAAGCAGGTGTCTGACGTTGCTCACCAACTCCTGAGTTTCCTGGAGTGTACTGAGGTATAGCAAGCTAATCTTCAGGTCGCATTCTTCTTTTTGAATATGATCTTCCAACCTATGTCTCATATCAGAGATAGCAGTCTTCATATCTTCTGCTTCAGCCAAAACTTTCTCTGTATTTTCAAAACTGCATGATGATATCATCGTTTCTACAGTTTGAAGCAGATTTACTGTTTGCTCACAAATAGGCTTGAAATTATCTGCATAGCCTTTGGGCAGTGGGTTGAAATTATTGTCCACGTGCTCAATACAAGGTTCGAGCATACGTTTCAATCCATATAATATTTGCATACCACTATTCGTGCCAAGGTGGAACCATGTATTCTTTTCTACGGCGAGCAAGTGGTCGATTTTGCGCATACCCAGGATTTCTTTCTTACGATAGCGCTTCAACATAGCACGTTGTTCTTCGATATCAATACTTGCTGCTCTCAAATTCCTAATATTTTCATCAATCAAACCTGATGTAATATTGACAAATGTTTCGCGAGCTGTAGCAATGATACTTGTTTGTGTCTGACTCACGTGCTTTCTCAAAAGTTGCCAAGTCTCTTGCTTATCTTGTGAACTTACAATTTCGCGGAAGAGGGTATCCACATTTTCGCTGGCTTGTTTTTTCTTGAACTTGCGATTGTTGTTGACAAGCACCAATACCACAATAGCAATGACACCAAGCATCGCAATACCGCCACCAAAGTGATTGAGCGCAGCAATACAGCAAGCCAAAATGAAGGCTGCACCTGCTGTGATAAACCAACCACCAATCACCGAAATCACACCAGTGATGCGATACACAGCAGTGTCGCGACCCCAAGCACGGTCTGCAAGCGAGCTACCCATTGCCACCATAAACGCTACGTAAGTCGTAGAAAGTGGCAATTGCAATGTCGTACCAATCACGATAAGCAAACCAGCCAATACCAGGTTGATAGATGCACGCACAAGGTCGAACGCAGCACCATTCTCAAGCTGAATGCCTTCTGAGTCAAATCGTGTATTTACCCAATTCTTTATACTTGTTGGCACATATTTGGTAATAGCATTCGATGTATTGATGACGTTGCGTACAGTCTTTCGTGCGATGCGTGAAGAGCTGAATACTTCTTCACTACTGTCTTGGCGTGACAGATTTACAGTCGTTTGCACCACCTTGTGTGCTTTCTTTGATGTGCAAAGGGATACAGTCATAATAATACCTGCACCTATCAGGAATAATTGCTTATAGGGCAAGGTAGAGGGGCCTGCCAATACAGACATTTTATAGTCTTCGGCAGAAACACCATTACTATTTGCAGTAAAATCGAGGAACGATTCGACACCAGCCAAAGGCGTACCGATGAAGTTCACCAAGTCATTGCCTGCGAATGCCATTGCCAGTGAGAATGTACCAAAGAGTACGATGATCTTGAAGATATTCACCTTCAACAAGTGCAAGATTTGCATCAACACAGTGAACACCAGCAGGCTTATACCCAGGATTTGCAATGTATGTTCGTTAATAAATTCTCTTGTCCATCCGATCTGCACCAAAATCTTTGAATTCTTCAGACCACTGACCAAGAGGAAGTAGAAAATCGAAGTAATCGAGATACCACCAAATATAGCAATAGACCATTTCAGGTGCTTCTTGAAGTTGAAGGTAAAGACTAAACGTGTGAGCCACATTACCAAGTAACCAAAGACGAAGGCGATTGCAACGGACAAGAAGATACCGATGATTACCTGCAAAGCCTTGTTGGTGTTGATTAAGTCTGCATACAGAGCACCTGTGCTAATCATTTTCGACAATGCCAATGCGGTGCTACCTCCGAGCAAACCAAACACCATTGATACGGTCGTAGACGTAGGCATACCCAGCGTATTGAAAATATCCAGCAAAATCACGTCAGTCGCAGATACAGCCAGGAAAATACACAGCACATCGTCCAGCGAATAGTGCACAGGATTCATGATGCCATGTCGAGCGATATCCATCATACCACTACTGGTTGATGCTCCGACAAAGATACCAATGGCAGCCACAATCAAAACGTTGCGAAACTTACTTGAATTAGCACCAACGGCAGGGCTCAAAAAGTTTACAGCATCATTTGCCACACCGACAGAGAGGTCAAATATGGCTAATGCACAAAGGAATATCAATATCCCTAAATAAAAATAGTCCATAATATTGGTTGATTTTTTGTTTATTCTCTGCAAAGATATACTAAAGTATCCGAATTCCAATTATTTCATATCAAATATTTTTTACGAATTTTAAATATTCTGTCCAAGTCGAGCTGTTTTTTTGTAGGAATTTTAGATTTTCAGCTATCCATTTTTCTACTTTTAAGTAGGTCTAACCTTGTTAAAAACTTGCGCCGTCTCGTTGAAAATAGGTCTAATGTTTTTCTGACGAAACGGCGCGAAGTGATTGGAGCAAAAATATGCTGCTGTTGGAATGATTATAATTGCGGATAGATTAAGAAAGTTTTGCTGTCGCTGATTTCCTGTCGTTCGTCGCGCAGGATGTTTGATTTGTAGGACAGATTGCTGAGTTCGCCATTTCTGTCCATCAGCAATATTTCGTTGGTTTTGGCCACGTACATTTCCTTGCTGACATTCTTTAGCGCTACGAAATGCTCGGTCTCGTCAATAGACAGGTTGTAGTGGGTCGAAATATCCCGTTTCAGGTCGTCGATGAGTGTGGCAGAATCAAAGTCATCCACGTGTTTCGCTTTGAATAATTTTCGATTTAGGAACCCTTCGGATAAAATTGATAATACTTTGTCATTGTGACTACTCCAGGATTTTAATGCACAAAAGATGTCATTGTCATCCAACTGTACGAAGTAGTCCAAAATCTGTGGGTTGTCGTTGAAATCATCAATTGTCACATCATGAGCCAGGAAGTATTGTAGTGACTCGCTTGCAAAGAGTTTTTCTCCTCTTCTTGTAAGTTCTTTTGCACGAAGTAATGCACCACACAGCATTTGTTCGGCTGCTACGACAGTCTTGTGCAAATAAACTTGCCAGTACATCAATCGACGCGCCATCAGGTAGTGCTCGATAGAATATATACCCTTTGTGTCGAATACCAATCTGCCTTCGCTTACATTGAGCATTTTGATAATGCGTGCAGCACCGATATTTCCCTCAATCACACCGCAATAGAAACTATCCCTGCACAAATAGTCTAATCTATCTACGTCCAATTGACTACATACCAGTTCGTGCAAAAAGGGCTTATGATGCTCGTCTGTGAAGACTTTTATCGCCAGGCTCAGTGCACCATGCATCTCTTCATTCATGCGCTGCATCATCATCAGCGTCAGTTGTTCGTGGCGCACCCCCTTGATTAGCACATCCTCGAGCACATGTGAAAATGGGCCGTGGCCAATGTCATGCAACAAGATGGCTGCTTCGGCTGCCTCTATTTCAGATTCGAAGATAAATTCGCCCTTTTCGGCCAATACACGCAGAGCTTCCTGCATCAATGAGAAAGCACCAAGTGAGTGCTGCTTGCGCGTATGCACAGCACCCGGATAGACCATCGAGGCCATACCAAGTTGGCGAATTCTGCCCAGACGCTGGAAATAGGGATGGCTGATGATGTCGCACAATAGACCACGTGGCACCTTGATGAAGCCATATACGGGGTCGTTGATAATCATTGGGTCCATAGGGATGTAGTGATATTTGAAAAAAACTACGCAAACGTACCGTTTTCTCTTCAAAAAAGCAAAAAACTGAGGCTTTTTTTTATTTTCAACCACAAGTATTGCACATTTTACACAGATATAAAAAATAAATATGTAATTTTGCGCAAAATAATAAATACACAAAGAAATGCTTACGATTAAACAAATTTTGGATGATAAAGAGGCTGTGATTCGTGGTCTCGAGAAAAAGAATTTCAAGAATGCTGCTGAAACAATCGAACAGGTACTTGAAATAGACAATAAGCGCAAAGCTGCACAAAGCGAACTGGATGCCCTCCTGGCAGAAATCAAGATCCTCTCAAAGAGCATCGGTATGCTGATGAAGGAAGGCAAGAAAGAAGAAGCAGAACAGGCTAAGGGCAAGGTGGAAAGCATCAAGCAACAAACAGTACTTCTTGAAGCTAAGAAGAAAGAGGCTGAAGAAGAACGCACTTTGTTGCTCTATACTATCCCCAACATCCCCTACGATGAAGTACCCGAAGGCACAACTGCTGAAGAGAATGTCATCGTTAAGACTGGTGGTGGCGAAACTCCATTGCCCGAAAATGCATTGCCTCACTGGGAATTGGCTAAGAAGTATAACTTGATTGATTTTGACCTTGGTGTAAAAATCACAGGTGCTGGTTTCCCCGTGTATGTAGGTCAGGGTGCACGTTTGCAGAGAGCTTTGATTAACTTCTTCCTGGATGAAGCTCGTGCAGCAGGTTACGTTGAAATCATGCCTCCAACTGTAGTAAATGCAGCATCAGGTTATGGCACAGGTCAATTGCCTGACAAGGAAGGCCAGATGTATCATTGCACAGAAGACGATTTGTATCTGATTCCTACAGCCGAAGTGCCTGTGACAAATATCTACCGCGACGTTATCTTGAGTGAAAAGGAATTGCCTATCAAAAACTGTGCATACACACAATGTTTCCGTCGCGAAGCAGGTAGTTATGGTAAGGAAGTGCGTGGTTTGAATCGCTTGCACGAATTCTCTAAGATCGAAATCGTACGTATTGATACCCCTGAACACTCTCGCCAGTCGCACGAAGAAATGCTTGAGCACGTTGAAAATCTGCTCATCAAATTGGAATTGCCTTATCGCATCTTGCGTCTTTGCGGTGGCGACATGAGCTTTACTGCTGCTATTTGTTACGACTTCGAAGTGTATAGCGAAGCACAAAAGCGCTGGTTGGAAGTAAGTTCGGTATCCAATTTTGATAGCTACCAAGCCAATCGTTTGCAATGCCGCTATCGCAATGCAGACAAGAAGATTCAATTGTGCCACACACTGAATGGTTCGGCTTTGGCTTTGCCTCGTATCGTAGCTGCTTTGCTTGAAAACTTCCAAACTCCCGAAGGTATCCGCATTCCTAAGGCTCTGCAACCTTACATGGGATGTGATATGATTAAGTAAAGTCTTTATTGAAATGATATAAACTTGCAAAGTGACCATTGCTTTGCATAAGTGCAAAAATTAAGCGTGCTGGATGTCCAACACGCTTATTTTTATATATGTGTATGTATTACGAATTCATCGACAAGAGGTATTCTTCGTTGTTCTTGGTACCTTCCATGTGTTTCTTCACATCTGTCATAGCTTCGATAGGTGTCATATCTGAGATATAGTTGCGGAGTACCCACATTCTGCCTAGTGTCGTTTCGTCTTGCAAGAGGTCGTCGCGACGTGTGCTTGATGCCACAATATTCACAGCAGGGAAGATGCGCTTGTTGGCCAGGTTGCGGTCCAATTGCAATTCCATATTACCTGTACCCTTGAACTCTTCGAAAATAACTTCATCCATCTTCGAACCTGTATCAATCAAAGCTGTTGCAATGATAGTGAGCGAACCTCCGCCCTCAATATTACGTGCTGCACCAAAGAAGCGTTTGGGTTTTTGCAAAGCATTGGCATCCACACCACCCGAGAGGACTTTGCCAGAAGCAGGGCTTACGGTATTATAAGCACGAGCAAGACGTGTGATAGAGTCGAGGAAAATCACGACATCATGGCCACATTCTACGAGACGTTTTGCTTTTTCCAGGACAATATTAGCGATTTTGACGTGGCGTGATGCTGGTTCGTCGAAGGTAGATGCGATGACTTCAGCCTTGACTGTGCGTGCCATATCAGTAACTTCTTCAGGACGTTCGTCAATGAGCAACATCATCATGTAAGTATCTGGATGATTTTCGGCAATAGCATTGGCGATTTCCTTCATCAAAATAGTCTTACCTGTTTTGGGTTGAGCTACGATCAGTGCACGTTGTCCCTTTCCGATAGGGGTGAACAGGTCGACAATACGCAAAGAGATATTATCGCCCTTACCTTTGCAAAGATTGAATTTCTCGTCGGGGAATAAGGGAGTGAGGTGTTCGAAAGCAACTCTGTCGCGTACATCAATAGGTCTGCGGCCATTGATGCGTTCAAGTTCTACGAGGATAAAATGCTTTTCGTTTGCTTTTGGAGCACGTACTTTACCTTCTACGACGTCGCCTTGTTTCAAATTGTATTGACGTATGGTTGCTGCATCTACATAGATGTCGTCGGGTGAAGTCAGGTAATTGTAGTCGGAAGAACGCAGGAATCCTGTGCCATGAGTCATCAGTTCCAATACACCACGTCCGTCAAGCAGAATGTCTTTGGGCTCCTCGTGTACAATAGGTTGCTCGGGTTCGACTCTTTCTTGACCGACAGTTTGTCCTGCTTCTATATTCCCATTTACCAATGGGTCTTCACTAAATTTTCTGAACTTAGGTTTATCTTCGATGTCTCTGAAATCATCAAAAATAGATTCGTTATAAACCTCTGGGATATCTTTGATAATTACAAAATCAAGACCGTTGTCATTCGCTTGTTGCAAAATTTCAGGCAGTCGAGTATTTTCTTCGATTGGGGCTTCTTTTTCCACAGTTAAAGCCTCGGTCTGTGGTTCTGATTGTGGGGTAATTTGTTCCTTAATAAAATCAGGAATTTCATCAAGGTCTGTGACTACACTGCTTACCGCTTGTAAATCTAATGTATTGTCGTCTGTTGCTGGTGTGTCAACTTCTTGAGCAGGCTCAGTATTGTTGTTTGCATTTCTTTCTGCTATCTCTGCTTTTGAAGGTCTGCCTCTTTTCTTTTTAGGGGCAACCACCTCTTCTGCATTAGGTTCAGCAACCTCAGCAGGAGTATTTGTTTCGGTATCATCAGTTGTTTTTTCAACTTCTTTCTTTTTACGTCCTCGCTTGGGTTTGTTGCTCATTTCTGAGGCTGTAATAATAGCTTGTTGGTCTAATATATCGTAAACGAGTTCGTCACGATCTTTTGCGGAATAGTTGGAAATTTCTAATGCTTGAGCTAAAGCATGTAGATTGACTTCCTCCATATTCATCAATTGTTCTTTGGTAAAAGTAGACATTGTAAAAATCTTAAACGTGATTTAATCATATTTCTCAACAAACAATATGCACACCAATACTGATGCTACATATTTCCGAATACAAATTGGAGATAAATAAATTGGTTTGTTGAAAATAAAAAGCGAAAACTCGATAGGTTTGAATTTTCGGAGGCAAAATTATAAAAATAATTTCAATAAGTACACAAAGAGGTATTTTTTTTTTATCTTCGCATGTAAAATTAGTAAAAGTACGACCATAGTTGGTCATATTCAAACAAACACAGATGAATCCATTTATTGAAATACAGCATTTGTCAAAATCTTTCGGCGATTTAGTTTTGCTCGACGATATCTCATTTTCTATCGCCGAGGGACAACATATCGGTATTATTGCTAAGAATGGATTTGGAAAGACTACCTTATTAAATATATTAGCAGGAAAGGAATCCAACGACTCAGGCTCTATTGTCAAGAAACGAGATTTGCGTATTGGCTATTTAGAGCAAGCCCCCACCTACGATCCCGACTTGAGCGTGATTGATGCTTGTTTCAGCAAGGCTGGTGAGGTGTTTTCTTTGATTAGTCGCTACGAGAAGTGTTTGCAAACTCCTGGCAACCCAGGGCTTGATGCCCTTATCGAGGAGATGGAGCAAAGAGAGGCTTGGGATTTTGAGACGAAAGCCAAGCAAATCCTGTCGAAATTGGATATCAATGACTTTAATCAGCCCATTGGGCAACTATCGGGTGGACAAGTGAAGCGTGTGGCTTTGGCTAATGTATTGATTAGTGAACCAGACTTACTCATCCTCGACGAACCTACCAACCACCTGGACATCGAAATGATAGAATGGCTGGAGAAGTATTTGCAACGTGGCAACAAGACCCTGCTGATGGTGACACACGACCGATATTTCCTGGAACGTGTCTGCGAAACTATCCTCGAACTGGATAATCGTCAAATCTATACCTATCGCGGTAATTATGAATATTATCTGGAAAAGCGAGACGAGAGAATTAGTGTCACTAATGCTACTATACAAA
>JAFNXM010000010.1 GCA_017383485.1 Bacteroidaceae bacterium
CATAATGCCACATGTCGTGATATCACATGGTCTTCTACAGATACACGCATAGCTAAAGTTGACAACAAAGGAATGGTTACAGCTGTAGGAGATGGAGAATGCTTTATATTGGCTCAAACAAAAAATGGCAAAAAAGCAAATTGCAAACTGTTAGTTTCTCCTTTACCTGTACAAAACATTGAATTTAAAGAGCCTAAAGTAAAATTGTTAGTAGGCGACAAAAAGAGGTTAGCTTATAACATAATTCCTTCAAACGCAAAGGTCTTTGACATTAAATGGAAAGTTGAAAATGAAAATATCGCATCTATTAGTGATGGTGTAGTAACCTCTGTTTTTCCAGGTAAGACAAATGTTGTTTTAACTGTCAATGGTGATGTCACAGCTACTTGTCAAATAGAGTGCACTGACAATATAGAAGAATATATTTCATTTTCTTCTGGAGGTGGTGGTGCTACATATTGGGATGGTTATTATGTATTACCTGGCAGTAGTCTTGGTAGTGAAATAAGGAATCAAAGTACACAAAATATTGTATTGAAAGATATAATCTTATACGACTCATATTCTGGCGAAATTCATCAAACTCAAAGTATAAATAAAACCATAGGTGGATCTTCTAGTTATAAATATTGGGCATCTTCTATAAACAAGCCTATATACATGCCTATTTTTAGGTGGACTATTACATTTAAAGGGGAAGAGTATGTTCTTGAACACAAAATACCACACCCATTAGAAAATATATGGTAATATTACAGGTTTGTATAATCTCAAATGCGAAAAATTTTGACAAATGAAATTCGCAAACTAGAACGGCGAAAAAGGGTTGGGTCAGGGTGAAATGAAAAAAGTCAAGGGTTTGTTGAAAAAAAGTCTAAGGAAATTTTTACGAGGCGTCGCGAAATTTTCACAAACCCTTGACTTTTTCGGTCATTTTGTATCTGAAAATTGTGCGACAAACGCTTGCTTTTTCACAAAAAACATAGAAAAACCTTAGGTTTTGCACATTTTTACCCGAAAAGTCCTCTTTTTTAATGCTTCGTACGTAGCGTATTTGCGAACGAAGGTGCGGTTGGTGATTTTTACGCGATTCTCGTGGTGTTAATCTCGCACAATTTTATGGAATTATTTGGTGGAGGTAGCTAATAAAAATAAAAAGAATCTCACGCCAATCTATGCATCTACAGAATTTGTTTTTTAATAAATTCCAAAGATTTTAAAGATTGGCGTGAGATTAAAAAAATCGTGTGAGTTTTTACTTAAAACTTCAAAGTCAGATTAACCAGAAAATTTGTCCCTGCCTGTGCTGCATAGCCAGTATAGTTGACACGATTGTCGGGGGTATTGAGATATTCGGACGATGCCCAGCCATTGGATTCGTACTTAGCGTTGAAGAGGTTGTAGACTGAGGCACCCACGCGTATGCTTCGTGCATAGCGACGAGGGGTAAATGTGTAACTGAGGTGGAGATTGGTCACACTGTAGTCGTCCAGCAGATGCTCCGCAACGTCTGCATTGCTCATATACTGCTCGCCTACATATTGCGTCTGGAGGTCTGCTCGCAGTCCTCGCCATGTATAACTCAAGTTGCTATTTGCTATAACTTCGGGAGAGAAAGCGATGTGCGTATCGCCGTGGTCGATGACAGCGGCAGGCAGTTCGTTCCAATCGGCGTCGTATCCGTAAATCGTTTCCTTGAAGTCTCGAATACGATTGCGTGAAAGTGTAACATTTCCCTTCCATTCTACACCACAAGGTAGCGAGAATCCACCCTGCAATTCCACACCTGCCCGATAACTCCTTGCGACGTTTGCCGAGACTGGTTCGCCGATTTCATTCAGTTCACCTGTAAGCACCAACTGATTGCGATAGTTCATCCAATAGAGGTTGGTGCCCACGTGCCAGCACTTGTCTGCATAAGTCGCACCCAGTTCGTAGTCAATGAGTCGTTCGGGGCGTGGCAGTTCGGTGAAGTAGCCATCCGTATAATTATTGCGCGTGGGTTCCTTGTGCGCCATAGACACAGAGGCAAAGAGGCGCAGGTGTTGATTGGCTTGCCAATTGATCCCAGCCTTGGGATTGAAGAAATGGAAACGTTCATTCAGGTCAAGCCCTTGCATGCCAGTACCTGCATACGAATTGTACTTGTCATTAGTCCCCTCAATGCGGTAACGGATATAGCGATATTGTGCATCTGCATAGGCTGTGATGCCTTTCCCCAGCAGATATTCTGCTCGAAGGTAGACATTGGCATCCGTCTTGTTTGCCTCATTGCGATAATAGTCGGTGTTGGGGTCAAGTGCTCCAATGTAATTCTTCACCCAAAGCACTCTGCCGAAGTGATCGCCGATGTAGTGGTTAGCAGCTCCGCCCAAAGTAGCACGGAGTCTATTGTCGTGATAATTGAC
Source organism: Bacteroidaceae bacterium (assembly GCA_017383485.1). Taxonomy (GTDB): domain Bacteria; phylum Bacteroidota; class Bacteroidia; order Bacteroidales; family Bacteroidaceae; genus Alloprevotella. The sequence goes on from JAFNXM010000010.1 coordinate 2,409, forward strand.
TGAAGCTACGGCGCCCGCAAAGTGATTGTCCATCGCCTTCTTGCGCACCAAGTCGCTACGCTTCACCATTTCGCCATTCACCTCGTAGGGCAGCATACCATATTCTATCAGTTTGCGGTCAGTCTTGTACTCCTGATAGTAACCATCCCCCTTGGTGTAGTGAGCACCCAAGTGTGCGCTCCAATTGTTGGTGAACCGATGGTCCAGGAGCAACTGTAGATTGGTCTGCACATAGTTGTCTGTCTGATCTTCATAGAAATGCTGCACACCCGCCGAGTCGGTGTACATATAGCCGCACGAGTTGTAGCGTCTGCCATACTGTTCCATTTCTTCGCGCGAAGCATAGTTCCACGCATGATAGGTCTGCTCCTTTCCTCCGAAGGTAATAAGGCGTGCCGAAGTAGCTGCGCCGACCCATGCCGCCTGAGCGTAGAAAGATTGCAAGTGTGCCGAAGCACGATCAATATAGCCGTCAGTGCCAATATTGGATAGTCTCAGGTCAAAGGTCCAATGGTTTTTCAGCAAACCCGTACCCAGACGTAAGGTCTCCTTGTGAGTGAGAAACGAACCAAAGGAAGCGCTCACTTCGGCGTAAGGTTTGTGCGAGAAATCAGCGGTCTGCAGATTCATGCTGGCACCAAAAGCACCTGCACCGTTGGTCGATGTACCCACACCGCGTTGCAGTTGGATATCCTTGACGCTGGATGCAAAGTCGGGCATATTCACCCAAAAGACACTATGGCTCTCGGCATCGTTGACGGGGATACCGTTGGCGGTGACGTTGATTCGTGTAGCGTCTACCCCACGGATGCGCACCGAGGTGTAGCCGATACCGGCTCCTGCGTCGCTTGTGCTGACCACTGAGGGCGTATTGCTGATCAGATACGGGATGTCTTGCCCATGATTGTTGCGACTGATTTCGTCGCGCGACAGGTTGGTGAAAGCAATTGGTGTCTGCTGTGTAGCACGCGTAGCAATGACGCTGGCTTCGCCCAATACGTGATGGATAGAGTCTCCCTCGGTCTGTGCGACACAAGGCATCAGGCCCACGACAAGGGCCGTTGTTGAAATAAATCTTTTCATTATCGTAATGATTAAGTTAATAATGAAAAGGGGGATCTAGATGGTGTGTGAAAATCAGCAGCGAGCAGCCGGCATGCTACTACAAATCTGCACAATACCTTCTACCATTTCCTACGCCGGCATTATCCGGTTCAGGTACTTGGGTATGATCTCAGCCCAACAAATCGTTGAGCACCCCTTAGTAAAAGTCGTGGGCAAAGGTAGAGGAATATTTTGAAAAATCCAAATATTTTTTGAAAAAGTCCAAAGACGCAAATATTCGGAAGTCTGAGATGTTTGCTCTTGCCCTAGTCTTTTGACCTATACGCCTAGTTCTTTTGTTGGAATAGGATAATCAGAGGGCTCAGAATATTCAGCAAAGTTATTACGAGTTCAAAAATCAAATAGTTTTCCTAAAATACAAGGGACAACATCCGCTCTACGACAGACATTGTCCCTGTGATATAGTTCCCGCACCACCAGTGTGGCGCATGTGCTATCTAAAAACCATAAGGGTTCATTCCCTTGAATCGCGCATTCATTTCGTTTTCGAGATTCGAGAATTCACCTTCGATCACGCTGGCAGCATCGGGTTGCAATTCCAGGCTCTTCTTCAGGTCCTCTGCCGCCCCCTTTTCGTTGTGCAATTTGTACTTCACCGCGCCGCGCTCACGATAGGCTTCGGCAAAGTCGGGTTGCAGTTCGATCGTTTCGTTCCACATGCCCAGAGCATCACTCCAGCGCTCCGTAGCGGCCAGGATTGTGCCCAGAAGCAGACTCGCTTCGCGGTGGAAGGGGTTGAGTTCGAGCAAACGGCGCACTGCTGCTTCGGCGCCGTCATTATCTCCTGTCTGCAGCAGCCCCTGTGCGTGCAAGTGGTGCACTTCTTCGTTTTCGGGTGCCAGTTCGAGCAGATGTGCCGTATCCTCTATCGCCTGAGCGCCTTGTCCCATAGACACCAGCACACGAGCACGTAGCAGGTAGGCGGGCAGGAATTCGGCATCTTCGGCCAGGATTTGCGTCAGTGTGGCTACGGCAAAGATAGCGTTGCCTGTATGAAAGTCGGCCTCAGCTACGAGATAGCGCACCGAGATTTCCTGTGCATCTTCTGCCTTCACTCGGCCGAGCGTCTGGCGCATTTCTGCGTACATCTGCAGTTCTCCCTCCGCACGAGCCAGGAGTAGCATGACGTTGGTATTTTCTGGCTCGGCATCGGCCAGTACGGCGAGCACCTCGCGTGCTTGTTCATAACTGCCCTGACGGAAGAGCGCCTCTGCCAGGAGTGCTTGGACTGCCAAGTCATCTTGTATCTCGAGCGCTGCTTCGAAACATTTCACGGCAAAGGGTATTTCGCCCATAGACATGGCACGCACACCATCATCGCGCAGGGTATTGAAATTGCGTGTTTGGCTGGCTTCACTTTGCTCGGGCGTCGCCGAAGCCTCTTTGTTTGAAGCGCCAAATAGTTTGCTTAAAAAAGACATACTTTGTAGGAGTTAACGAGTTAATGAGTTGACAAGTTCACGAGTTAACAAGTTGACGAGTTGACGGGTTGTGGGGAGGGTGAGTTGACTTGTCCACTTGTCCACCAGTCTACTTGTCCACCAGTCCACTTGTCCACTTCTTATCCATAGATCACCTTACCCTCTTCGTCTTCGTAGGGGGCCAGATCCTTGGCATATTGATTCATGGCACGGAGGCTCATACCCATTGACGAGAAGCCGCCGTCGTGATAGAGATTCTGCATAGTCACCTTGCGTGTGAAGTCTGAGAAGAGCATCACGCAGTAGTCAGCACACTCGTCGGCCGAAGCATTGCCGAGCGGAGACATCTTGCCGGCGAAGTCCATCAGGTTCTCCATCTCCTTGATACCCTTGCCCGCAGTCGTGGGTGTGGGCGATTGCGATATGGTATTGACGCGCACGCCCTTTTCGCGGCCATAGATGTAGCCAAAGCCACGTGCGATGCTTTCCAGCATACTCTTGGCATCTGCCATATCATTGTAGCCGAAGAATGTGCGTTGTGCTGCGACATAGGTCAGTGCTACCACACTGCCGCCCTCGGCGATGGCGTCTTGTTTCTTAGCCACTTGCAACATTTTGTGGAACGAAATGGCCGAGATATCCAGGGTCTTTTGCAGGTAACCGTAGTCCAGGTCATCATACGTACGACCCTTGCGCACGTTGGGGCTCATGCCGATCGAGTGCAATACGAAGTCTACGGGGCCGCCAAAGTGCTGTACGCTTTCGGCAAATACACGTTCCAAGTCCTCTACGCTTGTTGCATCGGCGGGGATGATTGGGGCATTGAGGCGTTCGGACAGTTCGTTCAGTTCGCCCATACGCAGCGCCATGGGTGTGTTGCTCAGTGTGATCTGTGCACCCTCGGCCACACAGCGTTCTGCTACCTTCCAAGCGATAGACTCTGAGTTGAGCGCGCCAAATATGATACCACGTTTCCCTTTCAATAAATTGTGTGTCATCTTTTTCTAATTTTGGGGTTGATAATCATCGTCCTCAATACCATACTATAATAAATATAAAATAAGGACGACCTTGAAATCGGCACAAAAGTACGCATTTTGTGCAAGGTGAACAAGGGAAACGCCTAAAAAGGTGGTAGAGTAGGGGAATTCGGCCCTGCTTTTTGCACTTTGGAGTAGTGTAATCAAGCCTATTTTGCGGCATAGCCCGCTTGTCTTGCTTCTTGCAGGTCGACGTGATTGAAAACCCTCAAAAAATAGTGTGAAAAAAAGGTTAGACCTTTTTCAAAAAACATTAGACCTTTTTTTAACGAGGCGTCGCGAAATTTTTACAAGGTCTTGACTTTTTTTCGGAACTTTTGAGGGCGAAAAAAATAATTAGCACAGGAGGGGATTTTTGCGTGTTGTGAATACCCGCAGAATGACTTTGGGCGAGTTTTGTGTGTGTTCACATGCGAACTTGTTCATTCCGCTTTGCAAGTCGCTATGACATAGTAAGAAAAAAACAAAAAACTTTCGACTTTCGTTTTGTTCTCCGCTTACCTTTCACTAACTTTGTAGCCAAATTATAAAAAGGATAAAAACTATGTCAGAAACTAAGAAAATCAAGACAGCCCTTGTATCAGTATTTCACAAGGATGGATTGGACGAATTGCTCGCTCAATTGCATGAAAATGGTGTACAATTCCTTTCAACTGGTGGTACACAAACGTTCATCGAATCTCTCGGTTACCCTTGCCAAAAGGTAGAAGACGTAACAACCTACCCATCAATCCTGGGCGGTCGTGTGAAGACACTTCACCCAAAGGTATTCGGTGGTATCTTGGGTCGTCGCGAACTGGAAGGTGATCGCGAGCAAATGGCTCAATACGAAATCCCCGAAATTGACCTCGTGATCGTAGACCTCTACCCATTCGAACAAACAGTGGCTTCGGGTGCAAGCGATGCAGATATTATCGAAAAGATTGACATAGGTGGTATCTCGTTGATCCGTGCCGGTGCTAAGAACTTCAACGACGTGGTAATCGTGCCATCAAAGGCTGAATACGGCAAGTTGCTTGATATCGTCAAGGCTCAAGGCGCAGAAACTACACTCGAGCAGCGCAAGGAATTTGCAACTTGTGCATTTGGTGTATCAAGCCACTACGATACTGCTATCCACAACTGGTTTAAGAAGTAGTTAAGTAGACGAGTAAACTTGTAAACAAGTGGGTCAACACTCGTACACTCGTCTGTTAATAACCTGTTTACTAGCAACTCGTCAACTTGTTTACTAGTAACTTGTCTACCACAAATATTTGTAACTAAAAAACAGACCTTAAAATATAATGGGTATTTTCTCAAACTTTTTCTCATTCACCCAAGAAGTGGCTATCGACTTGGGTACAGCCAATACGGTGATCATTTGCGACGACGAAATCGTTGTGAACGAACCCTCTGTTGTAGCGCTGGATCGCAACACTGACAAGATGGTTGCAGTGGGTAGCGAAGCAAAACTGATGTATGAAAAAACTAATGATAAGTACCGTGTGATTCGCCCTTTGCAAGAAGGTGTTATCGCCGACTTCAACGCGACAGAGCAAATGCTTCGCGGTCTTATCAAAATGGTGCATCGTGGACACAGACACCTCTTCTCGCCATCACTTCGTATGGTCGTAGGCGTGCCAAGTGGTGCTACTGACGTGGAATTGCGCACAGTGCGCGACTCGGCTGAACATGCTGGCGGACGCGACGTATTCCTCCTGTTCGAACCTATGGCTGCGGCAATCGGTATCGGTATCGATGTGACTAAACCCGAGGGCAACATGATCGTGGATATAGGTGGTGGTACGACAGAAATCGCCGTGATCTCGATGGGTGGCATCGTGTCAAACAACTCTATCAAGATGGCGGGCGACGACTTTACTGCAGACATCCAGGACTACATGAGCCGTCAACACAACGTGCGTGTCAGTGAACGTATGGCTGAACGTATCAAAATCAACGTTGGAGCTGCGCTGACAGACCTTGGCAGCAATGCACCCGAAGACTATGTGGTGAATGGTCCAAACCGTATCACAGCAATGCCAATGAAGGTGCCTGTATGCTATCAAGAAATTGCACACTGTCTGGAAAAGTCTATTACTAAGATCGAACAGGCTGTGATCAGTGCCCTTGAAAATACACCACCTGAACTCTACGCAGATATCGTGGAAAATGGTATCTATCTCACTGGCGGTGGTGCTTTGCTCAGAGGACTTGACAAGCGCCTCTATGACAAGATTAAGATTCCTTTCCACGTGGCAGAAGATCCGCTCTTGTGCGTAGCCAAGGGTACGGGTATCGCTCTGAAAAACGTAGAAAAATACAATTTCTTGAAAAGATAAGAATTCTTCATACTGACCTCCCCCACATCTGGGGGAGGCAATTTTTGTTTGTTGGCGTATGTACCACATCATTGAATTTCTCAGGAAGTACTACTACATTTTGATCTTCATAGTGCTCGAACTCGTCAGTTTCTGGGCATTATTCCGTTTCAATAACTATCAGGGTAGTGTATGGTTGACTTCGGCAAATTCGACCGTTGCAAAAGTTAATCGCCTCTACTTTGATTGTCAAACTTATTGGAACCTGGGAGACGTAAATGAAAAATTGGCAGCCGAGAACCTGCGCCTGCAACAAGAGAATCATGTCTTGCGCGAAGCTCTGCATGACACAAAGTCAGATGGAGGATGGATTGACAGTTTGACAAATGAACATATGAAAAACTATCAGTACATCAGCGCCAAGGTTGTCGTCAATTCGAACGGCAAGAAAAACAACTATATGGTGATCGATCGAGGCGAAGAGGATGGTGTCAGAAAAGATATGGGCGTAGTTTGTGGCACAGGTGTTGCAGGTGTTGTATTGTTGACCGGTCCGAATCACTCGCTCGTCACTCCTATAATAAATAATCATTCGGACATTAGTTGTCGTATCAGAGAGGAAAATTACTTTGGCTCATTACAATGGGATGGCAAGAATCCAAGAATTGCCTACCTTGACGAAATTCCCAGATATGCTAAGATCAAAAAAGGCGGTGTGATAGAAACGAGCGGCTTCTCGTCAGTCTTTCCCCCAGGCCTCTATGTCGGAAAAATCAACAGCGTAGGTGACTCGCCCGACGGTCAATCATTCAGACTGGAAGTGGAACTTGGCACGGACTTCAATACCGTGAGAGATGTAAATATCATCACCACTCCATACAAAGCAGCAATAGATACACTCCAATCAAGAGCGATGAGAGAGAGCCCCCAGGAGATGTAACGGGAGAAATTTAGTCCTATCCACCTCTATTTATCACCAAACGATTTCGACAAATGTTTCAAAAGATACTTTCACTTATTGGACTGGGTGCATTACTGATCTTCTTGCAGGTGACTATCTTCAATCATATTCACTTACTGGGATATGCCACTCCATTAGCCTATGTTTATCTGTTGCTAAAACTACCCAGCACAACGTCCAGAACGTTATATTTGCTTTTAGGTTTCTTTGTTGGTATAGTGATAGATTTATTTTCTAATACGCCAGGCATGACAGCAGCTTCGCTTTGCGCAATAGGATTGATTACACCAAGGGTGTTCAATGCCTTTGTCCCAAAAGAAAAAGGGGAAGAAGTACTTCACCCGTCGGTACATACAATGGGAGCGAAACCTTTTTACCTCTATGCTTTCTTTTTGACTCTGACGCATTGTATACTATTTTTCAGTATCGAAACATTCTCTTTTTTCAATATTCAAACATTACTATTAAAGATTGTAGGTAGTACTGCGCTTACATTCTTCCTTGTCTTTGTATTTGAGAACTTACACCCTCGCCGTTCAAAGATGAATGCTTAGATACCTGTACAAGCACAACCCCTTGGTCATCCATTTTTATTTGACTCATGAGCAGTTCAAAAAACTTTTCAAATAGACGGTTTGTGATAGGCGGCGTGGTCGCACTTATCATATTTATATATATCGCTCGTCTCTTTTCTTTGCAAGTAATGAGCGACGACTACAAGGCTTCTGCCGAATCAAATGCGCTCTACAAGGAGATCATTTATCCCTCGCGTGGACAAATATTGGATCGCAACGGCGAATTGTTGGTATACAACGAACCCTCGTACAATATTACCGTGGTGATGCAGGAACAAGTCGGCGTGGATACGGCAGAATTCTGCAAAGCAGTTGGAATTACTCCCGAAGTTTATCTTGAAAAGATGGCGGAGATCAAAAACAAACGCAACTATTCTAGATATACTCCCCAATTATTTATGACACAAATTCCTGCCGAGGAATTTGCCATTATGCGAGAAAAATTATCACGCTTCAAAGGCTTCAGCTTTGAGAAACGCTCCTCACGAAGATACGCTACGGCACATGCTGCACACATCCTTGGAGATGTAGGTGAAGTCAACGAAAAAGAAATCGAGAACGACGAATATTACCGCAACGGCGACATCATTGGAAAACTTGGCGTAGAAAGATCGTATGAGAAACAATTGCGTGGACAAAAGGGTGTACGCATTTTGCTCAGAGATGTCCGTGGACGAATCAAGGGCAGATTTGAAGAAGGTAAGTACGATACACAAGCTATCCCCGGGAAAGATATTACATTGACCATTGATATGAAACTTCAAGTACTGGCTGAACGACTACTTGAAGGAAAAGTTGGTTCAATCGTTGCTATCGAACCCAATACTGGTGAGGTCTTGTGTATGGCATCTTCGCCAACATATGATCCCAATATGCTCGTGGGACGTGACAGAGGGAAAAATCACAAACTGCTCAAACAAAACAAACGCAAGCCAATGCTCAATCGAGCTGTGATGGGGACTTATCCTCCTGGCTCTACCTTTAAAATCACACAATCCCTCATAGGTTTGCAAGAAGGTATCATTACGCCACAAACACAATTCCCCTGTAGTGGAGGATTCAACTACAAAGGTCTGCATGTCGGTTGCCACGGACATGCTTCCCCCATCGCGCTTGTGCCTGCTATTGCGACATCATGTAATGCTTACTTCTGCTGGAATCTTTACCGCATGTTTGACAACAGGACAAAGTACAAAAGTGTACAGGAAGGGATGACCCGCTGGAAAGACCACCTCGTAGCAATGGGATATGGTTATAAGTTAGGAATAGACTTGCCGAGCGAGGCTCGAGGAATGATTCCCAATGCAGATTATTACGACAAATATCTTGGTAAGAACTGGAATGGTTTGACCGTCGTATCTATTTCTATCGGACAAGGGGAAGTCACGGCCACACCTCTACAAATCGCCAATCTTGGTGCTATGGTCGCCAACCGAGGCTACTTCTATACGCCACACGTAGTTAAGGAAATTCAAGGCGGTCAATTGGATTCACTCTATACCACTAAGCGCAAACCAATGATCGACGAAAAATGGTATCCCTACGCCGTGGATGGTATGCGAAGTGCTGTGACAGGAGGTACTTGCCGTGGTGCAAATATCCCGGGATTAGACGTGTGTGGCAAGACTGGTACTGCACAAAATCGCGGACAGGACCACTCTATCTTTATGGGGTTTGCCCCGAAAGAAAATCCCAAGATTGCCGTCTCGGTATATGTGGAAAATGGTGGTTTTGGTGCTACATTTGGTGTGCCAATCGGCGCATTGATTATCGAGCAATACCTGAACGGTGAACTTTCAGACGGTTCCAAAGCAAAAGCAAATTCAATACAAGCAAGAAAGATTAGTTATCCACTATATGACAAATAAGTTAGGCACAAATCCTGTATTTCGGGCAGACTGGGTAGTCATCCTTATCTACATCTGTATGCTCGTTTTCGGATGGTTGAGCATCTGTGGCGCAAGTTACGAGATTGGGCAGACAGACCTTCTGAGTTGGGATACACGAACTGGGAAACAGTTGGTGTGGATGGTTTGTGCGTCTATCTTGGCCTTGTTTTTGTTATTATTAGATGATAGATATTTCGAAATTGTTGCCAAGGCGCTCTACTGGTTCTTTATTATATTACTATTTATCACGCCTTTTATTGCAAAAGATATCAAGGGGTCAAAATCATGGCTGAGCTTAGGTGTCGTCAACCTACAACCTGCGGAATTTGCTAAGTGTGCCACAGCGCTGGCAGTCGCCAAATTGTTCAGCACCTATGGATTCACTATGGCGCATCGTAAGGATATGATTAAGGCAATAGGCACAATTATGCTCCCCTTGGTCCTTATTGTGATGCAGAAGGAGACAGGGTCAGCCTTGGTCTTCTTTGCTTTCTTTTTGATGCTTTATCGCGAGGGATTATCAGGCTCTCTGTTGTTTACAGCCGTAGCCATGGTTTTTTATTTCGTTGTCAGTATTCGATTTGGCAGCGATGTGATGCCCAGCACCCTCACTTCGGTGGGCGAATTCGTCGCCTTGCTTTCTATTTGGTTATTCTCTCTGGGCATGATCCGTGTTTACTTGCCGCGCACCCCTCATGCTCTGCGTTTATTGCTTTGGGGCGGTGCAATTCTCTTTTTGAGCATGCTTTTTTCCCACTTTGTCGTACCCTTTGATGTCTCTTGGGCACTCCTGGGCATTTCGATTTTTGTCGTGGGTTATTTACTTTGGCATGCGATAGAGTTGCGTATTGCCAAATATCTGTACATTTCTCTGTTTACACTGGGTTCTACGCTTTTCCTTTATAGTACCGACTATGCACTCAATAATATCTTGCAACCTCACCAACAGACGCGCATCCGAGTACTCCTTGGGGTCGAGGAAAACAATAGTGGCGCGGGGTACAATGTCAACCAAAGTCTCATTGCAATAGGTAGTGGGGGATTGACAGGAAAGGGGTTTTTGGAGGGAACTCAAACCAAATTAAAATATGTGCCTGAGCAAGATACCGACTTTATCTTTTGTACAGTCGGCGAAGAGGAGGGTTTTGTCGGTAGTACGATAGTTCTGTTGCTTTTCTTTACCTTAATTTGTCGCCTCATCTATTTGGCAGAAAGGCAGAGTACCACCTTCGGACGAGTCTATGGGTACTGTGTGCTCAGCATCTTCTTCTTTCACGTATTGGTCAACGTCGGGATGGTGATAGGTCTGATGCCCGTCATTGGTATCCCGTTGCCATTCTTCAGTTATGGCGGTTCGTCGCTGTGGGGATTCACCCTGTTGCTCTTTATCTTCCTACGCATTGATGTAGGCAATAAGTTGCGCGAAAGGTTTTAATCCTGTCAAGTCACCGAGAGAAGGTCTGTCATTTATTCATTAAATCATTTTTTGAGTGTCATTAACAACATCATGAATAAGGTTGATAAAAATAAAAAAACACAACGCCAAAAATGGATGCGTATTATGCAAGTGGTCATGATATGCTTGCCATTGTTTGCGATACTCCTACTTTTGAAAATTCAATCTACCCCAGCATTGTCGTTTCCTCGCGAAGATGAAAACGCAACACAGGCTCAATCTTCCGAGGTTATAGCAAAACCCGATACATCCACATCTATTGAAAACTTATCCGTCGTCGTCGATGCGGGGGCAGATACTGTTTTCAATGATCAGATTGATGCGGAGGACCGAGATATGCGCTCGCCTGCAGAAGCCGGTGCCGAGGATGGTTATTGGGACGGATACTACGATGGTGCTGCCAGAGACACGACGCGACAGCGCTTCAACGACGATTGTCAATTCACTCAGCAGATGAATCGTGAGACTTATGCCAAACATTATGCCGAGGGCTATCATCAAGGGTTTGCAGAGGGCAAAGCGATAAAGTAAATCTCGCCCAAACACCCTGCTTTTACTATACATATAAATTTATAATGCGGATTTGAAGTGATCTACTTTCAAATCCGCATTATTATTATGATAAAGGTCCAGGTCTCTTCGAAACTGGATTTGAACCTGCTGAAAAAGAAGTCTGACCTTGTAGAAAAAAGATTAGACTTAAATTAAAAAAGGTTAGACCTTTTTTTCACGAGGCGTCGCGAAATTTTAAGCAGGTCTAACCTTGTTTCAAATGGGTCTTATTATTTCTTTGGTGTGCGTTCGAGCGTAGCCAGTACGAAACGCCAGTATTTTTCTACACTTGGGATGAAGCAACGTTCATCTGGTGTATGAGGGCTACGCAAAGTTGGGCCGAAGCTCACCATGTCCATGCCTGGAGTCTTAGCGCCGATGATACCACATTCCAAACCAGCGTGGATTACCTGTACACTGCATGCTGTGCCAAAGAGGTCGCTGTAGACTTGCTTCATCAGTTCTACGATTTCGCTTTGAGGATTGGGTTGCCAAGCAGGGTAGTCGCCATCGAGTTCCACCTTCATGCCTGCCATAGCAAAAGCACTTTCGAGCGTTTCTGCAAGGGCTTCGCGCATTGAGTCGCGTGATGAGCGGATCAAGATCTTGAAGAAACATTCGCCGCCGCCGATTTCAACGATGGCCAAGTTGGAAGATGTTTCAACGATAGCAGGTACTTCGGGGATAAAGCGATATACACCATTGTGGCAAGCGCAGAGTGCGTTGACCAAATTATCTTGTACTTCTTCGGGCACTTGTTGTGCAGGCAAAGCCACGTCTGCTACTTCCAGGGTTAAAGTCTTTTCAACAAAACCATACTCGCCAGTGAAAGTTTCACGCCATTCGTCTACGACTTCCTTCAATGCTGCCACATTTTCCTTAGGCAAAGTGAGCACTACCTCTGCTTCGCGAGGAATAGCATTACGCATATTGCCACCTTTCCATGATGCCAGGCGTGCTTCGAAGTTGGCGATAGCGTCTTGTACCAAGCGTGCCATCAATTTGTTGGCATTAGCGCGACCTTCGTTGATTTCAAGGCCAGAGTGTCCGCCGTACAGACCGCCCAACTTCACGCATACTGCACCGTCTTCTTGATCAGTTTCCACTTCCTTGTATGAAAGTGTCGCAGTCATGTTCACACCACCTGCCGATCCAATGATAAATTCGCCTTCAGTCTCGTTGTCGAGGTTCAACAGAATTTCGCCTTTCAACGAACCGGGTTCCATGTCGTTCACACCGCCCATTGTGCTTTCTTCGTCGGCGGTAATGAAACCTTCCAGAGGACCATGCTTCAACGTGTTGTCCTCCATGATAGCCATGATAGTAGCCACTGCCATACCATCGTCGGCACCGAGTGTTGTGCCCTTGGCTTTTACCCACTCGCCGTCGATATAGGTTTGGATGGGGTCGTTTTCGAAGTCGTGTGTAGAGTCTGCTGCCTTTTGTGGTACCATGTCCATGTGGCCTTGCAGGGTTACTACCTTACAGTCCTCCATGCCTGGCGTTGCTGCCTTATACATCAAGATATTTCCGGCTGCATCTTGGTGCGCTTCAACACCTTTTTCTGCGGCCCAGTCGAGCAGGAACTTTTGTATCTTTTCGAGATGTCCCGAGGGGCGAGGTACTTGTGTCAGCAAGTAGAAGTTTTTCCAAATCGCTTCGGGTTGTAGGTTTTTGATTTCGCTCATATTTTTTAGGATTTAGGGTTTATTTTTTTATACTTATTTCAATTGGATTTCTCGCTTGCCAATGAATCCCTCTGCGTCGCAGTGGGGCGCGGGAATTTACTTTGCATATTAAAGTCCGCCCAACCGTAGACACCAAGCAGGATGACCTCGAAAGTTTGAATCGTATGCACCGCCAGAGCAAAGAGGATAGCATCCTGTTCAGCTACACCATAGATCACCAGCATAGTCTTCACAGCAAAGTGCCAGGGCCCAGCGCCATTAGGCGTAGGTACAAGGACCGCAAACGAACCGACGCAGAAAATCAAGAAGGCTGCGATGGGGTCGATGTGTGAGGTGAAGTCGAAACAGAAGAAGGCAATGTAGAAATGCAAGTAATAGCAAATCCAGATGGCAAAGGAATAGAATATATATAATGGAATATTTTTGATATTCTTCAGAGAAGTAATGCCAGCCCATACGTTGCGCATGATATCCTTGCCCTTGCTGAAAATCTTGAAGCGGGCAACCAACCAAAATACCAGGATGACGATGGCAACGGCGCAAAGGAAAGTTACCAAATAACCTGTGCCGGTGAAACGATGAACAATGCTGTCGATATCTGTACCCGATTCGGTCAAAAAGTTCAAGAGCACGGGCGCCTGATTGATAAAGACGATGACCGTCAGCAAGACGATGACCAAAGAGTCCACCATACGCTCGCTCACCACAGTTCCTAAGGATTTGGTAAACGACGTGCCGTCGCCCTTCTTCAACGTGCCGCAGCGTGTCACCTCACCGATGCGGGGTACAACAAGGCTTGAAGCGTACGACAGGAAGATAGAATTGATACAGGTGCGACGTCTGGGGTGCTCGTCGAGTGGCGCTAAAGCAATTTGCCAACGCAGCGCACGAATGATACCTGGCAAAATGCCAAATAGCAATGACAGTGACATCCATCCCCAGTGCATTTGGTGAATGACTGCGTCTACAAAGTGATTCCAATCGGTATCACGGTACATCCACCACAAGATGCCTATACCAAAGGCAAACGGGAGGAAAATCTTGAGTATGTTTTTGAGAATTTGTGGCAACGTTTTCGTTCTATATAATAATATATGTGTAACTTTGGCATCGCCAAAAAGGACACTACTCTTTGGCTTTGCTATAATTAAGCAGTACAAAGATACGAAAAAACGAGCGAGAAATATGAAGTTTAATTCAAATATTTTTCACAGCGCGTGTTAAGTGTCTTCGAGAATGGTCTCAAAGGTAAACAAAAACAACGATATGAAACTAGTACGCCCTAAAAAATTTCTTGGTCAGCACTTTTTGAAGGATCTCTCTATAGCCAGCGCCATCGCAGATACGGTGGACGCTTGTCCCGACCTGCCCGTGTTGGAAGTAGGTCCAGGTATGGGAGTGATGACGCAGTTTCTGGTCAAAAAGAATCGCCCTGTCAAGGTCGTAGAGATTGACTTTGAAAGTGTAGCCTACCTGCGTGAAAATTTTCCCTCGCTTGAAGACAATATCATCGAGGATGATTTTCTCAAGATGCACTTGGATCGCACCTTCGACGGCGGACAGTTTGTCTTGACGGGCAACTATCCTTACAACATCAGCAGTCAGATATTCTTCAAGATGCTGGACAATCGCGAATTGATCCCCTGCTGCACAGGTATGATTCAAAAGGAAGTAGCAGAACGTCTTGCAGCCTCGCCCGGCAGCAAGGCCTACGGCATCCTGAGTGTATTGGTACAGTTGTGGTACGACGTAGACTACCTCTTCACCGTCGCCCCCGGCGTATTCAATCCGCCGCCCAAGGTGCAGAGTGCCGTCATTCGTATGACACGCAACGATCGCCAGGCGTGTGGTGCCGACGAGCGTCTGCTGAAACGTGTGGTCAAGGGTACATTCAATCAGCGCCGCAAGATGTTGCGCGTCTCTCTGCGCCCCCTGTTTGCCCAATTGGACAGCGAACGTGGTGTTACTAAATCGCATGCAGACTTCCTGGCGCAACCTCTACTGACCAAGCGCCCCGAGCAATTGTCTGTCGAGGATTTTATAAGCCTGACCAACGCCATCGAGGCGGAATTGGCATAAGATATTTAATATTTATCCATAGTTGGTGGGATGAGCAACGTCATAGATTTGACCTGCTCATCCCATTGTTTTTATCTCTTGAAAAAAACCTAAACCTTTTTTTAACGAGGCGTCGCGAAATTTTTTTGGCGTTTTTTCGTAGGCCAAATAGAAGGCTTATTTTTGTTCTAAAATCTAATTTTATGCATAAAAAGTGCATAAAAATGCAGAAAATACAAAAAATCGCTGCATATATGCCGAATATTTGCAAAAAAGCACTACATTTGCAATATATTTTTACAACCATACAAAAACAAAAAACTGAGACATGCCAATTGATGCAAGAACCAAGCGCCTGGAAGCTCTGAGGCTGGTGCTCAGCAGGCGAGAATCGAATTCACAAGAAAGCCTGTTGCACGAATTGTCCAAGATGGGTATTCAGGTCAATCAATCCACGTTGTCGCGCGACCTTCGTTCGCTGAAAGCCACCAAGGTGGCCAGCGCTGGCGGCTACAAATATATCCTGCCCGATCATCCCTCGTACAAACGTGCCGTCACTGCAATCACTGCTCCTGAATTTCTGCGCAACTCGGGATTTCTTTCCCTCACTTTTTCAAGAAATATCGCCGTGATTCACACTCGTCCCGGCTATGCAGCAGTTATCGCCAGCGACATCGACTCGGCAGAACTTGACGTCGTGGTGGGCACTATTGCCGGCGATGATACGATCATGGTGGTGCTGCACGAGGACGTGGAGAGACAAGCCGCTATCGACGATCTGGCAAAGGCGATACCTGCGATCAAGAGTGTCATGCTGTGAAGCGAGAGAGAACCCGTAGGGAAAAAGACTTAATCACTATATACACCATCTATAATATAAACGGACATTATGCACACAAACGAATATAATGATGGCATCAGCGTAGTAGTAGCCGATGCATCGCACGAAAAATACGTAGACACAATCCTGCAAACTATCACCGACGCAGCAAAGGTACGCGGTTCGGGTATCGCATCTCGTACCCACGAATACTTAGCTACCAAGATGAAGGAACGTAAGGCGATCATCGCACTTTATGGCGAGGAATTTGCTGGCTTTTGCTACATCGAAAGTTGGGAGAACAAGCAATACGTGGCCAACTCTGGTTTGATCGTCGTACCAAAATTCAGAGGCCATCACCTGGCTACTCGCATCAAGCGCCTGGCCTTTTCGTTGAGCCGCGTACGTTGGCCCAAGGCAAAAATCTTCGGCTTGACCAGTAGTGGCGCGGTGATGCGCATCAATACTTCGTTGGGCTATGTGCCCGTACCATTCTCCGAACTGACACAGGACGACGAATACTGGAAGGGGTGCGGTACGCCCGAGGATCCTTGCTGCATCAACTGCGACGTATTGGCTCGCACAGAAAGAAAGTACTGCGTCTGCACAGGCATGCTCTACGACCCCGAGCGTCATCCCGGCGACCCATTGCCCGTGGAAGTACCACAAGATGTCGTGGGCTTTGTCAAGAAAGCAGAAGGATTGGAATGATTGTCCCCAATCAAGATAAAGGAACAAACAATCGCCTTAAAATAGTATAAAAATATGGAAAAGAAAAAAGTGGTCGTAGCCTTCAGTGGCGGACTTGATACCTCATACACCGTAATGTACCTGGCCAAGGAAAAGGGCTACGAAGTCTATGTAGCATGTGCCAATACGGGCGGATTCAGCGAAGCACAATTGAAAGCCAACGAAGAAAATGCCTACAAACTCGGCGCCAAGGCTTATGTGACCCTGGATGTGACACAGGAATACTACGACAAAAGCCTGCGCTATATGATCTATGGCAATGTGCTCCGCAACAATGTTTACCCCATCTCAGTGTCTTCGGAGCGTATCTTTCAGGGCATGGCCATCGCACGTTATGCCAAGGAAATCGGTGCACACGCCATTGCTCACGGCTCAACTGGTGCGGGCAATGACCAAGTGCGCTTCGACATGACATTCCTTGTGATGTGCCCCGAGATGGAGATCATCACCCTGACACGTGATAGCAATCTGTCGCGCCAGGAGGAAGTGGACTATCTCAATGCAAATGGTTTTCATGCAGACTTCACAAAGTTGAAATATAGTTACAACGTGGGCATTTGGGGTACGAGTATTTGTGGCGGCGAAATATTGGATTCACGCCAGGGCTTGCCAGAGAGCGCTTACCTGAAACAAGTGGAAAAGACGGGTAGCGAGCAACTCCACCTGACCTTTGAAAAGGGACAACTCAAAGCCATCAACGGACAGCGCTACGACGATCCTATTGCAGCAATCAACCGAGTGGAAGAAATAGGTGCTGCTTATGGCATCGGTCGCGACATGCACGTGGGCGACACTATCATCGGCATCAAGGGACGCGTAGGCTTCGAAGCAGCAGCTCCTGCCCTGATCATCGGCGCTCACCGTTTCTTGGAAAAATATACGTTGTCGAAGTGGCAACAATACTGGAAGGATCAAGTGGCCAACTGGTACGGCATGTTCCTGCACGAAAGCCAATATCTCGAACCCGTGATGCGCGATATCGAAGCCATGTTGGAAAGTTCGCAGCAGAATGTCAACGGCACAGTCATCTTGGAATTGCGTCCCCTCGGTTTCTCGACCGTAGGTGTAGACAGCAAGGACGATTTGGTCAAGACCAAGTTTGGCGAATACGGCGAAACGCAAAAGGGATGGACCGCCGACGATGCAAAAGGTTTCATCAAAGTACTCTCAACCCCCTTGCGCGTATATTATGCCAACCACGAGGACGAAAAGATTTAATCCCGCAAACGATAAATCACATACCAATTATAATATAATTATGGCACAAAAGAAACTATATCTATCCACCGACAAACAACTATGTGGTGTATGTGGTGGAATCGCCGAATATTTAGATTTAGATCCCACATTGGTGAGAGTGGGCTATGTCTTGCTCAGCCTTTGTTCTACAGGCTTCCCAGGTCTTCTGATCTACTTTATCCTTTATGCCATTATTCCTCAAAAACCATTCAGATGAACGATTTGATAAAAGTGGGTATTGTCGGTGCAGCAGGTTATACTGCTGGCGAATTAATCCGCCTGTTGCTCAACCATCCTGCCGCAGAAATAGTATTTGCCCATAGCGAAAGTAATGCAGGCAATGCGGTGACCGATGTGCACGCTGGTTTGTACGGCGAAACTGACTTGCACTTCACCGACCAATTGCCGTTTGAAGAAGTCGACGTCGTCTTCTTCTGCTTCGGTCATGGCAAGAGCACACAATTCCTGGCCGAGCACTATATCCCTGCCGACGTGCGCATCATCGACTTGGCGCAAGATTTCCGTTTGGCCAACGACGAACACGACTACGTCTATGGTCTGCCCGAACTCAATGCCTTGCAATTGCAGGGTGCTCAGCACATCGCCAACCCTGGTTGCTTTGCCACATGTATCCAGTTGGCGCTGCTTCCCCTGGCCGCGGCAGGATTGCTCGACGGCGACGTGATGGTCAATGCTATCACGGGGTCGACAGGTGCTGGCGTGAAACCATCAGCTACCACCCACTTCTCATGGCGCAGTGGCAATATGAGTATATACAAGGCATTCGAGCATCAACACGTGCCAGAAATTCTGCAAAGCCTCCACAAATTGCAACCATCCTTCGACGGCGCCATCGACTTCATTCCCTACCGTGGCGACTTCCCCCGTGGCATCTTCTGCACCGCCGTGGTGCGCGCTGAGGTCGACGCTCGCCAGGTTGTCGGTCTCTACCAGAATTTCTATGCCGCCGCCGCCTTCACCCACTACGTCGACCGCCCCATCGACATGAAGCAAGTCGTGGGTACAAACAAGTGCTTGGTGCACGTAGATGTGCATGGCGACAAAATCCTTGTGACCAGCTGCATCGACAATCTGCTCAAGGGAGCTTCGGGCCAGGCTGTGCAAAATATGAACCTGATGTTTGGGTTGGAAGAAAATTGCGGATTGCAACTGAAGAGCCTCGCTTTTTAAGAGAAGACTTTTATTGGAACATTCTAAATACTCCGAGGTTTCCGAGTACTCCGATATAAAGATAATATATAAATCGTTCAAGAAAACTATGCACTTATACGACGTCTACCCCCTATTCGACATCGACATCGTGCGCGGCAAGGGCTGTCACGTATGGGATGCCCAGGGACAAGAATACTTAGATCTCTACGGAGGTCACGCCGTGATCAGCATTGGTCACTGCCACCCCACATACACCGAAGCCTTGTGCCAGCAGACCCAGACATTGGGCTTTTATTCCAACTCTGTAGGCAATCCCTTGCAACGTCAGTTGGCCACACGACTGGGACAAGTGAGCGGATGCGAGGACTATGCGCTTTTCCTCGTTAATTCGGGTGCCGAAGCTAACGAGAATGCACTCAAACTGGCTTCTTTTCATACAGGTCGCCGTCGCATTTTGGCTGCACAGAAAGCCTTTCACGGTCGCACATCTTTGGCTGTAGAAGCGACGGACAATCCTCGCATCAATGCACCGGTCAATCAGAATGGCAACGTTACCTTCCTGCCTCTGAACGACCTCGAAGCTTACGAAGCAGAATTAGCAAAAGGCGACGTAGCAGCCGTCATTGTGGAATGCATCCAGGGCGTCGGCGGCATCCGTTTGGCTACGGCCGAATTTATGCAAGGGCTGCAAGCGCTCTGTCGCACCCATGGCGCACTGCTCATCTGCGACGAGATACAATGCGGCTATGGTCGCAGTGGACACTTCTTTGCCCACCAAACCCTCGGCGTGCAGCCCGACCTCATCACCATGGCCAAGGGAATGGGCAACGGTTTTCCCATCGGCGGCGTACTGATAGCGCCACACATCAAGCCCTGGCACGGACAGTTGGGCACCACCTTTGGCGGCAACCACTTGGCTTGTGCAGCTGCCTTGGCTGTGCTGGAAGTAATCGAGAGCGAGGGGTTGGTAGACAACGCTGCAAAGGTAGGCGAATACTTGCTCAGCCGACTGCAGAGCATCAAGGGTGCCACCGAAGTACGTGGACGCGGACTGATGATAGGTGTAGAATTTGACGCCCCAATCAAGGAAATGCGCACCCGTTTGGTCAAGGAGCAACACACTTTCACTGGTGCCGCTTCGACTAATATCCTGCGACTTTTGCCTCCACTTACGCTCACGATGTCTGAGGCCGACGAATTTTTGGAGCGCCTGAATCATGTGCTAAGTTGAATCATTGATTTTTGGAAAAGGCAAGAAAAAAGAAGATAATAATATGAAAGAATTTCTATACGCATCCCATCTTGGCGATTTGAATACAGCGCTACTCGAAGCTGCCGAAATAAAGCGCGACCGTTATGCCTACGAACATTTGGGGCATCATAAAACGGTGATGTTAGTTTTTTTCAATAATAGTCTACGAACCCGATTGAGTACGCAAAAGGCTGCGAGAAATTTAGGGTTGGATGTGGTCGTTTTGGATGTCAATCAAGGCGCGTGGAAGTTGGAAACCGAGCGCGGCGTAGTGATGAATGGCGATAAAAGTGAACACCTGCTCGAAGCGATCCCAGTGATGACTTCATTTTGCGACCTGATTGGCGTGCGCACCTTTGCGGGATTGACCGACAGAGCGGCGGATTATGAAGAGCGCATCTTGAATCAGTTTATCAAATATAGTGGTAAGCCAGTTTTCTCAATGGAAAGCGCTACGGCACATCCCTTACAGGGCTTCGCAGATTTGATTACTATCGAAGAATATCGTACCTCTAAGCGCCCAAAGGTGGTCCTGACTTGGGCTCCTCATCCCAAAGCGCTACCGCAAGCCGTGCCCAATAGTTTTGCCGAATGGATGCGAACGGGCGACGTAGACCTGGTCGTGACACACCCCGAGGGTTACGAACTGGATCCCTTGTTTGTAGGTGATGCCAAGGTGGAATATGATCAAATGAAGGCCTTCGAAGGTGCTGACTTTGTCTATGCGAAAAACTGGAGTTGCCCGGGTGTGACGCGCCCTGAGGATTATGGAAAAATCCTTTGCCAAGATCCATCATGGACCGTCAGTGCGCGACAAATGGCAGTGACCAACGATGCGCACTTTATGCATTGTTTGCCTGTGCGTCGTAATGTTGTGGTGACAGATGATGTCATCGAATCGCCACGTTCACTTGTTATCCCCGAAGCTGCTAATCGCGAGATTTCAGCAACGGTTGTTTTGAAGCATATGTTGCTTGGTATGAAATAGGCTCTATCAAGTTCGTCAATAACCAGCCATTAAGTAAGCGCCTTGAACTATATTTAATACAATAGTTGAGGGCGTTTACTTTTTCCTTATATTATAATATATGTGGTTTATTCCTCTGGCCTTCTGAAGAAACTAAAATTCACGCTGCCGTAGGCACGATGCTCCAAGAAGCAAGGGTGATCTGAAAAGTCAAGGGTTTTGCCGTGTTCAAGTACGAGCAATCCACCTGGGCGAAGTACTTCGCCACCGAGAATGCGCTCTGGTAATTCGGGCAATTCGGGTAGTGCATAGGGAGGATCGGCAAATACCAAATCAAAACCTTCATTTGAGCGTGCTACGTACTTCAGTGCATCGCCGCACAGGGGTTGTGCCGCGGGATCTTTAAGTGCGCGCAAAGTTTGGGAGATGAATGAAAAATGTGCTCTATCCTTTTCTACGCTAACTACACGTGGACAACCGCGTGATAGGAATTCGAGCGTGATGCTGCCTGTGCCGCAAAAGAGATCAAGCACTCGTGTCTCCTCGAAGTCGACGTAGGCACGCAGCACGTTGAACAAATTCTCCTTAGCAAAATCTGTCGTGGGTCTTGCCTTGAAGTTTCTGGGCACATCAAAGTGTCGTCCTTTATATTTACCTGTAATTACTCGCATCTATTCGATAGGTGTGAAGAAAATGAAGGGTTAAGGGATAAGGGTTATGGATCGTTGAGGAAAGGTTAAGGGTAGGGGAGTGGTGGTCTACATCTCAAGCAATAATGTCTGCAAATCGTAGGGCACACCCTCCTGCTGTGTGACAATATGTCTATTAAATTCGCCAGCAGGATTGATAGCGAAGATTTCGCTCGAGAAGTGCTTCAATTCTTCCACGACCTCGTTGCGTTCAGCAGTATCGCCTGCTACATAGATCGGCGTTTCGTTCAAATCTACGCCCAGATTTCTTGCTACATTAAAGGTGTAGTAAGCAATATCCGAATTTGTGTGCGCAGGATAACTGTTGCTCAACAGCAGACGATTTTCCTCGAAAACAGCGATGTCAAGTCCTGTATCATTTTTGTAAAGGAAAATGCGCTTTCCGCTTTGTGAAGCACCCTTGACAGAGAAATGTCTGAGCACCGCTGTCTGGGCAGAGATGAAGCGCACGTCGTCGAATGATTCGCGCAATTTGTCGCAAATCATTTTGTCTAGCCCAAAGAGCAACACCGCGTTGGCAGCTTGGATAATATCGTAGAATACGCAAACTTTCTTGTCGGAAGGGAAACAGAGACCGTAGAGTTCTGCACAGTCTTCCTCTTGAAATTCTGCCAAAGGTACCAATGTGGTCGGTCCGCAAACGACGACATTCACCGTACCCTTGACGTTTTGCAACAGAGGTTGAGTCTCTTCTGCCTCGTGCAGGTTGATTGTAAACGAAGCCTGAGGGCGTAGTTTGTGCTGAGCGAAGTGAAAAATAGGCTCCTCGCGCAGTTCGTATTTTGCGATACAAAAATCGTGTTCAGATATTCTCAGGTAAAGTGACATCTAATTTATTGAGGTTAAGAGGTTGTGTGGTTATAAGGTTAAGAGGTTATATGGTTTTGAAGATTTCTCTAAGCGAAGTAACCTAAGACCTAAAAAACTCCCTGCCTTTATTTATATTTAGCGAAACTGATTTTGTGCCTCCATATATTCAAATCCCGCATCAGCCAACTTTTGTCGCAGCTCAGTCTCGTCGATCTGTAAGTCTTCCACCAAAGCAGCGAGCGAGGGATATTCATCACGCAGTTTCATATTCACTACGCTGAGCAACATGAAGGGGTCTTGTGGTAAATTCATTTACTATAGTCTTTTTGAAAGGTAGAAAAGTGCGGAGGGCATTTATCTTCCAATTGTGATTTACAAGGCAAATTTACTGCAAAAGTTTGAAAAATGAGAAATTATGAAAGTATTTTCCCAGTACAATGCACTTTTTTTACTAACTTCGCCCCAAATCCTTAAATATTATAATATTGGTATGAGAAAAACATTACTCCTACTTTGCACTCTGCCTTGCCTCGCAATCACGGCACAGGAGAGCAGTTCATACACATTAAACTTTGACAAAAATCAGTCTTATTCCCACTCATCACGCCGCCTGAACGGGGTGTCGCTCAGTGGCTCTGCGGATGGGACACAACAGGTTGTTGTAAGCAATCCTAATAAGGTGTACAACGATATGACGTCTCAATGCTTCACCGCTAAGGCTGGTGAAACGTTGACGGCGTCGTTCAACTTCACAGGTAATTGGATGCATGGCTTCGTCTATCTCGATCGCAACGGCGACGGTGTCTTTTCTGCCGAACTGGGCGAAAATTGCGCCATTCCCGAGGGCAGTGATATTATGGCTTTCTCTTATGCAGAAAATCCCTTGAATTCAGGTAATGGCTACAATAGTCATGGCGAGCATGTGAGCAATTCCAACGTACTGAATCCTCCCTCGTTCACCCTGCCTGCCGACTTGCCCGACGGTCTCTACCGCATGCGCTTCAAGGTCGACTGGGCTGGCATCGATCCCGGTGGACGTATGACTTCGAGCAACTCTATCCTGCAAAATGGTGGGGGCATCATCGACGTGATGATAAATGTGCACGGCGACACATGCCCCGTAGTTTCTACTTCACAAGGCGGCGCTCTGACTTTGTCTGATGGTAGTACGCTCAATGGTGCGAAAGTACCTTTTGGCAAAGATTTGACACTGCGTGTAAGTAGCAACGAAGGATTTGTGTTTGATGGTGTCAGCATCACCAGTGGTTATCAGTTGGACGGTCCGGCAGTCTCAGCCGTAGGCAATCCTATGCACTTCACACGCACCCTGCCCGCCTATATCTTGGGCAAGGAGGAAATCACCCTGCCGGGGGAATATATCAACGGTGCATTAGACATCAAGGGCATCTTCGTTGAGGGAAATGCTACAGACAATGATGGTGTAGACTATCCACTTGCCTTTGCAGAAAATACGCAAGGCGCATTTACCACTTTCCCCTTGACTAGTATGAAATATACCTTGGCCGGCAAGACCAAGACGTTGGCGCTGAACACCGACGAGAAGCAAGTCTATCAAAAAATATTCAATCCTCGTGTTGCTGTTAAGGTCGGAGGTGAATTGTCACTCACTTTGCAGGGCGCACTGGATGGAAAAGATGCTTACCTCTATTTGGACTTAAATCAAGATGGACATTTCACACCCACTCTGCAGGCAGACGGCCGTCCTACCTTGTCGGGCGAATTGGTAGCTTACACACATTATCAAGGCAAGAATAGTTGGGGAGAAAATGCACAGACCACACCAGTGGCAAGTGAATTAACTTTGCCAGCTTTTACCATCCCACAAGGATTGGGCACAGGCGTGTATCGTGCCAGATTAAAGTTGGATGTCAACAACATTTTGCCTTCGGGAGCAGCTGCCACAGAGGGCGCTGACGATGTCTTGACAAATGGCGGTGTAGTGGTAGATTTTTTGGTTAATGTAACAGCAAATTCGCACCCTCTAAAATTGCATACACACGATGGTAGCTTGAGCGCATCATTGGGTACAGCTTTGCCCAGATATATTGAACCCTACACAGCATTGAAGGTGTATCCCCAACCAGCAGTTCCTGGATTTGTGGCAGAATCTCTCACCATTCGTCATGGTCACAATCTGGACGGACCACAATATGTACATGGCAATCCACAATGGTCAGAATATACTGTGCCCGCCAAAGCACAAACATTGGATGCCGATAGTATCGACGGAGATGTGCACATCACAGCGCTATTCCATACCACAGAGAGCGCTGAATACAGATTGGTGTGGAGTGACGAATTTGACGGAGAAAATAATAGTCAACCCACCTCAGATAAGTGGATGCGCTGCCAACGCCAAGGCGCTACGTGGAACCGCTGGCTCTCGGATCGTCCCGAAGTGATTTATTTGGAAGATGGTGACCTGGTGGCGCGCGCTATCCCCAACCCCGACACGACCGAGGACCCCGTGCCTATGATCACAGGCGGTGTGAAGTCTATGGGTAAGTTTGGTTTCACTTACGGCAAGGTGGAATGCCGTGCACTGAGCAACCCCTGGATAGGCAACTTCCCTGCTATATGGATGATGCCCGAAGACCAAAGCGCTGGTTGGCCCGATTGTGGCGAAATCGACATTTGGGAAGTCATCGATACCGACGAACGCTCTTATCACACCATTCACTCTAACTGGACTTACGACTTGGGCAATAAGAATAATCCTACATCCAGCTTCAACCTGACAGTGCCCCTGGATCGCTACCATACTTATGGTTTGGAATGGGATGCTCGCACGCTCAAATGGTTTGTAGACGGCAAGCAAGTCGGCACTTACACCAAGTCTACACAGGCTAATGTCCTGAATCAAGGTCAATGGCCTTTCGACAAGCACTTCCACCTGATCCTCAATCAGAGTGTGGGAAATGGTGCGTGGGCAGCCAATGCTGACGTCAGCCATACCTACGAGACACGCTTCGACTGGGTACGTGTGTACCAAAAGAATGGTCAAGTCAACACCGACGGCGTGGTGGGTATAGATCGCCCCACATCGGCACAAACTACCGTTACTCCAGGTCGTGGTTGTGTGAAAGTGAGCACAGAAGCTCCTACCACTGTCCAAGTGTACGACCTCAGCGGTCGCTGCGTGCACCAAGCGTGCGTTGAAGGTCAGGCACAGATCACACTCTCGCCCGGTATCTACTTGGTAGAAGGCGAAAAGGTCCTGGTACGTTAATTGCATTACGATAAATATCTCATTTGGAAAGGTTGCATCCGCTTCAAAAGGCTGTGCAACCTTTCCTTTTTTAAGCTCTGATTTATATGCCGAAAAAAAGTCAAGGCCTTGTTAAAATTTCGCGACGCCTCGTTAAAATTATCTTAGACCTTTTTTCAACGAGGCGTCGCGAAATTTTTCAGCCACTTTTCTGGCGAGAAATGTAGCGCTGTGGCGTCGACATTATTTCAACGCTTTTTAGGACAAATGTTATATTTTGTCTAAATCCATCAAGTGTCAAATGAAGTTTGTATCTTTGCCAATGATAAAAATAAAATGTTCAACCTTTTTAAATCATACAACACAGATATGAAACGTATCTTTTTATTGATGACAGGTGTGCTGGTGATGGCCAGTATGAGTTGTGGTAAGCCCACGAATGCGAATGCTATGGCAAATGAAGAGGCCAGCGAAGTGCAAACAGAAGTGACTGCAGATGTACCCACAGCAGATGCCGCAGATGATGTGGTGCCAGGAGAAGGCGCAGTGGAACATGTGGCTGTGCTCAAGACTGTGGACAAAGCTCTGGGCGGTATGGAAGCGTACGATCAAATCATGAAGAGCTATGCTGGTAAGGTCGTTGTGCTGGACTTTTGGGCTACATGGTGTCCTCCTTGCCGCGCGGCAATGCTCGAAGTGGACAAGATCAAACCAGCACTGATGGACAAGGGCGTGTGTTTCGTCTACATCACGGGCGAAACTTCTCCACAAAAGGATTTTGACAAGATGATGCCAAATATTCATGGCGATCACTACAGATTGACCAATGCACAATGGGGCGAAATCTGCAAGACGCTCAATATCCCAGGCATTCCTGCCTATGCCGTAGTGGGCAAGGATGGCAATATGGCGTTCAGCAACTTGACCCAAGGTGGCTATCCCGGCAACGAAACTATCGAAAATGCAGCAGAGGTGGCTTTGACTAAGTAATAGACGATAGGCTGAGCCTGACTGCACGAAAAATAAAATCCCTGTACCATGGCATGTGCTACACGTGGTACAGGGATTTTTTGTGTGCTTTGTTATTTCGTCGTGGGGTATGCTCTACTGGATGTTTCGCCGTATCTTTTCCAGATAAGCGCCGAGGCGTGCCTCGTCCCTTTGGTCGATGATGTCGAGCAGTTCGCGCAGTTCGTCGCGTATCAGCGAGACTTGTCCACCCGTCAGGGGATTGAACAAGATTTCGCGTAGCAGACAGTCGTCCTCGGATAGTACGCCGCGCGCTATGGCATGGTGGCGCTTGAAGGTAGTACCCGGTGCATCCTGATGCTTCATCACTGCCGCAAAGACAAAGGTCGATACGAAGGGGATGCTCAGCGAATAGGCCACCGTCTCGTCGTGTTGGCGAAAGGTGTATTCGCAGATGTTCAATCCCAACTTGCTGTACAAATCGCGGAAGAAGATGCGGCCCATATAGTCGCCCTCGGAGATGATGATGGCGTTCTCGCCCTGTAGCGAACCCAGGTTGGCAAATGTCGGGCCAAACATCGGGTGGGTCGACACGTAGCGAAATCCGCATTGGTCGTAGTATTCCTGCATGCCCGTCTTGACCGATGCAATGTCGCTGATGATACAGTCTTTGGGCAATAGGGGAGTGACGGTGCGGAAGACGTCCAATGTGTATTTCAGGGTGACAGCGTTGATGACCAGTTCGGGGCGAAACTCGGCAATCTCGTCCAGCGTGGTGAAGCGCTGGGTGTTGTACATGAAGCGGAGGCGGCGTGGGTCGGTATCGTAGACCGCAGTCTCGTGCTCAAAACTCAGCAGGTCGACAAAGAAAGACCCCATCTTGCCCGCGCCAAGGATTAATATTTTCATACGTTGGATATTTCGATGACAAAAGGCCTTCGTGCCGTAGAGCAAAAGCCCGTGTTGGCACTCACGAGGCGCACTACTTACTTATTGAATATCTCTACCTGCTGGCGCACACTCTCTTCGTGAATTGCCTCGAAGATGGTCTTCATGAAGTCGCTCGACATACCGCACAGCACACCCTGTGCACCGCGTTTGCTCAGGATTTCGGTGTAGCGCTTGGTCTGTACGATAGTCATATCGTGTTCGCGCTTGTACTGACCGATCTCGCGGCTGATGCGCATACGTTTTGTCAAGAGTTCGATGATGCCGTTGTCCAACTCGTCGATTTGTTTGCGCAGGGTGTCCAGACTTTCTGTCGTTTGGGCATGGCTGCGAATCACCAACTTCTCCAGTATGAAATCCAGTACGTCGGGAGTGACCTGCTGACGGGCATCGCTCCATGCAGACGAGGGCGAGCAGTGACTTTCGATGATCAAACCGTCGAAACCCAAGTCCATGGCTTGCTGACAGAGCGGTGCGACCAGTTCGCTGGCTCCGCCGATGTGGCTGGGGTCGCACAGGATGGGCAGATTTGGTATGCGGCGGTGCAACTCGATAGGCAGGTGCCACATCGGTGGGTTGCGGTAGATGCGCTTCTCGTAGGAAGAAAAGCCGCGATGAATGACTGCCATGCGCTCTACGCCGGCGCCCGACAAACGTTCCAGAGCGCCCACCCACAATTCAAGGTCGGGGTTCACAGGATTCTTTACTAATACGGGCACATCAATGCCGCGGAGCGCGTCGGCCAACTCCTGCACCGCAAAGGGGTTGCAAGTGGTGCGTGCGCCTACCCACAGGATATCGATGCCCGCCTCGAGTGCCGCCTCGACGTGGCGTGGTGTAGCCACTTCGGTAGCAACGAGCATGCCGAGCTCATCCTTTACACGCTTCATCCAGGGTAGTCCCTCGGCGCCTACACCCTCGAAACCGCCGGGTTTGGTGCGAGGCTTCCAGATGCCGGCACGGAATATCTTGATGCCTTTGCCTGCCAGTGCGGCGGCTGTGCTCATCACTTGTTCCTCGGTCTCGGCCGAACAGGGACCAGCAATGACCAAAGGGCGTTCGGCAGAAATGCCGGGAAGGTTGAGTGGAGAAATATTGAGTTCCATAGTTGTGCTATTTTATGGGTTGAATATTCTGATGTGTTTCGTGTTCGTATTATAATATAGTGTCTGTTTGTCGTGGCTTCTTGCCATTTTCTCGCTAACTAAAATGCAGCCTTGATACGCTCTAATGCCTGGCGCATTTTCTCGGGTTTCTGACACAGCGAGAGGCGTATGTAACGCTCGCCAGTACTGCCAAAGATGAAGCCGGGAGTAATAAATGTGCGCGCCTTGTGGAGAACTTCGTCCGCCAAGGCTTCGCCACTGGCACAGGTGTTGGGGATTTTCCCCCAGAGGAACATACCCACCGCCTTGGTGTCGTAGGTGCACCCCAGGGCTTGCATGATTTCCTCGGCGATGGCACGGCGCTCGGCGTATGTTTGGATGTTGGCTTCGCGGTGCCAGGCATCGTCGTTGGTGTAAGCCTTGGCCGCTGCCAATTGCAAGGGGCGGAAGGTGCCCGAGTCGATGTTGCTCTTCACCTTGAGTATCCATTTCACAAATTCAGCATTGGTCGCCAGCATACCCACACGCCATCCCGGCATATTGTGGCTCTTGCTCATCGAATTGAGTTCGATGCAGCAATCCTTGGCGCCGTCTACTTGCAACAGGCTCAGATGTTCTTCGTTCAGGATCAGACCATAGGGATTGTCGTTGACCACCAAGATGTCGTGCTTCCTAGCAAAAGCCACCAAGCGTTCGAAGGTCGTGCGCTGAGCGGCGGCACCTGTCGGCATGTGGGGGTAGCAGGTCCACAGGATCTTGACACGTTCCAAGGGCATTTGTTCCAGTTGCTTGAAATCGGGTTGCCAGTCATTTTCGGCGTCGAGATCATAGTACATCACCTCGCATCCCAGGAGGCGCGACAACGATGTGTAGGTGGGATATCCAGGGTTGGGCACCAGAACGACGTCGCCAG
This sequence comes from Bacteroidaceae bacterium, assembly GCA_017383485.1. Taxonomy (GTDB): domain Bacteria; phylum Bacteroidota; class Bacteroidia; order Bacteroidales; family Bacteroidaceae; genus Alloprevotella. The sequence goes on from JAFNXM010000010.1 coordinate 32,363, forward strand.
GATTGGCAAAAGCCATGGTGATGTGCAGGATGCCTTCCTTCGAACCAATCAGCGGTTGGATTTCCGTCTCGGCAGAAAGCGCTACGCCAAACCAGCGTTGGTAAAATTGTGCCATGCCTTGTCGCAGTTCGGCAATGCCTCGTGTCGGTTGATAACCGTGTGCTTCGGGGCGCTGAGCCTCTTGGCAAAGCGTGTCGATGGTCTCTCTGGAAGGCGGCATGTCTGGGCTGCCGATAGCCAGACTTATGATATCTTTCCCTTCGGCATTCAGCTGCGCCACTTCGCGTAACTTTACCGAGAAATAGTATTCTTGTACAGTGTCTAGTCGTTGTGCTGGAGTGATCATATTTGAAGGAAATTTGTGGTGGAGTGATGTTTTGGGTATTAGTCCTTGGTCCGTATCCTCTACTTTCCGATATATTCGCCCAATACTTCGATTTCGCCGGTCAAGGGGCGGGCTGCGTCGATGCAGAGGCGGTAGCGTGCATAGTCGTCGTAGGTCACGTCGACGTAGAACAGGTATTCCCACTCGCGGCCAATGATGGGTAGGGATTGTATCTTGGTCAGGTTGATGCGATAGAAACTGAATATGCTCAGCACCTGGGAAAGCGACCCCTCTTCGTGCTTCAAGGCAAAGACCAAACTACTCTTGTTCGTCTGTTGTACGTCGCGGTATTTGTCGGCCTTCCATTTGTCCGCCAGGATCAAGAAACGCGTGAAATTATGCTTATTGTCCTCGATCGATTCGCGCAGCACCTTCAGCCCATATCTTTCGGCGGCAGCTTTGTGGCAGATGGCAGCGTGGTGTTTTAACTGCTGTTCGGCAATCATCGCCGCAGCGCCTGCCGTGTCGTACGCCTCAACCACCTTCATCCCAGGGTGGCGCTCCAGATAACCACGGCATTGCATCAGGGCAACAGGGTGCGAATTGACCTCGTGAATGTCGCTCACGCCATCGTCGGGCAATGCGGCCAGACAGTGCTCGATGTGCAGTTTGTGTTCGCCGACTATAGTCATGCCGCTCTCGCGCAGGAGTTCGTAGTTGTGCAAGAGGCTACCCGCTATCGTATTTTCTATGGCCATCACGCCCACCACTTCATCGTCCGCCTTCATTTGTCGAAACAATGCCTCGAAGGTGTCGCAGCAGATCACGTCTGCTTGCTCCTCTGCAAAGTATTCGCTCGCGGCGATGTCGTGAAATGAACCTTTGATGCCTTGTATTGCTATCCTTGCCATGTTTTGAACGTTTAAGGGTTGAAAGATGAACGTAGAGGGTTTGACGTTTAGCGACGAACGACTAATGTTTAATGATTAACGATTAGTGTTTAACGATGAACATTCAACGTTTAGCGAAGAATGTCCCACGATGAGCATTTAGCGCCTCCTCTCCTTTCTCCTCTCTCTATTATTGCAAACATCCCGCAGCTGTCATTCAGAGCGGGATGTTGTGCATATTCTTTTCGATTGTTTGTCGTGTCTTTTAATCACAAATCACCTCGCTCTACCTGTCCGGTAAAGTAACCCAAAAAGTAAAACTTCTGCTTCGCTGTCATAGTAATAGCGTTGATGATTGATGATTTGCTGACAAAAGTAGTAAATGGATTTATATCTGCAAATATTTTCTGCGAAAAAGTTGCAAAAAGTCATATTTTTGATTGGTCGGGGCTTCTTGTGAGCGGAATATGATACCTTATTATATATAGGGGAAAATGTCCCTGTCTTCTGTCTTTAGATAAAAGTGAAAAAACTTCAGAAGTCGTTTGCTTTGAGTGGATAAATAGGTATATTTGCGAAAAAATATACTTCATGAAAATATTAAAATACATACACCTTCTTCTATTGATCCTATTTCCACTCTCCCTGGTGGCGCAGTCTTCCGTATCCAACGTACGAGCTATCCAGGAGGGTAGCAATGTCGTTTTGCTCTATGATCTCTCCAAGGATGCAGAGATTAGTCAAGTCAAGATAGATATCGATGGTCAAAGTAGAGTGCTACCTATGTCGAGTCTTTCCGGCGATGTGGGCAAGAAAGTATTGCAAGGTAAGGACAGACGCATTGTCTATAATGTTTTGGGGAATTATAAAGATAGCTTGAGCAGTGACAATGTGTGTTTCGTGGTAGAAGATGTTGTGTTATATCATAAAGGTCATGCCTACGTCGACCTTGGTCTCAGTGTCAAGTGGGCAACATGTAATGTCGGTGCCTCAAAGCCTGAGGACTATGGCGACTATTTTGCTTGGGGGGAAACAAAACCGAAATCCGATTATAGTAGGAGTACCTATAAATGGCGTAAAGGTGATGATAATTTGACTAAATATTGCACTGATGGCAATTACGGCATCGTTGACAATAGGACACAATTAGCACTTTCCGATGATGCTGCCCGTGCCAATTGGGGTGGTAGTTGGCGTATGCCTACTTCTGATGAAACGATTGAATTGATGGATATGTGCATTTGGGACTGGATTACGCAGAATGGAGTAAAAGGTTACAAAGTAACTAGCAAGGTAAATGGTAACAGTATCTTCTTGCCAGCAACTGGCTACTTCTACAGTAGCAGTCTGTACTACCCCGGTTCGACTGGCTTCTACTGGTCAAGTTCGCTCTGCGCTGGCTACCCAAATGGTGCGATGTGTGTGCGCTTTAATCCCATTGGTTCCGGTCAAGTGGGCTGGGACTTCAACACTCGCAGTGATGGACGATCCGTGCGACCAGTCTGCCCTTAGAATTTACTCTTTACCCCCCCCCCAACGGTTGACAATAAATAAAATCGCAAGGCATTTAGAATAGTCTGCAGTATTTGCAGATGCTCTGAATGCCTTGCGATTTGTTGGCTCAAAACAGACAACCCAAGTCAGGAGGCGGTGAGTGATGCTAAAATATGGCAGTATTCTGACAATGTTTCATCCCTTTGTTGTATCTTTGCCAATCAATATAAACAAGTGAATATGAAACAGACTTTGATGATACCGCCCGCAGAAAGGGTGGACGGATGGCGCAGGTTGCCCATCCAAATCCGATTTAACGATGTGGATCGCTATGGCCATGTGAATAATAATTCGTATTTCTCCTACTACGATTTGGGTAAGGAGGAATACCTGAACAATGTGCTTACTACCGATTATTTCGAAAAAGATATTGTGCCCGTGGTGGCAAGTATCAATGCTGATTTTATCGCGCCTATCTTCTATGGCGATAATATTGTGGTGGAAACCCGCGTGTCGAGAGTAGGCAATAAGAGTTTCACGCTGGAGCAACGCGCCGTGAATGTGAAGAACGGCATGGTGGTGTGCAAGTGCAACACTGTGATGGTGTGCTTCTCGCTCAGCACACAACTGTCGGCAGAAATACCTGCAAAATATCGTGCGGCTTTTGAACAAGAGATGAATGCTTAATCATTCAACACTTATCTCTCCTCTCTCAACCTTCCTCTCTCAACTTTCAACTCTCCTCTCTAACCTTTCCCCTTTCCCACAATGAGTGTAATCTATGTAGACCAATGGTGCGACGCTCTGCCCAAGATGTGGCAGGCAGTAGGTCAGACGCCCGACAAAATATTCGTACTGACGGACGAAATGACGCGTGTGCATTGTCGTTCGCGCTTGCCCATAAGTGGCGAGGACGTCGTAGAAATCTGTATACCCCAGGGCGACGAGAATAAAACCCTGACTACGCTGTCTGGCGTGTGGGAGAAACTGACACACCATGGCGCCACACGTCATTCGCTCCTGATCTGTTTGGGCGGAGGCGTAGTGACAGACCTTGGTGGATTTGCTGCAGCAGCGTTCAAGCGAGGCATTCCTTTCGTCAATGTGCCGACTACGTTGCTGGCGATGGTTGATGCTGCGGTGGGCGGAAAGACAGGCATAAACTTTGCAGGACTGAAGAACGAGGTCGGTGCATTTTGCCCGGCACGTGCAGTGATGGTGGACGCAGGGATGCTCGGCACGTTGTCGCACGAGAACGTCTGCTCGGGATTTGCAGAAATGCTGAAACACTCACTCCTGGGTAGTGTGGAGATGTGGGCCGAACATGTATCGTGCGACCCGAATGATGTGGACGAAAAGGTAATGGCGCGTATGATCCGACAAAGTATCGAGGTGAAAGCACACGTTGTCGCGCAGGATCCTACAGAACGCGGACTGCGCAAATGTCTAAACCTCGGACACACGCTGGGGCATGCTTTTGAAAGTTTGGCTCTGGAAAAGGGGCAGCCCGTCTTGCATGGTTATGCTGTGGCCTGGGGATTGGCAGGCGAACTCTATCTGAGCGAAAAACTGATGGGATTCCCTCTCGAACGAATGCGACAGACGGTGCGCTTCATCAAGGAAATCTACGGCGATGTCCGTTTTGAATGCAAGGACTATGACACCCTGCTCGATTTTATCAGTCATGACAAGAAAAATGTGGGCAGTCGTGTGAACTTCTGCCTGCTGCGCGACATCGGACAGGTGGCTTTGGATATCCAGGTCAGCCGCGAGGATATCACAGATGCTTTCGATTTCCTGCGCGAAGGATTTTGAGTTTTAAAATAAAAGACCTATACAATATAAATATATATGTACAAGCAAAAATGGTTTGGTCGCGTGATGCAGGTGCTTGATGCGTGCCTGTCCATCGCTTTGCCCGTGCTGATGCTCGTTGCAGCAGCCGTGTGGAGTGGTGCGTTGGGCGGCCGTCCCCTGGTGGCCGAGACCCCAACTGCTGATGAAACTTCGGCAGAAGCAGTGACCTTGCTCCAGAGTGAAATGAAAGCGATGGGGTGGGGCGATTGCTTGGTGCAACAAGTAGACTCCGTGACCTGGCAAGTGGTGGAAAACGAAGGAGGCACGGCGCGCGCACAATGGATCAGTAGCCAGAAAATAGCGACCGACGTGCAGGGCTTTGCCGGAGCGACACCTGTCTGCCTGATGCTCTCGCCCGAAGGGAAAATATTGAAAGTCGTGCCACAAGAGCACGCCGAGACCAAAGACTATTTTGACGAGGCGTGGCAGCATATTTTGCCACAGTGCGAGGGTAAGACCTTGGCCGAACTTGATGCTGAGAAAATTGACGGAATGACTGGCGCGACCTATACTTCCCAGTCGCTGATCAAAAACATCAACGCCGTGAAGACACATTGGAGTCAAGCAGAGCAAGGCACCGAGCAACCATGGAATTTCGGTTGGAAACACGCCGCCCTGCTATTGACGCTGTTGGTCGGTGGCGTAGTGGCGTGGATGAAACGCAAAGCGCCCTGGATGCGTATCATTGTATTAGTGCTCAATGTCGGCGTAGTAGGGGTGTGGACTGGTTCATATTTGTCCTTGTCCCAACTCCTCGGCTGGATGGAGCACGGCTGGGTACTCGCTATGGCTTATCCCGCCATTTTGGTGCTAAGTGTATCGCTGTTGATGCCTTTGCTCGGTAAGCGCAAATACTATTGCAATTGGATTTGCCCCTATGGTAGCGCGCAGGAACTATTGGGAAAATTGCCCGTGCCAAAGGTTGAAATATCCAAACGTGGAGCCGAGTGGATGACGTGGATACGCCGCGTTTGTTTCGGTACATTGTTTGTCCTGTTGTGGATGGGCGTGGGGCGCGATGTCTTAGGTTATGAACCCTTCTCCTTGTTCCAACCCCAGGCTGCAGCACCTGCTGTGTTGATCATCTCAGGTATGATATTGCTCAGTTCGCTCTTTGTGCACCGCCCCTGGTGCAGATGTTTCTGCCCATTGGGCGAATTGATGGATATGGCGAATCCTTCGGTCAGAAGTAAGGGAAAAGTGTCGCAATGTGAAACAAAAATAAAAGAAGATCAAGATGGAAAGTAAATATAAATTTGTCAGTGTCATCCTGGCGTTGGCGCTGGTAGCGAGTCTCTCGCGCCTGGTGTACGTGGTCAGTGCTGATGCGGACAAGGTGGAGCAAACTGCAGATGCCAAGTCGGTCGTATGGCAGATTATCATGTCTCGCAAGAGCGTGCGCAGTTATACCGATCAGCCCATCAGTCGCGAGCAAATCGACACCTTGTTGCGTGCCGCCATGGCCGCACCTTCGGGCAAAGATATGCGCCCGTGGAAATTCCTGGTTCTGGACGATTCGCTCGCCATCAAAGATTTTGCAGCCAAGGTGCCCCGTGCGAAGATGTTGGCCGAGGCTAAGGCGGTGGTGGTAGTCTGTGGTGATATGACGGTGACGGGCGACGACGGCAAACCTTCATACAGTTGGGTGCTGGACTGCTCATTGGCGTCCGAAAACCTCCTGCTCATGGCCGAGGCTATGGGTCTGGGTGCAGTGTGGGTGAGTGTGCATCCACGCGAAGAACGTATCCAGGAAGTGCGCCAAGCATTGAATCTGCCCGAACATCTGATGCCGCTCAATATCATTCCTCTCGGATATCCAAAGGGTGATGCAAAGCCCAAGGATAAATACAACGAAGATAATATATTATACTGGTAAATTTTTACATTAAAGACAACATCAGGCAACCCCCGAAATCAGAGGTTGCCTGATGTTGTTTTATGCGCCAAGGTTTATGAATTTTTAAGAAAGTTTATGGATATTTAGGAAATGCATTAGGCTTTTGGGGCAGAGAGTAAATCCAATTTTCAACAAACCCAGGACTTTTTCAAATAAACCTAGACCTTTTTTTAACGAGGCGTCGCGAAATTTTCACGAAGTCTTGACTTTTTTCACCCGTAAAATAGACAAAAATATGGGGAATTGCCAGTGTTTAGGCAACTCCCCACATTTCTACCACAAAGATACAATTTTTTTTGCCAAGGTCCAAATCTGTGTTAACGGAGATTAACAATTGCTTTGCGCTGGTAGTTGGTGTCCGAAAAAGTACAATATTGGGCGCGTGGAAGTCTTCTATATTATAAATATAGCAGATGATTCATCGCAATTAAAGATTTTTCGATAACTTTGTACCTTTGTGGCGTGTGCGCGCCAGTGAACCCTTAAAAAAAGATACAACGATATGTCTAATCGCGAGAAAGTATTGGTGGCCATGTCGGGCGGTGTGGATAGCAGCGCCGTGTGCTTGTTGTTGCAGGACCAGGGATACGAGGTCGTGGGTATGACTATGCGCGTATGGGACCTGCCACAGCAATTCGCTTCTCCCGATCAGGCACAACCCGACTTCATACTGAGCGCACAGGAGCTGGCTCAGCGATTGGGCATCGAGCACCACGTGGTGGATGTGCGAGAGGGATTTCGTCAAACTATCGTGCAGAATTTCCTGGACGAGTATCGCGGCGGACGCACGCCCAACCCCTGTGTGTTGTGCAACAGGAAGTTTAAGTTTCGCCTGCTTGCAGAAATGGCCGACCGACTGGGTTGTCAGTGGATGGCTACGGGGCATTACGTACAGGTGGAGGAGAAGGGGGACTTTGCCTACCTCCTGATGGGCGACGATGTGCGCAAAGATCAATCCTACTTCTTGTGGCGCGTGCCCCAGCAGACCCTGAAGCGCTGTCTGTTCCCCCTGGGGAAAATGGAAAAGCCCGAGGTGCGAAAATATTTGGATGAAAAGGGATTTGCCCTGCGCGCCAAGCAATCCGAATCGATGGAGGTGTGCTTTGTCGAACGCGACTATCGCGATTTCCTGCGCCAGCAATTACCCGATTTGGCAGAGCAAGTCAAGGGTGGCGCTTATGTAGATGCAGGCGGCAAGAAATTGGGCGAACATCTGGGTGTGCCCTTCTACACCGTGGGTCAGCGAAAAGGATTGGGCATTGCGCTGGGCGCGCCAGCCTATGTGTTGCGTCTGAATCCCGATAAGAATACCATTGTGCTGGGCCGCGAGGAAGAACTGAAAACAACCTTCCTGCTGACCGAAGCCCCCGAGGTGGTCGACGAAGCAGAATTTTTTACAGCCCAGGACTTGACCGTACGCATCCGCTATCACAGTAATCCAGTACCCTGCAAGGTGCGCCGACTGGACGACGGCAGAATGCTGGTCGAGACCGCAGAACAAGTAAGTGCCGTGACGCCAGGACAAAGCGCCGTGTTCTACATTAAAAACCGCTTGGTCGGAGGTGCATATATTGCTTCGCAGAAAGGCATCGGCGGATTGGTGGCAGCGATGAAAACTTCCGGTGAGAACTAATTGATAAAATGTGATTGAATAAAGACAAAAGAATATGATGAAAAAGTATTTTGCAGCATTGGGTTTGATGCTTTTCGCTAATATTACTCTTAGCGCACAGGCGCCGCAGGATGAGGATCACCCCATCGTGGATGTTGTCATCGATGCCTCATGCAGTGATGACGAGGCGATAGATGAAAGTGTCGAAAATTATTTCTATCCAACGAAGGCGTATCGTTATCGTGTCACTCTGACGGACAAAAAAAATAATCCTTATTCTGTGAAACGCCCCGAGGAGTTTCTTTCAAAAAAAGCCTTGGATCGTCGCAAAAAATTAGGCATTAAGGTGGATCAATACGACTTGCCCATCACACCATGTTATCTGCAAAGCCTACAGTCCGCAGGCGTGAAAATCCATAATATGAGCAAATGGAACAATACCGTCGTGGTGGAGGTGAAAGATACGGCACAGGCCGAAGCACTTCTGGCCCTGAACTTTGTGAAAGAGGTGAAAAAAGTGTGGGAACAGGTGGACAGCATCTCGCGTGATGATAATAAATTCCTGTTGACTGCGGTATTGCAAGGCATCGTGCCAATGGATTCGGCAAATTATTATATGGATGAAGACAGAAAGGCACTTTTGAGCAACAAATTGCCCAAGATGCACGATGACTACGGTAATGGTTTGACAGCCGTAGATATGTTGAAATTGCAGACTCTGCACGAGATGGGTTTCCGTGGTCAAGGGATGACCGTGGCAGTGATTGATGGCGGTTTCCGTAATGTCGATTTAATTGAGGCTTTCAAGGATTGCAAGATCATTGGAACAAAGAATTTTGCACACCCTGGATTTAGTGTTTATCGTGAGTTTGAAGATCACGGTACAATGGTATTTTCGACTTTGGCAACGAATCGTGAATTCCAGATGGTGGGCACTGCACCCGAGGCGTCGTATCTGCTCCTGCAAAGCGAGGATGGATTGACCGAACAATTGGTGGAGGAAGACAATTGGTGTGCAGCGGTGGAATATGCCGACAGTATCGGTGTAGACCTGATCACCACGTCGCTCGGTTATTACGCATTTGACGACAAAACTACTTCGCACAAATACGAAGAACAAGATGGTATGACTGCAATCAATAGTCGCAGTGCTTCCTTGGCGGCGAGTCGTGGTTTGTTGGTGCTGAACAGTGCGGGCAACGAAGGCGATGGCGCTTGGAAGAAAATAGGTTTTCCAGCTGATGCCAAGGATATCTTGACCGTAGGTGCGGTGAACGAAAAAGAAGTAAACACGGTCTTCTCATCTTTGGGCAATACGGCTGACGGACGTATCAAACCCGACGTGATGGCATTTGGTGAATACGTGCCAATGATTAATGATTCGGGCAGTTTGGTATATGCCAGCGGTACGTCGTTCTCTTGTCCTATTATGTGCGGAGCTGTGACTTGTCTGTGGCAAGCCTTCCCTAACAAGAAGCCTGTGGAAATCATTCGCGCAGTACAGGCAGCAGGACACATGGCTAAGCGTCCCAACAATGTCTTTGGATATGGCATCCCAAATATGAATGTGGCGTACAAAATCCTTGATGGTAAATAATAATAGGTAGCACATCTATATTATATATATTGTATAGTGACTGAATATCTCACACCCTCTACCTCGATCCCTTACCTTCGTCTCTCCGAGATGAATGCTTTGGTGCAGGCTGTGTTGCAAAGTGAATTTTGCGACAGGTATTGGGTGGTGGCAGAGTTGAGTGAGGTGCGCCGCCGACCGGGTAGTCATTGCTACATCGAACTGATAGAAAAAGAAGCTAATGGCAATCGCTTGTTGGCCAAGACCAGCGCGGTCATCTGGAACGGCGTGTACGATGAGGTCGTTCCCGAATTTGAACGTATCACTGGCATGCCTTTTGCTTCGGGCATCAAGGTGCTGCTGCAAGTGAGTTTGTCCTTTCACGAAGTCTATGGTTTGAAATTTGTCGTCGAGGATATCGACCCATCTTTTACCCTGGGCGAACAACAACGCAGACGTCAACAAATCCTCGACCAACTGAAAGCAGACGGTGTGCTGACGTTGAATCAAGAGTTGGACTTTCCGCAATTGCCCCTGCGTGTGGCGGTGGTCAGTAGCGCTTCGGCGGCAGGATACGGCGACTTTATGAAGCAAATTGAAGCCTCGCCATTCGCCTTCCATACTCAATTGTTTCCAGCGGTAATGCAGGGCGACAGGGTAGAGGAAAGTGTGATAGCTGCCCTTGAAGAAATCGCAGAACAAGAGGCGGAGTGGGACTTGGTCGTAATCATTCGTGGCGGAGGTGCTGTGAGCGATCTCAATGGTTTTGAATCCTATCTATTAGCCGCCCATGTAGCGCAATTTCCTCTGCCTGTGCTCACAGGGATCGGTCATGAGCGCGACGAGACTGTGATAGATTTGGTAGCGCATCGGCGATTGAAGACCCCTACTGCCGTGGCCGCATTTCTGATCGAAATATTGCAGGGTGAAGCAGAGACTTTGACGACTTTTTCTCAATATATAAAGAGTGGGGCAGAGGCTTTGTTGCTGCGTGAAGAGGAGTTGTTGAAACGTGCTGAGATGAACCTTGGAACATGCGCTCATCACGCAGTGCAAAATGCCGAACAGCGTTTACAACTATTGACACAAAATATAGGTGGCGCGGCTTTGGCCTATCTTGGTCAGTGGAATGAGCGCATACGCTTTTGGAATTTGCAAATAGAGCAGGGAGCGCAGCAGGTATTGCACACTTCGGCGCAAAAACTCGACGCTCTGGAAAAAGTAGTGCACATGGCGGATCCGCAGCGTATCCTGGATTTGGGATTCAGTCTGACCCTGAAGGACGGACATCCCATCACTGATGCAGAGAAGTTGATGAAAGGTGATCGTGTGGTGATCTTGTTGAAAAATGGCAAGGTGGAAAGCGAAATTAAGGAAATATATAATAATAAATAATAGACGCTATCAAATATGGCAGCATCAAAAATGACCTATCAAAAGGCCGTGAAGGAATTGGAAGATATCGTGCAAACACTATCCCAAGGGCAGGTGGATATCGACCAATTGGCAGAGCGAATCCAACGCGCTAAGGAGTTGCTGGGATTCTGCAAAGAGAGATTGTATAAAGTAAATGCTGAGGTAAACGAAATATTAGAAAAATGAGCAAGAATAAATTGTCTAAATTTGCAGACATGAAGGAATATCCTCATGTCTTTGAAGCGCCTTTCGCTGCTTTGGAAGAGGCTACATTTGACATGAAGGGCAGATGGCATCAGGATTTTTTCAAAAATGATAATCCTATCGTGCTCGAACTGGGATGTGGTCGCGGCGAATATACTGTTGGGCTGGCAAAACTCTTCCCCGAAAAGAATTTCATTGGCATCGATATCAAAGGGGCCAGAATGTGGCACGGCGCAACTGAATCTTTGAAGGCAGGGATGAGTAATGTTGCTTTCCTTCGCACACATATCGAATTTATCGAGCGATTCTTTGCTCCAGGTGAAGTAAGCGAAATTTGGTTGACATTTAGTGATCCGCAAATGAAGAAAGCCACTAAGCGTCTGACCTCAACCTATTTCTTGAATCGCTATCGCAAATTCTTGATAGATGGTGGGCAAGTGCACGTCAAGACAGACTCGAATTTCCTTTATACTTACACCGGCTATGTGGCGTCTGTGAATCATTTGCCTGTAGCAGTGCAAACAGCAGATCTCTATAACGATTTGGCGCCAAAGTCTGATGAACACACAGCGAAGATACTGGGCATAAAAACTTACTATGAGGAACAATGGTTGGCGCGTGGGTTGAATATAAAATTCATTAGTTTCAGACTGCCGCAAGAAGGCGAATTGGAAGAACCCTGTATCGAAATCGAACTGGATGACTATCGCAGTTATAACCGTTCAAAGCGTTCGGGCTTGGAAAAAAGTATGTAATTTTGCTGAGCTAAATCAAGAAAAACTTAGACCTTATACAATATATAATATATATGACACTCTATCCAAAACTAATCATAGATGCGCTCTCGACAGTACGCTATCCTGGTACAGGAAAGAATATAGTCGAAGCCGAAATGCTGGAAGACGATCTCCGTATTGATGGTATGAACGTCTCCTTCTCCATTATTTTTGACAAACCCACAGATCCTTTTACCAAGTCGGTGGTAAAATCTGCCGAGGCGGCAATTCATACTTACGTTTCAAAGGATGTGAACGTCGCCATCTCTATCAAGAGCCTGCAAGCCGCTCGCCCCGAACCTGGCAAGATGTTGCCGCAGGTAAAGAACGTTATTGCCGTGAGTTCAGGCAAGGGCGGGGTCGGTAAGAGTACCGTAGCAGCCAATCTAGCCGTAGCTTTGGCTAGCCAAGGATACAGCGTCGGCTTGCTTGATGCTGATATTTTTGGCCCCTCTGTGCCCAAGATGTTCCACCTCGAAGCAGAGCGTATCTTTGCCCAGGAATACGAAGGACGGCAATTGCTTATCCCCGCTGAAAAGTACGGTGTAAAGATCCTGTCTATCGGTTTCTTTGTAAATCCCGAGACAGCGACTTTGTGGCGCGGCGGTATGGCGTCAAATGCTTTGAAACAACTCATCGCTGATGCCTTGTGGGGCGAACTGGATTACTTGGTTTTGGACACACCTCCCGGCACCAGCGATATACACCTCACCCTGTTGCAAAACCTCGCTATCACGGGTGCAGTGATCGTTTCGACTCCGCAAAATGTAGCCTTGGCTGATGCCAAGAAGGGTATAGATATGTATCGCAACGAAAAGGTCGGCGTGCCCATCCTTGGTATGGTAGAAAATATGGCTTGGTTTACACCCCAAGAATTGCCTGAAAATAAATACTACCTCTTTGGTAAAGAAGGCGTGAAACGCTTGGCAGAAGAAATGAATGTACCTCTGTTGGGCCAAATCCCTATCGTGCAATCCATCTGTGAAAGCGGTGATGAAGGCGAACCTGTGGCAGTCAACGAAGACTCAATCATCGGTCAAGCCTTCGCAGATCTGGCACGCCGTGTGGTAGAGGAAACAGCCAAGCGCAACGAGATGCTGCCACCCACTGAAATCGTAGAAATGAAAAAGTAAAAAACAATTTGAATAAACCAAGAAATCCCTTTGAGGCAATCGCTTTAAGGGGATTTTTTTGTACACATTATTCCTCTGAACATACACCTCGGCGTCATGCCTTTTTATGAGCCGAAAATTTCGCGACGTCTCGTGAAAACTTTGCGACGCCTCGTTGAAATTTCGCGACGCCTCGTGAAAATTTCGCGACGTCTCGTTGAAAAAAGGACTTGGCTTTTTAAAATCCAGGAACGACTTTTGGGTGTAAAGCGAGATCTGAGAAAAATGAAATGAAATAAAAAAGAAACTTTCGCGTTCAAGTGATAAAAATAGGACGCAGATTAGGCACTCAAACGAATATGTTAAGATAAAAAAACAAGATTAAAATAAAATTGCAAGAATAAAGTGTGAAAATATCTTCGATAAATTTGCTATAAAATAGGAGAATGATTATCTTTGCAGACAAGTTGTGTAGTCTATATACCCATATAGGGGCTTGTGGGGTACACCTAACTTAAACGTAAAACTCTATAACCTAATATTTATTTATTAATTAATTCAATTAAAAATGGGAACAACAAAAGCAACTGCACCTAAGAGTGCAGCAAAAAAGTCTTCCGGCTTTAAGGGTATCAAACAAGGTATCTGGGTGATTATTATCTGTGCTATCGCTGCACACTGTGTGTTCTACTTCGGTGCTGGTCACGCTAGCAACTTTGCTGACCTCGGTGGCGCTACTTTCGTAATCCAAACTTCAGGTGATGTACACCCACATCCAGTTAACTTGCTCGGTACAGTTTACCTCGGTGGTTTCATCGTACCTATCATCTGGTCTTTGTGCTTCACTGTATTGACTTTCTGTATTGAACGTTTCTTCGCTATCCGTACAGCTAACGGTAAGGGCAGTGTTGCTAAGTTCGTTGCTGAAATCAAGACTGCTTTGGCAGCTCACGACCTCGAAAAGGCTCAAGCTATCTGCGACAAGCAACAAGGTTCTGTAGCTAACGTAGTAAGCGCTACTTTGAAGCGTTGGAAGTTGGTAGAAGCTGATGCTACTCTTTCTAAGGAACAACAAGTTTTGGCACTCCAAAAGGAATTGGAAGAAGCTACAGCTCTCGAAATGCCAATGATGCAAGAAAACCTTCCTATCATCGGTTCTATCGTAACTCTCGGTACATTGACAGGTCTTCTCGGTACCGTAATGGGTATGATCAAGTCTTTCCAAGCTATGTCATCTGGTGACGGTGGTGCTGACTCAACTCAGTTGGCTACTGGTATCTCAGAAGCGCTTGTAAATACTGCATCAGGTATCGCAACTTCATTGTTCGCTGTAATCGGTTACAACTACTACACTAACAAGATCGACCGCCTCACTTTCTGCATCGACGAAGTAGGCTTCTGCATCGTACAAACTTACAACGCTACTCACTAATCACATAAATTAGGTAATAAGAAATGGGACGTTTTAAAGTTAAAAAACAAGACATGTTCATCGATATGACACCGATGAGCGACGTCATGGTCCTGCTGCTTACCTTCTTTATGCTTACTGCAACATTCGTTAAAGACGAACCAGTAAAAGTGAATACACCAGGTTCTGTATCAGAAATTAAAATCCCTGAACAAAACTTGCTCACAATTACAGTAAATCCTGAAGGCAAAGTCTTCCTTGGAATGGATTCACCCCAAAACATGGAAAAACTGGCCAACAAGATGAAGGACAATGGTTCACTCGACTTAACACCACAAGAACTCCAAGTATTCAAAGATGTACCCATGTTGGGCACACCAATTGATTACGTAAAAGGATGGCTGGCTAATGAAAATCGCAATAGTATGCTTTCAGACGCCAAAGCTGGTATTCCTTGTGATAGTGTAACAGACGAATTGAAAGTATGGGTAGGTAATGCCCGCGAGGCCTTAGGCGAAGGTGAAAAAATGCGTATTGCCATCAAGGCAGACAAAGAAACTTCGTATGAGGTAATAAAGCATGTAATGAACTCACTGCGTTCAATCGACGAAAATCGCTACAACTTGATTACGTCGCTTGCTGGCGAAGATAAATAATTTAGAATGTTATGGCACAATTAGAAACTGGAGGAGATCAGGGCAATAGCAAACAAAAAAAGATGAATGCCCGCGTAGACTTCACGCCGATGGTCGATATGATCATGTTGCTTGTGACATTCTTTATGCTTTGTACTACACTTCTTAAACCTCAGACCATGGAAATCGCCATGCCATCTGATAAAGAAGACTTGAAGGACGAAGACAAGAGCCAAGTAAAGGCGAGTGAAGCTATTACTGTGATCATTGACGAAAACAATACTATCTATTACTTCGAAGGTAAGCCCGGAGAAGACGTGGCATTGACTCCAACACAATATGGTAGCGAAGGTATCCGTAAGGTCCTTCTTACTAAAAATGCTAGAGCAATGGCACAAGTAGAGGCCTTGAAAAAGGAGTATTCTACAAAAGAAGTCAATGAAAAGACTAAAGCTGAATATAAGGAAAAATTGTCTGAAATCAGAAATGGTAAAAAGATCGGTGCAGATGGCAAGGCTATCCCTACGCCAACTGTAGTGATTAAACCTTCGGACAAGGCTTCTTATAAGAACTTGATTGATGTACTCGATGAAATGCAAATCTGCAACATCGGTAAATATGTGATTGATAATTTTACGGACGACGACCAAGCATTGGTAGATGCTGCTAAAGGTGGAGCCCAATAATAACGTTAAGCTAAGTAAATAGATATGTCTAAAGTCGATTTAGTATCACGCCAGTGGTGTGAATTGGTATTCGAGGGACGTAACAAAGAGTACGGAGCTTATCGCTTGCGCTCTAAGGCCGGAGCTCGTAACCTCAAATCATTGATTACTCTTTTCGTTACCTTCGCTATCATCGTGGCAATTTTCTTGGCTAAAGTTGCCGTTTCTAATTTGATGAAGGAAAACAATCACGAAGAAGATCAAGTGACTGCTTTTGCGGAAC
>JAFNXM010000011.1 GCA_017383485.1 Bacteroidaceae bacterium
TATTGCTATGCTTGGCTATGGTGCGTTTATGACTGGCGCAATCCTTAAGAATTCTTATATCGCTGTGGGAGGTTTGATTACTGGCATCGGAGGTGCTGTCGCTATGTCGCTTCTTCATACCAACGACTATGCTTTGATATTTGCAGCTGCCTCTGTTGTTTCGATGATTCTGCCTGGTGTGATGATGAATCGTAAGGCTAATAAAAAATAAGTAAGATGTTTAAAAAATTAGATCCATTACTTCACTCCGAACTCCGTTTGGCTGTAATGTCTGTGCTTATTGATTTGGAGGAGGCAGACTTTGTTTACCTTCGCGAAGCAACGGGTGCGACGGCTGGTAACTTGAGTGTGCAGATAGAAAAGTTAACTTCTGCTGGGTATATTATGGTGGAGAAGGGCTACAAAGGGAAGAAACCGCAAACGATATGTAGAATTTCTCCCGAGGGTCTCAGGGCTTTCGAAGAGTATGTCGAAGCCCTGAAGACGTATTTGAAATAATAGAAGCCTCCTCGCAAGATGTGTCATCTATGCGAGGAGGCTTTTGTTTTGTCTAAACTCTGGATATGATGTAAACGAAAGAAAGTTCACAAAATTGTGAACTTTCTTTGCGGAGAGAGAGGGATTCGAACCCCCGGTACCTCTCGGTACGGCAGTTTTCAAGACTGCTGTAATCGACCACTCTACCATCTCTCCTAATGAGTTGGTCTCATTAACTGGGTGCAAAATTAGGGATTATTTTTTATTTGGCAAATATTTTTCTGGTTTTTTTCAAAAAAATATTGATTTTTCTCTTTTTTGATGAGGTGTGTGGTGCTTCGGCGGAGAATTGAGGTGAAATGTACGCTGTTTCATATATTTTTTCGGGAGAGGAATGTGCAGGAAATAAACCCTGACCTTTTTTTCACGAGGCGTCGCGAAATTTCAACGAGGCGTCGCGAAATTTTAACGGGGCGTCGCGAAGTTTTTTGTATGCTTTTTTGAATGTAGTTTTGGGGTGAATGTTGGGGTGATGGGTCGGATGTCTGTGAGTGATGTGTTAGGGATGGTGGCGACGTGGTGATACAATTCGCCCCACCGGCTTTGTGAGATGTTGCGGGTGGGGCGTATGTTGAAAACTGGGTGCCCTGGATGTTGGGCGGTATTTGATATGTGCCTTAGATCTTTTTCTTGCCTTCTTGCTTCACGTAGATGATGGTGGTGACACCTTCTGAAGTGAGCGAGAGTTGTGCCTCGCGTGCGGTGGACAGTTCGTTGGGCTTGATATTAAGTATTGCCATGTTTGTACCGCTCATGAATGTTTCGATCTGAGGTTTGATCCACTCAGCATTTGAGGTGAGAGTCGCGCTCTTACCATAGGTGCTGAAGTGAATAGCATGCGATTGTGTGTTGTATAGCAAATCTAATTCAAATCTGGCTTTGAGACTATTGAAACTGCCGTTGGCATCCGTATTGGTGTATTTGGGTTGTGGGGAAATGATGTTCAACCATGCAGCCTGATAGATGGGTGTAGAGATGCTCAGGTACGAGTTGATGCTGATGCGGCCAGAGCGATTTTGTCCAGTCGTATTTGGCGTAGTGCTGATGCCGATACGTGTGATGCCATAACTGCCTGCTGGTATCTCTTGGCTATTGGGTGATGCCTCGAACCATTCACCCTCTTTGGTCATAGTCCATGAGTCGTAAGAAACCAGTGTGGTTGTGTCTGTCGTTTGGTCGGCATAGAAGACGATGCCCTCGGGGCGTTGTGGGTAGAAGTAGATTTCGTGATATTCATTCTCGCCGTTGAGACACGATGTCATTGTTGCTGTGATCAATGCCAGGCAAAGTGAGATTTTTGTGAAAGTTGATTTCATCTTTGTAGAGTTGTTTCTTAAATGTTAGTACTATATAATATATATATGTATGGTGGATTAGTACCACTCAATGTTGCTGCTGTACGAACTGCGCTTCTTCCATTTCAAGACGTCGGCCAATTCGCTTGACTTCGCACGGAAGGTGAAATTGTAGGAGACGTAGGGGCGCAGAACGACGTTGCACGACATCTCGAAGCAGTGCAAGTCGCGAGAGAGCGAGGCTGTGGTCATCGAGAGTTGCTTCATCTTGAAATCATATCCCGACGAGAAGGTGATATTCCAACCATCTGCGATGCGTACGTAACCCGAAAAGTTGAGTGTCTGTGTGAAAGAGTAGGGATAGCGCATACGTCGTACGTTGATATCCTTAGCCTTGTCTTCAAACATCGTGATACCGTAGGATACAGTCAAGGACCAGGGGAGTGAGAAGGTGAGGTATCCATCCTCGTCGACCTTGGCTTTTTGCTTTTTCTTCACACTTTGTTGCGATGCTTTCAGGTCTGGGTCGATATTTGCATCTTCTGCGTCAAGGTCCTCCTCGTCTGTTGTGGCTTTGCTCTCGCCCAGAGTGCTCTTTCTGCCCTTCAATTTGTCCATCCACTTTTGCCATGTCTGATTGTTGAAGGTGTATGACAGGTTCTGAGACATTCCGCCGAAGCGGCCAAAGCGTCCGTAGCTCCACTCGGTGCGATCGCTTCGGATGACCTGACCTCGTTGGTTGAAGGCGTAGGCGTATGTAGCGAATACGGCGGCCAGCGAGAAGGTGTAGTTCTTGGTCAACTTCAGACGAATACGTGTGGACAAGTCGCTCCAGGGTTGTGTCTTTGCGGCAAAGTTGTATGAAAGGCTTCCGCTTAATTCGTCAATCAAACTAATCTTTCGCACACCGGTGGTGTCGCGGTCGCTTTTCACCTTCATCTCAAGATTGTTCGAGAGCGACATTGATAGCATCCCCTGTTGCTTGCCCGTAGGATAACCATACAGCGCGCCTTGATAGGGCGAATATTGTACAGTCGTGACATTACCATATTGGTCAGTACGTACGTAGCTGTCCTGATAGCCATAGCGCTCGGCGGTAAAGTCCGGCGCATACGACAGAGATATCGAGGGCTTCATCACGTGGCGAATCATCTGTATCTTATCCCCAAAGAGTTTGCGCCAAGGCTTATAGAAACCGTAGAGCGTAGTATTGGCCGAGATGCCCACATTCCATTCGTAGAGGTTGTAGAAACCGTAAGTCGTGTCTACACGTTCCACCATTTCTTCTTCATCCCACGACTTTTTCACACGACTCGTATACATGATGTCGCGGAAATTGAAGTTGGGCGTAATATTAATGTATTTGAACAGCTGAAAACTTGCATCAATAGGAATGCGGTGCTGCATACCATTGCGCCAATCTTTGATAAAGTTTGATTTGAACAGTTGGTTTTCCTTCGTCGTGATACTATTTGACAATTGTCCAGTATACGACATCGAAATCTTCTCGTACCAGCGCTCCTTGCCGGCTTGCTTTTTGCGGCGGAAGGGGTAGAATCTGTTCAGAGATATAGATACGTCGGGCAGGGTCACCGAAAGCGAAGAATCTCGCATATTCTGTGTGATATTGGTCGAAGCGGAGATGTTCAGACCAATAGAGGGGAAGGTGTGAGATAAACTGATCGAACTGGCGCGTGTACTCTGTGTGTAGGAAAGTGGATTGTACATACTCTCCAGGTTCTTGCGCTCATAATTTTCCGAAGCAAAGTTGACGCGAGCAGAGAAGGAAGTATTGCCACCAGCCCGAGTGTCTTTTGAGTGCGACCATTGCACTTTCAAACTCTTGGTTACTGAGTAGTCGGGCATATTCTTTTCGCCCTCGACGGTACGGATAAAGCTGGCGTAGAAGTTACCATTATATTTGTAGCGCTTGCGGTAATTCATTTCTCCGCTTACCCCCCACGAACCTTTGGTGTAGATTTCCCCCAGGGCTTTGAAGTCCAGATAATCATTGATAGCAAAATAATATCCCCCGTCGCGAGCATAAAATCCGCGTAGGGTTTCGTCACCAAACGAGGGGACAATGATACCGCTGGAGTATTTCTTTGTCATTGGGATGAAGCCGTATGGCACGGCCAAGGGGAGTGGTACGTCCGCGACCACGAGATAAGCGGGGCCGAAGTAGGATTCTTTGCCAGGGATCACCTTTCCGCGTGTCAAGTGTACGTAGAAGTGAGGATGTTCGGCGTCGCAGGTGGTGTATTTGCCATCTTTGAAATAGAGGGTGCCATCGTCTCCGCGTTTAGCTTCGTTGCTTTTCAAGAAGCCGTTGCCTTGTGCTGTCGACACGTTGGTGATATATCCTTTCTGGGTCTTGAAGTTGAAGGACATCTTCTCGCTTTTATACTCCTCAGAACCTTGTCTGAAGATGGGCGTTTCCAATAGCACATTCTTGACGGTGTCGCGATAGCCCTCGGCGTGCACCATGCTGCTGTCCATACTCATCGACAATTTTGCAGCATCTATTTTCATCCCCTGGTAGTTCACGTTGGCTTGGCCGAATAGGTAGGCAAAGTTGGTACCTGCTTCATACACCAACGAGTCGTTTGCCGTATATTCTACGGGTGAATCGATGCCTGCCTTACGACGTCGTACGCTGTCGGTTTGGGCTGAGTCTGTCGAAAGGCTGTCGTTGGCGCTGTATAATAAGGCTCCGCCCTGCATACCCCTTGGTGCGGAGTGTGCAGACAAAACTACTGCTGAAAGCATTAGGGCTACCAGCAATATAGGGAGTGCCAGGATATTTCCTTTCAAATCAGTTTTCCTCACTTATTTACACGAGGTAGATATAATCTACCTTACGATCGGCAAAAGTACATAAAAATATTGATTTCTTTTGCTCTTTAAGGTATTTTAGTAGGTTTCGTAGGCATTCAGGCACGTTACTAACCAAACATCTCGTGCCATTTCAAGAAAATCTCTACTCCTTCGTGTCCAAACTTTTCCAGACTTGCTACGACTCGTTCCAGGCTTTTCGCAGACTCGGGGCGGCTTTTCGAGTAGAACTTGTCCGCGTAGCACACCACCTGTTCTTCGAGTGTTTCGGGGCGATAATCTCCCAGTGACAGGGGGAGTCCGCGCTCCTCGATTTGCTTTGCGGTCAGTCCCGTGCCGGTGTGTCGCTCGCAGATGCGGGCCATGGTTTCGTCTCCCTCGCTACGCATCATTTCTGCACCGCATCGTCCGTGCAGCAAGTAGGGTAGTGTGCCGCGACAGTGGATGCCTGGCGCGTCGGTCCGACAAATGCCAATGTCGTGAAGCATTGCACCGCGATAGAGCATATCCGTATTCAAATGCAATTCGGGATGTCGTGCTGCCACGCCGAGCGCATGTGCCGCTACCTGGGTGCTATGGTGAATGAGCAGGCGGCGCAACTCATCGTCCTCGGGATAATATTTTTGGATGATTTCTAAAGGGGAAAGCATAGAAAGTTGGGGTTAAAGGTGAGGGGGTAAGAGGCTAAAGTCAAGAGACAAAGGTCAGGAGACTGGGGACTCGAAGTTAGGGAAAGCGCGGGCGATGTGCGCCACCAACAAACCTGAGCAAAATTAAACGTTTCTGCGCAACTGCTCAGGTGCAAACGGAGATTTTTTTAGTTTTGTGGGAAAAATAGGTGCGACTTTGCCCATTTGAGCCAAAGTTTTTCCTAAATTTGCCATGATATAAATTGTCGAACAATAAAACGAAAAAACAATATGCTTATCATAGGTATCGCTGGGGGTACAGGGTCGGGCAAGACGACCGTGGTCAGAAAAATTGTGGAGTCCCTGCCCGAGGCTTCTGTGGCGGTGATTCCGCAGGACTCGTATTACAACGACCAATCTGACCTGCCCCTGAATGTGCGCAAGCAGACCAACTTTGACCACCCCGACGCCTTCGAATGGCCACTTCTGGCACAGCAGATCGAGGACCTCAAGGCAGGTCGTGCCATCGAGCAACCGACGTATTCCTATATCACCTGCACGCGCTTGCCCGAGACCGTGCATGTCGAACCCCGCGACGTCATCATCGTCGAGGGCATCATGACGCTATATGACAAGAAGTTGCGCGACCAGATGGACTTGAAAATCTTCGTGGATGCCGAACCCGACGAACGCCTCCTGCGCGTCATCGTACGCGATATTGCCGAGCGCGGTCACCCCTTGGAAATGCTTATCTCGAAGTATCGCAACGTGTTGAAACCAATGCACGACGAGTTTATCGAACCTACCAAGCAATTTGCAGACATTATCATCCCCAATGGTGGAGACAACGAAAGGGCGATTTCAATGATGAAACTGTACATCATGTCAGCCCTGAAGGAACAAAAAGAAAAGAGTGTATCGCGTTGATACACTCTTTTTGCATATTCGGCCTGGTGACTCCGTTGGGATTCAAACCCAAGACCTTCAGAACCGGAATCTGACGCTCTATTCAGCTAAGCTACGGAGCCATTTGCGCTGCGAAATTACTAAAAGGTGGGGGAATAGGCAAATTTTACTGACGATTTTTAGATTTTGTCGCTATCCATCGATCCCTGTCATTTTAATATTTGGCAAGCTGGTTTTTGTCAAAATTTTTCGCATTTTTTTGAGGGCGAGAATCGCGTATTTTCATTCACACGGCCCCCTGGTCGCAAATATCGCCGCTACGAGGCATCAGAAAACAGGTTTTTTGATGGGAAAATGAGCAAAACCTATGATTTCTGTGGGCTTTCGATGAAAAATAGGGGAGAGGAGGCGGTGAAAAGGAGGGGGCAAATAGACAAAAAAAGTAAGACCTCGTGAAAACTTCGCGACGTCTCGTGAAAATTATCCAAGACTTTTTTTCAACAGGGTCTTACTTTTTTCAAATGATGTCATTGGTTGTCGCCACGCCCCGTCCTATTTCGACAAGTTGCTTTGTCAAAATTTTTCGCATTTTTGGGGGCGTTTTGACGAACTAATTTACAGGAATTTCTTCGACTGCAAATTTATGGGGGAACTTACCCTTGAAGGGGCGATAATACGCCATGATCTCTCGCATGTCGGCATCAATGTTGCCCGTGGGGACGAGGACTTTGTGGCAGACCACTTTCTTCTGCTCGAAGTCCATAGCATAGAGCATTATGGGCAGGTTGGCCTTGAGCGCGATGTAGTAAAATCCGCGTTTCCAGGTGTGGGTGAGCGAGCGTGTGCCTTCGGGTGTGATGGCCAATTCGAAGCGGTCGCTCTGCAGGGCACGCTGTGCCAACTGGTCGGTCAGGCTGGTCTTGCGACTGCGCTCTACGGGCATGCCACCGATGGAGCGGAAAAATTTGCCCAGGGGCCAAAAGAACCATTCCTTTTTCATCAGGAAACCTGCCCTGCGGCCGATGCTGGTGTAGTAGAGCTGGGCAATGATGAAATCCCAGTTGCTGGTGTGGGGTGCTACGCAGATGATGCACTTGTCATAGTGTGGCACGCTGACGTCTACGGTCCAGCCCATCATGCGGTGAAAGATATAGTGTGAGAGCTTTTGTAACATAGTAATCATTTAGGAAAGTCATCACAAGTGAAAAGGGCGGAGTATGCAGCCCGGCCACATATCCCGCACCCCTTTTTATTTATCGTCAATGAGTCAGTTCGACTATTGGACATCTCGACTTACGCTTCTACAATCTTTTGACTGATTGCTTCGGCCTTTGCTGAAAATTCTTCGCGCAGTTTAGCATAGAATTTCTTCACACTACCCTTTTCTGTGTGGCTAACACGTGATACGTATTCACTTCTGAGGTTGATGATTTCCAACATTGTTTGGTTGAGCAAATCTTCGTTACAAGTGTCACACATCTTAAGCACTACGCAGTCTGCAAAGAGTTCGCCACAGATATAATTCAATTCTTTTTTCAGTTGTCTTCTGCTTGCCATAATCTTATATTTATATTATATACAAAATGTTAGTTTATTCGTCTTTCTGGATGATCTCCATCCCCTTCAGGATAGCCTGTTCATTCATAGGCAGGAGGTGGTGGTGGCGTTCGGGCAAAGATTTCTTCAAAGCCTTCATCACGCTTTCAAGGGATACGATGGGGTGCAATTTCAACAGACCGCCCAGGACGAACATATTGAAACATTTCATCATCTTCATCTCTGCTGCCGTCTCCATCGCTGTGATGTGATGTGCAGCTATATCCTCGCGTGTAGGAGGATTGAGGATGCCGAAATTGTCGTAGATCAAGGTGCCACCGGGTTTCACCTTGGGTTGAAATTTGTCTAACGAGGGTTGGTTGAGTACTATCGCCGTGTCGTAGCTACTGAGGATGGGCGAACTGATACGTTCGTCGCTCACGATTACGGTAACGTTGGCAGTACCGCCACGTTGTTCTGGGCCGTATGCAGGCATCCAAGTCACTTCTTTGCCTTCCATCAATCCTGCGTAGGCAAGGATTTTACCCATAGACAAAACGCCCTGTCCGCCAAAACCTGCTATAATTATTTCTTGCTTCATGGTGCTTACAATTTTACGGGTTCACGATTGACTTCTGTATCTTTCAAATCGCCCACGTGGTAGTGTGCAAACATGTGTTGCTCCATCCATGCGTTGGCTTTCTCGGGTGTCATCTTCCAGCCCGAAGAACATGTGCCGACGATTTCGACAAGGTTTGAGCCCTTGCCGGCCATTGAGTTTTCGAAAGCCTTGCGGATGGCTTTCTTCGCCTTGCGGATAGCGGGCACAGAGTGTACGCTCTGACGAGTGACGTATGCTGTACCGTCCAATTGGGCTGCAAGTTCGGTCATCTTGATGGGGTAACCGTGCAAGTCGGCTTGTCGGCCGTCGGGGCAGGTGGCTGTCTTCATGCCAAGGAGTGTGGTGGGCGCCATCTGACCTCCGGTCATACCATAAATGGCATTGTTGACGAAGATGATGGTGATATTTTCGCCACGGTTCAGTGCGTGAATGGCTTCGGCGGTACCGATACAGCCTAAGTCGCCGTCGCCCTGGTAGGTGAACACCAGGCGGTCGGGCCACAGGCGCTTGCTGGCCGTAGCTACGGCTGGTGCACGTCCGTGGGCGGCTTCTTGCCAGTCGATGTCTATATATCTGTAGGCAAATACAGCACAGCCGACGGGGCTCACACCGATAGTCTTTTCAGCCATACCCATTTCTTCGATCACCTCGGCAATGAGTTTGTGCACGACGCCATGTGAACAGCCTGGGCAGTAGTGCATCGTTTGGTCGTTGAGCAAGGCAGGCTTGCTGTGCACCAAATTTTCTGGGCAGACGATATTTTGCAATTCTTCGTTCTGCTGAGGTGCAGTGTTATTATTTAATTCGCTCATGACTTCTTATTTTATTATTTGAACAAATGCTTTGAAAAACTTTACCTTGATTTGTATCTCTTTCTCCTACTCCCTATACATATTTATATAGGTGTGGAAGAATACATCAAGACCTTCTGCGGCTCCGGTCAAACCTGGATTTACGAGGTTGATTGAGAGATGCAGGCATACGAAGCATGGCTTCGGCAAACTTTACCAATACGGCAATTATACCTACGACATATCCCCAATTGGAGGTTTCTTCTTGCATCATCCCAAGGCCTATACCAATCATTGCCACGATGGCTAAAAGCATGAATACGATATTGAGCATATTGCGCAGACGCAATTGCTTGTAGGCTTTTTCTGCTTCAGCCACCCTTTGACGTTCCTGCAAGGAGGTTTGTATTTCGTTATTCTCGGCAGTCATTTCACTTTTTTATGTTTAAGATTGTTTCTCGGGCGAGTCTTATTTCACCAATTTTTCAACCAATGCGTTCACCACTTCTTCGGGATCGGGCACGATGCCACCGAGGCGTCCGAAGTGTGCGACGGGGATTTGGCTTTCGACAGCAGCACGTACGTCGAACACCATTTGTCCGGCATTGATTTCCATAGTCAGCACGCCCTTCATCGTCTTGGAAATTTCACGAATCTCTGCTTCGGGGAAAGGCCATAAAGTGATGGGGCGGAACAGTCCCACCTTGATGCCACGTTCGCGTGCCAGGCTCATTGCTTTCTCAGAGATACGAGCTGCCGAACCAAAGGCTACGATCAAATAGTCGGCATCTTCGCAGCCTACAGTCTCATAGCGCACTTCGTTTTCGGCGATTTTCTTGAACTTAGCCTGGAGTTGCAGATTTTTCTTTTCCATTTCCACGGGATCCAGTTCGAGTGAAGTCACGACATTCACACCGCGTTGCTTCAAGCCATTGCCATTTGAAGCCCAGGGGCATTCTGCTACCAATTCGGCTTCGGTGCGACGAGGCTTATATGGGGGCAAAACGACTTTTTCCATCATCTGACCAATCACACCGTCTGTCAAAATCATCACTGGCGTACGATATTTGAAAGCGAGTTCAAAGGCTTGATCGACGAAGTCTGCCATTTCCTGCACAGAGTTTGGTGCCAGCACGATCACGTTATAGTCGCCATTGCCACCACCACGTGTCGCCTGATTGTAGTCACTTTGCGAAGGTTGGATAGTACCCAGGCCGGGACCACCACGTTGCACATTGACGATCACACCAGGCACTTCGGCACCTGCCATATAGCTGATACCTTCTTGCATTAGGGCGATACCCACGCTGGCTGATGAAGTCATCACGCGCTTACCTGTACCACCACCGCCATAAAGCATATTGATGGCTGCGACTTCGCTTTCTGCTTGCAACACTACCATACCAGTAGTTTCCCAGGGTTTAAGTTCGGCGAGGGTTTCGAGTACTTCGCTTTGGGGTGTGATTGGATAACCGAAATAGCCATCACATCCGCAGCGCACGGCAGCATGTGCAATGGCTTCGTTGCCCTTCATCAGGACCACTTCGCGTTCTTCCTCGACGGGCACATTGTTCACCAATGGCGCTACGCCCGACACGATTTCCACCTTGTCTGCCACCACCGCGGGTTTGGCTGTGGCAGGCTTTGTCTTATACACAGAGATACAACCGTCGGGGCAGACGATTGCACAAGAGGAACAACCGATACAACTGTCGGGTTGTGCCATGTAGGAATAGACATATCCCTTGTGATTGACCTCATTTGTAGTCAATGCCAACGTTTGTGTAGGGCAGGCTACAACGCAGAGGTTGCATCCCTTACATCTGTCGACATCCACTACTACTGCACCTTTTATTTTGCTCATCGCATTTAGGTTTTATAGGGTTATTTTTTTGTTGTATCACTCCTTGATCAGAGCGAACGAATTATCTTTTGGGGGACCAAAGACCTGTTACGGATTGTACATATCCTTGTGGTAAAAGTTCAGGATTTCCTCGATCATCGTGCACGAGTCCGAGGCCGGCCCATCTGGTTCAATTTCTGCCGAGCGACGGAAATTTTCCAGACTGCCCGACCAATCCGAGCGCTTCATGCAGATTTTGCCCTTCAGGTAGTACGAATGTGCTTCGTCTGCGCCTTGTGCCAAAGCCGCATCTACTAAGCGTTCGGCCTGGTCCACGCATCCTGCTTTCAAGAGTTCTTCTGCTTGCTTTAGATCGGTATGTAGCATTTTTATGGTCTATGGTCGTAGCAAATTTACGTTTTTATCTTTATCCATCGTATCATCTATGCAAAAAAGTTTCTTGTTTTTTGAAAAAAATATTTTCTATAGACGAAACAAGGAGGATATGCCAGCAAAGTGGGGCACATCCTCCAACGTTTTTTCGGTATATATATAATATTATATGAGTGGTATATTCATCGCCGTGCATTGCGCTCGCATCTCGGTCGGCCAGATGCTGGATTGGATCTCGCCAATGTGTGCTTTCTTCAGGTATAGCATGCACAGGCGGGACTGTCCGATGCCGCCGCCCACACTCAGTGGCAGGGTGCCGTCGAGCAATCTGCTGTGGAAGTAGAGCTGGGCACGATCCTCCTGACCTGACAATTTCAGTTGGTGTAGCAGTGCTGCCTGGTCCACACGTATACCCATGGACGAGAGTTCTACGGCACGATCCAGCACGTCGTACCACACCAGCAAGTCGCCATTGAGTCCAGCCAGTCCGTCTTCGCCCACAGTGGAGTAGTCGTCGTAGTCGGGTGCTCTGAGGTCATGGGGCACACCATCTGCCAGCGCACCGCCTATACCTATTATAAATACGGCACCCTTTTCTTTTGTGATTTTGTCCTCACGCTCTTTGGGGCTGAGTGTGGGATAAAGTCTGCGCAGCTCCTCGGCATGAATAAATGTGACCCGTTCTGGCAACGAGGGGGTCAGACAGGGGAAACGTTCGCAAATGAGAAACTCTGTGCGAAGCATAGCTGCGTAAATGCACTCTACGATTTCCTTCAGAAAACCGATGTTTCTGTCTTCAGAACGAATGACGCGCTCCCAATCCCATTGGTCTACGTAAAGCGAATGCAGGTTGCCCAACTCCTCGTCCGCCCGGATGGCGTTCATATCCGTATAGATGCCATAGCCAGGCTTTACTTCATACTCAGCCAAAGTGAGTCGTTTCCATTTTGCCAACGAGTGCACCACCTCGGCCGTCGCATTTTCCATATCTTTGATTGGGAAAGAGACTGGACGTTCTCTGCCACTCAAATCATCATTAAGCCCCAGGCCGCGCTGCACAAACAGCGGACCGGTGACACGGCGCAGGCGCAAACCTGTCGATAGGTTTTCCTGAAAGAAATCTTTGATCAGCTTGATGCCCTGTTCTGTCTCATTGCCGCCAAGCAGAGGTGTATAATTTTTAGGGGTTATCAGATAACTCATAGTTCCTATTTTTTGAACAATAGCAAGTTGTGGATATTGCTGCAGTGCACCGAAAAGTTTGGCGCCTGCATCCTGCTGACGCAAAATTAAGCAAAAATGGCAAATCGGCTCCTTTTATTCCCCTTTATTTTATTATAGGTATACCGCTGGTGTGCTCTTGTTTCCCGTATAAATGAATAAATCGCCACACCATGGCAAACAAAAATACGTATGGCGGACCTCGGTGCTACGAAAAAAATGTATCTTTGCAAGGAATATGCTGTTTGTACAGTCAGGCCTGTTTTCGTCGAAGGAAAGTCTCTCGAATTACTTCTTGAAAAAGGTCTAAAAACTATACCTCAAAATGTCTCAGAAAAAAAGTCTAACCTTTTTTAAAAAAGGTCTAGTTTTTTTTTAACGAGGCGTCGCGAAATTTTAACGAGGCCTAGGTTTGTGAAAACAGCCTAAAACGTGTTTTGAAAATGTCAAGTAATTTTATGAAATATCGCTTGCTCCTGTTGCTCCTGATTATGACTACTGCATTGCCCATCGTGGCACAGAAAAATAAATTCAAGGGGGTGTGCGACACGCTAAACATATATCTGAATACATACCGTGTGCCCAATTATCGTCCGCACTTCCCGATGAAACTGGACAGCATCTCGCTGAGCGCAGATTCGACCACGCTACGACTCTATGCCAACGAGGCAATCACGGGGCAGGCCTTTACGGAAAATAGCCTAAGGGCTTTTACCCCAAAAGTTGAGCAACTATTGCCAGATTCGCTGAAAATGTTTGCCCCACGTTGGCTGGACAAATATGGACGTGACCTGAGCGAATATATCCCCAACTATGCACGTACGGTGGCCCTGGACAGCACACGCATGCTGCCCGCTTCGCGATACGAAGGTGCACCCTGGGTGCGTCGCGTGGGACCACAGAGCGAAATATTAAGGGGGGGAGTCAATGGACGTCATATCATGGTGAATGCCAGTCACGGCAGATATTTTGATACCAAGAAGTGGTTGTGGCAACGTCCCTATCTCTTTTGCACAACCGAGGACCTGCTGACGCGAAGTTTCGTTTATCCCTACCTCGTTCCTATGTTGGAGCGATCGGGTGCTGTGGTGCCCACGGCATGCGAACGTGATATGCAAGCGGAAATGCGTGTGGTGGACAATGACAAGGCCCACTCGTCACAGCATCATGGCAAATACACAGAAGTCGGAGCGGGCGAGCACCAATGGCAAACCTGTGCAACAGGGGCTAAGGGCTTCGCTATGCCATACCTGCCTATGCAGGGAAAATCTAACCCCTTCGTAGCAGGAACTTACAGAAAAATCACCGCGACAAAGCAGGGGGATATAGCTTCAGCAACATGGACCCCCCGATTCAAGGTGAGCGGCACGTATGCCGTCTATGTGAGTTACGCCAGTCTGGCCCAGAGCGTGAGTGATGCTCACTATATCGTACGCCACAAGGGACAGGAGACACACTTCTTGGTCAATCAGAAAATGGGTGGAGGTACGTGGCTCTATCTTGGCACCTTCGATTTTGAAAAAGACAAACCCGAGGACAATTGTGTAGTCCTGACCAACGAAAGTCAGGAGCAAGGCATAGTGACCGCCGATGCCGTGAGATGGGGCGGCGGTATGGCGATGCACAATCGTAATGGCTGGGGTACGAGTGGTATGCCGCGATATCTGGAAGCTGCTACATATAATGCTTTGTGGAGTGGTGTGCCCTACGACCTTTTTAATATGAAAAAGAAACATACGGACTATAGCGACGATATCCGAGCACGTGGCGCTATGGCCAATCATCTGGCGGGTGGCAGTACGTATTTGCCCGACTCGGCAGGATTGCGTGTGCCATTGGATGCAGTGGTGGCGGTACACTCAGACGCAGGGGCGAAAGATGCCAAGACCATCATCGGCACATTGGGTATTGCTACGACGGTGAAACCTGGTGGAGTAGCAGATTTCCCCTGTGGAATGTCTCGAAAGACTTCGCTCGACCTCGCGACATCGGTCGTTACATCAATTTCGCAGAACCTGTCAAAACAATGGCATACGGATTGGACACAGCGCGAGGTGTGGGATCGCAACTATGGTGAGTGTCGTACGCCTCATGTGCCGTCAATGATTCTCGAAATGTTCTCACACCAAAATTATACAGACTTCACCTTGGTGCACGATCCTATGTTCAAGGCTTCAATGGCACGTGCAATTTATGCAGGGATACAGAGATATGTCAGTACTCAATATGGCGAAATAGATTATACTATTCAACCCCTGAGCATCCGTCGCTTTGCGGCTCGGCTGTCAGACGACCAACGCACTGCATGCCTGTCGTGGCAGCCGACAATAGACACCTTGTATCACAATGCCACACCGACGGGATACATCGTCTATACTCGTATCAATGATGGCGACTTCGACAATGGCGTATACGTCGCAGAACGGACAACATACGAATTGCCCATCGAAGCAGGCAAACGCTACGATTTCAAAGTCAACGCTATCAATGCAGGAGGCGAGAGTGCGGACTCGGAAATCCTGTCGGTATATGCGGCAGAAGGCGCAACGAAAAAAATACTCTTGGTCAACGGCTTCTACAGACTAAGCGGGCCAGCAAGAGTAGAGACTTCAACCCAATTTGGCTTTGACTTAGATCAAGACTTCGGCGTGCCTGACAAATATACCGCTGCTTTCGCTGGCCGACAACTGTGCTTCGATCGCTCAAAGTTCGGCAGAGAGAAAGAAGGTGCTTTGGGATTTTGCGGCAACGAACTGGAGGGGAAAATCATCGGCGGCAATACCTTCGACTATCCCACTCGTCACGGCTCAGCTATAGCCGCGCTCAACGTTTATTCCTACGAGTCGGCCTCACGTGAAGCATGGTTGGGCGGAGATATGGATTTGTCGCAAATTGCCGCCATAGATTATATTGCAGGTGCCGAATGCGATGCACCTCAAAACCTCTTGCCCTTCAAAACCTTTGATGCTGAGACACGCCGTGCTTTGACCTCATACCTCAACGACGGCGGCGCTTTGCTAGTGAGCGGATGTTATCTTGGTAGCGACGCTAAGACGACGGAAGAGAAAGCCTTCTTGCGCGAAACCCTGAAGTGCGAATTTGCAGGTACGGCTCGCTGTGACTCCACCGAGATGGTCTGCGGCTTAGGTCTTGAAATTCCCGTACACCGCGGCATCATATCCGAATGTTATCCCATTCAGTCGCCAGATATTCTGATCCCGACGGATTCTCTCGCATTCCCCGCTTTTGCATATTACGGCGGTGGCAGCGCAGGCGTGGCTTATGCTGGTGCAGACTACCGATTGGTGGCAATGGGTTTTCCCTTCGAAAGCATTAAGGACAAGAAAATTCAAATACAAGCCATCGAAGCAATATTAAGGTTCTTGACAGAGTAAGTTCCTTTGAGCCTCTCTTCCCCATGTATATAATATTATATATGTAATAACGCTAACTTAAAAAAACTTCAAATATGGAATATACAATACAACTCAACGAAAGCGGCACACATCACCTCGAACTCAGCGAGATTCACCTCGAAACACTTCGCCGTTACCAATTGTTGGACCATCTCTTGGATAGCACAGGCTATGTGACCGAAGATACACTCGATCGTTTGAAGATGCAAATCCGCGCCTTGATAGCATCGTCTACAGAGAATACCAAAGATTTGCTGGACCTGTGCATCGACGTCATATATCACCACAAGATGAAAGCCTATGGCTTGCGCGAGCTCATTGCCGTATATCAGGAATATTTAGCAAAGACACAGGAGCCAGGCACCGAAACTGTCGACGCACAATAAGTGCCTCTGTCTGCACGCAAGGTTGATATTAGTACATTTCATTAAGTAGCCACAAAAACACCTCTTATGCAATTTCTTCCGACTACTAAAAAAGAGATGGAGCGACGCGGTTGGGATCGCGCGGACATTATCCTATTTTCCGCAGACGCTTACGTAGATCACCCTTCCTTTGGCGCTGCCGTCATCGGCCGTTTGCTCGAGGCACAGGGGTACCGCGTGTGTATCGTTCCTCAGCCCGATTGGCACGGCGACTTCAGGGATTTTAAGAAATTAGGTAGACCACGTATGTATTTCGGTATAGCACCGGGATGCATGGACTCGATGGTGAATAAATATACGGCGAACAAACGTCTGCGCAGTGAGGATGCCTATTCGCCAGATGGTCGTCACGATATGCGCCCCGAATATCCCACGATCGTATATACTCAGATCCTGAAAAAACTCTTTCCCGATGTGCCTGTGATCCTTGGGGGCATCGAAGCTTCGCTACGGCGTGTGGCCCACTATGACTATTGGCAAGATCGCTTGCGCCCATCTATTTTGGTCGACAGTGGGGCAGACATGATCATCTATGGCATGGGCGAATTGCCAACGTTAGATCTGTGTAAATTGTTAGAGGAAAAATTGCTGCATGGCAACACCGAGCGAGAAATTACATTGAAAGATTTCCGACAGGTCGTTCACAAATATCCCGTACGCCAGACCGTCACACTTGAAGCCAAGGATGACGTGCCACGAGGAATTACTGCCGACGATATACTACTGCATAGTTACGAAGATTGTTTGGCGAACAAGCGTCTGCATGCTGAAAACTTCCGACATGTCGAGGAGGAGAGCAACCGCCTCACACCCCAGCGTCTGCTGCAACCAACTGACGACAAAATGGTCGTAGTCAATCCGCCCTATCCTCCGATGACCACGGCACAGATCGACCAATCGTTCGACCTGCCCTACACCCGCTTGCCACACCCCAAGTACAAGGGCAAACGCATCCCCGCCTACGACATGATCAAGCACTCCGTGTGCCTGCATCGTGGTTGTTTTGGTGGCTGTGCCTTTTGCACCATATCGGCGCACCAAGGGAAATTTATCATGAGTCGTTCGCCTGAAAGTATTTTGGCTGAGGTCAAGAAAATCACACAAATGGAAGATTTCAAGGGGTACTTGAGTGATCTCGGAGGTCCCTCGGCTAATATGTACGCTATGGCGGGTCGTGACCAATCGCTGTGTCAGCGATGCAAGCGCCCCTCGTGCATTCATCCCGCGATCTGCCCCAATCTCAACACAGACCATCGTCCGCTGTTGCAGATTTATCAAGCGGTGGATAGTTTGCCTGGCATCAAGAAAAGTTTCATAGGCAGTGGTGTCAGATACGACTTGTTATTGCACGAAAGTAAGGATGAGCGCATCAACGAAGCGGCCAGAAAATACACCCGCGAACTCATCACACGCCATGTCAGTGGTCGCTTGAAAGTGGCGCCCGAACATACCTCGGATGCGGTGCTTCGCATCATGCGCAAGCCGCCATTCCGTCTGTTCCACGAATTCAAATCCATTTTCGACCAAATCAATCGCCAGGCAGGTCTACGCCAGCAGATCATCCCCTACTTTATCTCCTCGCACCCCGGTTGTAGCGAGGAAGATATGGCCGAACTGGCGGTCGAGACTAAGTCCCTGGATTTCCAACTGGAGCAAGTGCAGGATTTCACCCCCACGCCCATGACCGTCTCCACCGAGACGTGGTACGCAGGTGTGCATCCCTATACTGGCGAGGAAGTGATGTCTGCCAAAACACAGCGCGAAAAATTGCGCCAGCGCATGTATTTCTTCTGGTACAAGCCCGAGGAGCGCCGCCCCATCACCCAATCGCTCACAGCCATGGGACGCCGAGATTTGTTGGAGCGTTTGTATGGCAAAGATCAGGGCTCGGTGATACCGTCTCGGACTTCAGCGAAAAATAATAAAAACTCCGACAGACGAAAGCGCAGGAAATAGATCAAAACTCAATATTTTTTGCATTGAAACCTTGATGCAAAAAACGTTCAAAAAACTTACAGAAAAAAAACCTAAGCCTTTTTTGAAAAAAACGTTCTGGAATTTAAAAAAGGTTTAGGCTTTTTTTAACGAGGCGTCGCGAAATTTTAACGAGGCGTCGCGAAATTTTTTTGTCCCTTTTTGCCTTATTTGTTACAAACGAATTTGTTGCTTTTGTCAAGACTTAGTCGCATGTATATCCATCCCTTTTTGCTTTGCTTCGCATTCTGGAGATACGAGAGTCGAAGTCGGGGTGTGACGAGAATGCATAGAGCAGTTTGTCGTACTTGGAACTGCTGGACTGCGAGAGCTTTTTCAGCTTTTGAAACGCCTGGCCCATCGCCCATGGATTCTTGCCACATTTTTTCAGGAATGAGTAGCCATAGTCGTCCGCCTGCTCCTCGTGTACTCGGGAGTGTTTGGCAGAAAGTGCTGCGCTGGTGATGCCGCCCAAGTAGGAATCGGATAGGGATGCCCATGTGTCGCTCATCGCTCCGATGGCGTCGGATGCAGCACTGCGCAGCATGGCACTTTTCCACGCTTTGTGCGAATGGCGCAGGGCGACGTGACCGATTTCGTGACCGATGACGCCTAGCAGTTCGCTATCCGTGAGCGCGTCCATCAGTGCTGTGTAAACGCGGATGCTGCCATCGGGGCAGGCAAAGGCATTGACTTCGTTGGTCTGATACACCTTGAAATTTAGGGGTATACCATCGGCGCTGGTCATACCTTTCGTCAAGCGTTTCAAACGTTGAGTGTAGGCGCTATTTGAGGAGCAAACTTTGCTTGCCTGATCCATACTTGCGACGCTCTGTCGTACCAAGTCGGCAAAGTCCTTGTCAGAGATGGTCATGGCTTGCCCAGCTTTGATTGCCCCAGACAGAGCACGCAACCATGATTGACCAAAGGTGGGCGTTAGGGTCGAAAAAGTCAAAAGAAGGAGTATCGCAATTTTTTTCATGTTGTATGAATATGTCTAATATGTGCAACTTTATTCTATCAAACACTGCAAAAATAGTAATTTTTAGGATAAGGCTACGTTTGGCAAGGGGATAATTTTAATGATTTGCATCAGACCACGTGCGGAATGTAAAAAAGTGAAAATAAAGGTTGGAGCATATTATATAATGTTGTACATTTGCAAACCTATTCTTTAACCAATTTCTAAAAAAAAGACAATGAAAAAACCAATCTTTTTACTTGCAATAGCCCTGGTATTTGCTGCTTGTGGCGGAGATAAACCTAAAACCAACGAAGTGGAAGAAGTCGTAGAAGAATTTGAAGCGAGTGAATACTCGGCAGAGGATGACTGGATGGACGAAATGGGTGGCTATGAAGAACTGGAGAAGTCTACAAAAGGTCCGAAACCTGTAGAGGCATCTGAGGAGGACTTGGAATACAACGAAGACGTGGCTGAGGCTGAAGACTGGCTCGAAGCAGCTGAAAATGCATCGTACGATGAGGAAGTAGAGGATGGTGGCGAACTGAAAACTGCTGCGAAAGGCGCCTACGAA
Source organism: Bacteroidaceae bacterium (assembly GCA_017383485.1). Lineage (GTDB taxonomy): Bacteria > Bacteroidota > Bacteroidia > Bacteroidales > Bacteroidaceae > Alloprevotella. The sequence goes on from JAFNXM010000011.1 coordinate 19,959, forward strand.
CGCGGTAAGGAAAAATTGAAAGAAAAGAAGCAAGAAATCGAAGATAGCGAAACATATCAAAACGCAAAGGAAAAAGCCAGCGAGTTGAAAGAATCTGCAAAAGAAAAGGCAACAGAGGTGCTTGATGATATGTTTAGATAAGTCAAGAGTCAAGAGAAAAAAGACGAGGGGTAGGGGGCAAGAGATGGGGAATGCTTAATATCTCTCCAAACGAAACATCCCCACGACCTGTCACTTTACTTATTTTGTATAAAATCGTGCGTTTTGGAAACGTGCGATTTTTTTCTTTGTTTAACCCTTGCTCGTTTTTATTTGCAAAAAATACGTAATTTGCTTCACTTTTTTTATTGAAAATAAATATATATCGTACAGAGTTTGTAACTTTGTCACAGCAAGAAGAATTTGCAGAGAAATAGTGCTATGTTTTATTGCTCCCCCAATGCATCAAACGTGTAGGTCGTGGGACATAGATAGCGCAAGGTGCTGAATAATTCTAATTTTAATTCAACTATAATACTATGACCCTAATCAAATCGATTTCTGGCTTCCGTGGCACTATCGGTGGTAGACCAGGTGACACACTCAACCCCGTAGACATCGCAAAGTCTGTATCTGCTTATGCAGCATTGCGTGAAAAGAAAGTAAGTAGAAACTATCGTCGCAAAATCGTAGTAGGCCGTGACGCACGTATGTCTGGCGAAATGGTGATGCACGTAGTCAGCGGTACCCTGATGAGTATGGGTTTTGATGTAATCAATATTGGTTTGGCATCAACACCTACTACTGAAATTGCTGTGACTTTGGAAAAAGCTGTAGGTGGTATTATTATTACCGCAAGTCACAACCCACGTCAATGGAATGCTTTGAAGTTCTTGGACGAAAAGGGTGAATTCCTCGGTCCAGAAGAAGCTTCAGAAGTCGTACGTTTGGCCAACAACTGCAACTTTGAATTTGCTGACGTAGATACACTGGGTTGCTATATCAAAAACTTCACTTACGACCAACGCCACATCGAAATGGTGAAAGATCTCGAGCTTGTTGATGTCGAGGCTATCCGTCGTGCACACTTCAACGTGGCTATTGATGCTGTCAACTCGGTCGGTGGCGTCATCTTGCCTAAACTTTTGGGACAACTTGGCGTAACTCAAGTGACAGGCATCAACACAGACCCTACAGGCGACTTTGCACACAATCCAGAACCCCTCAAGGAACACCTTTCTGAGATTCGCAACTTGATGCGCAAGGGCCGTCATGACATCGGTTTCGTCGTAGACCCTGATGTCGACCGTTTGGCTTTGGTTTGCGAAGATGGATCGATGTTTGGCGAAGAAAATACCCTCGTTGCTGTGGCCGACTATGTATTGCAACATACTCCAGGCAATACCGTCAGCAACCTCTCTTCGACTCGTGGTCTTCGCGACGTGACAGAAAAGTATGGTTGCAACTACACACCAGCTGCTGTAGGCGAAGTAAATGTAGTGACCAAGATGAAGGAAACCGGTGCAGTGATCGGTGGCGAAGGTAACGGTGGTGTAATCTATCCTGCTGCACACAGCGGACGCGACGCCTTGGTAGGTATCGCTTTGCTCCTCACTCACTTGGCTAAGACTGGCATGAAAGCCAGCGAATTGCGCGACTCATTGCCTAAGTATTATATTGCTAAGAACCGTATCGACCTTGATCCTACAACTGATATCTATGCTATCTTGCAAAAGGTGAAAGAGCTCTACAAGAACGAAACGGTGACAGATATCGACGGCGTGAAGATTGACTTTGCTGACAAGTGGGTACACCTCCGCAAGTCTAACACCGAACCAATCATCCGTGTATACTCTGAAGCACACACTATGGAAGAAGCAGATGCTTTGGGTAAGCAAATCATGGATTTGGTGTACAATATGACTCAAAAGTAAAAATATATTTCACCAATTAAAAGACAATTGCTCCATTCGTTTCTGCGAAGGTTCTTCACAAAGGCGAGGGCAATTGTCTTTTTTTTATAAGGTAAATATTATGAACAAGAAATCTTTGTTGCTTTTAACACCTGCTTTGTTGCCTGCCTCAATGCTGGCACAGCAGCGATACAACATCGTCTATATCATGACTGACGACCACACGGCGCAAATGATGTCGTGCTATGACGACACACATGTATCCACCCCCAATCTGGATCGCATTGCAGCCGACGGCGTAAAGTTCGTCAATTCCTACGTAGCCAATTCGCTGTCGGGCCCCAGCCGTGCATGTATGCTCACAGGTAAGCACAGTCACAAGAATGGCTTTACCAACAATGAACACGGTGTCTTTGATGGTTCGCAGCAGACCATGCCTAAGCTGATGCAACAGGCAGGCTATCAGACAGCACTCATAGGCAAGTGGCACCTCGTGTCTACCCCCACGGGATTTGACTACTGGAATATCATCCCCGGACAGGGCGATTACTACAACCCGGACTTTATCCAAATGGACGGTAGCCGCACGCGCGAGGCGGGATACCTCACTAATATCATCACAGACAAGGCTATCGACTGGCTGGAGAATAAGCGTGACAAGGAGAAACCCTTCATCCTGTTCCTGCATCACAAAGCCTGCCACCGTTGCTGGTTGCCCGAGTTGAAATACCTGTCGGAGTATGAGGACAAGAACTTCACCTTGCCTGAAAATTTCTACGACGATTACCAGGGCCGCCAGGCTGCAGCTGCACAAGAGATGGAGGTGGTGCGAGATATGGACATGACCTACGATGTGCACTTGATGGATGCCAATGTCAAGACCAGACTCACCGATGGCTACCTATCGATGATCGGCCGCCTCAGTTCTGCCGAGCGTGCCAAGTACGATCAGTTCTATGACTCTCTGGCCATTGACTTCCGTGCCAAGAGGCTCAGTGGGAAGGCTTTGGGCGAATACAAATTCCAACGCTATATGCGCGACTATGCCAAGGTGCTGAAGTCACTGGACGACAACGTGGGCCGCACACTCGACTATTTGAAGAAGGCGGGTCTGTTGGAAAATACCCTTGTCGTCTACACCTCAGACCAAGGCTTCTATATGGGCGAACATGGTTGGTTCGACAAGCGATTCATGTACGAGGAATCCTTCTCCACCCCACTTGTGATGCGTCTGCCCGATGGATTGAAAGCACGCGGTGAGATCAAGGAAATGGTGCAGAATATTGACTACGCGCCTACCTTCCTCGATATCGCAGGCGCTGAGATTCCCGCCGACATCCAAGGCGAATCCTTGCTGCCATTGCTCGAGGGCAAGCATCCCAAGAACTGGCGCAAGAGTCTGTACTACCACTTCTACGAATACCCAGCCGAGCACATGGTCAAGCGCCACTATGGCGTGCGCTCGTCCGACGGCTGGAAGCTGATACACTTCTACGACGACATTGACGCTTGGGAACTTTATGACCTCAACACCGATCCCAAGGAGATGAACAACCTCTACGGCAAACCTGGTTATGAGAAGGTGACCAAGTGCATGATGAAGGAGTTGCGCCGTCTGCAAAAGCAATACGACGACCCCATCGAAAAGTAACCACTCGCCACATTTGTGGTGAAAAACAAGACACCAGAGCACCGCACGGCTTCCATTGACGAAGTTGATCGGTGCTCTGTTTTTGCTTGAAAGAAACTGCTGGAAAAAAGTCAAGACCTTTTTTTAACGAGCCGTCGCGAAATTTTAACGAGGCGTCGCGAAATTTAAAAAAGGTCTTGACTTTTTTTAGCGATGTAAAATCTCCCAGTTTTCAGGCCTGCCCCAGGGGTAGATTTATCTGGAATGTAGTGATGTATGGTGAGCGCGGCGTGGCAGCAAGCGTGATGTCGCCACCCAGTTGCACCATGATTTGTCGCGAGAGTGACAGGCCGATGCCACTGCCTGCAGCCTTGGTGGTGAAGAAGGGCACGAAGAGTGCTGACTGCGACTCGGGCGCGATGGGTGTGCCGTCGTTGCTGACGAAGATATGCAGGCGTGCCGCATCGGTGGTACTGCTGGGGCTGACCACCTCGATACCTATCTGCTGGGCCTGGGCTTCGGCGGCATTTTTGACGATATTGACGACGACCTGCCTCAGCAGTTCGGGGTCGGTATATACAGCCAGTTCTGCCTGTCCCTGTATCTGCCACTGCATATTCGGATAGAGGGCTTTCATCTGTGCCATTAGTGCCATCACCTCTACTCTGCGCATGTGGGGGCGCTGGCTCAGTGTGAGATGTCGGTAGTTGGCCACGAGTGTGCCCAGGTGCTGGGCAGCAGAGTGTATGGCTTGCACGCCTTCCTCGAGCGAGGTGCCCCGCACGTCCGCCCGCTTCATCATCGCCTGGCTGATGCTGGAGATGGGTGCAGTGGCGTTCATGATCTCGTGTGTCAGTGTGCGCATCAATCGCTCCCAGGATTTCACCTCGCTGCGACTGATGGCTTCGCCCACCCTTTGGTTGATAGCGTTGAGTGTACGCACGATGTCACGCTGGCCTGGCAGCATGCCCTTTTCGCTCAGTCGAAATGTGTAGTCGCCGCAGCGTATAGCCTCCGACATCAGATAGATGCGCCGCCTGAGTGCCCTCTGTCGACGCAAGACGAGGACCAGTAGTACTGCAAGTAGGGCGGCCAATCCTGTGGTGATAAGTAGGTATGTCATTATTTCTTGATTTTATTGTAGAGTGTCTGACGCGAGATGCCCAGCAGTTCGGCGGCTTTTGTCAAATTGCCATGACAATGGTCCAGGGCTCGCTGAATGTGTGCCGACTCCACCTGGTCGAGCGACATCACCTGGTCCACTTTGTCCAGTGCGTCCTTAAGCCTATGCGTCAGTTCGTCATTGTCCCAGGGTTTGACGATAAAATCTGCTGCCCCGTTCTTCAACCCCTTTACAGCCAACCCAACATCCGCGTAGGCCGTGATCAACAGCACGGGCGTCTGTGGGTGGTGCTTCTTGATGGCACGTAGCCACAGCATGCCATCCTGGCCCGTGTTGGCGCCAAGCGTGAAGTTCATATCCAGCAAGACGGCGTCCACCACAGTCTGTGCCATCGTGCGCAGTATCTCCTCGGGGCGACTGAGTGTGATGATCGTCGTGAAGGTTTCCTGCAGTGCATATTTCAGTGCAGTAAGTATCGTGGGATTGTCGTCTACGATCAGGAGTGTGCCGTATTTGTTCATGGTATAGAGGGAATGGTTTGTGTGGCAAAAGTAGTAATGAATTTTGAAACGCCCAAAGGAAACCTCCTCGTGTCAAATATTTATACAGCAAAGTGTCTAATATTTTGACAATCTCGTCGTCTCTCGTTGCTCGGCCTTGGTACATTCAGGCAAAAGGTCTACTTTCGCTGGCAGAAACCAATGATAGTATCCGAAATGCGAAAAGTCTGTGTCACACTCATGCTACTTCTGTCTGCTGCCGCCTGGGCCGCCGAGCCATGGGACGTATGGCGGTGCATGGCATACGCTGTGGCGAATAGTCATGGAGTGAGGCGAGTGGAATTGCAACGCGAAAGCAGCCAATATGCTCAGGCCTCGGCCGTGGGCGACTTTCTGCCGAGCGTCGGTGCAGGCATGGGGGCACAATTTAACTTTGGCCGCGCTATCGACCCCGAGACCAATGCTTATACCAACGTAAGCACGCTGAACAATAACTATAGCCTGTCGACTAATTTCTCTATCTTCGAAGGTCTCGCCCGAATCCATGCCCTGCGAAGTGCTAAGGCAAATTCGAAATATAGCGAACATCATTTGGCGGTGGTCAGAGAGCGCAAACGCTTGGCTACGTTTCAAGCCTTCGTCGCCGTGTTTTATCAGCAGGGCCGAGTAGAGTTGGCAGAGGAGAAGTACAGAGAAAGTGCCGCACTGCTGAGCCAAGCAAAAAAGATGAAAGCATTGGGTCGACACAGTGCTGTGGATGTGGTACAAATGGAGTCGGAGCAGGCGGCAGACGAATATCTGTTGACACAAGAGCGCATCACCCTGGACAGGAACCTTATCTCGCTGAAGCACGAGATGAACTATCCTATCACAGATACCTTGATATTATTACACAATACAGAGGGACTTTGCATCGAAACCTATGACCTTGCACCTGGTGTCGTTTCTGCTGTTCATCCCGAGTTGGCAAGTCAGCATTATGTCCGCGAGAGTGCGCGCCATCAGTGGCAAATAGCACGAAGCACCGTGCTTCCTTCGCTATCGCTCAGTGCGGGTGTTGGTACAAATTATAATCTCGCTTTGCAAATGCCTCGCACAAAAAGTTTCAGACAGCAGTTCCTGGATAATGCAGGGCAGTATGTGGGCTTGACGCTTAGAATTCCACTCTTCAACCGTTTGAGAACGCTAAACAATATTCGTCGCGCAAAGATAGATTACCTTATTGCCTGCGAAGATTATGAAGATAAATACTGCGAAATGCAGCGATTGTATGCCGAGGCAGTAGGCGATTTCAGGGGCTATGTGGCAGAAACAAAACAATTGGAACGAAAGGTGGCGAGCGACAGCACCACCTTGGCTTTAATCCAGCAGAAATATGACGAAGGCCTTGCCACCTTTATCGATATCCAAATGGCCAGGGCAACATTGCATGGCAGTCGCGTGGCTTTGCTTCGCAGTCGATTGATGGCAGTATATAGTCTGCAATTGATACGTTACTATTGCGACGGAGAAATAGGGAGGGAAAGAAAAGAATAAGCAATGTGCTTCACGGGGGCAAAAGTTTGCTGCAAATACTATTAGATTGAACATGATACATCAAGCCTTTTGCCCCCTTTAGAGCACAGTGCACAATATATTAATACTAACTCAACACACACAACGACACTATGGACATAAAGATTCAACGCCCCAAAGGTTTTCAACTGAGAAAGCATTGGATATACGTCGCAGCTGGACTCGTAGCAGTGATTATTGTCGCATGGATAGTATGGGGCAATCATTCCGCTACGCTCAAAGTGGCAGAAAGCGATATCACCATCGGCGAAGTCAAGAGAGGAGATTTCAAAGAGTACGTTCGCACGAGCGGCAGAGTAGTGCCCATCGAAATTGTCTTCGTCTCGCCTGAAGAAGGTGGTATCGTGATAGAAAAAGTAGCGGAAGAGGGCGCAATGGTGAAGCAGGGCGATGTGATAGTACGCCTGTCTAATTCAGCACTTGACTTGCAAATCTTAAATGCAGAAGCTGAACTGGCAGAAAAGCAAAACCTCCTGCGCAATACGCAAATCACAATGCAACAAGACCGACTGAGCAATATGACCGAGCAAACTCAACTGGACATGGATATCAAACGCAAAAGGCGCACCTATGAACAAAATGCCCGATTGTACAACGACAATTTGATCAGCCATGAGGAGTATTTGCAATCTAAAGAGGACTACGAACTGGCACAAAAGAAATATCAGCTTGTAGGCAGTAGGTTGCAGCAAGATAGTATCTTTCGTACTGTGCAAATGGAGCAGATGGAGGACAATTTGACAAATATGCGCAAGAATGTCACGTTGGTGCGTCAGCGCAACAGTAAGTTGGAAGTGCGCAGCAGTATTGATGGCGAGTTAGGACAATTGGACGTGGCGCTCGGGCAAAGCGTTGCGGCTGGCACAAAGATAGGACAAATCAACGACCTGTCCGATTTCAAGATACAAGCCGAATTGCCCGAACAATACATCGACCGCATCGTGCTCGGACAGCAGGCTTCGTTCGTACATAATGACCAGAAATATCATCTTGCCGTTCGGAAAGTTTATCCAGAAGTAAAGGAGGGTAAGTTTAAAACGGAATTTAAATTTGTCGGAGAGCGTCCGGCACAGATCAGGAGTGGGCAAACTTATTACGTCAACCTGGAACTGAGCGAAGCCCAGCTGTCCGTCTTTATACCTCGTGGCACCTTCTTCCAAACGACGGGCGGCAATTGGATATTTGTACTTGACAAAAATGGGAAAGTCGCCTACCGCCGCAATATTAAGGTGGGCAGGCAGAATCCTGCTTACTATGAAGTGACAGAGGGTTTGGAACCAGGCGAAAAGGTCGTAATCAGTGGCTACGAGGCCTTTGAAAAATTCGAGCGACTGGAAATAAAATAACTACTACATTAATCTTATAAATATGGAAATCATTAGAAATCTATGGTACATGTTTCGCCGATTCAAATTGGCGACGGCCCTGAACTTTTTGGGGTTGACGATAGCGTTTGCGGCGTTCTATATCTTCATGACGCAGGTGGATTACAATCTCAGTTACAACCGCGGCATAAAAGACTATGAACGTATCTATCGTCTTGAGATGAGTTCGTTTCAAACGGACTTCGAAACGTTCGACATGTATTGCTCGCGCCCTATTGCAGAGCACATCGAGGGGTTGCCGCAGGTAGAGACGGTAAGTTGCTATCAAGCCTACCCTCAAGGATGGGGCGCCAAAAAGAATGGCGTGGACATCATGTTGAGCTTTACAGTAGGGAGCAAGAAGGCGCTGTCTGCCTTTTCGCCAAAATGCCTTGATGGAAAATTGGAATGGACAGACAAGGAACAGAATGGTGTACTGATTCCTGCATCTATGGCTAAGATGTATTTCGACGAAGTGCAGGTGGCAGGAAAGTATTTCTTCGACGGCGAGGACAGTGTGCTGGTGCGTGGCGTCTACGAGGATTTTCCAGAAAACACGACAATACGTAATATCATGTACTCCTATTGGTATGACCAGAATGCCAATAATCCGAACAATCAGAACTACGTCTGCTTTGTCAAACTGCGCCCTGATGCTAATGTCAGCGAGGTGGAGAAACTGATCGTCGAAGCCGAATACAAACTGTACAAGGAACGCATGGCACAGTATGAGACTTCAGCAGAAAACCTGGCGAAGATGGATGAAATCTTCTCTAAGCGCAAGGCACGACTGCACGCTATCGGCGAAACCTATTTCTCGGGCGTTGATAGCGAATTTGACAAGGGCAATAAGGGAATGCTGTTGATACTGGAACTGGCTTGCTTGTTGATTATCGTCGTAGCCGGCATCAATTTCCTGAACTTCACGTTGGCCGAGAGTCCCATGCGCATTCGTGGCATCAATACGCGCCGTGTGCTGGGTAAGGGTCTCGCGGTACTGAGGGCTGAGCTGGTAGCCGAAGCCGTGCTGGTCTCTCTGCTGGCCTTTGCCGCAGGCATGGGCATCGTCTATCTGCTGTCGCTGTATCCCGCTGCGATGTCGCTGGTCCAAGGCGATATCTCGCTTCATCAGCATTGGTGGCTGCTGGGTCTGACTGGCGGTGTAAGTCTGCTGGTCGGCATCAGTGCTGGTCTTTATCCCGCTCTCTATGCTACTTCGTTCGCGCCAGCATTGGTACTCAAGGGTTCGTTTGGTCTTTCGCCAAAGGGCAAACAATTGCGTATGGTGCTCGTGGCTCTGCAATTGGCGGTGTCTTGCTTCGTGGTGTTCTATCTGGGTGTGCTCTATTTGCAGAGTAGCTACATCTACAATTCTGACTATGGCTTTGACAAGGATCAAGTCTACTATGCGCGGTTGGACCATCAGCGCCTGGAGAAATTTGACGAGGTGGTGGCGCGTGTCAAGGCTGTGTCGGGCGTAGAGCGTGTGTCGCGTTCGAACTTTGTGCTGGGGACGTCGGACGGTTATATGTCGTGGGCACGAAGTGATGCCGACCACCAGATCTATGCCAACGTGTTGCCTGTGGACGAGGAATATCTGCGCACAATAGGCATCGAGGTGGTGGCGGGGCGCGACTTCACGGCACACGATGGCGACGTGTATATCATAAACGAGGCTGCCCGAAAGAAATGGCCCTGGGTCGAAGTGGGCCAGCCCCTGCTGGACGAGGAATTTCCCGTGCTGGGGGTGTGCGAGAATGTGCGATTTGGCACCGTGCGCCAGGACAATGCTGACATGCCTTTGATATTCGTCCTCTTTGGCGAACGATTCAAAGCCGGTGGTTGGGGACTGGGTAATGTGATAAACATCCGCGTCTCGGCAGGTGTGGACAAAGTGAAAGTGCGCAGGATGCTGGAGGAAGCCATCAACAGCACAGAGGGCATGGGGCACGTGGATGTGACATTCCTGGACAGAGAGTTGGAAAATACCTACCAAGAGGAGTTCCGCTTCGTATCACAAGTGATCATCTTCTCTGCCATCTGTCTGCTCATCACACTGATCGGCGTATTTTGTCTGACGATGTTTGAAACGGAATATCGCCGCAAGGAAATCGGCATACGCAAGATTATGGGCGCCAGTGCGTGTGGTATATTGGGCATGCTTTGTCGGAAATACAGCGTCTTGATCATTATTGCCCTGGCCGTGTCTATCCCTGCGGCATGGTACGCGGGCGAGGGATGGCTCGAGAACTTTGCCGAACGCACTGCGATACCCTGGTGGCTGCCCCTCGTATCGCTCGGCATAGTAAGCGGCATCACGCTGCTGACCGTGATCGTGCAGGCATGGAAGACTGCAAATGACAATCCTATAAATAGTATAAAGACGGAGTAAGTAGGCGAGTGGACAAGCTGACGAGTTGACGGGTAGACAAGCGTACGAGTGGACTATTAAACAATCGTTGACCGCTCCATGCCCCTGAACCAAAAAACTATAACCCTAAAAATCGTAAAAAAATGATACAACTGAATCAAATCAAGAAGACATTTCGCACCGAGGAGGTGGAAACTATTGCCCTGGGTGGCGTATCTTTGTCTGTGAGTGAAGGTGAATTTGTGGCAATCATGGGCCCCTCGGGTTGCGGCAAGTCGACCTTGCTGAATATCCTCGGTCTGCTGGACAATCCCTGCGAGGGCTCCTACAAATTGGCTGGCACAGAGGTGGGACATCTGAAGGAAAGCGAGCGCACCAGTGCCCGACGTGGGCAGGTGGGATTTGTGTTTCAAAGTTTTAATCTGATCGACGAACTCAACGTGGAGCAGAATGTCGAACTGCCCCTGAAATACATGGGCGTGCCAAAGGGAGAGCGCACCGAGCGCGTCAGGGAAATCCTGCGACGTATGGGTATCAGTCACCGCGCAGGGCATTACCCCAATCAATTGTCGGGCGGGCAGCAACAGCGTGTGGCCATCGCGAGAGCCGTAGTGACGCGGCCCAAACTGCTGTTGGCAGACGAACCTACGGGCAACCTGGACTCGGCAAATGGTTACGAAGTGATGCAACTGTTGTGCGAACTCAATGCAGAGGGTACGACCATCGTGATGGTGACGCACTCGCAGAGGGATGCAGCCCATGCCACGCGCATCGTTCACCTGCTCGACGGTCATATAGTCGACACTTGCGAGGTGTGACACTACGCCCCCAAAATCGCACGAATTTGGGCAAATAAAAAAGTCAAGACCTTTTTTAAATTTCGCGACGCCTCGTTAAAATTTCGCGACGGCTCGTTAAAAAAAGGTCTTGACTTTTTTTTACACCTTAAAGTGGTTGTGAAAAAAATCCTCTTTTCAGGGGGTGAAATAGTTCAGGAAAAGGAGGTATTCGCCCTGGGCGTGGATCGTAAATTGGTCGGCGGTGCATTCGTTCAGGGTGCCTTGCCACCAATTGGTGAAGTCGTAGAGCGGATAGCGCAGGCCGGTGGCACGGAAGCCGTGGGCGGTGATGCTGAAGATAGACAGTTGCTGGCCGGGGTGGCTGGGCAGGGTGACGGTGTCCCGGCAGGGAATGAATACACCATGGTCGGTGTAGAGGTGGACGCAGCAGCCCATGCGGGCATATTCGACGAGCAGGCTGATGTTGCCCAGTGTGTGATCCTCTCTGCCCCCCGTGGCACCGACGATGGCGATGTGGCGCTTGCCCATCTGATGGAGGAAGCGCATGGCTTTGGTTTGGTCGTTGGTCTCCTGTTCGGCGAAGATATGCAGGCGGTCGGCATATCGTTCCCTATTGCATACACTGATAGAGTCGCCGTCGCCGACGATGGCATCGGGCACTCCGCCGCGCGAGATGTAGGTATCTGCCGCACCGTCGCAGCATACGACATAGGGCGCTTCGTGCAATATTTTCAGGGCTATGGGGGCAGTGGGATATTCGCCTCCCGCCACGACTACGGCTTCGTATTTATCTTTCAACATGTTCATTGTTTATCATAGATTTCCATTTCATATATCCAAATACGGCGACTATGGCATAGACGAGGTAGAGCCCTGCGGTGAAGTGTAGTCCCGTGTGCCAATATAGGGCGCTGCAGGCCAGGTCGACTACGCACCAGGTCCACCATTGTTCGATATAGCCGCGCGCCAGCATCCACATGCCGACAATACTCAGGGCGGTGGTGAAGGCATCCATGATGGGCGTGGCGCTATCAGTATAGTGGATGAGTATCCAGGTGATGAGGGTTTGTGCCACTATGTACATGATACCGGCGATGCACCACCCTCGCTTTGGTGTGCGGGTGATCGAAAATGATTCATCTTGCCCCTTCTTCCCCAAAAGTCCTCGCCACGACAGATAACCGTATATCGCCGCAAGGAGGTAGTAGATGTTGATGCCGAAGTTGGCATAAAGCCCGGCGCTATAATATATATATATGTATATGGCTGGCATGATGATGCCGACGAGCCACATATAAATGCTGGCGCGGTATTCCAGGAGGAGATAGACGAGGCCGACGATGGTGCCGATGAGTTCTATATATTGGTCCATAGGCTATATATAATATTGCATCTTGACGCTGTGGCAGACTATCGGAGTCGTGAAACAGGCAGTCAAGGGGTGCTGAAATAAAATGTGAATATATAGAAAGGCTGTCGGATGGTGGCAATCCCTACGGCAGCATGATCTGCTTCAGGTCTGAGGGTCTTATCTCAGCCCATTCCAAATGGAAGGACACCCCTTTGCCTTTTCGCCACAAAGGTAAGCATATTTTGCTAATCATCACACGCTGCGGGGCGGAAACTATGAAGGAGGGGGACAAAGTATGCCGCCTGGGCACAAAAAATAGGGAGAAAACCTCTGTGCCGAGGCTTCCTCCCCATAAGATATGGTGGATGTTAGTCTACATCAAACCTTAAAACATTGACATTGCGATCAACATGCCGTAACCCAAAGTCATGCCGACGATACCGACGATGACACCGACACGCACCATGTGCTTTTGCTCGATCAAACCAGTCGAGTGAGCCAGAGCGTTGGGTGGTGTTGAAATAGGCAAACACATAGCAAACGAAGCAGCCATAGCTACACCCACGAGCAGTGTGCGTGAACCGCCGATAGCTTCAAGAGCAGGCGAAGCTTCAGCCACAACAGCCAGGATGGGGATGAGCAATGCCGCAGTAGCTGTGTTGCTGATAAAGTTGGAGAGAGCCCAGCAGAGCAAACCAGCCACAACGAGCAATGCCACTGGATTGAGTGCGCCGAATGGGATATTGTCGATGAGAACCTTTGCCAAACCAGTCTTTTGCAATGCCAAACCGAGAGCAAAACCTCCGGCTACCATCCAAAGCACTGACCAGTTGATTTCTTCCAAGTCTCGACGCTTGATGATACCTGTAGTACAGAATACGAGGATAGGCAACATCGCTACAGCATTAGCGCTGATACCTGTTATGTCTTTGCCCAAGCACCACAACAAAATGGTTGCTACGAATGTGATATTGACAATAAATGGTTGGATACCCTTAGCTGTTTCGCCCTCAATCTTCAATTCGATTTCCTTTTGAGTGAATGGGAACATGAAGCGGAGCAAGAACCAGCAGAGGAACAAAATGACAAATACGAAAGGCATCATGAAGAGCATCCATTCGTTGAAACCAATATCCAGGAAGCCCATAGCGATAGCATTAGGAGGTGTACCGATAGGAGTACCCATACCACCGATGTTGGCACCGATAGGAATTGCCAAAGCCAAAGCTATGCGACCCTTGCCGCTTTCGGGCAGCGCCTTCAATACGGGAGTGAGGAACGCAATCATCATCGCTGCTGTCGCTGTGTTGCTGACAAACATTGAGAAGAGACCGGTGATGAGCAAGAAACCGAGGAGCACCATTTCGCTGCGCTTACCAAATGGCTTGAGCAATACGCGAGCGAGACGTACATCCAATCCAGTTTTTGTAGCAGCAATAGCCAGCATGAAACCACCAAGGAAGAGCATGATCACAGGGTCGGCAAATGTAGCCATCACTTCCTTTGAACTGAGCAGAGTGCCGAGCTTTTCGGGCTCAATGCCTTCTGTAAATGTAAAGAAAGCGTCATTTGACATCGTAAAGATACATGTCGAAATGATAGCAACGGATGTACACCAAGAAGGGATGACTTCGAGCAACCACATCAAAGTGGCAAATGCAAAAAGTGCAATGGTGCGTTGTTGAACTACTGTCAACTCAGGAATTCCAAAGTATTCCTTTGGCATATTCCAAAGTACAAGAGTCACAGCCAAAGTGAAGAGCAGGCTGAACAAGTGCTTCGGCATCGCTTCGTTACGACGCGTCTGCTTGTTGTGTTGTAATCTTTCAACTAAGTGAAAGCCTTGAAAAATTTTAAACATATTGAGTTAATTTAATTATAGGTTGCAATGAAATGGCATAGTGTCCTATTCAAACGCCGTGGGACGCTTCGCCCCCAACGCTAATATCCTTGACGCAAAATATAAATAAAAAATGCAGAGAGGGGGATGTGTGTGCATCCTCTTCTCTTGCATTTTATAGTCTATATATTATACGTCAATTTTCATTTTGTATAATTGCAATACGCCTTATTAGAGTTCCAAATCTCCGCCGAAGATTTCGTGCCAGGGCAGACCTTGTTTGTTGAGCTCTTCCATGAATGGATCTGGATCAAACTCTTCTACATTCCACACACCGGGACGCTTCCACAAACCGAGCATAAACATACGTGCACAGATACATGCTGGCACACCAGTAGTGTAGCTGACGCCTTGCATACCGGTTTCTTCATATGCTGCCTGGTGTGAGCAGTTGTTGTATACGTAGTAAGTTTGCTCCTTGCCATCCTTCAAACCGCGGATACGGCAGCCGATGCTGGTTTCGCCGTCATAGTTTTCGCCCAAGTCTTGTGGGTTTGGCAATACGGCTTTGAGGAACTGCAAAGGTTGGATCATGTGGCCTTCGTAGTTGATAGGCACGATGCTGTCCATACCGATATTTTGAATCACTCGGAGGTGAGTCAGATATTCTTCACCGAAAGTCATCCAGAAGCGAGCACGCTTGATCGTTGGGTAGTTCTTTACCAAACTTTCAATTTCTTCGTGGTGAAGCAGGTAACTTTCCTTTGGACCAACATTAGGATAAGTCAATGGTTGGTGTATTTCCAGAGGCTCTGTTTCTACCCATTTGCCATCTTCCCAGTAGAGACCTTTTTGCGTGATCTCGCGGATGTTGATTTCAGGGTTGAAGTTTGTAGCGAATGCTTTGTGGTGATTGCCCGCATTGCAGTCTACGATGTCCAAGTATTGGATTTCGTCGAAATGATGCTTTGCTGCGTAGGCAGTAAAAATGCTTGTTACACCAGGGTCAAAACCGCAACCCAAAATAGCAGTGAGGCCCGCTTCTTCAAATCTTTCCTTGTAAGCCCATTGCCAAGAGTATTCGAAGTGTGCTTCGTCCTTGGGTTCATAGTTAGCCGTGTCAAGGTAAGAACATCCGCATTGCAAGCAAGCCTCCATGATAGTGAGGTCTTGATAAGGCAGTGCCAAGTTCATCACCAAGTCAGGCTGGAAACTGCGGAAGAGTTCGCACAATTGTTCCACACTGTCAGCGTCTACCTGAGCAGTCTTGATGTCGGGGCGACCAATAGCTTTTACGATAGCATCGCACTTAGATTTTGTGCGGCTTGCGATCATAATTTCGCTAAATACATCTGTGTTCTTAGCGACTTTGTGTGCAGCAACTGTAGCTACACCACCTGCGCCGATAATAAGTACTTTTCCCATTTTCTTATTATATCAAATTGTTTTTATTCCTATTGTGTGGTAGGATGCAACAGTTCGTTGTTTTTTTACGAATTATTGTTCCTTTTCTTTAAGGGCTTCTGTAATTTTAGCTTCGAGTTCTTCGCACAATTCAGGATTGTCTTCGAGCATGCGCTTCACGGCTTCGCGGCCTTGACCAATCTTTGTCTCGCCGTAGCTGAACCATGATCCGCTCTTCTTGATTATGCCCAATTCGGTGCCGAGATCTACGATTTCAGCGATATGACTGATACCCTCGCCAAAGGTAATTTCAAATTCTGCCTTGCGGAATGGAGGCGCCACCTTGTTCTTTACCACTTTCACGCGCACTTGGTTGCCGATGGGCGTATCTCCGTCCTTCAATGTGGTGACGCGGCGGATATCCATTCTGACTGATGAGTAGAACTTCAAAGCATTACCGCCCGTAGTGGTTTCTGGATTGCCAAACATTACGCCGATTTTCTCGCGCAATTGGTTGATGAAGATGCAGGTGGTCTTTGTCTTGCTGATAGTCGAAGTCAGTTTGCGCAAGGCTTGACTCATCAGTCGAGCCTGCAAACCTACTCGGTTGTCGCCCATATCGCCTTCGATTTCGGCCTTGGGTGTGAGGGCTGCCACAGAGTCCACTACGATGATATCGATAGCTGATGAGCGAATCAATTGGTCTGCGATTTCCAAAGCCTGTTCGCCATTGTCGGGTTGAGAAATCAAGAGCTCGTCGATGTTTACGCCCAACTTTTCTGCGTAGAAGCGGTCGAAAGCATGTTCGGCGTCGATGAACGCAGCGATACCTCCTGCCTTTTGGGCTTCGGCAATAGCGTGGATAGCCAGGGTGGTCTTACCTGATGATTCGGGACCATAGATTTCGATGATTCTACCTTTGGGATAACCGCCGACGCCGAGCGCAGCATCCAAGGCCATACTGCCCGAGGGGATGACTTCTACTTCCTCCACCTGGTCGTCACCCAATTTCATGATAGAACCCTTACCAAAGTCTTTTTCTATTTTTTGCATTGCGGCTTGCAGTGCTTTCAGCTTTTCACTGTTGCCGCCAGTGCTTACTATTTCTTCCTTTTTTGCCATATCTATATGTTTTGTTTATATACGTTATATTACTTCGGACAAAGTTAAATAAAAAAAATGTAGCGATAAAATCTTATGAAAAAAAACTTCGTTCCCTTGTCAAATATTACAGTCGCAAGGAGATGTTGCGATTTGTCTAATAATGTTTCATAATGTTATTCTTTTTTAATTTTTTTGGTAACGTCAGTAAAAATGTGTAACTTGCGCCCAGTTTACGTGAAAAGTGACAATCAATTAGTATTAATTTTATTTATTGTTAAGATGAAAAGATTTTTAATTTATCTTCCTCTGTTGGCTGTGGTGCTGACAAGTTGTGTGACAAAGAAGGACTATGAAAGCCTGCAGTCAAAGTATCAAGCATTGGGACAAAAGTACAGCAAACTGAATGCTGACTATACTGATGCAAAGGTGAAGATTGCTGAATATACCAGCGATTCAAAGAGTCTCGCAGCACGTTTGGCAGAGGAACAACAACGCAACAAGGAATTGAAGGAGCAGTATGCAAAGCTTATGGCTTCTTACGATCAAAGCGTGCAACAAGGTAGCATAAATATTTCGAAATTGGTGGACGAAATCAATGCGTCAAACAAGTTTATCAAGCAATTGGTAGAAGCTAAGGACAAGAGCGACTCTTTGAACCAAGCATTGACCAATAAGTTGACACGTTCGTTGACTAAGGATGAAATGGAAGATGTAGATGTACAAGTGCTCAAGGGTGTAGTATATATCTCGTTGGCAGACAATATGCTGTACACAAGTGGTAGCTATGAAATTGGTGAACGTGCACATGAAACTTTGGGCAAGATCGCAAAGATTATCAAGGACTATGAAGACTACGAAGTCCTGGTAGAAGGTAATACAGATAATGTGCCCATCTCAAAGACAAATATTCGCAACAACTGGGACCTCTCTGCTTTGCGCGCGTCTTCTGTAGTACAAGCTTTGCAAAACACCTACGGCATCGATCCAAAGCGCCTGACTGCTGCAGGTCGTGGCGAATACAATCCTGTAGCATCCAACAGCACTGCCAAGGGTAAGCAACGCAACCGTCGTACACAAATCATCATCACTCCAAAGTTGGACCAATTCATGGAGTTGATCGATCAGGCGCCCGAAACTGGCGAAGAAAAGTAATACCCAAAGATTAAATTATAGCGAAAGCGGACCATATCGCACCCTGCGTATGTGGTCCGCTTTTACTGTATACTTGCCCAGAGATAGGGTGGCAAAAGTCCCCAAAATACAAATCCAGATTTTGCAGAAAA
The DNA here is from genome assembly GCA_017383485.1 of Bacteroidaceae bacterium. GTDB lineage: Bacteria > Bacteroidota > Bacteroidia > Bacteroidales > Bacteroidaceae > Alloprevotella. Next base: position 38,196 of record JAFNXM010000011.1, read on the forward strand.
AATGGTCATAGAAAAAAGGTCTGACCTTTTTTAAACGAGCCGTCGCGAAATTTGAAAAAGGTTTAGGCTTTTTTCAACGAGCCGTCGCGATTTTTTTTACCTCTATTACCTCATAAAAAACGCCTGCATAGTTTGTCACAGAGACGTGCTATGTAGGCGTCGTTTATCTGATTTCTATTACTTGCCAGCAGGTGGTGTGCAGACGAGATTTATCGGAATGAGTCGGTCAGCAGTTTGATTTCGACGGTGGGCGAGATGCGCTCGTACAGGATGTTGTACACGGCATCGAGGATGGGCATATTGACGTGTAAGCCCTGGTTGATGTCCTTCATACACTTGGTACCAAAGTAGCCCTCGGCGATCATTTCCATTTCAATCTGTGCGGACTTGACCGAATATCCTCGGCCGATCATGGTACCAAAGACGCGGTTGCGGGAGAAGTTGGAGTAGCCAGTGACGAGCAAGTCTCCCAGATAAACACTGTCGTACACATTGCGCTCAATAGGATAGACGGCGCGCAGGAAGCGGTTCATCTCTTGCACAGCATTGGCCATAAGCACACTTTGGAAGTTGTCGCCATATTTCAAGCCGTTGCAGATACCTGCGGCGATGGCGTAAACATTCTTCAACACCGAGGCGTATTCGATACCGATGACGTCTTGGCTTGTCTTGGTCTTGACGTACGAACTTTCGATGCACTCTGCCAGGCGCTGTGCCTTGGCTTCGTCAGTACATCCCACTGTCAGGTAGGTCAAACGTCCCATGGCTACCTCTTCAGCATGACTGGGCCCGCCCAATACGCCGAGATTGTCCTCGGGTACGTTGTAGACTTGGCGGAAGAATTCGGTGCAGACTAAATTCTCGTCGGGTACTATCCCCTTGATGGCTGTGACGATAAATTTGTCGTGCAACTTGACCTTCAACTTCTTGAGGTGATTCTTCAAGTAGGGGGATGGGGTGACGAATATCAGAGTGTTGCACGTGCGCACCACCTCGTTGATGTCCGACGAGAAGGTGATGCGTGAGGTGTCAAAGTGTACGCTGGTCAAATAGGATGGGTTGTGCCCCAATCGCTTGAATTCCTCGATCGAGTCGTCTCGGCGCATGTACCATGTGATATGGTCTACGTTTTCGAGGACAATCTTTGCGATGGCTGTTGCCCAACTTCCACCTCCCATAATAGCTATGGAAGTTTCTTCGTCAAACCCCTTTGACGGAGGTGTCGACTCGGATTTTTTATTGGAGAACAAAGATAAACTCATCTTATATGAAATACGCCCAATTCCTGCTCCTGGTGGGGCAAGGGTTGGGCATGATTTGAGATTATTCTACTTCAAGCTTTTCGACCCAAACGGTGATGTCTGCTACAGAAGGCTTTTCGATTTCGAGCTTAAACTTCTTGATCACTTCGCCAATCTGTTGTTGTACTTTCTGAGGGTTGGCGCCCTTGAGGTCATTGACAAGATTGTAACCCACTTTGTGCAAAATTGGTACAAGCTCTTCTGCCACACCAATAGCAGCAAAGGCTTCTGCGCCGTCCTTGGGAATCTTCTTTTCAGGACGCATCTGTGGGAAGAATAGTACTTCCTGAATTTGTGTCTGGCCTGTCATCAACATGACGAGGCGGTCGATACCGATGCCGATACCACTGGTGGGAGGCATACCGTATTGCAGTGCACGAAGGAAGTCCTTGTCGATGAACATTGCTTCGTCGTCGCCCTTTTCAGAGAGGCGGAGCTGATCCTGGAAGCGTTCTTCCTGGTCGATGGGGTCGTTGAGCTCAGAATAAGCATTAGCCAATTCCTTACCATTCACCATCAATTCGAAACGCTCTGTGAGGCCTGGATTCGAACGATGCTTCTTGGTGAGCGGAGACATTTCGACGGGGTAATCTGTGATGAAGGTCGGTTGAATATATGTGCCTTCGCAGAATTCACCAAAGATTTCGTCAATCAATTTGCCCTTGCCCATAGTTTCGTCAATTTCCATATTGAGCGCAAGGCAGATTTGGCGGATTTCTTCTTCCGACTTGCCATCAAGATCATAACCTGTCTTTTCTTTGATAGCTTCTAGGATGGGCAATCTGCGGTAGGGCGCTTTGAAACTGATAGTCTTGCCGTCTACCACTGTTTCGGTAGAACCATTCACGGCTACGCAAATCTTTTCCAACAACTGCTCGGTGAAAGACATCATCCAATTGTAGTCCTTGTATTGAACGTACAATTCCATACAAGTAAATTCAGGGTTGTGGCTGCGGTCCATACCTTCGTTGCGGAAGTTCTTGCCGATTTCATACACCCCTTCGAAACCACCTACGATGAGTCGCTTCAGGTAAAGTTCGGTAGCGATACGCAAATAAAGGTCTACGTTGAGCGAATTGTGGTGTGTGATAAATGGACGCGCACTTGCTCCGCCAGGGATGCTCTGAAGGATAGGTGTTTCAACTTCTGTATAACCTGCGTCATCCAATACTTGGCGCATGGTTTTAACGATAGTTGAGCGCTTCAAGAAAGTCTCCTTCACGCCAGGATTGACGATCAGGTCCACGTAGCGTTGACGATAGCGTAATTCCGCGTCGTCAAAGCTATCATAGGTCACACCGTCTTTTTCCTTAACGACGGGCAGAGGTTTGATACTCTTTGCCAATACGAAGAGTTCGCGAGCGTGAATAGAGATTTCGCCAGTTTGTGTGCGGAATACGAAACCCTTTACGCCGATGAAGTCGCCCAAGTCCAACAACTTCTTGAATACGACGTTGTAGAGGTCTTTGTTCTCTTCTGGACAAATATCATCGCGGGTAATATATACTTGGATTTTACCCTTGGAGTCGAGCAATTCAGCAAAGCTTGCTTTACCCATGATACGACGTCCCATGATACGGCCAGCAACGCAGACTTCGCGTGGCTCATCTTCGTCGTTAAAACTTTCCTTTATTTCTGTAGTGTAGGCATTTACAGGGAATTCTGCTGCGGGATAAGGATCAATTCCCATGCGGCGTAATTCTTCTAATGAATTGCGGCGGCAAATTTCCTGTTCGCTAAGTTCAAGTATGTTCATTGTAGTAAGTATTTATATCGGGCAAAGTTAATAAAAATCCTATGATTAAGCGAAAGAAAATATAAAAAAAGAAAGTCTCTCCGTTCTCAATCAGAAAGTATACGATGCTTTGTTGCTTCGCAATTCTGACTGAAGACGGAGAGACTTATGTTTCAGAACAATCTCTTTGATTAGTTTTGTTGCGCTTCTGCAGCAGGTGTTGCTTCTTGTGCATTATTTGCAGCTGGAGCTGTCTGTGCAGCTGGAGCTTTTACACCATCAGTGATGCTGCCGTTTGATTCTTTTGAACCACCAAGGCAGAATGCTGATGCAACACTGAAAATCACGAGGAGTGAAGCCAAAGTCCAAGTTGCTTTTTCAATAAAGTCTGTAGTTTTTCTTACACCCATGATTTGATTAGATGAAGAAAAGTTTGAAGCCAAACCACCACCTTTTGATTCTTGAATCAATACGATGAAGGCGAGGAGTACTGCTGTGATTACAGCAAGGATTACAAAAATTTCGTACATGATTTTTATTTATTATGTTTGTTATTTACAATTAATTTTTGCAAGAATCGAATTTGGTCTGCAAAGTAACTATTTTTTTTTGGATAATTCAAGTGTAAGCGGCGTATAATTTCAATTGCTTTCTCATAACGCCCTTGTTTTATATAAATTTTGGCCAAAGTTTCTGTAAAATAGCATTCTTCGAGTGGAGGTTGCTCTTCGTTTTCTTCGCTTTGGTGTTCGGGCGTCAGCGTAGGTGTATCTGAGAGAACAATACGTTCATTTTCGTCGCGGTCGAGGTATTCGTCAAGTAACTCTTCGCTTCTTTGTACTTTCTGGCTTTCTGTTTGCTCATTCTCAACGATAGCATCTTCGAGGTCTAACAGATATGCCACGTAGTCGTTGGTTGGATCTGCTTTGGGGCGCCCTGTTCTGTTGAAGGCCTCGTCTGTGTTGTCGAGAGTATTGAGGAAATCTTCAATCAAGTTGGTCGTGCGGTCTGCATTCTCATCTGTGACAATTTTCTTGGGCTTTGGTGAATGCTCGACGGCGATTTTGTAATTATTGCCTTCGACCATATTAAACAATGCCTTTCTGTCTGGCATATAGATGGCGGCACGGCGCAACTCCTCGCCAAAAGAGGGGTCGTGTAGTAGGAAAAGGTTTTTAAGGAATAGGAGCCGAGCGACCTGATAATAGGGATACTGGGCTACGATCTCTCGCAGTCCATACAGCGTGTCTTTGTTGAGTTGTTCAGGGTGTTTGATCAGCTCGTTGATTTGTAGATTCATATTCCTGGTGTAGGGCAACCCCTCGTTTGAATGTTGTGTTTTAATGTTAAACCTTACCAATCTGCTACGGTGGCGTTGAATATTTGGTCGGTCAAATCTTTTACCATTTCGGTGACAAGTTGTTCTTGTACGGCGCTCAGCTGTTGTGTCGAATTATATTGTGTGGTTGCTGAAAATTGTCTTTCCCAACTCTCGTTTGTCTTGGAGTTGGTGAAACGGATGTTCACCGTCATCTTCAATTGTACTTGCGAAGAGAAGCCATCTGCCGATATAGATTTATTATATTGGTCGTAGCCGGTGATTTCTCCTGCTATGTGCAAATCTCCCCCTCGCTTTACGATTTTCAATCTCGTTTGATTGGCATAGAGGTCTTGCAATTTATTATTGAACATTGCTTCCATTGGGGCCCAACCATAGGGCGCTCTGTTGGCAACATTGTCCAGTTGGATAGTCTTTATGAGATCGTAGTTGATGGAAGTTCCCGTAAATTTGTAACTAATGCTGCAACCTACGATCAAAAGCATGGTGAATACCCCACCTAATATATTTAATGTATGTCTACGGAAAAAATTAGTCCAAGCCATATTCTTTTATTTTTCGGTAAAGGGTTCGTTCGCTAATGCCTAATTGCTCCGCAGTCAATTTGCGCTTCCCTCTGTTGTAGTTCAATGCTTTTTGGATCGTTTCCTTTTCAATTGATTCGAGGGATTCTGTTTGTTTCTCTGCGTCGTTGATATAGTCGTTGTCTCTTACTTCTTCTGCCGCCAAGAAGGTTTGGCGTTCATCGTCTTTTATCTGTGTGGCAGACGAAGTTTGAGGTATTTCAGACGAACGAATGAATGTGAGCTCGGAGCCTATATGCTCGCGAACTTCTGTCGCAGGCTTGTTGATGTTGCCGCTGGCGTTGATGATGCTTTTCAATTCATTGACATCCCTGCGCAAGTCAAAGAGGATTTGATACAAGATTTCTCTCTCGTTTTCGAAACTGTGGTTGCTGCTTTCGTTTGCGACAGTGATCAATTGATTACTGCGTTCTCCTACGGGGAGGTACATGCGCAAGATTTCATCTGTGATTTCTCGCTCTTCGGAAGTGACCATCATGTTCTCGGCCAAATTTTTGAGCTGTCTCACGTTGCCTGGCCACGAGTAGGATAGGATGATGTCTTGTGCCTCCTGGGTCAGTCGAATTGGGGGCATCTTGTATTTTTCGCTCAGTTCGAGTACGAATTTTTTGAAGAGTAACAAGATGTCGTTTCCTCTTTCTCTGAGCGCGGGTACAGCGATGCTTACAGAGTTGAGTCTGTAATAGAGGTCTTCTCTGAACTTTCCGTCCTTGATCGCCTGCTCAATGTTGACATTGGTCGCAGCTACGATTCTCACGTCAGTGCGTTTTACCTCGCTTGCGCCGACGGGGATATATTCGCCAGTTTCGAGCACACGTAGCAGGCGGGCTTGAGTGGAAAGAGGTAGTTCGCCGACTTCGTCCAAGAATAGTGTGCCGCCGTTGGCAACGGAGAAATATCCCTCTCTGCGTTCGATGGCTCCGGTGAAGGCGCCCTTTTCATGGCCGAAGAGTTCAGAGTCGATAGTGCCCTCGGGTATGGCGCCACAGTTTACGGCAAAGAACTTTTTGGTCTTGCGCAGGCTGTGATCGTGAATGATACGAGGGAAGTTCTCTTTGCCCACACCATTTTCTCCGGTCACTAATACTGAGAGGTCTACGGGGGCGATTTTCAGTGCGACTTCCAATGCACGATTCAGGGCATCACAGTTGCCCGCGATACCATATCTTTGCTTGATCGTCTGAATCTGTGGATTGTTCATTTGTGATAAGTCGCTATTTCGTAGCAAAGTTACGCTTTTTTTATAATATGTGTGGAATTTTTGCGCCGATTTTCTTACAAGTCCTCTTCTTCGTCGTCATCAAAGGGGAAATAGAAATCGTTGTCCAGTGAGATTGGCACCTGAAAGTCTTCGATAACTCGGCGGTCCTTTTTTGTGGGACGACCGGTGCCTTTTGCACGATCGATGAATCCACTGATGCGGCTCAATTCCAGGATTTCATATTGTTCGGGGCTTGTGATGTTCTCCAGAATGTCAGGCAGAAGTTTTGCTCCGACACGTTTTTCGATGGCTTGCTTCACCAGGAATGTGTAGGTGATAGGCGGTTTTCGTACACCCACCTTGTCGCCCACCTTTACGCTACGGGATGCTTTCACGTTGGCGCCGTTGATGCTGATGCGTCCGTTCTTGCAGGCGTCGGCAGCCAGGGTGCGTGTTTTGTAGATGCGTGCTGCCCACAGCCATTTGTCTATTCGTGCTTCCCCTGGATTGCTCATTTTTTATTGAAGTGATTCATGGTAAACTGTATGCCGCTGAGTGCAAAACTTTTGATCATCTCTGCAGCCACCTCGAGTCGTTCGGGCATAGCAGACATGTCTTCTGCCGAGAATTTGCCAAGGACAAAATCCACCTGTCCGCCGCGTGGGAAGTCGTTGCCGATACCAAAGCGCAAACGGGCGTATTGCTGTGTGCCCAGGGTCTGGGTGATGTGGCGCAAACCGTTGTGTCCAGCTTCGCTGCCGCCGGGTTTCATGCGCAGCGCGCCGAAGGGTAGGGCGAGGTCGTCTACTACGACCAGCACGCGCTCCAGGTCCACCTTCTTTTCCTTCATCCAATACCTCACGGCATTGCCCGACAGATTCATATATGTTGATGGTTTCAGCAGGATGAGGTTTTGATTTTTTACCTTCATTTCTGCTACAAAACCATAGCGTTTGTCCTGGAAAGTCACACCAGCGGTTTCTGCCATCGCATCAAGCACGGTGAAGCCGATGTTGTGTCTTGTCCCTGCGTATTCGCTGCCTATATTGCCCAGGCCTACTATCAGGTGATTCATATCGTTGGCGTCTGTATTTTGTGGTTTGGAAAAGATTTGTAATAGTTTGTCGAGAAAGTTCATCTTGACGTATTTAGATAAAAAGAGAAAGAATGGAAGGTCGAGCACTCATTGGGAAGTGCCTTGGTCTCCCATTCTTTCTATATACTGTATGCTAAATGCTATTATTTACCCTTTGCAGCAGCAGCCATAGCACCCATAGCAGCACGAGTCATCTTAACAGTAACTACGATTACTTCCTTTGGAGTAACGAGTTCGATACCTTCGTAAGAGAGGTCGCCTACCTTCAAAGACTTACCCAAACCGAGGCTAGTTACATCTACATCCAACTTTTCAGGGATTGCAGTGTAAGGTGCCTTAACGTTGATCTTGCGAACCATTGCCATCAACTTACCACCGGCACGTACACCTTCTGCGAGACCCTTAGGAGCGATGGGTACACCTACTACGATAGGACGATTTTCTACTACTTCGTAGAAGTCTACGTGGAGCACGTTGTCCTTAACTGGGTGGCATTGTACTTCCTTAACGATAGCCTTGTGTTCTACGCCGTCGAGGTTGATGTTTACGAGGTAAACGTGAGGAGTGAAGTAGATCTTGTCGATTTCCTTAGCGCTAACTACGAAGTGAGTAGCTTCGGGCAAACCGTTAGCATCACGCTTTTCACCATAAAGTACGCAAGGTACGAGACCGTTGTTGCGAACTTCCTTTGTTGCTTTCTTGCCAACTACTTGGCGAGCAGAACCATTGATTGAAAATTCTCTCATTGTCTTTTTAAATTAAATGTGTTACTCTAAATTAAGTTTTATTGCTTAATTCGCCATCACACGTAGGTTTGTCTAAACCTCACGTCGGACAAATCGGGTGCAAAATTACATAATTTTTTTGAAACTGCAAAATGCTGGTATTTCTTTTTGTGATTTGCGTATCTCGTGTGCTTTATTTTAAAATCAAATCTGTTGAATCGAAGGGGTGCTGCAGACTTTTCTGCTGTGTGTGGGGTGGGCAATCAGTCTGCCCCTGCACAATGGGGATATGGACGGGTGTGATGAAAAACGAAAGTGATGTTTATGCCCACGCGGCAGATGTTGTTTGTGGCATCGCCTGTCTTGTCAAAATTTTTCGCATTTTTCGAGGCTGAAAATCGCGTAAAATTTATCAACGAATTCTTGTCCGAAAATAACGCCGCCACGAGGCTATAGAAAACCTATTTTTCGGGTCAAAAATATAGGGTTTGGGCGCAAAAAGCTATATTTTACCATAAAAAAAAGCTATTTTTTAAGAAACCAGGAGCGAATTTTTGAGTGAAAAAACCTAGGCTTTTTTAAAACGAGCCTAGGCCTTTTTCAAATTATCCTAGGGGGAATTTTCACAAAACCTTGACTTTTTTTGTTTATCCGCTTTCGCCTTCTTTTTTCGTTTCTATTTCATTAACTGCGCTTGTCAAAATTTTTCGCATTTTTTAGAAGGCATTTTGCTATGTCTAGTATGGCGATAAATATGTGTTGCTTTTGCTCTCCCCAATCCACCCATTACATCGAAAGGTAGTGCTGAATTTGGGGAACTTGATATAAAAAAGACTCCCACGGCATATGCCGCAGGAGTCCTGTGTAGTTTATCGCTTTTCGCTACGGATTAGCGAATCACCTTCTTGTTGTTCCAGATGAACACGCCCTTTGCAGGAGCTTGGTTCAAACGGCGACCGCTCAGGTCGTAGTAAACGTTGCTCTTGTTTACGCTCACGCCGCTGATTGCTGTAGGTGCTACGACTTCGAGAGTAACGTCGACGATTTGACCACCGTTTTGCTTGAAGTCGTCAAACTTGCCGTCAGCGTCGCCCATTGGGTCGATGTTACACCAGTCTTGCTTGAAGCGCATGCGGTACTTGCCAGGTTCTGCAGGTACAGTGAATGCGGGCAGAGCAGGACGGTTGCGGTTGTTGCCTGAGATGACTTGACCTACGCTGTTCCAACCACTTTCGTCGCTTGAGCTATCATTGTTGTAGAAGCTGTATGATACGAGGTCGCCAGCAGGTTCCCAGTTGCTACCAGGAGCGATGCTTGCTGTGAAACCGTCGGCATCGACGTCAACGTATACGAAGCTGTGGATCCAAGAACCAGCAGTTTCCATTGCTACAGAAACAGTTTCGCCAGCAGTAGCCTTGAATACTACGGTAGCAGTCAAGTCTGTGTAGTCTTGGCTTTGTTCGTCAGCAGTGAGAGTATGGCTGCTCACACCGTGATCTACGCTTTCGATCTTCACTTCAGTTGTGTTGCGGTCGTTGCGAGTCTTAGTGCCAGTGTGGCGTGGTTCATACTTGTCCACTTCTACTACAGTGAATTTGTATTCGCCGCTGAAAGCGTCGCCCAATTCCTTACCAGTGACTACGCCTTCGGGAATCACGAGTGTGTATTCGCCTGGAGCAGTCACAGTCTTGTTCAATGTCACGTTGACCACCTTGCCTTCTGCCGAGCAAGCGCCTTGAGTCGCTACTGTGCCTTCAGCATTTTGCAATGCTACGGTAGCAGTGCCCGACACTTCTACTTCCTTGTTGAAAGTAAGGGTGATTTCGCTCAATTCGTTTACTGGACCAGCTGGAGTAGCGTTTTGGATAGCGAGTGCTACGGGAGCTACTACGGTGAAATTGTGGTTGCCGCTATATGCAGCGCCGTCTGCCTTGCGAGTGATGAGACCTTCGGGAATCACGAGAGTGTATTCGCCTGGTTCAGTCACCTTGTTGGTCAAGGTAATGTTGAGTTGTGCACCATTCACTGTATAGTTCTTGATAGAAGTCACGATGTTGTTGCCCTTCTTGAACTTCATTGCAGTCATAGATGCAGGGTCGAATTGACCAGCAGCTTCTGCGTTGAAAGTGATCTGGATGTTTTCGATAGCTTCAACGCCCTTGTTTGGAGATACGCTGAGTGCTTTGAATTCTACTTGAGTAGGATCGCTGTTCACGCCGTCGAAAGCAAAGATGCTGCTTGCGGGCAGAGTCACAGAGATAGTCTTGTCGATATCGATTTCAGCACCTTCTGTCAAACCTTGGAGAGCAGCTTGAGACTTGAACGACTTGTTCAATACCACGCTACCAGTGATGTTTGCAGGGATGTTGAGTGCTTCACGCAGAGTGAATGTGTAAGTTTGTGCGTTGTTAGCACCATTGCGGAGAGCGAGTGTAGACTTTTCGCCATTCCAAGAAGCCCAACCGTATACTTGTTGTTGGCTACCTGTCCAGGGGTTACCACCCACCCAGTGAGCGTCGGCCAATACGTCAGCGTTCTTCTTTTGCCAAGCCACACATTCTGCGAGGTCAGCCCAAAGTGCGCCGCCGTTGATGCTGTTCATCAATTCGTAGTCAGCATAGAGTTCCACCATACCAGAACCGCAAACGAATGCTGCGCGCAACTCGTTGAGGGCTGATGAATAGCTCATATTCTTAGATACGGCACCAAACTTAGTCAAGATGAAACCGTGAGTCATCAATGTGTTGATAGGACAGATAGGAGATGCTGTCACATAGTTTTGGTGTACGAGGCGGTCGCGGTAAGTGATCCACTTTTCGCGGTCGATAGAGTTGTTACCAGCTTCGCCGTAGTCAGCTTCTTGACGCCATGTAGCATCCGAGATTTGGTACCAGAAAGGAGATGCCCAAGTACCTACAGTAGTGTTGAAGAAGATGTCTTCGCGCATGTTTTCACGAACGTAGCGTTCGAGGCGGATGATACCTTCTGCATTTTCGTTACCAGTGTCGCCTGCATCGGGACCAACTGCTGAGAATTGGCCAGAGATACCGTCATACTTGAAGAACAAGTAAGAGTCTGTGCTTGCGTTGAAACCAGGTACGCCGTCTTGTTGGCAAACGAGGTTTCTTGCTGCATCGAGGTACACTTGATAGTAAGCAGGGTTAGACAATTGCATACCGCCCTTGCTATTCCAGTAGCTGCGGCGATAGTTACCACTTTGTCCGTAACCACCCACTGGGCCGAGCCATGCACCGATACCAGCGTTCAATTCCTTAGCCTTCTTAGCGATTTCGCGCATTTCGTTGGGGAATCCGCTGTGGAATGTCCATGTACCATAGTTGTCCCAACCATCGTCGATAACGAATGCTGCGATACCTTCGCCATACTTGTCGAAGTAGTTCTTCTTCCACTGATCGATCACGTTGAGCACTTGCTTTTCGGTGAAGTTGGTGTGTTCCTGACCAGGAGCAGCATTGTTGCGGTCGATATTGAGTTCGTACCAGCTGTTGTAGTGAGGGAATGCACGCCAGGGCACTGCACGTTCGCGTTCAGAGTAAGCGAGGAACGAACGACGCTTTTGCGAATTGTGAATGTTGCTATCTGCTTGCTTACCATCTTGTGCCACGAGACCTACGACACTTGCCACCTTCCAAGTTTCGCCTGCAGCGAGTGTAGTGTTGCGGCTCCAGCGACCCTGGATGCTCACGAGGTCTGTGCTCACTGATACGCCTTCCTTAGCTTCGTAGATCTTCACTTCCATCTTGCTGCTTGCGTCGATAGATTCTGTTCTGTTTTCTACGAATACGCGGATAGAGAATGTACCGTCGTAGGGAGCGTTGAATGTGAAGCTATTGTCAGAGTGTTGACCGCCTGAGTAGCCGCTGTGATAGTGGCTGGCAGCGATATTGCCAGTAGCGTCGAGCAAGTCTGCACCACCGAAGTTCAAACGGTGATTACCGCTGGTGTAGGTCACAGTAGTTTCTACCTTTTGACCCTTCTTCAGTGTCACATTTGCCATAGTGTATGCCAACACGTTGGGATAGCTTGCACCACAAGCTTCGATCACACGGTTGGGCACGTCGTTTACGACTTGCCAAGAAGAAGCAGTCAGGTTTACTGCGGGTTTAGTTTCTACCAAGTTCCATGGATCTGCGTCGCCAGTAGCTTCGCCTACGGTGTTGTATGCAGTAGGAGTTTCGAGACCAGCAAAGATCTTGTCGCTCATCAGCACAGCACCGCGAGTATTACCTACTACCTTTGGTGTAGAGCCAGCAGCCTTAGTGTCTACGTTGTAGATCATTGGGATGACGTTGAACATATCCACGTCGTTCACACCCTTGAGCTCCATTTCTGTGCGGAGGTAGTGGCTACCATCGCGGAGCACAGCGCGCCATACGATTTCGATCTTAGCGCCCTTGTAGGTGTATTCGTAGTTGGCTACGAGTTGCTTGCCGTCATAGTGTTCTGCACCGCCGATAGCACTATTGTTGCCAGTGAGAGTTTCCACTGTCACGTTCTTCAGTGTCATAGCAGAAGCGGGCACGTTGTCACCATTGCCGAATGCTACGGTGAAGGGTTCAGTACCTGCTACGAGGTTCATTGCGTTTGATCCAGCGAAGTAGAGTGCGCCGCCCACCTTCATGTAGCTAGCAGCCAGCACGCGGTTCTTCAGGGTGTACACGCCGTCTTCTTCGATCACTTCAGCAGCACCCACGTTGTCTTGTTGTTTAGGATAAACCCAAGCGTTGGTATAGGTGTCGCTTTGACCCTGTGTAGGCAATGTAGCGAAGTTTACAGTAATCTTGTTGTTCACGTCGTCGATAGACACTACGCTGAACTTACCAGCAGGCGCGTTCACGCTTACAGCGCTCTTGTCCAGCGAACCTTCGTAAGTGAAGCTGTCGCCGTTGCCATAAGTCTTGCCTTCGATAGTCACTGTAGCGCCGTCGGGTATGCTTACTGTGTAAGTGCGTACCACATAAACGACTTCGCTGAACAACCAGCGGCTACCAGCGTCAGTGTTACCATTTTGTTCCCACAGACCGAGTGTGTTCGATCCGTCCACAGGATTGAAGTCCTTACCCTTGTACCAGTTCAGGTACTTGTTGCCACTGTTGTAAGTAGTGACGGGTTGGATTTCATAGTTATCGCCAGAGTAATTGTTGACGATAAAGTAGTTTGCGCTTGCCTTTGAGTCGGCAAACTTCACGAAGTCCTGGCAGTTGCTATAGCTCGACGCTTTGTCGTAGGTGAGCCACTTGCCATTAGACCTGTTGTAGATGTAGAAGGCATTAGCCTTGCCATCCACAGCATAGAATGCGAATTGGGCATAATTAGCCTCAGTCTCTGTCGGCGCAGTAGTCTTGCCGCAGTACAGACTGTTCCCATTCCTCATTGTGTAGATGTGCTCGGGGCGTCCGTTTTCGGGAAGCGTAGTCGAGCCTACTACCTTGTCGGCCCATGCCTGGGTCATCAAGCATAGGAAAGCCGCCATGAGAGTGAAAATCTTTTTCATTCTGTAGAGGTTTTAGTGATTAAAAGGTTTATTAATTATTATTGGAGTATAACATTCCAAAATGCAAAAAAACTGAAAATATTTGACATGGACAAAGGATTTTGTAGATATCTCCGTTTTTTTTGATAATAAAAAATGAAAAATTAAAAATTAAAAATGAAAAATGAA
>JAFNXM010000012.1 GCA_017383485.1 Bacteroidaceae bacterium
AATTAGGATGAAATGGCAAATCTAAATCGCATAAAAGTAATACTTGTCGAAAAGCAGAAAACAGGCAAATGGTTGTCAGAGCAATTGGGTAAGTCAACATGCACTGTCAGCAAGTGGTGTAGCAACTCTATTCAGCCTGATTTGGCTACATTAAATAAAATAGCTGAGTTATTGAATGTGGATGTAAGAGATTTGATAACACCCTCTAAATAGCCTCGGCAGATATTGATGTACATACTTTAGTCTTTTTTGAGATTAATAATGGCAAGAACCAAAAAACTATTCAATTTGAAAGTATGTCTCTTTGGGATAGAATAAAAAAATCAATAAGCGATACGGTAGATAATCCTACTAAGCTGATATCTCGTGATGCTTCACGCTACGCCTTTATTGATGTGGAGGTTGGTATGAAAGATCATCGTATTCACGATATTGGTGCGCTTAGATGGGATAGAGCAATTTTTAACTCTGCCAACAAAAAGGAATTGCTTGAATTCTTGAACGGCGTGGACTTTGTGTGTGGGCATAATATTGTCCACCATGATGCAAAATATCTTTTCGGTGATGTCCCTCACCAATGGATGTTAGTCGATACGTTATATGTTTCGCCGTTGCTGTTTCCTGAAAAGCCATATCATCATCTATTGAAAGATGATAAATTGATTAGCGATCAGATAAATAATCCAGTCAATGACTGTGAAAAGGCGCATGACCTGTTAATGGACGAAGTCGCCCGATGGAGTACATTATCGGAAGATAAAAAGAGTATCTATGCTACATTATTGGATGGTATAACTGAATTTGAGGGTTTTCTCAATTTTGTTAATGCGAAAGTATTAGAGGCTGATGATTTAGTAAATTTGATACGCTCTACATATCAAGGAAAGATCTGTGAGCATGCAAATATTGAAAATATAATTGTTCAATGTCCTTGTGAATTGGCTTATGCTTTAGCCTTGATAGACACAACAGATCATAGGCCTATTACTCCTGCGTGGGTACTATGTAATTATCCCAATGTCGAAAATATTGTTAGGCTATTGCGACACACTAGGTGCCTTCGTGGTTGTAATTATTGTAATAAAGACCTTGATGTTCATTATAACTTAAAGCAATATTTTGGTTACGATCAATTTCGTACATATGAGGGTGAGCCGCTACAAGAGATGTCAGTGAGAGCAGCAGTTGAAGGCAAATCATTACTTGCTATATTCCCTACTGGTGGTGGTAAGTCGCTTACATTTCAGTTGCCAGCATTGATGGAGGGGCGTTCCGTACATGGCCTGACAGTTGTAATCTCTCCGTTACAATCGCTTATGAAAGACCAAGTAGATAATCTTGCGGAAAGGGGTATTGCTGATGCTGTAACAATAAATGGCCTTCTTGATCCGATTAGTCGATCGCTTGCTATTCAACGTGTTTTAGATGGCGATGCTTCGCTATTATATATCGCACCTGAAATGCTACGCTCGAAGACAATCGAGAAGATTTTATTGGCACGACATGTAGTGCGCTTTGTAATAGATGAAGCTCATTGTTTTTCATCATGGGGACAAGATTTTCGTGTTGATTATCTCTATATCGGTAAATTTATAAGTGATTATCAGAAAAAGAAGAAACTCATTACACCGATACCTGTTTCGTGTTTTACAGCTACGGCCAAGCAAAAGGTTGTACAGGATATATGTGACTATTTTAAGCAAACGCTTAATCTCGATCTTCAGCTATTTGCCTCTACTGCTTCACGAACTAATCTGCGTTATTCTGTTATTCACACAGATACAGATGAAGATAAGTATGCAAAGTTGCGTTCGTTAATAGCAGAATCGTCGTGCCCCACTATAGTCTATGTATCAAGAACTAAAAGAACGAAACAACTGGCTGAGAAATTATCACGTGATGGATATAAAGCATTGCCTTTCAATGGCCGAATGGATGCTGATGAGAAGATTGCCAATCAGGATGCTTTTATGTCGGATCAGGTACAAATTATTGTAGCCACATCTGCATTTGGCATGGGGGTAGATAAAAAGGATGTTGGACTGGTCGTACATTATGATATTTCTGATTCGTTGGAGAACTATGTACAGGAGGCTGGACGCGCAGGACGAGATCCAGAGTTACAAGCTAGATGTTATGTGTTATATAGCGATTCAGACTTAGACAAACACTTCATCCTACTAAATCAGACAAAACTGAGTATCAGTGAAATTCAGCAAGTTTGGAAAGCTGTGAAAGAGATGACAAAGCATCGTGTGCGCGCATGCTGTTCTGCATTAGAAATAGCACGCAAAGCGGGTTGGGATGACTCTGTATCTGATATTGAAACGCGTGTTCGCACAGCTTTAGCTGCTTTAGAACAAGCAGGTTATTTGGAGCGTGGCAATAATGTGCCACATGTATATGCTACGGGTATCACAGTCAAAAATGTAGATGAGGCGCGTAGGCGTATAAATGAGTCTGTGCTATTTGAAGATGAGGAAGTTGAAAAGGCTGTTCGTGTCATCAAATCGCTAATTTCCCAGAAGTTCTTTGCCAAAGCTCAAGAGGAAGTAGCAGAATCACGTGTCGATTATTTGGCGGATATTCTTGGACTGAAGAAGAACGAAGTTGTGTCAGTTGTTGAACGAATGCGTCAAGATGGTATATTAGCTGATACAAAGGATATTTCAGCATATTTGAATGATACCGGAGAGTCAGAACACAAGTCCAAGCGATTATTGGAACAATTCACAAAATTAGAACGATACATACTTAATAACATTCCTGATGATGCTCTTAGAATTTCGTGCAAACAATTGAATGACAATGCTCAGAAAGAGGGATTAACATCAGCGACAGAAAAAGATATTCGAACATTGCTCTACTTTCTCACAATAAAGGGGTACACTCGTAAGAAAGAAGATGCGGCACATAATATAGAAGTTGTCCGACAGGCAGATTTGGATTCCATTATAAAGCGATTTGAAAAGCGTTTGGCTATTTGTCAATTTGCTGTGGAATGGTTATTCAAGCAGACATTATCTTTTGCAGGGGAGGAAGAGAAAAAGCGAGGTGTGCAATTTTCTATTGTCGAACTACTCAATGATATAAAGATGAGTTCTAACCTTTTTGGCTCATTACAAGATGTGCAACTTGAAGATGTTGAGGAAGCATTACTATATTTATCTAAAATTGGGGCATTGAAATTAGAGGGTGGTTTTCTTGTCCTCTATAATGCTATGGATATTCGTCGCATTAAAGATAATCGATTGCGCTATAAGCAGGAGGATTATCGTATGTTAAACGAATTCTATAAGCAGAAGATACAGCAAGTTCATATAGTGGGTGAGTATGCTAATTTGATGGTTAAGGACTACAATGCAGCTCTACAATATGTGCAAGATTATTTCCAAATGGATTATAAACGCTTTGTGGCAAAGTATTTCAAAAACGAGCGTATTCGAGAGATAGAGCGCAATGTTACGCCAGGAAAATACAAACAACTCTTTGGCTCACTTTCAGATAAGCAAATGGAGATAATTTCTGACAAAGAGTCAAGATGCATTGTAGTTGCTGCTGGTCCAGGAAGTGGAAAAACGAGGGTGTTGGTACATAAATTAGCATCATTACTCTTGCTTGAAGATGTAAAACACGAACAATTACTGATGCTAACCTTTTCGCGTGCTGCTGCTACGGAGTTCAAACAACGACTTATGGGATTGATCGGTAATGCTGCACATTTTGTAGAGATAAAGACATTTCATTCCTATTGCTTTGATTTGCTTGGTAGAATCGGTAATCTTGATGATGCAAAAGATGTAGTGTTACGCGCAGCGCAAATGATAAATGACGGGGAGGTAGAACCAAATCGCATAGCAAAGACTGTCCTCGTGATTGACGAGGCTCAGGATATGAGTGCTGAAGAGTATGCGTTAGTACACGCCTTGATGACTGCAAACGAGGAGATGCGTGTAATTGCTGTTGGTGATGATGATCAAAATATTTTTGAGTTCCGTGGGTCTAATTCAAAGTATATGGCAAAACTGCTCTCAGAGTCCAATGGGCGTTTTGTTGAGATGACAGAGAATTACCGCAGCTCACAACATATAGTGAATTATGCCAATAATTTTGTCAAATCTATAAAAGACAGAATGAAGAACCGTCCAATCATATCGATGAGTTCTGAGACTGGAAGTGTAAGTATAACACAACATGCATCGACCTATATGTATCAACCTCTCGTTGATGATTTAATGAAGCATCGTGGGCGTGGCACTATGTGTGTCCTCACTCAGACTAACGAAGAGGCGGTAACTATGGTGGCACTTTTGAGAAAGTATAACCTAAAGAGTAAACTTATTCAAAGCATGGATGGTTTCCGCTTCTGGAATATGGCAGAGGTGAGATTTTTCCTAAAATGTATTGAGACTGATACTCATACTCCTCTCATTGCAGATGAAGTGTGGGAAAAGTCGAAACAGCGGACATATTCTGCCTATACCGACTCGGCTAGTCTTTGTTATTTACAGCAATGTGTTAAGTTATTTGAAGAGACTAATAAAGCAAAGTATTTGACCGACTTCAAAGAGTATATATTTGAGTCATCGGCAGAAGATTTTTGTGATTTGCAAAATGCAGATGTGGTAGTTTCAACTATACATAAATCCAAAGGAATGGAGTTTGATGATGTGTATATGCTAATCTCCGAACCACGACAATTGACCGATGAGGTGCTTCGCCGATATTATGTGGGTATAACTCGTGCTAAACAACGACTATCTATACATACTAATAGTTCTTTTTTTGATCAATCGAGCATTGTTCAAAAAAGTATAGAACATACTATTTACGATATGCCTAATGAGATTGTTCTTCAACTCTCACATAAAGATGTAAATTTAGGCTATTTCAAATACCGTAAGAAGGAGGTGCTTGCATTGCGTGCTGGACAAAAACTCCGATATGAAAATGGTTACCTGTTTGACATAAAAACGAATAAGTCAGTATGCCAATTATCACAGAAGATAATGGGTGAACTATCCACTTGGAACGAAAAAGATTATTTTGTATCGGATGTTTCTATTCGTTTTATTGTAGCATGGCGACCTAAAGATGCCCCAAAAGATGAAAAAGAATCTGCGATATTACTTGTAGATTTAGTCTTGAACAAAGTGGATTAATTGAGATGATGTTATTCGTTTTAACGTGAGTTCGGTGTAAGAAATTCAGACCTATAGGTCTACTTTTTAAGATTATTCAAAGAGAATCTTAGAAAAATTGCTGTAATCTTGCAGAAGTATAATATACTCATTAGTGTCAAATTTTTTATTGGACACTAATGGTTGCAGATTTTTCGGTACATGTATATTACTTAAAAGTGGGTGTACTTCGAAGAGCACACCCACCTAAATCTGTAGGCTATAAAATCATTGCAAAATAATTTCGCTGAGAGTAGGGTGAGCGTGTATCGTATTTTTCAACAAGTGGCGCTTAGCACCTGTGCGCATCAGTATGGTGGCTTCGTGGATGAGGTCTGATGCATGTGCTCCCATGATATGTGCTCCCAACAAAGTCTCGTCGGCATGCCAGATGTATTTGGCATAACCATCACCTTCGCCCATCGATACAGCCTTGCCATTTTGGCGATAGTAGCACTTCTGCATGGTATACTCGAGTCCAGCGTCCTTGCATTCCTGCTCAGTTTGGCCCACGGTAGCGAGTTCGGGATAGGTGAATACGGCTGAGGGGACAAGGTTCAAATCCACTGATGTGGGGCGACCGAGGATGTGGTCCAAAGCTACGATGCCCTGGAATGTCGCTACGTGTGCCAGACCGCTCAGGCCATTACAATCCCCTATAGCATAAATGCCTGGGGTGGTGGTTTGCATATTTTCATCTACAGTGATGCCACGTGGGGTGAATGCCACTTCTTCGGGATTCAGCTGCAGACTCTCTACGTTGGGCGCTCTACCTACTGACATCAAGACGAGGTCAGCTGTGACTTGACATGCTTTGCCCTTTTGCGTGAAATGGACTTGCAAGGCATTCTCTTCTTCGCAGCGCTGGATTTCGCAAACTGCTGCACCAAGATTGAAATTGATGCCTGCACGCTTCAATCCCGTGCGCAATCGCTTGGCCATATCCTGGTCGAAACGAGGCAGGATTTCAGGAGCATATTCTACTACTGTGACCTGGCTGCCAAGTGTGTTGAATATTGATGCGAACTCCATTCCTACGACTCCACCACCAATGACGCAAAGACGAGCGGGTAGGGTGGTAAGGTTGAGCATTTCGGTAGAGGTGACTACACCAGGCAGGTCAATACCAGGAATTGGTAGCAACCGTTCGTGTGCACCCGTGGCGATGATGATATTAGCAGCCTGCAAGGATTGACCGTCGTCTAAAGTCACTTGCCCCTTGCTGACGGCAATGGCTTGGTGGGGATAGGTTGTGATGCCTGGATGTTTCATTAGTGCTTCGACGCCCTCGCGCAGTCCAGACACAATCTTTTCTTTGTAGTCGACGATTGGGGTGAGGTCGGTAATAGACTGAGGGGCAGTGATGCCCAGTCCCAAAACATTTGATTGACGAGCAGCATGCAGCTGTTCGGCCATGTGGCAGAAACTCTTGGTGGGGATGCAGCCTCTGTTGAGGCATGTGCCACCCATTTCTCCCTTTTCAACCAAAGCGACTTTCAACCCCTCGTGAGCAGCCTTTAGAGCAGTTTCGTACCCTCCAGGGCCAGCTCCTATTATGATGATATCGTATGTCATAGGTCGGTTTTAGTTTTGATTTAGAGTTTTCGGAGCGCTCAGAGTGCTCAGAGTGCTCGGAGTGCTTGGAGGACTCGGAATACTCGGAGGACTCGGAACTTTCCAAACCCATCAGAACTTTTAAAAAGTAAACTTAGCATTCTTCACAGCAAAAACATCGTCTGGACGACGGATTGGTGTGTGGTGAGGTGCACCATGCAGCAATGCTTTGTCGTCCTTAGCCTCGAGGGCTATCTTGCGCATCACTTCGATGAATTGGTCGATAGTTTCTTTGCTTTCGGTCTCGGTTGGCTCTATCATCATGGATTCGTGGAAGAGCAATGGGAAGTAGATAGTAGGTGCATGGTAACCGTAGTCGAGCAAGCGTTTAGCAATGTCAAGTGTGGTCACCTTGTCTGCATCATGTGCACCGCCACCATATTCTTCGAGCAAACCGTCGAATACAAATTCGTGCTTGCAAAGTCCGTCGATAGGCAACTTATAATAGGCTTTCAGTTGTTCCTTGATATAGTTAGCATTGAGCACAGACAATTTACCAGCCATCGGGATATACTCGCGTCCCATGCTGAGGATATAGGTATAGGCACGCACCAATACGGAGAAGTTGCCGAAAAGGGGTGATACACTGCCAAGGGCGCTATCGCTATATGTAATATGGAATAGTCCGTCTTCGCCCTTCACCACTTTGGGGTTGGGCAGAAACTCTGCCAGTGCTGCAGTTACCCCAACAGGACCGCTACCAGGACCACCGCCGCCATGAGGGGTAGAGAAGGTCTTGTGCAAATTGATGTGCATCACATCAAATCCCATATCGCCAGGACGACACACACCAAGCATGGGGTTGAGGTTGGCGCCGTCGTAGTACATCAAACCGCCACATTCGTGAATCAGTTGGGCGATTTGTGGTATCTGAGTTTCGAATATACCCAGGGTGTTGGGATTGGTCATCATCATACCAGCAACTTCATCATTGAGCAATCCCTTTAATGCTTCAACATCGACTGTGCCTTGAGGAGTGCTGCCCACCTCGACAATCTGCAAACCACATACGGCAGCCGAAGCAGGGTTGGTGCCAT
Organism: Bacteroidaceae bacterium; assembly: GCA_017383485.1. Classification (GTDB taxonomy): domain Bacteria; phylum Bacteroidota; class Bacteroidia; order Bacteroidales; family Bacteroidaceae; genus Alloprevotella. The sequence continues at coordinate 7,832 of JAFNXM010000012.1, forward strand.
GAGCAGAGTTGGGTACAATAATCTTGGTGCGCTTGTGGTCGCCACGTGATTGGTGATAAGCACGGATAACCATCAACCCTGTCAATTCGCCGTGTGCACCAGCACAGGGATTTAGGGTAAATTCGCTCAGACCAGAGATTTCGGAAAGTGCACGTTGGAGGTTGTAGTATAATTCCAAAGCACCTTGTGTCAAACATTCTGGAGTAGTGGGGTGAAGCGAGGTGAATGCAGGTAGTGCAGCCATTTCCTCATTGATTTTAGGGTTGTACTTCATCGTACAACTACCCAAAGGATAAAAACCTGTATCTACACCAAAATTATTGTTGCTCATATTGGTATAATGGCGCACCAGAGTCAGTTCATCTACTTCAGGCAATTCAGGTTTGTTCTGGCGCAACAGATTTTCATTGATATCGCCGATATGATGTTCGCCCCAATGGTTTTTGGGCAACGAATAACCACTTCTGCCAGGCTTTGAAAGTTCAAAAACCAATGGACTATAATATTTATTGTTCATAGTGAATCAAAATTAAGTTGAGATTATACCAAAGACAAGAAACGCGCTACTTCTTCAGGGGTACGTTTCTCAGTCACAGCAAAAATGATTTTATCTGCTTCGCCCTCTACCAAAACACCAGCCAGGATACCAGCCTCTGCCATACGTTTGTGGAAAGCCTTTGCACCTTCTTCGCCAGTAAATTTCAATGTAAATTCATTGAAGAAAGGCGCCGAGTAGCAAGGCTCAAACTTGCCAGTTTCCAGTAATTTGTCATGGAGATAATGTGCTGCGCTATAAGATTGCTGGCATACTTCGCGCAATCCTTGTTCTCCCATCAACGACAGATACATAGCGACATGCAGACACATATAACCCTGAGCAGTACAAATGTTTGATGTGGCCTTTTCGCGGCGGATGTGTTGTTCGCGTGCTTGCATAGTCAATACGAAACAGCGCTGGCCTGCTGCATCAACAGTTTCGCCTACGAGTCGACCTGGCATCTTGCGAATCAATGCCTTTGTAGTGCAAAGATAGCCAATGTAGGGACCACCGTAGCCGACGGGAATACCAAGGCTCTGAGCATCACCACAGGCAATGTCTGCTCCCCATTCGCCAGGAGTGCGCAATACTCCAAGCGTAGATGCAATAGCATTGACTACAAAGAGGGCCTTGTGCTCATGACATTGGTCTGCCCAACCTGTAAAATCCTCGACGATGCCCCAGTAGTTGGGTTGAGCCACGATGACACCTGCGACGTCATCTTGCGCTAAAGCTTCATCTACGAAAGCCTTGTCGGATACACCTTCAATCTGTGGAATTTTTACTAACTCAACACCATGATATTTGGCATAAGTAGCCACTACATCAAGTACTCTTGGAGCAAAGGTTGATGCAATCAGCACTTTGTTGCGCTTCTTGGCAGCAGCTACGCACATCATCATGGCCTCGGCAGTAGCCGTAGCACCATCATACATCGAAGCATTTGAGATGTCAAGGCCAGTGAGGCGTGCCATCATAGTTTGATATTCGAAGATGTATTGCAGTGTACCTTGTGAAATCTCAGCTTGATAGGGGGTGTAAGAGGTAGAAAACTCCGAGCGAGACATAATATAAGGAATCACCGATGGGGTATAATGGTCGTACGAACCAGCTCCTGCGAAAATGGTCAAAAGCTTGTTTTGGTCAGCCAATGCCTCGATATGATTTCTAATCTCTATTTCAGACATTGCAGAGGGTAAGTCCAGTTCCCTCTTCAACTTTAATTGTTCAGGCACTTCGCCATACAAATCGTCTAATGAGTCGACGCCGACGACTTGTAGCATTTGGTCAATGTCTGCCTGAGTGTGTGGTATGTATTTCATAGAATAGGCTTGAATAAAAATGACAAACGATGAGACTGAATTTAGCTTGGTGTAGAAACATCATTCAAATTCATATCAGTCTCATCGTTTATATGTGGGTTAATTCGTTCTTATTCGCAAATGCGATTGTATTCGTCTTCGCTCATCAGATTTTCTAATTCAGAAGGGTCTGAAAGTTTCACTTTGATAATCCAGTTAGCAAAAGCATCTTCGTTAATCAACTCAGGTGTATCTTCAAGAGCGTCGTTGCGTTCTACGACTTCACCTGATACGGGAGAAATCAAGTCGCTGGCAGCCTTAACACTTTCCACAGCACCAAATTCTTCGCCTGCTGAAACTTCGTCGTCCACTTCAGGCATATCAACGTAAACCACGTTGCCCAATTGGTGTTGCGCATAGTCAGTGATACCTACGTAACCATATTCGCCTTCTACTCTTACATATTCGTGTGATTCGCTAAAATAAACGTTTTCCATGATGATTTAGATTTAATGTGTTTTTTTAATTATTGATTTGATTTAGGTTGTGATTTATTTCTTGTAATTCTTTTCATAGAAGCGCTTCTTGGTCACTACACCTTCTTGCAATTTTCTATGTATTTTTACTTTGATAGGCTTGCCCAATACGGCTTGGTCAATGTTTACCATCGCCATACATACACTCTTGCCGGTTGATATAGAGCAATAGCCAGTGGTTACTTCGCCTACCACTTCTTCGCTTTCTGCATCCACTACTTCATAGCCATGGCGAGGAATAGCTCTGGCATTGAGTTCGATACCCACGACTTTTCGTTTCAAGCCTTCAGCCTTTTGTTGCACCAAGGCTTCCTTGCCAATGAATTGAGGTTTGTCTAGTTTGACAAACATTCCCAATCCAGCTTCCAATGGCGTGATGTCGTCTGTTAATTCATCACCATATAGGGGCAGACCCACTTCGAATCTTAATGTATCACGGCAACCCAAGCCACAAGGCTTCACTTCGCCAGATTTCATCAATTCATCCCAAGCCCATTGTATATAGGCGTGCGAACCATAAATTTCAAATCCGTCTTCGCCTGTATATCCAGTGCGGCTAACTATGATAGTTTCGCCGTGATGTTCAGTTTCCTTGAATGTGTAAAATGCCAATTCGCTGCAAGACAATTGCAATATTCTTTCACATACAGCTTCTGCATTGGGACCTTGTATAGCAATTTGTCCATAACTTTCGCTTGCATTTACTGTGGTCACATCAAATCCCTTAGCATGTTGTTCAATCCAAGCGTAATCTTTGTCAATATTTGCTGCATTGACCACAAGTAAATACTTTTCGTCCGCCATTTTGTATACCAAGAGGTCATCCACGGTTCCACCATTGTCGTGGAGCATCATGCCGTAGTAAATTTTCCCAATTTCAGCACCTTCGATATTGTTGGTAAAAATGTATTGCACGAACTTTTCAGCCTCTCTGCCTTCTACAAACACTTCGCCCATGTGGCTCACATCAAATACGCCGCAGGCTTGTCTCACGGCATTGTGTTCGTCTGTGATATCTGAGTATTGCAGTGGCATTTCAAATCCACCAAAGGGTACCATCTTAGCACTTAGTGCCAAGTGTTTTTCGTATAAGCATGTTCTTTTGTCTGACATAGTATTTTAGGTTATAGATTTAGGTTTTAAAGGTAATATGATTATGATTCTATTTTTTTAACTGCTTGAGCAAGAATCTGTATCAAGTTTTCACGACTGAGTCCCTGTATACACCGATAGGGTTGCATCTCTTCGACGATACGTTCCATCTCATGCTGAGTAAATTCTACATCCTTAAAGGCTTCGTTGAAGGTGAAATTGGCATCACATTCTTCAAAATAATCGCCTTCCACTTGCACTTGTTCTATACGTCCATCAAGCAGAGCAAAGGCCAAGGTCACTTCGCCGCATCCTTTTATGTATTGGGTTAAGACAATATCTTTTTTTCGCTTTTCCCTAAATAAGTACTCAGGGTCATAGTAATCCGCTTCGATAGATTTGATATATTGGATATCTTCCTCGGTCAAACGGATTGTACGATCGGTCATCGTTTCCAGCAAATGTGCTTCTAATTGGTCGATATCTATCGTCAGTATATCCTTCAGCAGGGCCACACGGCTTTTAACACTTTTCACACCATGTGACTTCATCTTTTCTGGATTTGGACACAAGGCTCCGCTCATCAAATCCGATTGCGTGCTATAAAGCAGAGTGCCATGCACTATATTACGCTGTGACAAATGATAGAAAGCATTACCACTGATTTTCTTACCATCCAGCAATATGTCATTACGTCCCGATACCTCAGCATCTACCCCAATTTCCTGTAGCGCGCCAGCTAATTTGTTGGCATAAACTTTGAATAAAGGTTCCACCGCACCTGCACCAGTAACAAGGCTTATCATGATATTATTGTCATCTGCAAAGATGCACCCGCCTCCACTTTTACGACGGATTATGTCTATGCCATTAGCACGACAAAAGTCAATATCAATTTCAGCGTTGGCATCTTGATGTCTGCCCATCACCACAGTGTTGCTCACTTTCCAGGTGAACAGATATGTATCTTCGGGCAAATGTTTTGCTATATATTCCTCTGCAGCCAAATAGAAAGCAGCACGCTTTCCTTTAGCCGAAGCAGGCAACTCTACTCTGCACGCAGGAAATAGATTTTCAGTATGTTCGGACAATATATCCATTAATAAATTAAACAGTAGATTTAGGTATCGACACCAAAAATACACAATCGATTAGAATTTTGCAAATAAAAATGCAGATATTTTCTCCGTTTAAAGAATTAGCAGTTTTTTAAACATTTATTTGCATTAAATATGCTGAATGGGAAAAGCAATTAGACAAAAAAGTCCTATCTTTGCAATTCGTATATCTTTAAAAGAAATATAAACAAATGAAAACTAAATTTTTTACAACAATTATGCTACTCACCGGCTTCACCACTGCACAGGCACAGACGCCAGATAGCTTCAACTATTGCGACGAAAAATTTGCGGACATTCAAATGCTGCGCTACAAGGTAGATGGCTTTGAAGACCTCAGTCTGAAAGAAAAAACATTTATTTACTATCTACAAGAAGCAGCCCTTGCTGGCCGCGATATCTTGTTTGACCAAAATGGTAGATACAACCTTCGTATACGCCAGATGCTCGAAGCTGTGTATACAGAATATCAGGGTGATAAGAATAGTGCCGACTATAAAGCATTCGACACTTACCTTCGCCGTGTATGGTTCTCAAGCGGTATCCACCACCACTATGGTTCGGAAAAGTTTGAGCCAGGTTTTTCTGAAGGATGGTTGCGCTCAGCTCTTGCGTCAATTAATTATACAGAACCTGAGTATATCAAGGGACATGACGGTAAGGCTTCATGGGAAGAACTGATGCCTGTCATCTTTGATGCAAATGTAATGACCATGCGTGTCAATCAAAAGGATGGCGAGGACTTGATTCTAACTTCTGCCAGCAATTACTATGCACCTGGCATTACTCAAAAAGAAGTCGAAGAATTCTATGCGAACCGCAAGGCTAACAATGACCCTACGCCTATAATGACTGGTATGAATAGCCGATTGCAACGTGACGAGTTTGGTCGTCTCACTGAACGTGTGTGGCGTGTTGGAGGAATGTATAGTGGCGCTTTGGAACGTATAGTGGAAAATCTTGAAAAGGCACTCCCTTATGCTTGTACAGAGAAACAAGTCGTCGTACTCAAGCGACTCATTGAATACTATCGTACTGGTGACCTTCGTACTTTTGACAACTATTCAATTCACTGGTTGCAAGATACTGAATCTCGAGTAGACTTTGTCAATGGTTTTACTGAAAGTTATGGCGACCCTCTGGGCATGAAGGCTTCTTGGGAATCTATCGTCAATTTCAAGGATATTGAGGCTACAAAGCGTACAGAAAGAATGTCTGCCAATGCACAATGGTTCGAGGATAATGCACCAATAGATGCACGCTTCAAGAAACCTGAGTGCAAAGGTGTCACTGCAAAGGTTATCACTGCTGCCATCCTGGGTGGCGACCTCTATCCCTCTACTGCTATCGGTATCAATTTGCCTAACTCAGACTGGGTTCGTCGTGAATATGGTTCAAAGAGTGTCACTATTGGCAACTTGACACATGCTTACGCTATGGCTTCACAAGGTTCGGGTATGAGCGAAGAGTTTGTAGTGGACAAAGCTACACGTGAAATGCTCTCTAAATATGGCCCAGCTCTCGACGACCTGCATACAGACCTTCACGAATGTTTGGGACATGGTTCTGGACGCTTGCTCCCAGGCACTGACACCGAAGCGCTCAAGGCTTACTCTTCAGTGATCGAAGAAGCTCGTGCAGACCTCTTCGGTCTTTACTACGTAGCTGATGCAAAGATGCTTGAACTCGGTCTCGTCCCCAATGCCGAAGCCTATCAAGCACAATACTACACCTATATGATGAATGGTTTGATGACGCAATTGGTGCGTATCAAGGCTGGTGGCACTATCGAGGAAGCTCACATGCGCAATCGTGCCCTTATAGCTCGTTGGGTATTGGAACAAGCGACCGTGGATGCTAAGGCTAATGGCACAAAGCCAGCTGTTGAATTGACCAAGAAGAAAGGAAAGACCTACGTTCGCGTCAACGACTATGCAGCACTTCGCAATTATTTTGGCAGGTTGCTTGCCGAGGTACAACGTATCAAGAGCGAGGGTGATTTCGAGGCAGCACGCCAACTCGTAGAAGCTTACGCCATCAATATTGATGCTAAGTTGCACCAGGAAATCCTCGACCGATATGCTCGACTGTCAGCTTCACCCTACAAGGGCTTTATTAATCCTGTTTACAAAGCCGTACGCAATGCTCAGGGCGAAATCACAGACGTCACCCTTGACTATACAGAGGGTTATGCAGAGCAGATGCTTCGTTATAGCAAGGAATATCGCACATTGCCACTGGTCAATGAATAATTCATAGGTTGATTGGCAGGCAGGTGGTGACTTTGTTTGACTGCCTGCTACTGTAAAAAAAACAGTCACTTCTTATACAATTCGCAATTTCCTCATTGAGTGGGGGAGTTGCGAATCTTTTTTATGGCAAAAGCCCGTTATGGCTCTGGTAATAGGAAATGTTTAGAATACAATGCCTTGACCAATCGCAGATAGAAAAAGAAAATATAGGGATGATATAAAGAAAAAAACTCAAGGCTTTGTAAAAATTTCGCTACGGCAAATTTAAAAAACTCAAGACTTTTTTTTGACGAGGACTTACCTTGTTGTCACCTTAACAAATATAGGGGGGAGAAAAGATTTGATAGTAGTGGAGGATAAAATCAAAAAAGCCTGCGGTGGTGTCTGTCGGACCACTTGCAGGCTGTATGTGTGTGTGAATCGCCCCCCGAACGATGCGTGGGCACTTCGTATCAAGGGCCAACTACACCTCTGAATATACTGCGGGCGCCAATGGGCGACTGTTGTAACATGAAGCCATGGACTGACCATAAGCACCGGCCGAATGTATGGCCAGCAGATCTCCCCGCCGGGTATGGGGGAATTGCTGTGCAATAGCAAAGATATCACTGCTTTCGCAGATAGGACCGACGATGTCGTAGGTTTCGGTGGCTGCATCGTGGGATGCGGTGAGGTGAGTGATGTGATGACGCGCGCCGTACATGGCTGGACGAATCAGGTCGTTCATCCCTGCATCGAGGATGACAAATTTCTTCGCTTCACCCTCCTTGACATAAAGTACACGTGAAATGAGGTGGCCGCATTGACAAATGATGGAACGACCCAATTCGAAGTGTATTTCCGTGCCCTGTGGTAGGCGAAGGTGTGAATGGAAGGTGTGAAAATATTTGGCAAAGTCGGGCAGGGGATGGTCCAATGGATGACGATAGTCTACGCCGAGTCCACCGCCTACGTTGATGCTTTGCAGGGCGATGCCCTGGTCTGTCAGTTGGCTCACGATGGTATTGATACGCTCGCACAATGTTTGGAACACGTGCATCTGTTCGATTTGCGAGCCAATGTGGAAATGTAGTCCAACCAGTGTGACTGCGCTCAATTGCTTGGCCTCCTCGACAGCTTGCGAAAGGTGTGCCAGCGAGATACCAAATTTGTTTTCGCTCAACCCCGTAGTAATCTTCTCGTGAGTGTGTGCATCTACGTCAGGATTTACACGAAAGGCTACGCGTGCCTGGCGATGCATTTTCTCGGCTATTTCGTTGATGACACGCAGTTCGGCCAGGCTTTCGACGTTGAAACATCCAATTTCGTGCTCGAGTGCTAGGGCGATTTCAGCGTCTGATTTGCCCACCCCTGCATACACTATTTGATGACTGGGTATACCCGCCTGGATAGCACAGGCGATCTCGCCCCCACTGACACAATCTGCGCCAAGGCCGTGGCTGGCAATAATCGATAGAAGTTTGGGGTCGTGGTTGGCCTTGATGGCGTAGTGTACATGATAGTTGGGATATTTCCCTGATTCTGTGACTACGGTCTCCAATGTATGGCGAAGCAGTGCAATATCATAGTAATAGAATGGAGTGTGTAGTGATTGGAATTGGTCAATAGGAAACATACGTCTATATTTAGTTGGTGTGTTGGGAATGAGGGTAGACATGGCATTAACCAAACCTACCCCCGTAGTATATACTCTTAATTAAAGAGATGCTGGCTTAGTGCTTGCAAAGCCTTGGCTTTGTCTTCTTCTCGAATCAAAAATGAGATGTTGTGGTTGCTACCACCGTATGAAATCATACGAATAGGTACATCGGCCATGGCTTGTGTCACCTGACTTTCAAATCCGATATTTTCCATCACGAGGTCGCCCACGACGCAGATGATGCACATGTTGTGGTCCACTTCGACCGTACCACACTTTTTCAATTCCTCGAGGATGGGCACGATGCGGCTGGTGTTGTCGATACTCAACGAGATACCGACCTCTGATGTAGTGACCATGTCAATGCTGGTGTTGTAGGTCTCGAAGATTTCAAAGACTTTGCGCAAGAAACCTGTAGCGAGGAGCATACGGCTTGACACAATCTTGATAGCAGTGATGTTTTCCTTTGCAGCTACAGCCTTGATGCAACCACCCGTCATGACATTGTTGATGAGTGTGCCAGGTGCCGAGGGTTCCATCGTGTTGAGCAAACGTACGGGTACGCCGGCAAAGCGAGCGGGCTGGATGCATGTGGGGTGCAGAATCTTGGCACCGAAGTAAGCCAATTCGGCTGCCTCCTCGAAGTGCAACTGACGAACGGGGGTAGTACCCTCGACAACGCGTGGGTCATTGTTGTGCATACCATCGATATCGGTCCAAATTTGGATCTCGTCTGCACGAAGCGCTGAACCAATCAAACATGCGGTGTAGTCGGAGCCACCACGGCGCAAGTTGTCAATACCGCCACCACTATTGCGGCAGATGAAACCCTGTGTGATGTAAATATCATAGCCCCGGTGCTTGTCCAGAATTTCGCGCAAGTGTTGGTTGATATATGCGGTGTCGGGCTCGCCATTTTCGTCTATCTTCATATAGTCAAGTGCTGGGAGCAAGCACACATTGACGCCCAACTCCTTCAGATAATTGGTCATCATATTGGTGCTCATCAATTCGCCTTGGGCGAGGATAGACTTTTCGGCATCTTCGTTGAAAGTAGCGCCAGCAAACGAATGCAGGTGCATGAAGATATCGTCGAGGATTTGTGCGGTGGCGTTCAACATATCGTTGTTTGAAAATAGTTTCTCAATATGTTGGAAATATGTTGTACGCAAGTGATTGATTACGGCGCTGGCTGATTCGGGATTGCGCTTGCGCAGATAATCTGCAATTTCTACTAAGGTATTTGTCGTACCAGACATGGCAGAGAGCACTACGATTTTTTGCTCGCCGTCGTTGATTAAATCTGCTACATTCTTGATGCGCTCAGGACTTCCAACTGAAGTGCCACCAAACTTTAATATCTTCATAATTTTTTGTTGCCTTTTATTATAACGTAAACTTATTTTCTTGCTGCAAAATCAGACTGGCTTATTAGCCCTCTATCTCTATTTCTTCGCTCAAGCAAATAGGATTGTTGTATTCCTGTGTGATATCTTCGACCTTTCCATCCTTGCATATATAGACTACGCCAGGGTATGAACGCAAGAGGGCTAAATTGTGTGTCACCATAACGACTGCGGTATTTTTTTCGCAAACGGAACGTAGCAACTGGATTATTTGCTTTCCTGTCTCATAATCTAAATTCCCAGTCGGTTCGTCTGCAAGAATCAACTTAGGGTGGTTCAATAGTGCACGTGCAATAGCAATGCGTTGTTGCTCGCCACCTGATAGTTCGTGTGGATAACAATTGGCTTTGTCCTGCATACCAACTTCCTGCAACACTTCATTGATTCGAACTTCTCTTTCAGATTTTTCTGTCCAATCAGTGGCACGTAATACGAAGTCCAGATTCTTGTAAACGGTGCGGTCGTTCAGTAACTGGAAATCCTGGAAAACAATGCCCAATTGCTTTCTCAGTGATGGAATATGTTTAGGCTTTAATTGACACAAATCAAATCCCAGGACTTCTGCCTTGTTCGCTTCTACGGGCAATTCACCATAGAGCGTTTTCATCAGAGAACTTTTACCAGAGCCAACCTTTCCGATAATATATACAAATTCGCCTGCCGAGACATTAAAGTCTACATCGGTCAGAATGGTTTTATCCTCTAAAGCAATAGTAGCATTTGATAATTCGATGTACATATATAATAATATATAATGATGGATGTGAAATTAGTCTAACTTGAGAACTGCGAGAAAGGCCTTTTGTGGCACTTGTACGTTGCCTATTTCCTTCATACGTTTCTTACCACGCTTTTGCTTTTCAAGCAATTTTCTTTTACGGCTGATATCACCGCCATAACATTTTGCAGTTACGTCCTTGCGCACTTGTTTTACCGTCTCACGAGCAATAATCTTAGCACCGATGGCTGCCTGGATAGCAATATCAAACTGTTGACGTGGCAGAAGTTCCTTCAACTTTTCACACATACGACGACCGAAGTTTACGGAGTTGTCCACGTGGGTTAAAGTAGACAGCGCATCGACAGGTTCGCCATTGAGCAGGATATCAAGTTTGACCAATTTTGAAGGTCTAAACCCAATTGGGTGATAGTCGAACGAAGCGTAACCCTTGGAAATAGATTTGAGTTTGTCGTAGAAGTCAATCACGATTTCAGCCAATGGCATGTCGTAATAGAGTTCGACACGATTGCCCGACACGTACTCTTGCTTGATGAGTTCGCCACGCTTGCCCAGACACAGGGTCATGATATTGCCGATGTAATCGGTGCGGGTGATGATAGAGGCGCGGATATAGGGCTCTTCGATATGTTCGATTTCCAGAATGTCGGGCATACCAGCAGGGTTGTGTACCTCCTTCATCTCTCCATGCTTGTCGTAGATATGGTAGGATACGTTGGGTACGGTGGTGATGACGTTCATGTTGAACTCTCTGTCCAAACGTTCCTGCACAATCTCCATGTGTAGCATTCCCAAGAAACCGCAACGGAAACCAAAACCGAGTGCTACGGATGATTCGGGTTGGAAAGTGAGTGACGCGTCATTCAGTTGCAACTTTTCGAGTGAAGCGCGCAACATTTCAAAGTCTTCGGTCTCGATAGGGTAGATACCAGCAAAGACCATAGGTTTGACTTCTTCGAAACCCTCGATCGCTTTTTCGCAGGGATTCTTTGCTGATGTAATAGTATCACCAACTTTGACCTCGGTGGCAGTTTTAATCCCCGACACGATATATCCTACGTCGCCACAAGTCAGAACTTGTCTCGGTGATAAGTCCATTTTTAGTACACCTATTTCATCTGCGTCGTAATGCTTTTGAGTATTGACGAAAACGACATCTTCACCCTTGCGGATACTACCATTGACGATTTTAAAGTAAGCGATAATACCGCGGAATGAGTTGAATACAGAGTCAAAGATAAGGGCTTGCAGTGGCGCATCTGGGTCACCTTTTGGCGCAGGTATGCGCTCAATTACTGCTCTAAGGATATCTTCCACGCCCTGACCTGTCTTGCCCGACGCATGTATGATTTCTTCCTCTTTGCAGCCCAGCAGTTCGACGATCTCGTCGGAAACTTCTTCGGGCATTGAGTTTGGCATATCGCACTTGTTCAGCACGGGGATGATCTCGAGGTCATGTTCGATAGCCATGTACAAGTTTGAAATGGTTTGAGCTTGAACCCCCTGCGTAGAGTCGACGATGAGCAAACATCCCTCGCAAGCCGCGATACTTCTACTCACTTCGTATGAAAAGTCAACGTGTCCCGGAGTGTCAATCAGGTTTAATACATATTTTTCGCCGTCCAAGGTGTATTCCATTTGGATAGCGTGGCTTTTGATAGTGATACCTCTTTCTTTCTCCAAATCCATATCATCCAGCATCTGACCTTCTGTCACGTTGACAGTGTTGGTGTATTCCAACAAGCGGTCTGCCAGGGTACTCTTACCATGGTCGATATGTGCGATGATACAAAAATTTCTGATATGCTTCATTTTATCGTTTGTAATATATTCAAGAATTTAAAACTTTTCTGCTGCTTCAAAAGATACAGCATGGTTCAGGTCCTTTTCGCTCAACAAAATTTCGCCTTCCTCAGTGATAGGCCATTCGATACCTATCTGCGGATCGTTGTAGATAATGCTACATTCTGCTTCGGGAGCATAACGATTGTCTACTTTGTAGGTGAAAACCGCAGTATCTGAAGTTACTTGAAAACCATGTGCGAATCCGCGTGGGATAAACAACTGTCTTTTGTTTTCAGCACTGAGTTCTACAGCTACATATTTACCATAGGTGGGCGAATCTTTACGTAAGTCTACTGCCACGTCTACCACACTACCGCTTAAGACTCTGACCAATTTTGCTTGCGAAGCATCTCCTTTTTGATAGTGTAAGCCACGCAACACGCCCTTGGTAGACATGGACTGGTTGTCTTGAATAAAGTGTACAGGATAACCCACTGCTTTGTCGAAATCTTCTGCTCTGTAAGTTTCCATGAAATAACCTCTGGCATCTTCGAATACCTTTGGCTCCAGAATCCAAACATCTGGTATGGTGGTTTTAATGTAGTTCATATTTTGAATTTGCTTTTCTGATTTTCTATTGTTTTGTTGAGGAAAGTGCTTGTAGTCATCATCACTCGTTTGCTGTTCCTACAATCATTCCGTCGACTTCGTCAAACAAGATTTTGCCTTGCAAGTTGGGCGTCTCAAGTATCATGTCGCAGATATTATCCTCGATATGCACTTGTATAGCTCTTTTCAGTGAGCGTGCACCATATTTCTCGTCAAATCCTTTTTTGACAACGTACTTATAGGCTTTTTCTGTCAGTTGGATACTCAGACCTTTTTCTTCAAGACGTTTTGAAATATCATCAATCTCAATCTTTGCTATCTTGAGTGCATCTTCGGCTGTCAGTGATTCAAACATGATGATGTCGTCCAGACGATTAAGGAATTCTGGAGGGAATTGTTTTGACAATGCTTTCTTGACAATACTCTCAGCTTCGATATTTTGTGAAACACTTGCATCCCTGAACCCGATTCCAGCACCAAAGTCCTTCAATTGACGTGTTCCGCTGTTCGAAGTCATGATGATGATCGTATTTCTGAAATCTACTGTCGTACCATTGCCGTCTGTCATTCGACCTTCGTCCATTACTTGGAGCAAGGTGTTGAATACGTCAGGGTGAGCCTTTTCAATTTCGTCAAGCAGTACAATAGAGTAGGGGCGACGTCTCACCTTTTCTGTCAATTGTCCTCCTTCTTCATAACCTACGTACCCCGGAGGTGCTCCGAGCATACGGCTTGTGCTATATTTCTCGCCATATTCACTCATGTCGATACGTATCAAGGCATCTGCACTACCAAACATACTTTCTGCCAAGCACTTCACAAGGTGAGTCTTACCAACACCCGTTGCGCCGACAAACATAAATGTGCCGATGGGGCGTGTATTGCTCTTGAGTCCCACCTTGTTGCGAGTAATGGCACGAACTATTTTTTCGATAGCCTTGTCTTGTGCAATGACGCGGTTGGAGAGATCTTGTTTGAGAGTGCGCAACTTTTCGCTTTCATTATGCGACATGCGCTTCACTGGGATGCTGGTCATCATAGATACGACTTCTGCAATATCATCTGCATCCACCGTGCTTCTGTCCTTCTTCAGACTGTCAATCCAAGCTTTGCTCAGAGCATTCATCTGTTCGGTCAGTTTAGCGATAGCGTCGCGCAGACTTGCGGCCAATTCATAGTCTTGATTCTTAGCCGCCTCAGTCTTTTGAAACTTCAAAGCATCAATTTCCTTTTCCAACGATGTAATCTCTGCAGGTACTGTCACGCCTATCAATCGGATACGGCTTCCTGCTTCGTCCATAGCATCTATAGCTTTGTCGGGGAATGCTCGGTCGGTGACGTATTTCTCTGTCAACGACACGCATGCTTCAAGTGCTTCATCGGTATACTTTACGGTGTGATGCTCCTCGTATCTGTCGCGGATATTTTTCAGAATCGTCAGCGTCTCTTCTGGAGTAGTGGGCTGCAATGTGATTTTTTGAAAACGTCGTTCCAGAGCGCCATCTTTTTCAATACTTTTCTTGTATTCATTGATAGTAGTTGCTCCAATACATTGCACTTCGCCTCGTGCCAATGCGGGTTTCAGGATGTTAGCAGCATCCAGCGATCCTGGCGCACCACCTGCACCGATGATAGTATGGATTTCGTCGATGAAGAGTATGATTTCTTTGTGTTCGCGCAATTCCTGAATGATGCGACGCAGTCTTTCTTCGAACTGACCGCGATATTGTGTGCCAGCTACTATTGAAGCCATATCCAGTGCTACAATCTTTTTGCCCATCAATGAATGTGGTACTTTTCTTGTCGCAATCAGTGTGGCCAAACCCTCGACCACTGCGCTTTTTCCCACCCCTGGTTCTCCCAATAGGATAGGGTTGTTCTTCTTGCGGCGGCTCAGGATTTGTGCGATGCGCTCTATTTCCTTTTCTCTGCCGATTACGGGGTCAAGCACGCCCTCTTCTGCCAACTTCGTCAGGTCTGTGCCGTAATTTTTGATAGTCGGCGTATCAGTAGTCACTGTATTTTCATTCTTGCGTTGACTTCCGTTGCGATCTGCACAGGCATTTCCCTCACCTTCGTTAGGGAATGCATCTGGTGCATCGTCTGCAAAACTGAAATCTGCACGTATGGGATTTACCTCGTGCAATATCTTTTCTTCTGCGTTGTTCAAATGTTTGTTCAGTTTCATTCTTTTAGTAATTCTGTTTGTTGTTTTTGTGTCGAGCGCACCCTCATGTGCGCATGCGCGTTTATTTGTATATAAAAATCTGGGCAAATATACATCTTTTCTTCGAGATTTATGCGAAAAGTTTTAAAAAAATGCGTTGAAATGGATGTTTTTTGTTTTGTAAAGCGATAAAATCAAAAGTATGGATTTGCTAAATTTGAGCGGTTGATTCTGACTTTTCACAAACCTAAGGATAATTTTTACGAGGCGTCGCGAAATTTTAAAAAGGTCTAGGCTTATTTTTACAATCCCTAGGCTTTTTTTAGGGTGTGTTTGGTTGTGAGTATTATGGTTAAATTCAGTTGCTGTTTTGATGCTTTGGATGTAGCTACAAATTGTAAAGATAAATAAACAAAAAACGGCTTGATGTCTTGTGTCTTAATTTTTCTTGTCATAACTTTGTGCTGAAATCGTAAAACGAAGTTAAGAGCATGAGTGGGTTTACTTTCAAGCAATTTCATGTGGAGCACGATAACAGTACCATGAAGGTCGGTACAGATGCGGTGCTTTTAGGTGCATGGGCAGAGGTTGGAGAGGGAGCAAAGGTCTTGGAAATAGGATGCGGATGCGGCGTGATTAGTATGATGCTTGCTCAAAGATTTAATTGTAGTGTTACTGCTATTGATATTGATAAACCATCAGTGAACGAGGCGAATATGAATTTTGATAAAGTGCAATTTGAATGCGTTCCAAAAGCACTTGTCGCAGATATTCGTGAATATACTCCGTGTCAACGGTTTGATGTGGTAGTGAGTAATCCACCCTTCTTTTCAGAAACACTTTTGCCGCCATCTCAACGCAGGGCTGCTGCTCGAAATTGTCAACTTCTTCCTTTTGTGGAATTAATTAAACATACGGTCAGATTAATGTCTGCGAAAGCTACATTTCAAGTGATTATTCCAACTTCTGAGGTTGAAAAATTTCTCGTTGAAACCAATAAAAATGGCTTAAATATGCTCCGAAGAACGGATGTTATTACAAAGCCAGGAAAGCTCCCCAAACGATCAATGTTGCAATTTGTCAATTATTCGTTAGATACCCCAATTTTATACAACGAATTGATTTTGTCAAATGCTGATGGTTCTCGCTCAGATGCTTACAAAGAACTATGTAGAGAGTTTTATTTATAATTTAATAAAATTCCATTATGTACTAAAATACAATAAAATACTTGTGTGATTTTTGTAGTTCCTGATTTGAAGGTATCTCTAAAAGCCAATAGTGGTATAAAACCCTTGAAAACTTAAAAGTTCTTAAAAACTTCAAATAAGTTTGAATAATAAGGGTTTAGGGTTGCTCATTTCTTTGATTTTTCTTAACTTTGCACTCGTTAATTGAAAAATACACTTACGCCAATGAATTTAAGAGCATTTGGAAAGGCCGCGGCGATGCTTTTCTTGACAATTTCTCCACTCGCCACACAAGCACAGGACCTTTTAGCAGATCAGGCACCAATCGACCGTAAAATGAAGACTGTTGATTCGGTGGCTTTGGAACGTATTGCTATTGAACGTTTTGAAAAAGATTTTTCTGAAAACTTGTATGGTGAAAATTGGAATACCATGAATCCTTTTTGTTATGCCTCAAAAGATATTCCCAATACTTACAAGATTGACTTGAGAAGCTTTGCAATGCCTGTTCCCAACAAGAGCTACGCTAAGGTGACAAGTAGATTTGGTTACAGACCACGTTTTGGCCGCATGCACAAAGGTATTGACTTGAAGGTTTATACTGGTGATACCATTTATGCAGCTTTTGACGGAAAGGTTCGCATCAAGAAATACGAAGGCAAAGGTTATGGTTACTATTTGGTATTGCGCCACGAAAACGGTCTTGAAACAATCTATGGCCACCTTTCAAAGCAATTGGTGAATATCAACCAAGAGGTAAAAGCTGGTCAGCCCATTGGTCTTGGTGGTAACACAGGACGCTCATTTGGTTCGCACCTGCACTTCGAAACTCGTATCATGGGACACCCCATCAACCCTGAGTTGCTTTTCAACTTTGCTATGCGTGACGTTACCAACGACTTCTATGTCTTCAACAAGACAGCATCGCAAAATGACTACAACAGAATGGCAAGCGCAGGTAATGCTAAGAAAACAGCAAACCCAGCAGGCTCACAAACAACTGGCAAGCATTGGTATAAGGTAAAGTCTGGTGATAATTTGTCTAAAATCGCCAAGAAATTGGGTGTAAGTGTAAATCAATTGTGTAAGCAAAATAATATCAAGACAACTACTGTTCTCAAAGCTGGACGATTGTTGAAGTATTGATAATAGCAGAAATAAATATCAATGGTGAGGTCTGTGTGCAGGCCTCACCATTTTTTTCTCCTTCTTTTGTTCAATAAAAGATATTTAGAGTAAATTCTCCTACTTTTTGTCCCCCCTGCCTAAAATTGAAACACATATCTTTTCGTCTTTTTGTTTATTTCGCCATCAAAGAATACCATGGAATAACACGTATATTCAAAATCGAAAACGTGGCAACTATTATAAACAACCAGTAATATTCTTTTAAAATGATGTATTCAAGTATATGCCGTTAAAACTTGGATTAAAATTTTGTTTCTTCCGTCAGACAATCGCTACCTTAATCACGCCATCCAATTTGTTCTCAAAGATGCGGTAGGCTTCCTCAATTTCACTTAATGGAAAACGATGTGTGATGAGTGGAGTGGTATCTATCTTTCCCGTTTCGATAAGGCGAAGAATTTCGTCACAATCGCAACCATCCACGCCACCAGTCTTAAAGGTGAGGTTCTTGCCATACATATCGGGTAGGGGAAGAACTTGAGGCTGGTCGTAAAGAGCAACCACTGTTACGATGGCATTGGGGCGTGCACACTCCCATGCCAAGCGGAAGGTATCATCGGCTCCTGCGACTTCAAGCACTCTATCAGCTCCACCGTGGTCGCTATTTTTCAAAACAAAATCTTTACAATCTTCAGGGGGAGTGAGCAATACATCAGGGTAATGCTCTTCTACGAAACGTCGTCTTTCTTCAGACTTCTCACATACAATGATACGTTTGGGGTGTTTCAGCATCACGCAAAGGAGGATACAGATGCCTGTAGGTCCTGCACCAATAATAAGTACGGTATCCTCCTCGGTAACCTCTGAAATGCGAGCAGCCCAAAAGCCTGTGGCGAGTACATCGCCTACGAGCAATGCTTGTTCGTCGCTGACGCTATCTGGAATACGGTTCAGCCCTTGATTGGCAAGCGGTACACGCACATATTCTGCTTGTCCGCCATCAATACGACATCCCAATGCCCATCCACCATTCAGGTCGGTGCAATTGTTCACATTGCCATTTTTGCAGAAGAAACACTCTCCGCAGAAGGTCTCTACATTTACGGTCACTCGGTCGCCAAGCCTTACATTAGTAACCTCAGAGCCAACTTCTTCAACCACTCCCACCATTTCGTGTCCTACAGTAATGCCTGGTACTGCACGAGGCACGCTTCCGTGCTTGATGTGAAGGTCGCTGGTACAAATGCTACTCATTGTCACGCGAACAATGGCGTCGGTTGGTGCTATGATTTTAGGCTTCGGCTTCTCCACCAATGCGAACTTTCCTTTTTCTATGTATGTGTATGTTAGCATAAAGTGTTAATCCATATTTTTGACCACTCAAACAATATTATGGACGCTTCGTTAAAGTCAACATTTTCTCCATTTTTATACTTCAAGAAAGTTTCAGTAATTCTCCGCTCTTCAATAGAAGCAACTTGAAGCAAACGGCTTTGATGTTGGATGTAGTTACCTGTCTGCTTGTAGATGATTGCCTGCACCACAAAGGAAGCCGACTTGTACAGTCCTTTCAAAATCTCCACACTTTTTTCATGCAGCATGTTGTGTACACATCCGTGATAGATGTTGCAAGCACCTATCTTGATGGTTCTATCAATAGCTATATGGTCAATGGGTGTTAGCAATTCATCCAAACTTCCCTTTATGGGTGTTGTGTCGTGATAGAATTGGAAAAGGTCGGAAGGTTCCCAATTCAAAATCTCATCTTTGCCCGACACAAAACCACAGATCTGCTCTCTATTTGGTAATGTGTCCAGCATATCATGATAAGCCTTAATGTCCGATGCACTCAATGTATCCAAGATTACCACAACATCAATATCACTATTCTCTGTGGCTTCATTACGAGCATAACTGCCTTGCAAACCAACAAACCAAATACGACTTCCAAAAACTTCATTGAGTTGCTGAAGAAAGTCATTCATCCAAACGTTTATATCTATCATATCCCCTCCGAGTTTATATATTCTCTAAAACCCACCCATTATCTCCGTGGTAAATCATCTGCCGAGTCATACCACCATCGATGCAGATGTTTTCGCCCGTGATGAAACCAGCTTTATCACTACAAAGAAATAGGACCATATTGGCTATGTCCATAGGATTGCCAACCCTTCCAGCTGGTTGCTGAGTGGCATCGGGACCTTCGTAAATGGTGTATGCCGTATCAATCCACCCAGGGGAAATGGAGTTTACTCTAGCTCTACCCGACAGACTCACTGCCAATGCGTGAGTAAGTGCAGCAATCCCCCCTTTAGCTGCTGTATAGCTCTCGGTTTGTGGCTGACTCATACGGTCGCGAGAGGAAGATATATTGACGATGGATGCCCCCTCGGCCAAATGTGGCATAAAGAGTTTTACTAAATAGAATGGTGCGGTCACTCCCACATTTAGAGCGTATTGGAACTCCTCGTACGAGCATTCATCTATTCCTTTCATCAGTGGCAAAGCATTATTGATAATGATATCCACTTTGTTGTGCTTGCTAAGCACTTCGCTTGCAAAAGTTTCTAGCACTTCTTTCCTGGAGATATCTCCAACGAAATGCTCGCCCTCTTGCTTGTCAATTACACTGACTATTGCGCCCTGCTTACGGAACTCATCGGCAATGCATCTGCCAATGCCATTTGCACCACCTGTTATGATGACAACTTTATTTTTGAACATAAACAAGCTTTTATTTATTTCTTTTGTAGGACCTGACTACGCTAATCGTAAAACCAACAATTGCTGCCAACAAGATTATTGGCTCAGCCAGCATAAATATTGGCATTGTTCCCGATGTCAGTGTTACCATCGTTGATGAAAATAAGACAAGGCAGACACCAGATGCCAAAATAACCACGCCCTTTTGGAGTTTCTGCTTCATATGCCCAATTGTATATGTAATCAGGCAAACAACAACTCCCACCAGGATATACAAAAGCAATACACTTCGTGGCATTGTGCCTCCTGCATTCCCTTGAATGTCATAGTGAGCAGGAAGTTGTTCGGGCAAATGATGCCATCGCAACATGATGGATAAAGCATTTAAAGCAACAATCAAGAGCGGGATAAGCCAACTTTTTTTATTCATATCTGTATTTTTGTTCTTGTTGTGTGGTTTGTTTTTCTGCTCCCAATAAATTGGCATAAAAAGGATTACTTATTATTCGAACGTGTCTATTTGAGGCTTTTGTAAAATTAATAAACACCACCCACAGTTGGATGGTGATATATATTAAAATATAGACGATTGTGTTTCGGTGGTCAATAGCTCCAGTGCCTTGATGCCCATTACGGAGTTGCCCCTTGAATTGAGTCGTGGACTCCAAACGGCGACGGCATATTGTAGGGGATAGATGGCTACGATACCACCACCCACACCACTTTTGCCGGGCAACCCTACCAGATAACTGAATTCACCCGCTTCGTCATAGAAACCGCAAGTTTGCATGATGGCGTTCATGCGCTTAACTTGCGAGGAGGTGAGTGTGATGCCAGCATAGTCAAATTTCTTACGATGATTGGCAAAGACCAGAAAGGCCTTGGACAATTCTCGGCAACTCATTTCGATAGAGCACATCATGAAGTAGAAGTGAAGCACGTCCTCGATATCATTTTCGATCGTGCCATGGTATTTCAATAGATTGGCAATTGCTGCATTGAGGTACCCCTTCTCGCGCTCCGATAGGGCTACTTGTTTATTGTAACAGATGCTCTCTTCGCCCGAAATTTCGTGTACAAACCGAAGGAAATCTTCGTGAGGGTGTTCCAAATGCGAATAGAGAATATCTGCCATTACTATGGCGCCTGCATTGATGAATGGATTGCGGGGAATACCATGCTCGACTTCCAACTGCACCAATGAATTAAAGGCTGTACCCGAAGGTTCTTTGCCCACCTTCTTCCACAAATTATCGCCCTCAATAGACAAGCACATGGCCAGGGCAAAGACTTTCGAGATACTCTGAATGGAAAATCTCGTGTCGGCTTGCTCAATAGCACCCACCTCGCCATAAATAGTATGGATGCACATCCCAAATTGGTCGGGGTCTACTTTCGCCAATTCGGGGATATAATCAGCCGCCTTACCCTCTTGTGCATAGGGCAAGATGGCTTGGTGGATATTTTCAAGCAGTTTGTTGTAGTCCATACCTTATGCTTCGCACAATCCCTGCTTCACCCATTCGTCCAGCAGTGTCTTGGCATCTTGTAATGCCACTGCTTCTTCGACATCGTATTCCTGGCAGAGCAATGCCGCCATATCTTCCACGCTGAATACTTTGCCCACGAGTGCTTCCCACAGGTAAGTAGCACTTTCGTTCAGATTGATAAGTTTGCTGTAATCCAGGTTTTCGATACCAGAAGCGATGATGACATTCTCACCGCAAACATTATGTAGTTCAAATCCTTCTTTGATTTTCATGATATATTTTTTGTTTGAGATTATACGTTTGTGTTGACAGGAAACAGCTTCAACCAAATTCTGCGGTAGAAGGCAAGAATCCATCGTCTCATTGGGGTGACGGCAAGCCAAATCTTCGAGTAGACTTTCCACTTCAGCCCCTCTGCACTGTCGGGCACACTTCTTCCCTTACGATAAAATGCTGTGACCACACCAATCACATCTTTCACCAGGCAATGCTCTGTGCCGGCTACGTTGCCATCTCCCATCAAGGTGAGTTGGTCTCCTTCGCGACGAATGATGCGGTGCAGCACATACAGCCTTGGAGCCACTTCTGCCAGGACGACGTCGCCGCGCTTTAGCGCCCCTTCGTTTGGGCGGCACAGGGTCACTTTGTCTCTGCCGTTTTCCAAAAACAGGCGCATGCTGAACCCATGTACACGAATCGTAGCACTGCCCAGCGTGTCAATCTTCTGCTTGACGTCTGGTATCAGGATATGATTGGGTATAGTGATGTTTTTCATGTTTTGAAACCTCTGCTTTTTTTGTACCAAAGCTATTCTTGGTAATAGGCATCAATAGCTTCGCTACTCATTCTCACTGCCGCTTCATCAGGCAAGCACTTCAAGTAGAAAGTCGGCACGCGTCTCACGATATTTGAAATGGTTTCGCAAATTTTCTTATACGACGCCTTGTCCCAAATCATTGTGCTGGTAGATGATAGCACCGAGGCAAAAGAGGGTAGGGTGGACTCGCGGCGAATGATATTCTCGGGATATTGCTCTAAGCGCACTACTGCACGCACAGGTACAGATTGATTCTTGTAACAAGGGGTTTTGCCGCTCCATGGTGTGCCATAGACTTTCACTTCGTCAGTCTCGGGCAGATAGCGCAGGGCGGGATTGTCATCATTCAGCAGTTCTGTACCCTCGATATACTTCAGCCATCCCTTTGAGTGTGTACTCTTGCCCGTGCCGCTTTTGCCTAGGAACAGGTGGCCGCCACCCTTGTACATCGTCACCGAGGAGTGCATCAAGATAATGTTATGATAAGCGCCGGCAAAGGCAAAGGCTATCATCAAGGCATTGTTCAGACCAAAGCTGCGGTTGGCGGTGTCGCCATACAGACTTGCTTCGAGGTGTGTGAACTGCTTGTCGGTCAGCAGGGCACAAGCAGCGCCGCCCTCCGTGTTGCCTATCAATATCAAATAGCCATCGACGTCCGTACGCGTATAGATGCCGTGATTGATGCCTCCGCAATCAAACTGTCCCACCTCCTTTCCAATGGGAGAAAAGGGCACTAAGTCATCTTTGACCAACATCGTAAACAAGCTGGCTTGCTCTGTTTCTGGAATATGAAATGGGGCGTAGGAAGGCATTAACTGTCTCACATCGTCTGCCTCGCGATAATCTACGTCAAATACGGCTTCGGCTACGCGAAAATAGAGGTGATTCATCTGCGACTAAATCTTTTTTATAATATAAGATACGGCGAAATGCTGTGGTAAGCAATACACCAATCGGCACTATCTCTCTTTGAATTGGAATTCCTCTCTTGTCAGTTCGATCAAGAGCGTTTGATACCTGCGGCGCTGTTCGCGTCTCACCTTCAGGTATTTCTTTTCAGCCCTTTCCTTTGTTTTGGCATAAATCACGCTGCACACATAGCCGCCCGGGTAAGTCATTTCCATCTTCTGCTTCATTTGCTGTGCGTAGTCCTCTCTGAATAGCAGGAAGTCCGTCCCCTTTTCCAGTTCAGCGCCGACCAATTCCTGCACAGGCGAGATGTATACCAGGGTGTCATTCAGATTTTCTGCAAACCCAAATGCCCAAACGCGTTGCACTTCTTCTGCTTTTTGTTTCTTCTGTGCTGCAGCCATATTAGGCAAAATTAATGCCACAGCCACAAGCATCATCCATTTATAAAATGTTTTCATGATCCGGAAGTTGAAAAATATTTTTATATAAAACTTTGCGAAGATAGTGAAAAGTAGTCAAAGAGAAAAGCGAAAAACCTATAATTTCGTCATATTTAATCTGTGCTCAAAAAAAGTCTTAGCTTTTTTAAAAAAGGTCAAGGTTTTTTCAAATTATGTTAGACCTTTTTTCAACGAGGCCTTAGGTTGTGAAATATAGGTTTGTGTTGAGGGGAAAATGATTTTAAAAAGTGGTAAATACTTTCTTTGCGATTTGGATTTTATTGGCTAAATTTGCGGGGCATTCAAATATTGATTTCAGTATGAAAAATATAAAGTTGCTGGTTGGTGCTTTGTCGAAGTGGATAGCTGGTGTTGTGCTTGTCTTTGCGCTCCTGTTTCTGCCTGCATCAACTTTGTGTTATCCAGGTGGTTGGTTGCTTTTGGCTATACTATTTATCCCAATGCTTTTGATGGGTGTTTTTCTCTATATTTATGCTCCAGATTTGCTGGAGAAACGGTTGCGAGGTAAGGAGGAGCGCGTGAAGCAAAAGAGTGTGGTGGCTTGGTCGGGATTACTCTTTGTGGTGAGTTTCGTTGTGGCTGGTTTTGACTTCAGATATGGTTGGTCAGCGATGCCTGGCTGGATGCCGTGGATCGCTGGCCTGCTGCTTGTCGCTGCGTATGTAATGTATGCCGAGGTGATGCGCGAGAATGCCTGGCTATCCCGTAGCATTGAGGTAATGGATGGACAGCAGGTAGTGAGCAGTGGACTCTACGGCATAGTGAGGCACCCGATGTACACGGCTACGATACTGATGTTTTTGATGATGCCACTGGTGCTGGGTTCCTGGTGGGCGTTTCTGGTGATGGTGCCCTACGTCCTTGTCATCGTGAGACGCATAAATGATGAAGAAGAACTGCTTGAAAGAGAGCTGGATGGCTATCTTCAGTACAAGCAACGGGTGAAGTGGCGATTGTTGCCTTTGCTCTGGTGATATTTCTCTGTGAATACTACCTACTGACACCTTTCTGTCATGGCGCTTTATATATTTCATATATAGCGCTTTTTTGTATTTATTCGGTTGGGTTCTAAAGCAAACTTTGGTAGTTTTAATAAAAAATATCAATCCAAACTGGCCGTTTTTCGCCTATTTTTTATATTTTTGCACGTTAATATAAATAACGAAGTGGGTGATGCTTTGTTTCATTCACTCAGCAAATGAAATTTGTCTGAAATGATAGATACAAACGAGATAATGCAGCGACTGGGATATGTGCCCAATGAGATGCAGTGCGAGATGATGGCACGTGGTGCACAGAGTGAAGGCCTTGTGCTGCTCTCGCCGACAGGTTCGGGTAAGACCCTGGCCTATTTGTTGCCCCTGTTGCAAGGGCTGGACTTGATGCAACAAGGCATACAGGCGATTGTGGTCGTGCCCACCCGAGAGCTGGCAGTACAAGCAGAGGAGATGCTCGGCGCCATGAAGGTGGGCGTGAAAGCAATGAGCGTGTATGGCGGACGACCTGCTATGGACGAGCACCGCAAGATGCGCGAAGTGCGTCCACAGGTGATATTTGGTACTCCGGGCCGCCTGCTGGACCATTTGTCTAAAGAAAATATTTTGCCACACGGCGTCAAGACCCTTGTGATAGACGAGTACGATAAATGTCTGGAAATGGGTTTCCGACAAGAAGTTGGCAGATTGATGCAGGAAATGGCTGGCGCCGTGCGCATGTGGATGACTTCGGCTACACGTATGAGCGATTTTGACGAATTCGTATCTGGTCAGCGCGTGGCAACAGGATCAAGAAAAAGACAGTTTGCAATCGTAGATCACCTGGGCGAAGATTCGGCTGTGACAAATAGAATCGAGGTGAAATACGTACCTTCGCCCGAAAAGGATAAGTTGACGACTATGCTGAAGTTGGTTTCGGCATTGCAGGGTCAGCAAGCGATACTCTTCGTAGCACACCGTGAAAGCGCCGAACGTGTGGGTGATGCTTTGAAGCGCGAGGGGTTTGCCTCGGTCGTTTACCACGGCGGCATGGAGCAAGAGCACCGTGAGCGCGCGTTGTATAAGTTGCGCAATCAAAGTGTAAATATCATGGTGGCAACAGATATTGCAGCCCGCGGGCTAGACATCCCCGAGGTGAGACACATCATCCACTATCATTTGCCTATGGATGAGGCGACCTTCACACACCGTTCGGGACGCACTGCAAGATGGGATGCCAGCGGCTATGCCTATCTGATAGTAGGCCCACAGGAACAATTGCCAGAATATGTGGGCGAGGTGGCAGAGATGAATGTCGACGATGTGAGCATACGCCCCTCGATGCCAGAGATGGTGACGCTGTATATCGGTCGTGGTAAGAAAGAAAAACTTTCCAAGATGGACGTGCTGGGATTCCTCTGCAAAAAAGGCAAACTCACCAATTCAGATGTCGGACGTATTGATGTGGCAGCACATTATTCGCTCGTGGCAGTGAAACGTGAATGTGTCAAGCCCTTGTTGCGCCAAGTGGCAGGAGAAAAGATAAAGGGTATGAAGACGATAATTGAGGTAAGCGGAAGATAATAGATGATTTTTGGGGGTAGGGCAGTGTTGGTGACTAAACGCCTCGGGCGATTTCAGACTCTACAGAGACTTGATGGCAAAACTTTGAAATTTTAGAAAAAAGATATGACTCAAATAGTAAAAATAAAGGACAGCGTGTTGCGTCAAGCAGCAGAAGAAGGCATGGATGCTTTCGTGCAAGTATTTGTAGATGCCATCTCAGAAGCTGTAGGTGGCGAAATGACTGCGGAGACTTTTGCCAAACTTCATCCAGACCAAATCACCCTGTGGGGCTATTCCATCCTGCGCAGTGAAGTGATGGATGGCGGTTTCGTGCAATTGATTCACAACGGTTATGCCCCCTTCTTCTTCAACAACCCCTTTGCCAAGGCAATGCGTCTCTGGGGACTGAAGGACTTGTGCAAGTTGGTCTACAAAGCAAAGGACGAGTATGACCTGACCGGCGACTCACTGACACGTGAATGTACAGAGGACGAGTTTATGGCATTGTTTGAGGCACATCCACAATTTGACGATTTGGATGATAAGTTCGTGGAAAACGAAGAAGAATATACGGCTGCTATTGCACAATACGTGGACGAGCACATTGAAAACTTTGCAGAGATTGTTGCAGATAGATAGTGTGACGCCTTCTTGACTTCCAAAGCATAAAAGTAGATAAATATGGCAAAGAAAAATATAGCAAAGCCAGCAAAGATAAATATCAAGAACAAGCGCGCCGAGCACGATTTCTTCTGCATCGACAAGTATACGGCAGGTATCGTGTTGACGGGTACAGAGATTAAGAGTATCCGTGCAGGTAAGGCCAGCCTTGTAGATACCTTCTGCTACATCCACAATGGTGAGATGTGGGTAAAAAATATGCACATCTCAGAGTATTCCTTTGGCTCGTATAATAATCACCCCGTACGTCGTGACCGAAAATTACTCCTCAACAAGAAAGAAATAAAATCCCTGGCAGACGATACCAAAGCACCCGGCTTTACGATAGTACCCCTGCGCTTGTTTATTGACGACAACAATCGTGCCAAGTTAGTGATAGGCCTTTGCAGAGGTAAGAAAGAATACGACAAACGTGCTACGCTCAAAGATAAGCAAGACCGCCGCGAGATGGACCGTGCGATCAAGCGCTTTTGATAATAGATGAAGCGTTATAGATGAGCAATCAAATACAGTAGATGAGCGAACAAACGGATTTGAGATAGATGTAAATTGAGTTTTACAACGAACGAACTAAACTATGCAAAATTTGCAAACACTGGTACAAAATCGCGTCTTGATATTGGATGGTGCTATGGGCACGATGATTCAGCGCTATAAATTGACTGAAGCAGACTATCGTGGCACACGTTTTGTAGACCTTCCAGGCATACAATGTGGCAACAATGATTTGCTCACTCTCAGTGCTCCGCATATCATAGAGGATATTCATCGTAAATATCTCGACGCAGGGGCAGACATCATCGAGACCAACACCTTCAATGCGCAACGCGTATCTATGGCAGATTATGGATGCCAGGCGCTTTGTCGGGAGATGAACTTGGCTGCAGCAAAATTGGCAAGAAGACTGGCTGACGAATATACGCAAAAGCAACCCAGCAAACCACGCTTTGTCGCAGGGTCGATAGGTCCAACCAATCGTACCTTGTCAATGAGTCCCGATGCCAATAATCCTGCGCTCAGAAATTTGACTTTCGATGAATTGGTTGATGCTTATCAAGAACAAATCGAAGCATTGCTCGAGGGTGGTGTAGATGCTTTGCTCATCGAGACCATCTTTGACACATTGAATGCTAAGGCCGCACTTGTTGCTACTGAAGAAGCGTTCAAGCGCTTTGCGGCAGTGCCAGTGATGCTAAGTTTGACCCTTGCAGACAAGGCAGGACGTTCCTTCTCTGGTCAAACCTTAGACGCCTTTTGGGCATCCGTACAGCATTATCCCATCTTCTCGGTAGGGTTGAACTGTTCGTTTGGCGCAGACCAAATGAAACCCTTTCTCAAACATTTGTCACAAATAGCACCTTGCTATATCTCGGCCTATCCCAACGCAGGTTTGCCCAATGCCCTTGGCGAGTACGATCAGACACCACAGGATATGGCACGTTTGGTAAGAGAACTAATCGAAGAAGGCGTGGTGAATATCATAGGCGGTTGCTGTGGTACGACTAACGAATACATCGCTGCAATTACCCAAGAGATTAGCCCACTACCTCAATTCACATCGCCCAGACAAACAATGCCTGCCGACGAGCGACTCACCCTTTCTGGACTTGAGGCAACGTCTCTGTTTGGCGATAATGCTTTCCTTGCAATTGGTGAAAGATGTAATGTTGCAGGTTCTCGTAAGTTCTTAAGACTCATTAAGGAGAAAGATTATACCTCGGCAATAGAAATAGCACGTCAGCAGGTGCTGGACGGCGCCATGTGCATTGATATCAACCTGGACGACGCTATGCTTGAAACAGTCGAGGAAATGACACATTTTCTCAACTTGCTTGCCGCAGAACCTGAAATTGCCCGTGTACCCTTTATGATAGACTCGTCAGACTGGAACGTCATCGAACAAGCATTGAAGTGTGTCCAAGGCAAATGTATTGTCAATTCTTTGTCGTTGAAAGAGGGTGAAGCGCTTTTCTTAGACCGAGCACGCCGAGCACGCCGATATGGTGCTGCTATCGTAGTGATGGCGTTTGATGAGCAGGGTCAAGCGACGACTTATGAACGCAGAATCGCTATCTGTGAACGTGCCTATCACCTCTTGACAGAGCAAGTCGGTATGCCTGCACATGATATCATATTCGATCCTAATATCCTGGCGATTTGTACAGGTATTGATGAGCACGACCAATATGCCCTTGATTTCATCCGTACTATCGAGTGGATAAAGCAACATTTCCCCTCTACGCATATAGTCGGCGGATTGAGCAACCTTTCCTTCTCGTTCCGTGGCAATAACTATATTCGTGAAGCGATTCACACGGTGTTCCTGCATCATGCGAGAGCAGTGGGTATGGATATGGCTATATTGAATCCAAGTACACAGATTGCCTACGAAACGCTGCCTGCTGAACTGCAAAGCGCTATCAGTGATGCCCTGTATTGCCGTGGTGAAGGTGCCGAGGGATTGATTGCAGTGGCAGAAAAGTATCATGAGAAAACTGTCGGCGGTGCGGTGAAAGAGAGTAACGAGTGCAAGGCCATGTCGCTATGTGAAAGGTTGTCACATTATCTCCAGCAAGGCAATCAAAAGGACTTGTTGGCAGACCTTGAAATCGCTTTGCAAGAATACCCCAGTGCTGCAGAAATTATCGAGGGACCATTGATGGCAGGTATGAACCGTGTAGGCGAACTGTTTGGTGCCGGTCAAATGTTTCTGCCTCAGGTAGTCAAGGCTGCTCGTACGATGAAGGCAGCAGTCGAAGTGTTGCGTCCACATTTGCTTCAAGGTGCAACAGATACTCCAAGTCGTGGTAAAGTATTGATGGCAACGGTCAAGGGCGACGTGCACGATATCGGCAAAAATATCGTCGCAGTAGTCTTGACTTGTGGCGGATTTGAAGTCATAGATTTGGGTGTGATGTGTCAGACCGAGGATATCGTTCAAGCAGCAATCGAGCATCAAGTGGATATGGTCGGACTTAGCGCCCTTATCACTCCAAGTCTGCACGAAATGGAAGAAGTCGCTCGTGCGATGCAAGCAGCAGGTTTGCGTATCCCCCTGCTGATAGGTGGTGCGACTACGAGCAAACTCCATACGGCATTGAAGATTTCACCCCTCTACGATGGTCCTGTGACTTGGATAAACAATGCTTCGCTTGTAGTTCCCGTCGCTACCCAACTGATAAGTCCCGATACCCGTGATGCCCTTGTAGCTCAGAATGAGGCAGAGCATCAACAAGTGGTCGAGCGTCATCTCAACATGGAGGAAAAACCACTAACGACTTTGGATGAGGCTCGTGATAATCGTCCCGTTCTATTTTAGTCAAACCTTGTTTGAAACAAGCAAAGACTACCCCTTAAACAATAAAATCCTATACACATGAAAAAGATATTTCAAATTCTGTTTCTGTTCATTATCTCTGTCAACGCTATGGCAACAGATTTCGTGAAAGTGAAAAATGGTCAACTTGTCAAAGATGGTAAGCCTTATTACTTCGTGGGCACAAATATGTGGTACGCCCCGATTTTGGCATCAGAGGGACAAGGAGGCAATCGTGAACGCCTGACCAAAGAATTGGACCAATTGAAGAAATTGGGCGTGAAGAATCTGCGCATCCTCGTCGGTGCAGACCGTGGCACAAAGAATGCAGTGACCGTATATCCCGTGTTGCAGGAAGCGCCAGGCGTTCTCAATGATACCTTGCTCAGAGGGTTGGACTATCTAATGGTCGAGTTGCAAAAGCGTGATATGCTCGCTGTGCTCTACTTGAACAATGCTTGGGACTGGAGCGGTGGTTACGGATTCTATCTCAGAGAAGTGGGTCATGGTGATTCGCCATTTTCGGGTGGCGAGGGATATAATGCCTATGTGGACTATGCCAAAGCATTTTCTACCGACAAAAAGGCGCAGATGCTCTATCTGAACTTCGTGAAGTCTATCGTCACACGTACCAATACGATTACGGGCAAACCTTATGCTGAGGACCCTGCGATAATGTCATGGCAATTGTGTAACGAACCAAGACCTTTCTCTCGCGACAAGGCAGAACAACAAGGTTTCTATAACTGGGTAGTCAAGACTGCTTCGTGCATCAAGCAATGGGACAAGAATCACCTGGTGTCGCTAGGTAGCGAGGGCACAATCGGTTGTGGTCCAAGCGAAGCGCTCTATACTCGTCTGCACCTCACGCCACATATCGACTATCTGACGTTGCATATTTGGCCCGTGAACTGGCGTTGGGCTACTCCCGACAGACTCTATAACTCTTTGCCCATGGTTTATCAGAAGGCAGACGAATACATTGCCGAGCACATGCGTATTGCTAAGCAGACTGGCAAACCAATGGTGATAGAGGAGTTTGGTTATTCTCGTGACAATACCTTCCGAGCACCTGCCACACCTACTCGTGCACGTGATGCCTTCTATTCCTATATATTCAGTAAGGTCATCGAGAGTGCGCAAGGCGATGGTTGCATAGCAGGTTGCAACTTCTGGGGATGGAGTGGTGCAGGCAGACCCACCGATGTGCAGTGGTTGCCAGGACATGACTATCTCATCGACCCACCACACGAACCACAAGGCTGGTATTCGGTGTACGACGAAGATGTGACAACGATTATGAAGATACGTGAGGCGGCGAAGCAACTGAAGAAGAAATAATTTCGTCTCAGTAAATCATACACGCCAACAGAGTCTTGGTTTTTTATAACGAGGTCTTGGAAAATTCAAACAAGGTCTTGGGAATTTTCAACGAGGTCTAACCTTAGAGAAATAAAATAAATATTCCCAAACCGAGTACGAATACAATAAATCAGACTCAACGCCGTTTAGTATATTAATGGTATTATGCCAAGTCGTGGTGTATACTAACTATAAAATTGTATATTTATATATTATGATAGATTATATCAGAGGAGAATTGGCAGAGTTGACGCCCACCTATGCAGTGATTGAAGCTTGTGGGGTAGGGTATCAGTTGTTTATCTCGCTCAATACCTATACAGCGATTCAGAACAAGAAGGAAGCAAAACTCTTTGCCTACGAAGCAATACGCGAGGACGCCCATCAACTGTATGGTTTCTCCACACAACGTGAACGTGAATTGTTCCTGCTCCTGTTGAGTGTGTCGGGCATAGGCGGTCAGACGGCACGAATGGTGCTTTCTGCCTTTACGACGCAAGAGTTGGTCAATGTCATTAGTTCGGGTGACGACAGAACCCTGCGCGGTGTGAAAGGCATCGGACCCAAGGCTGCTGCAAGAATCATTGTGGAACTGAAGGACAAAGTGGCCACTCTCGGTATCACAGGTGCTGCTGCGACAAGTGTTCAGGAAGCGCAAGCAGAGGCGCAGACTAGTCCTGTATGCGAAGAAGCTGTTGCCGCTCTCGTTATGTTAGGATTCTCGCCAGCACCTACAACCAAGGTGGTGAAAGCAATCTTGAAAGACAACCCTACCTATCGTGTCGAAGAGGTTATCAAGGTTGCCTTGAAGATGTTGTGATAAGTTGACAAGGGCTAGTTTACTCGTCCACTAAAAACTCGTTTACCAGTTGACTCGTCTACTTTAAAAAAGACTACGGAATCGCAAATGAATTTGTATTACAAAATACTATTGATAGTACTGGGGGTAACACTGAGTGGTGTTGCTCTTGGTAATCAATTCCGTACCTTGCAAATAGACGAAACTGATATCCAAGTCTCTGATACTATCCAACCTCGCTTCCCCGTACAAAAGACCTCAGCAGAGGAGATGAAGACCGAAAAAACTTCGGGAGATTTGCGCAATCCTGAGAACCTGAAGACAGATATTTTCTATGATGAAAAGACTGGTGAATATCGCTTTGGTACGAAATTGGGTGACAACTTCCTCACAGCACCTTTCTATATGTCGCCAAAGGAGTACGAAGAATGGTGTGCCAAGCGTTCAGCAATAGATTTCTTCCGCAAGAAGAACAAAGACGACTTTGATGCTAAGGGTAAAGAGAAATTTGACTTCACCGATATGAAGTTTGACCTTGGTCCCGCCAGCAAAATATTTGGTCCTGGCGGTGTACGCATCAAGACTCAAGGTTCGGCAGAACTGAAGATTGGTGCTAATACACGTTTTGTCGACAACCCCTCGTTGTCTGAGCGCAACCGCAGAGTCTTTGGCTTCGACTTCAACGAAAAGATTAATCTGAGCGTTTCGGGTAAGGTGGGTGACAAGGTTAATATGGATTTTAACTACAACTCGGAAGCAACTTTCAATTTTGATACACAAAATATCAAACTACGCTATGAGGGCAAGGAGGACGAGATAATCAAACTTCTCGAAGCAGGTAATGTGTCCCTACCTTCCAACTCGTCGTTGATACGTGGTGCCCAGTCGCTCTTTGGTATCCGTGCCGACACGCAGTTTGGTAAGTTGAAGTTGCAGACTGTAATGTCACAAAAGAAATCAAGCAGTCAGTCTGTCAACTCGAAGGGAGGGGTGCAGCTCACGCAATTTGAAATCCCAGTCGACGAATATGATGAAAACCGTCACTTCTTCCTCTCACACTTCTTCCGTGAACGCTACGACGAGAACATGAAGCAATTGCCCAACATTGTCTCGGGTATTGATATCAATCGTATCGAAGTATGGGTGACCAACAAGAGTGGTGCTACCAATAATACAAGGAATATTATCGCCCTGACCGATTTGGCTGAATCAGAGCATACTGGCAATCCCATGTGGGGGACTTCTTCGCTTATTCCTCCAACCAATGCTGCCAATGGACTGTATCAAACACTGACGACCGAATGGGTGGATGCTCGTGATATCTCGATGACCAATCCCGTCCTCGACGGTGCTGGTCTTGTGGGTGGAGATGATTACGAGAAGTTGGAATCTGCACGCTTGTTGACGTCATCTGAGTATAAGTTGAATGCTTCGTTCGGTTATATCTCTTTGCGTACGACGCTCCAGCCTGACCAAGTACTTGCCGTTGCCTACGAATATACCTATCGCGGTACACGCTATCAAGTCGGCGAATTCTCTACAGACTTGAAAGACAACAAATCGGCTCTATTTGTTAAAGCATTGAAGAATACAGCCTGTACGCCTCAGATGGCCAACTGGGACTTGATGATGCGCAACGTTTATTCACTTGGTGCAACGTCTGTGCAAAAGGATAAGTTTAAGTTGGATATCAAGATATTGAGCGACTCTACGGGCGTCTACCTCTCGTATTTGCCCGAACCCGATTTGAAGAATCAGAAGATTCTCTCACTCGTTGGTCTCGATAGATTGGACAATAACAACAAGCATAACCCAAATGCTTACTTTGACTTTGTAGAAGGTTATACGATTGACTCTGAATCGGGAAGAATCTTCTTCCCCGTAGCAGAACCATTTGGCGAAAATCTGCGTCGTGTTATTGGCAATCCTGCTGTTGCGGATCGCTATGTATACCAAGAACTCTACGACTCGACCAAGACTATTGCGAAGCAAATTGCCGAGAAGAACAAATACCGCATCGTCGGTGAATACAAGGCAACCAAGCGTGACGAAATCCAACTCGGTGCAATGAATATCCCTCGTGGTTCTGTGGTCGTGACAGCAGGTGGTGTCACCCTGATGGAAGGTTCAGACTATACCGTCGACTACTACTCTGGTATCGTCAAGATTTTGAATAAGAGCATCCTCGATGCTGGTACCAACGTCAATGTGAGCCTTGAGAGCAACACAGATTATGGCATGCAGCGCAAGAGTATGTTTGGTGTCAACTGGCAGTACGACTTCACAAACAACTTCCAAATCGGTGGTACCTTGATGCACCTTGGCGAAAAACCACTCACCACAAAAGTCTCGATGGGTAGCGAACCATTGAATAATACTTTGTGGGGACTGAACCTGTCGTGGAAGAAGCAGAGTCAATGGTTGACGGATATGATAGATAAGTTGCCCTTGATAGAATGTTC
The DNA here is from genome assembly GCA_017383485.1 of Bacteroidaceae bacterium. Taxonomy (GTDB): domain Bacteria; phylum Bacteroidota; class Bacteroidia; order Bacteroidales; family Bacteroidaceae; genus Alloprevotella. The sequence goes on from JAFNXM010000012.1 coordinate 42,878, forward strand.
AGCACCTTCGAGCATCAACCTAACGGCTGATTTTGCTCACCTCATTGCTGGTAAGAACAAGGGTTCACAAGGCAACGCTTCCTATATCGATGATTTCGAAAATGCCAAAAATGGCATCGACATCAGCAACCCCGAGGAGTGGAACATCAGTAGTGTGCCTTCTACATTCGCCGAGTCGTCTTTGCTCAATGATGTACGCTCGGGATACAATCGTGCTAAATTGGCATGGTACACTATCGACCCTATCTTCACACGTCGTTCGTCGTCTATCACCCCTGGGCATATCAAGGGCGACTTGAAGCAACTATCAGATCCCGACGTACGTGAAGTGTACAAGAACGAACTCTTTCCCAACAAGAGCATCAACTTCCGTGAGGCATCGACGCTCAATGTCCTCAACCTGGCCTATTATCCCAACGAACGTGGACCTTACAACCTCGACCCTAACCTTGATGTTGACGGTAAATTGCTGCAACCAGAGAAGCGTTGGGGTGGTATGATGCGCAAGTTGGAAACGAGCGATTTCGAAAGTGCTAATATAGAGTACCTCGAGTTCTGGATGATGGACCCCTATATCAAGTCTCGTCAAAACGGCACTTTACCTGCTCAGGGCGACCTCTATTTTAACCTAGGTGAAATCAGCGAGGACATCCTTAAGGACGGCAAGAAATTCTATGAAAGTGGCTTGCCCATAGATGGTGATGCTACGCAAGTGGTGGATACCCAATGGGGTAGGGTGCCTACACAAAATAGTGTGACCTATGCCTTCAATACCGCTAGTGATTCACGCCAGAAACAAGACGTGGGATACAACGGTCTGACATCTGAGGAAGAGTTGGAATTCCCAGCCTACAAAAATTACCTCGAGCAAATCCGTCCTATCGTGCGTCCCGAGGTCTACGATTCTATAGTAATGTCGCCCTCTGCCGACCGCTATCACTACTATCGTGGTACTGATTTTGATGAACGAGAAGTACCTATCTTGCAGCGATACAAGGATATCAACAATCCTAACGGCAACTCGGTAGATGCCGACCATTCGCCAGAAAAATACAGCACGGCATACAAGACACAACCTGACGTCGAGGATATCAACCAGGACTACACTTTGAACGAGTACGAGAAGTACTATCAGTATCGTGTACGTATCTCGCCCGAGGAAATGCAAGTGGGCAATAATTATATCGTCGACAAGCGTACGGCAAACATTCAGACACGTGATGGCGAGAAGCGAGAAGTAGATTGGTACCTCTTCCGTATTCCACTCGACCTATACGAAAAACGACAAGGCAATATCGCCGACTTCTCATCAATCCGTTTTATCCGTATGTATATGACAGGGTTTAGCGAACCTGTCGTTCTGCGTCTTGCTACCTTGGATTTGGTCTATGGACAGTGGCGCTCGTACGAACAAGCACTCTATGCAGATAAGGCACCAGAGGTGAGTGGTACGATGAGCGTATCGGCGGTCAACTTTGAGGAGAACAATGAGAAGACGCCAGTCAACTATGTCTTGCCTCCTGGTATCAGTCGTGTCATAGACCCAGGTCAAGACCAAGTGCTGCAAAACAACGAGCAAGCTATCTCGATGACCTTGCGCAATCTTGCTTCGGGCGATGCACGTGCTATCTACAAGAACCTGCAACTCGACTTGCGCAGGTACAAACACTTGCAGATGTTCATCCACGCCAACAGTTTGCCTGGTCAGGTGCCCGTCGCTGATGGTCAGACCAGTCTGTTCTTGCGTCTTGGTTCGGACTACAAGAACAACTTCTATGAATACGAAATCCCCTTGGCTGTGACGCCCGAAGGCAAATATGCCAACTCAGACGCTGGTGCTCGTATCGTATGGCCAGCATCAAATATGCTTGACATTGACCTCAGTATCTTCACCGACTTGAAGCGCAATCGCAATCAGCAGAAGGCACAAGGTCTTGCCACCTACCACCAGCCCTATAGCGAGTACGACACAGACAAACCTGCCAACAAGGTGAGCATCGTTGGTAATCCCTCGTTGGGCGAGGTGCGTACCATCATGATAGGGGTGCGCAACAATTCACGTACGCTGCAACATGTTGAAGTCTGGGCCAACGAATTGCGCTTACAACAGTTCTCCAACAAGGGCGGATGGGCAGCCCAGGGAGCGCTCAATATGCAACTGTCCGATTTGGCAAGTGTCAACCTGACGGGGCATGTCGAGACTGATGGCTTCGGTGGATTGGAGGAAGGCGTATCGCAACGTCGTGACGACAACCTCTACCAATACTCAGTCACTACGAATGTCGACGCTGGTCGTCTGTTGCCCGAAAAGGTGAAACTCAAGGCGCCTATATATTATTCGTATAGCAAGGAGCGTACTTCGCCTCGCTACAATCCCCTTGACACGGATATGGAGATGGAAGAGTCGCTCGAATCTGCTACGACCACCGAGCGTGATAGCATCAAGAATATCGCCGATCGTGTGGTGGAAAATCGCAACTTCTCTATCTCTGGTGTGCGCTTTGATATTGCGAGCAAGAAGTACTCGATGCCTTACGACCCCGCCAACTTCACCGTGGGCTATTCACATAGTCGCCGCAACACCACAGGACACGTCACTGCTTGGGAAAAGGACGAAAACTGGAAAGTCAACTTCGGATATGCCTACAATCCTAACTTCAAACCCTTCGAACCGTTCAAGAAGTTGAAGGGCAAGAGCAAGTGGTTGAAGATTGTGAAGGATTTCAACGTCAACTATGCGCCACAGTCCTTGACCTTCAGCACTGACCTCGTACGCCGCTACTACGAGTTGCAGGAGCGTGATATGGAGAACCTTGAAAATCAGTCCTTGCCACTGACATGGAGCAGCGACTTCACATGGAATCGCAATTTCGCCCTACGTTGGGACCTTGCCAAGAGTCTCCACTTCAACTTCTCGTCAGGTACCAATGCTGAGGTAGAACAACCCTATACTGCCGTCAACGAGGACCTTTATCCCGACCGCTACACGGCATGGAAGGACTCTGTATGGCAGAGCATTCGCCATCTGGGTACACCGCTCACTTATCAGCAGAACTTTGATGCTTCGTGGCAAGTTCCGCTCAACAAACTGCCACTTTTCGACTGGTTGACCGCTGATGCTAAGTACAACGCTACCTACAATTGGAACCGTGGTACGTCGCTCAGCACGGGCATGAATATGGGTGGTGTGGTATCTTCGTCTCGCACTGCTTCGGGCAATGTACGCCTCAAGATGGAGACGCTCTACAACCACATCCCATTCCTCAAGGAGGCGAATAAGCGCTTCTCGACTTCGGGTATCAATTCGGCAGCCAACAAGAAGAATCAGGCGAAGAAAAACTATACCTCTGAGGTGCAGTTGAAACCCGACACCACCGTCACCGTCAAGCACAATCAGCGTAGCAAGAAACTACGTGTCACAGCATTGCGTCCCGATGGCACTAAGTATCCCGTTAAGTTTAAGGTGCTGGACAATAATAGCATACAAATCCTGTCGCAAGATACGGTCAAGGTGAAAATCACCGTACAACCCAAGAAGCGCAAGGAGGAACAAGGGTGGTATCAAGGTCTGCAACTGACTGCTCGTGTAGCTATGCTAGTGCGCAATGTCAGTGTCTCGTACACCAATAAATATAGCATGGCGTTGCCAGGTTTCTTGCCCTTGGCTGGCGACATCTTTGGTCAGCGCGCCACCGATGGCGGCTATGCACCAGGTCTGCGCTTCGCCTTTGGCATGGTCGACGATTCCTATATTGATCACGCTGTGCGGCAAGGGTGGTTGTTACAGAGCGACAGCATCATCACACCAGCCACATCCAACATGGGCGAGGACTTGCAAATACGTGCTACGCTCGAACCCTTCACCGATGTCAAGATTGACTTGAATGCTTCACGTTCGACGTCGCAAAACTCCTCTACACAGTACATGATTGAGGGTATGCCACGTACCTATAGTGGTAGTTTCAACATGACGACGATGAGTATCCACACCGCTTTCGAATCGATGGGCGATGTAGATCGTGGATACAAGAGTGCTTCGTTCGACCGCTTCCTAGGTAAGTTGCAATACTTCCAACAGAAGGCTGAAGCACTATACCGTGGCAGCACCTATCCACATGGGTCTACCCTTGCGGGACAACCTTTCGATCCCAAGAATGGTACAGTGGGCCAATATTCAGCTGGCGTCATGATACCAGCCTTCCTCGATACCTACACACTCTCGGGTCGTGATGGATTGTCGCTGATGCCTGCACTGACGGCATTGCTGCCCAACTGGACCATTAAGTACGCTGGCCTGGCGAAGTTGCCACGCATGAAGAAGGTGTTCAAGAGTTTCAATATCAACCACTCGTACAAGAGCATCTATAGCATCGGTTCGTACAACACATTCACATCGTTCCAGGCGATGAATGGCTGTCACGGTTTCATCACCGACGTTACCACTGGTCTGCCCACACCATCTACGATGTACGATATGTCGACCGTATCACTCAACGAAACATTCTCGCCCCTCGCAGGTATTGATATGACCTTCAACAACAACCTCACAGCCAAGGTCGAATATCGCAAGACACGTGCTCTGACGCTCAGCATGACTTCGGGTCAAATCACTGAGGCGCGTTCCAACGACTTAGTCGTAGGTCTCGGTTACAAGATTGCCGATCTCAACCTCTTTGCCCCCCGCAAGGCAGTGCGTATGAAGGGCGATAAGCGCAGCAAGGGTAAGTCGGCGAAGGGTGGCGAAGACGAATCGAAATCCAGCAGTAGCAGTTCGTCGTCCAAGGGTCGCTCGAGCAGTAGTGGTGGTTTCAGTCAAGACTTGAACCTACGTTTCGACTTGACCTTCCGCAATCAGAGTGGTCTGAATCGCGACATCATGACGGCGCTGACGCAAGCGACCTCGGGCAATCGTGCCTTGCAAATCTCATTCTCTGCTGACTATGCGCTGAGCAAATACCTTACGCTCACAGCCTACTACGACCGTCAGTTCAACAAACCACTCCTCACCACCTCGTCATACCCCATCACCACCCAAGACTTTGGCGTGACTGTGAAGTTTGTGCTAAATCGATAGGCTTTAACAACAGATGGCACTGATGTATCAGATATTATTCAATAAATCTGTTATATCAGTGCCATCTGTTGTTTATAAAAAGTACCCAGGATACCCGTGATACGTGGATAAATATCTCCAGCGTATCTCGTGTATCTTCTCGTATTTTTATTTGGGGAGCTCACGCAGATTCCACGGATTTCACGGAGGGCACTTGCTCCGCTCGTGCTGACCATTCGGGACATTCTGCAATGTCCACCTGAGTCAGGGGGACGAGCACCAAAGGTGCGGAGGGGGTATGTAAACATATGTTATCTCCGGCGTATCGCGGGTATCTCGTGTATCTTCCAGTAAATATTGGGGTTCACACAAACGAAGTTCGACGTTAAAGTCAACTCCTTGGAATCTATAAAAATATATTTCAAAAGATTCTACAGATTTGCGTGAGGCTAGAAGAAAAAGCTCACGCAAATCTTGGGAATCTAAAAAATAAATTCAAAAAATATTTTAAAAGATTTTCTAGATTTGCGTGAGACAAAAAAACTATCTGCTGGATTATTATTTAACAACAGATTAAACAGATGGCACTGATATAACAGATTTATTGAATAATATCAGTGCCATCTGTTGTTTATAAAAAATACCCAAGATACCCGTGATACGTGGAGGCATTTCTGCGCTTTGATCTACTCCTTATACTCCACACCTTCATGCCCCCCCCAAAAAAGCCTAAGGGAAATTTAAAAAAGCCTAAACCTTTTTTGAAAAAGGTCTAAGGAAATTTTTACGAGGCCTAAGCTTTTTCAGGCGATCATTTGTACCCCATCCATAAATTGCACTCTACAATTGGCTTTGCGTATGTGTTTTTATCTATATAGATCATTTCTAATATAGCTATCCTATTTTTTTAACACTTCAAAGCACATTATTTACTTTTTTTATATTTATTTTTGCAATGTCTTTCACGACTCTTTTGTGATGAGATGGGGAGGTGAACTCTCTTTGTCAGAGCAAATCAGTCCACGCCGAGCCAATTGTGGCAGATGCTTCAATGGAGGCAGTTGTCCCTGGCGGATGGGTGGGAATAGTGAGAGATATTACATAATGAAGGCGTTTACTACGCACTGTTTGGGACTCTCTGAAATCTAGCAAATTTACAGAACCATTGTCTTGAACTCTGCAACGGTAGATGTCCTGTGGGTATGATTATACATACTCCTATGAATAGCCACGATTGTATTCATTTGGATGCAATCTTTGGTGCATTCATAGGTCGCTATATCATATCGGCGTGGGCTATTGGTACTCAAAAATACGCTAAAATCAGTTGTTAGAGATTTGGAGGTCTGTTCGTGTAAACGACTGAAAAAAGGCAAGAATATGCAAAAATTGAATCTTAAACTATCTTGACGAAAGAGCGATTAGTTTAGGATATAGGGGAACATTCTCGGGAATAGTTTTTATCTTTGCGGCGAAAATTTTAAGCGCAAGATAAAAATGAAAATTACAACTTATTTAACAGATTGCAAGCGCAAGGTCGCTGAGCAGAGTCCGTTCCTTAATAATTTAGGGCGAGAGTGAAACGCATATCTGTGTTTTCGTTTGCGTGACAAGAATCTCGATCTCAAAGTGAGAACGGATATTCTTGTCATGAGTAAGTTTTGGGATAACGACATCTCTGGTTATGGCAAGACAAGGAAACTTTCTTCTGCTGACAATAAGAAGGTCAATACTCTTGCCACCGACATCATCACCAAGTTAACAGATGAGTAGATGCCGAAATGGCTGTTGTTGTTGGGGTACGAGAAGTAGTGAACCGCTGTATGTTCCCGGAGGTGGAGCAGAAGCGTTCCACTCCAACCTTCATTGATCGCTTTGAGCAATACCTCAATGAGCACAAGATGGCAGAGAACTCATAC